>NZ_JCAUAV010000006.1:0-311600 GCF_059692115.1 Paenibacillus sp. J31R30 | reverse complement strand
TGTAAGACCCCTTGTAGACGACGAGGTTGATAGGTTCGAGGTGGAAGTGCGGCAACGTATGCAGCTGACGAATACTAATCGGTCGAGGGCTTAACCAAAATTCCTAAGTAAATACTTTACGTTGAAGTTTCGTATCTAGTTTTCAAGGAATAATATTCCTACTGTGGCGATCGTGGCGAAGGGGTTAACGCACCGGTTTGTGGATCCGGCATTCGTGGGTTCAAGTCCCATCGGTCGCCCTTTTCCCTTATCTAATGGGGATTAGCCAAGCGGTAAGGCAACGGACTTTGACTCCGTCATGCCTAGGTTCGAATCCTAGATCCCCAGTTTACTTCCTATAAGCGGTCGTGGTGGAACGGCAGACACACCATCTTGAGGGGGTGGCGCTCACAAGGCGTGAGGGTTCAAATCCCTCCGACCGCATCCCAGTTTTACAATTAGCAACCCTTACCTAGTAAGGGTTTTTCTTTTAGTCCTGAGCAATCAGGGCTTTTTTTATTTTGCCAAGAATTATGGAGGAATCTATGGGGTTATTTCGTATTATTGTCACTGAGTGGATTGGGATGGTAAAATGATTGGATTAAGTATGTGTACAATACAGCTATTTGTAAGCGTTTGCAGAAGTGACGCAGCCGAGATATAAATATCCGAGAGGAGTAGAGCCGTATGGCGATAAGCCAATTGATGGATCAGCAAAAAAGGTACTATCACACAGGTGCTACGCGAGGGCTCGATTTCCGGATTACACAGCTCAAAAAGCTGAAGCAAGCAATTGTCGAACGGGAATCAGCGATTATCGAGGCGCTTCGCACGGACTTGAATAAGGGAGAGAAGGAAGCGTACGCATTTGAAATAGGCATCGTATATCAAGAAATAGCGCATGTCATCAAGCATCTGAAACGATGGATGAGGCCGAAAAAAGTGAAATCGCCGATGACGCATTCGGGAAGCCGAAGCTACATCATCCCTGAACCACTGGGTGCGGCACTTATCATTGCACCGTGGAATTATCCGTTTATGTTGGCTTTTGATCCATTGGTGGGAGCGATTGCGGCTGGGAATACGGTTGTGTTGAAGCCTTCAGAGCTAGCGCCAGCGGTATCCGCTGTGATGACCGCGATCATACGTGCGACCTTCGAACCGCAGTATGTGGCCGTTGTGGAAGGCGGCGTGGAAGAAAGTCGCGTGCTGCTGGAGCAGCCGTTTGACAAAATCTTTTTTACGGGCAGCGTAGCCGTAGGGAAAGTTGTGATGGAGGCGGCATCGAAGCGGCTCACGCGAGTCACGCTAGAGCTTGGCGGAAAGAGCCCCTGCATCGTACATCATGACGCGCATTTAAAGCTGGCGGCGCAGCGTATCGCTTTCGGGAAGTTCTCGAATGCGGGACAGACCTGCGTGGCTCCAGACTATTTGCTCGTGCATCGGAGCGTGAAAGATAAGCTGCTGGCTTATCTTCAAGAAGCGATTGTCTTTTTCTATGGCGACAAGCCGCTGCAAAGCCCTGATTACGGCAAAATTATTTCTCGCCGACATTACGAGCGGGTGCATCATTTTTTGCATGACGGGAAGGTCGCTATCGGTGGGCAGGCTGACGATCAGACGCTGCAAATTGAACCGACGGTGCTTGAAGATATCACATGGGAAATGCCCGTGATGCAAGAGGAGATCTTTGGCCCTATTCTTCCTGTCCTGACCTATGAAAGCCTAGATGAAGTCGTAGGCATGATCCTAGCTCGGCCGAAGCCGTTGGCACTGTATGTATTTTCGGAGGATAAAAAGGTGCAAGATGCCATGCTTGAGCGAATTTCATTCGGCGGCGGTTGTGTCAATGATACGCTGATGCATTTTGGTTCGACGCATCTGCCTGTAGGCGGAGTTGGCGAGAGCGGAATGGGCAGCTATCATGGCGAGATGAGCTTTCACATATTTTCACATATGAAAAGTATATTAAAGCAGACGACGAGGTTCGATATTCCTTTTCGGTATCCGTCTAGCAAAATCGGGTTGAAAATCATTCGTATGCTGACTAAGCCATAAATACGGCTTAATAGGAAGAGGTAAGTCTCATGATAGGATCCTATGAGTATTATAAACAGATTTTCAAGGAAGTACCGAAACCATTCGCATTCGTAGATTTGGATTTATTGGACGCTAACATCAAGGCCATTGCGCAGGAAGCCGGGGGGAAGAAAATACGGGTGGCGAGCAAGTCAATTCGCTGCCCGGATGTGCTTCGCCGTATTTTGGCAGCTGACGATGTGTATCAGGGGATTATGTGTTATACGGCGGCGGAGGCTGCTTTCTTAGCGAGGCAAGGATTTGATGATCTTTTACTGGGTTATCCGCAGTGGCACGCAGAGGCCATAAAAGATGTAATTTCGCTGATTGGCGAGGGCAATACGATTACGTTCATGGTCGATTGTATCGAGCATGTTGTGCAGTTAGAGCGTCTCGCAGCGAAGCTGCAAATAACTGTACCCATTTGTATCGACATCGATATGTCGACCGATTTTCCTGGGCTGCACTTTGGCGTGTGGCGATCCCCGTTAACGCGCTGGGAGCAGGTTCGCCCTGTGGCTGAGCGGATCGTCGAAGCGAGTTGGCTGCGGCTTGACGGTATTATGGGGTACGAGGCGCAGATTGCCGGTGTTGGCGATAACGTGCCTGGGCAAGCTGTGAAAAATGCGTTAATCCGCAGGTTGAAAAAGTCCTCCATTCTCAAAGCTGTGAAGTGGAGAGAGGAAGTGACGCGTGAGCTTGAGGCAATGGGTGTCGAGCTTCGTTTCGTCAATGCGGGTGGGACAGGAAGTATGGACAGCTCGCGGAAAGAAGCATGTGTGACTGAGATCACGGCAGGTTCTGGCTTTTACGCACCAGGCTTGTTCGATAACTACACGTCCTTTCGCTATAAGCCTGCTGCGGGGTATGCAGTAGAGGTGGTGCGCTGTCCACAGCCAAACATCGTGACTTGTATGGGCGGCGGTTATACGGCCTCGGGGCCAACGGGGTTAGACAAACGGCCTAAGCCGTATTTGCCGGAAGGTCTGGAGCTATATCCGTTGGAGGGCGCAGGTGAGGTACAAACACCGCTGCGCGTGCGGGGCGAAGTCCAGTTGGAGCTGGGCGATCCGGTGTTTTTCCGTCATGCGAAGGCAGGGGAGCTGTGCGAGCGATTCCTTTCGTTATATGCCGTTTCGCAGGGCAGCATTGTAAGTACATATCCAACATATCGCGGTATGGGGGCGTGTTTTCTATGATAAGCAAATCAGGGACATGGACGAATTGGTCGGGAATCGTACAGGCATCGCCGCAGACGGTGCTTTATCCAGACTCTATAGAAGCGGTGGTTGACGCGGTTCTGCTTTGCAGAAGAGAAGGACGCAGACTGCGGGTTGTCGGTACGGGGCATTCTTTTACGCCGATTGCGGCATCTGATGATGTGCTCATCACGCTGGACCGCATGCAAGGCTTAATCGAGGTAGACGCTGAGGAACAGACCGCGACGGTATGGGCTGGCACGAAGCTCAAGTTGCTTGGCGAACTTTTGTTCGCCAAAGGGTTAGCACAGGAAAATCTCGGCGACATCGATGTACAGTCCATTGCTGGAGCAATCAGCACAGGGACGCATGGCACTGGTCAGCAGTTCGGCAACATAGCTACGCAAGTGGTTGGACTGACGATGGTGACTGGCGCAGGGGAAGTTCTCACTTGTACACCTGTGACTCACCCTGATTTGTTTAAAGCGATGCAGGTATCCCTTGGCGCTTTGGGTATTATTGTGCAAGTGACGCTCAGGCTTCAACCCGCCTACAAAATGAAGTATGAAAGCAAACGCATGCCACTGAAACAATGCTTGCAAGAGCTGTCTGATATCGCGGGCGGACATCGGCATTTTGAGTTTTATTGGTTTCCTTATGCTGATCCGTGTCAGCTGAAATTCATGAATCCGACGGATCAAGCGGTGACGAGCCGAAAGGTGCGTGATTACATCGGGGATGTCCTACTCGAAAATACGGTTTTCGGTCTATTGTCCGAATTATGCCGTAAGGTCCCGAAGCTCAGTCGGACGGTGAGTCGGATATCCGCATCGCAAGTGCCCGTGGGAAGCAAAGTTGATTACAGTCATCGACTATTCGCGACGCAAAGACTCGTTCGTTTTAATGAGATGGAATACAATCTCCCAGCGGAAGTCATGCCGGCCGTCATTCAAGAAATGCGCGAGAAGATGTCAAGGGACAAGTACAACGTTCATTTTCCGATCGAGTGCCGCTTTGCCAAAGGGGACGATATCTGGTTAAGCCCGGCGTTCGGACGGGATTCATCCTACATTGCGATTCATATGTATAAAGGGATGCCGTATGAGGACTATTTTGATGCGATGGAGGAAATTTTCCTGAAACACGGCGGCAGGCCGCACTGGGGCAAAATGCATTCACTGATGACCGCAGATAAGCTGAATGACAGGTATCTGATGTGGCAGCCATTTTGCCGCATTCGAGAAAAGTTGGACCCGGATGGGATTATGCTGAACGGGTATCTGGAAAAGATTTTCGGCGTGACAGGATAAGGTTGACAAGAAAATGGGGAGGTGTCTGGATGATGGAGCCAAGTGCAAGTACGCCTCAATCTCGCTGGTCGGTCGTCACTGCTTACGCGTTATTGGCGGCGGTAACTCAGCTGCTATGGGTAACATTCACACCCATTACGACGGCTGCTTCTCAGGAGTGGCATGTTTCTGTTGATGCCGTAGGCTGGTTATCACTCGTATTCCCGCTTGTCTACGTACTGCTGTCTATTCCTTTTGGTGTGGCGGCTGACCGTTGGTTTCGAAGATCGCTGCTCATCGGCGGTGCATTGACTGCGATCGGAGGACTTATCCGCATACTGCCTGGCTACGAATATGCTTTCATCGGACAGATTGTGATCTCCGTAGGTCAGCCGCTTGTACTCAATGCGGTGAATAAATTAGCAGTGCTCTATGTGCGTCCAGAGCAACGAGCCTATGCGATTGCGGCAGGTACGGCCAGTTTGTTCGTCGGTATCCTTGTCTCTACCGTTACCGTTCCTTTTCTAATGGCTTGGCAAGGGATGTCGGCTGTCCTATGGTCGCAAGGCGCCATTAGCGTAATTGCAGCCGTGGCGATGCTTTTGACGCTAAGACGAGCGCCAGTCTTTGAGGTCGATGCGGCTGCTGAGACGAGCAGCGCGTTCGGGTTCAGCGCGATTGCGACCCTCTGGTCGCAGCGTTGGGTAAGATTGTACAGCCTGCTATTGTTCGCAGGCTTCGGCATTTTCATTACGCTGGCGACATGGCTGGAAGTGTTGGCCAGCGCGATCGGCTACAATGCCCAGCAAGTCGGCATTGGTATTGGGGTTATGACGGCAGCGGGTATTGTCGGCGCTGCGGCCCTGCCACGATGGGCGCTGCGCGGTCAGCGCGCGCGAGTGGTCGTACTCTTGTCACTTGTGGTGAGCGTGTTCCTTCTGTTCGGGCTCGCAGTTGGTATGCCACAGTGGGTGTTCATCAGCTTGCTGGCGGTGTGCGGTTTTCTTCTTCTTGCCGATCTGCCTGTGATGCTCTCGCTGGCAGAGGCCAAATCCGATCCGCAATCGGTTGGCGCCGTCACAGGCCTGCTGCTGCTGTTTGGCAACTTAGGGGGCATCGTGCTTTCCTTGGTTGTTCAACTCTTGTTAAACAACCGAAGTGTTGCGATCGGCACGTTAGCTGCTGTCGCGATTCTCATTTTGCCAGCGGTTAAGTGGCTGCAGACGGCAGCTTCGATGACGCCAAGTGAAAAAAGCGAACTCATGTAGCCAAGCGGAGTAGACAACGCAATTTGAATCCGTCATGCCATGGTTCACATCCCTCCGACCGCATCCCAGTAATACAATCAGCAACCCTTACCTAGTAAGGGTTTTTTATGTTTCTGAATGTAAGAATCGCCATTCCTAACCTCACCGCTAAAAAAGAAGTAATCAGTGAAATTCGTAGTAAGTCCTATTTGAAAAGTGAATAGAGCTGTAGATTTAGGAGTTGTGACAGCGCCTAGGAATGTCTACATTTATAAATAGATCACTACTAGGAGGAATTCCAAATGCTCATACCATTCCATGAATTACGGAAAACGTGCGAGAATCGCATCCGTATGCTTGAAACCCAAGGCCATGATATATCCGGCCTCCAAGAGCAGCTTGATCGTGTTCCTGATGGCTATGATCCGCTTCTTGCTTTCGGCCGCTCGATCGTGGACATACCCATGCGCCCCGAATTTCCATATCAGGAGCCGAACGACCTTGATTGCATTCGGGACGAGCGCCCCGATACACGGCGAGATGTGGTTCCTGGTTATCTGAATGAACTCGAAATTCGTGACAAAGTATATGGCGGTGTCTACGGTCGGATGCTCGGTTGTATCCTAGGCAAGCCGTTCGAGATGGGATGGACATTGGCGGACATTCGCACGTACCTTGAGGGTGCAGACGCTTGGCCGCTAACGGACTTTGTACCCGCCTATAGTCCAACGCAGCGAAACCCTCTTCGTCGAGATTGCATAGAAAGCACGAAGGGCTTCGTGACGCATGTCCAAGCGGACGATGACATTAACTATCTCGTGCTTGGTTTGAAAGTGCTGGAGCAATTTGGGCCAGGCTTCCGCACCCAAGACATGGCGAATCTTTGGAAAGAGAACATTCCCTATGGTTGGAACTGGGGGCCAGAGCACACCCGTTATTGTCTGCTAACCGGCCTGTGGTGGGATCACGATAATAAACTGCCGGAAGGCAAGGAATGGAATGATTTTGTCGCTTTGTTCAACGATGGGGAGGAATTAATTGGCGCCATGATTCGAGGTGACGCTTTCGGCTTGGTTAACCCTGGTCGGCCGGCGATTGCGGCTGGGATGGCTTGGCGGGACGGACGTTTGACGCATGCCAAAACCGGTCTGTACGCGGAGATGTGGGTTGCATCGGCGGTAGCAGTGGCATTCCATGAACCTGATCCGGCGAAAGTTGTGCAAGCGGGAATTAATCAGCTTCCGAGGAACTCTCGATATGCGGCTTGTCTCAGCGAAACGCTTGATTGGGCTAGTCATGATAAGGATTGGCTTAAAACGTACGATAGGATAAACGCCAAATGGGGATATCTTGGCTTCAATGGAACGTTTAATGAGAGCGCGGCGATCGTCAATTCGCTTGTGAACGGCGTGGACTCCACCGGGAGAGTCGATTTCGAGAAAATCATTTGCTCTCAGGTGATGCAGGGTTGGGATTGCGACAGTGCCGGAGCGACTGCTGGCTGCTTAGCGGGGGTTATGGCGGGAGTTCGGAATATACCGGATAAATGGTTGGGAAGCGTACGTGACACGTTTCATTCAACAGTTGCAAGCGAGAAAGAAACACGTATTAGCGCGCTAGCTGAGCGGATGTACCAGATGAGCCGAATCGTCCGGGCAGCTGTGCCGGCTGAAGAGATAGCGAACAAGAAAAGTAACCCGGATGAAGTTTCGAAGCATTTTACAGTGAAGGAGTAGCTTATGATTAATCCAATAAAAAAGAAAGAAACAGAGGAAATCGTAGTAAGCCAGCTTTGAAAAAATGATGAGAATCGTGGATATGAGAGTTGTGACGCAGGCAATGTATTTCTATGATAGAACCAAACGAGTAAGCGCTTACTTGTTTAATCTTCGCAAAGGAGGACTGTAATATCAATGGAAGTGAGGTTGGGCAAATATCTTAAAGACGAGGAGAGTTAACGATGAAAAAAAGGGTTATCTCATTCGTACTGACTTGTTCCATGCTTTTCACTTTATTAGGCATAAGTTTGACTTGGGATCAAACATCGATCGTTGAGGCAGCGGATTATACGGCAAAGCTACCGAAAATGCCTGCAGCTTCATCTGTTGTTGTTTTGGATTTGACGAAGGATAAAAGCGAGCATGCTTGGGAAACCACAGAGGCTCTTCTGGCAATAACCACTATTCAAGGCATCGTGAATCGGACCAGCAGCACCAAAATTTACTTGGTCAATGCGCCTCAGAAGTGGACTGGGGTGTGGAATCCTTCAGCAACAGATCAAATGGCTCTGGATGATGGTCTGGTGCCCGTTACGAAAACGTATCCAACGCTTAATCAAAGTAAACGTTTCCCCGTACTTAGTTATTTGGTACAGAATTATTCTTCTTACCTAACAGGCAAGGTTATGTATCCCAGCTTGTCCACGACTGTAAATGATAGCGCGGTTATGGCAGCGATCACGGCAGCTGCCCAGACGGACGCCATTCCCTTGTCATCGGCTATAGAGTCGTATTTGTCAGCCGAGGGAAAAACGTATACGCAAGTCGCGGATACACGGGGATTCACGAACGAAATTGATGCATTTCGTTGGGCGAAGAACAACTACTTTCAAGCGGATACCACGAAAGCATTCGTTGCTAAGCACGGCTTCAAATATTGGGGCGGCAGCCCTGCGCTGGTGCCAATGATGTTTGATTATTTTGTTTCAAGTAAAGCATTCATTTACAGTTTAGATTCGAATAAACCTACGGAACGAGCGGAAGTGGCAAGCCTTCTAAACACGAGTAATTACCCTGCTGGTACCCCTGTTCTTGGGGAGATTAATGGTGAAGGGGTAGAGCTCCAAGAAATTGAAGATCGTGGCTATTTCTTCACGTTCTTGGACGGAGCGAACTATTCCGTGCACAGCTCTTTTACCTCTGATCCAGCAGCGATTACCGCTCCATCAGCTCCGACTGCAGCGACCATTCAAAACAATGGTGCCTATGTCGCATTTTATATCACAGATGGAGATAATTTGAGCATTGCGGCTTATAACCATCACAATTACTGGCGAAATTCTTCCTACAAAGGTCAGGTGCCCGTAGGTTGGTCATTGCCGCCGTTGTTGCTGGATATTTACCCCAAAAAGATGCAGTGGCTTTCCTCACATACTTACAATAACGCTTATGAACTTGTAGCGAATTATAACGACGGCAGCGCACCGAATACGACAGCTGGGGAGAGCGCATTTACGTCGGCCTATAAGTATTACATGGATAGCTCCAATGGTTTATTTAAAACAATGAATTATTTTGATACATCGACTGCGGCAAATGCGATTATTACGTCTATTAATCCGTTTTTTTCAATACGAGGCTATCAAGGGGCAACGAACGGTAACTCAGTTACATGGTCTTCCCTCGGTCAAATTTCTCAAACGACAATAAGTGGTTCGACACAGAATGGTGCCACGCCGCAAGAGATCGCAAATGCAGCCAAATATGTGGTGGACAGTACGCCACAGGGAACGCCAGCCTTTGTCGTCGTTGCAATAGGTGATGGGGGGCATTCCGGTGACCCTGCTGAGGATGCTGCACTAGCCAAGAGCATTCTTCTCGCTAACAGCAATGGCCGTAATTATCAATTCCTGAGGCCAGCGGATCTCGCAGCCACATGGAAAGCGTACTCCTCACCGGGATCTACGACGAGTGAATACGAGGCAGAAAGCGCCACACTTACGGGTGGAGCAACGATTTACAGCAACAGTGCCGCATCGGGCGGTCAGATTGTCGGCTCTTTCTATCAAGGTGGGGCAATTAGCTTTGCCAACGTCGCCTCAGGCAGTTCCGTGCAAGTTCGCTATGCCAATGGCAGCGGTGTTCAAGGTAAAGCGAGTCTGTACGTAAACGGTATGGATGTTGCGCAGTTGACGCTACCTCCAACGGCGAATTGGAACACCTTCGCTACAGTGACTGTTAACACAGCCGTCAGCGGAACAGTCAAAATCCAGATCGACGCGGATGATGCCAGTGCCATGGGCGGCAGCTTTATTACTGCGGGCAACATCGATAAAATGACAGTAGCAGGATCAGGCGGAGGTGGTGGCGGTCAAACCAACTTCGAGGCGGAAGCGGCGACATTAGCCGGAGGCACAGCTATCTTCAGCAACGGCGGCGCTTCTGGGGGACAGATCGTGGGCAGCTTCTATCAAGGCGGATCGCTGACGTTCAGCGGTGCAGCAAACGGAAGCAGTATCACTGTTCGTTACGCCAACGGGTCAACGATTACTGGGAAAGTAAGCCTATATGTGAACGGAGTAGATGCAGCCCAAATCAGTTTGCCCCCAACAGCCAATTGGAACACATTTACTACAGTCACAGTTAACACGACTGTAGGCGGCACGGTGAAACTCCAAATTGACGGGGACGATGCGACCGCGATGGGCGGCAGCTTTATTACGGCTGGTAATATCGATAAAGTAACGATTAACTAAATGCAGCAAAAAGGAGAGGGCATATCGCCCTCTCCTTTTTGCTGTGCATGTTAACTAATATATCGGCTCTGTTGATGTTCCTTTCGGTATTGAGCAGGGGTTACACCGTAATTTTTTTTGAAAATGGTGTAAAAGGAATTAAGTGCAGAGAAACCTGCGATTCTGGATATTTCTTCTACGGTTTTGTCAGATTCGATTAATAACCGTTTGACTTCTTCCAATCGCAGACCTGTGATGTAATCGGATAAGGATTGATTCATGATTTCCTTGAACAAGGGGCGTAAATACGGAACGGACATCCCCAGCGAGTCGGCGACGAATTTGGAAGAGAGGTTGACGTTGCTGATATTCAATTCAACAACATGTCGAATGTCGTTGATTAATTTGGTATGTCTTTCGGATTTGTTACTTTGGGTTGCCTCAAAGGCACAGCCTATCAAGGAGATTAACCATGCCAACACGTTTTCGGTTGTCTCTAAGGCATCCATCTGTTTCTCGATATGCGTTAGATTCCATAAGTGAGATTCGTTGTAATCATGGCGAACTTGCCTCATGGTTTTACCTAAATTGATCATGAAATGGGTAAGGGCAAGTCTAATTTCATAATAGGAGTATTGTGAGATATGTCCAACGAATTGCTTGAGGTGATGGATACATTCCTCTTGGTGTCCAAGCTTTAATTCCTTCAATACGGAACGCTCAAGCTCCTCCGGATAAATATACTCCATTTCGTTCCTGATCGAAGAATCTTCAGTAAAGAGCAGTTGCCCCCGGCCGCTTTTAAAGCGTTCGTTTGAGTGCTCGAGAGCTTGCAGGTATGCCTCAGGAAGGTCCGTAAACTGTTGTAGGTAGCTGCTGACAACAACGGTAACGGATAGCGATAAATACTGAGCAAAATGACTCTGAATTTGCTTGAGCGTATTAGATAAATTGGACGAGTAGTGCTCGCTCTCCAGATTAAAGACAGCAACGATATGGTCTCCCTCCATGCTTACTGTTTCAATTGCAGGCACGGCGAGATCCTCCCTGACTATATTTTGCATGGCATATTTAATAAGACGTTGATTCCGTGTGTTATTCGTTTCACAAAACTTAACATAATGGTCGATGCGGAACATCACGATAACAAGGGATTGAGGGGTTAACGTAATTTCATGTTCTTGCAATGCTTCCTGCAGTTTCTCCATGGGTTTCTCCACAGGGTGTATGAAAAGTTCCTTGATAAACATTTCTTTAGCTGCCATTCGATTGTCCCTCCAATATTTCGAGAGACGGCCAAGCTGTGTCTCCTGCTTATTGAAAATGTGGGATAAGTAGGACAGCTCGTTAGGTTGTTGAAGATTAGGGTCATCCGCTTGGATGACGTTGTTCTTCTTGACATCAGCAATGAGTTCCTCGAGTGGGGAATAGATTTTACGGGATAAACGCCATATCATCATCAAAAGTGAAAGAAAGAATGCGATGTAGAAAGCAATCGTCAAATTACGAAGTACATACAATTTTTTGAAAACCGTATTCTTGGGTATGAGCTCGACCATGGTCCATCCAGTGATACCTTGAAAAGGAACAAAAGTCAGCAGGTAGTCATCGCCATTAACGACATGCTGGACCCATCCTTTATCCTGATCGGAAGCCTGAGTTAGCGCGGGTAGCTTCTGTAATTCTGGAGCAGCCTTGTTGCTGGTTACTAAAACATGGTTTTCATTAAATAAACTGATTTCATTGCCTGCCTCACTGTCAACTTGATTGCCTACATAGGACTGAACTTTCTTCAAGTCAACGTTGAGCACGAAAGAAGAAATAGAGCGATTCGCTTCATAAGAGATAATAATAGAAAGAAGGCTCTTGTTGTAGGGTTTGCCGATCAAATTGGTATCCAAATTGCGCGGTAAAAAGGTAACCTGATATGCCTGATTCAGTGAGCGAATGGTATCTATGACCTCTTTGTCCCAGAACTCATCGACGGATTGCAAGCCAGCGTTGGATGTCATGACGGAATCGGTATACCCATTCACAATGTAAACGGATTCAATAAAGGGGTTGAATTTAATGATTTCCTTAAATCGCATCCAAGTTTGGTTATCCTCATAGGAATCTTTCATATTCATCAAGGCATAGGTTGTAATTTCCGTTTTCTTGCTCCAGTTAATCGCATAAGTGGAGACTGACCCCAGCAACAATGAAGCCATATTGGCTCGTTCCTTCATTAAGGTTACGGAGTGCTCTGCGATCTCATCCGATGCAGATCGAGAAAATAACGCGTAAATAAAAAACGTACTGATGGTCATGGCCCCTAGACTGATACTTACAAAATAAATAAGAATACGCATATAAGTTTGTCTGTTTTGTAAACGTAATAACATGCGTCGTTTTGAAACCAACTGAACCCCTCCGTAATCAGTTTCAACCAGGAACTATAGCTAATCATAGCATATTCCTTGATTCATCATGAAGAAGTGAGTGATTTTCTTATTGTACTCGTTTCATGATCTGTGTTTTTCTGAGTCATATGCGTTTTTCGGAGACCAGTTTCAGAGCAATACGGAAGCTCCTGTTCATTTCGACAATTTCCATAATGGCTGTTGCTTGGTAAGCTTTGTTTGTGAGCAAGACGATCAGCTTTACAGCGAGAGATCCTACAAAGAAAGAGAAAGGAAGATTTGGGAATGAGCTTGTTAAAAACGATGAAAAAAAGTCCATTTATATTACTAATGGCAGTACCGGGGATCTTGTTTTTGCTTCTCTTTAACTACGTCCCTCTATATGGGTTGTTAATTGCCTTCAAGGATTTTAATATCTCGAAAGGTATTCTTGGCAGCGACTGGGTTGGACTTAAAAACTTTGAGTTTTTCTTGTCTTCGGATAAATTTTTTCTGGTCATTAGGAACACGCTCGTTCTAAATGTGATGTTCATTGTGTTTACGAATGTCTTCGCAATTGCGATTGCAGTACTATTAAATGAAATTCGCGTCCAGTGGTTCAAACGCGTGTCACAATCACTCATATTCCTTCCATACTTTATGTCTTGGGTGGTTATAAGTATGATTGTGAACGCCTTCCTAGGGGGACAATCCCCGACGTTAAATAACTGGTTATCTGCGATTCATTTGCCTGAAGTCAATTGGTATTTTGAAGCTAAATTATGGCCGTGGATCTTAACCGTCATTCGTGTATGGCAAGGAGCAGGATATCTGGCTATTATTTATTTGGCAGCCATTAGCGGAATATCGGAAGACATGTATGAAGCAGCTCGAATAGATGGTGCATCCCGGTTTCAAATTGTGCGACGCATAACATTGCCGCTTCTGGTCCCAACGATATCCATATTGATCTTACTGGCGGTCGGCAGGGTGTTTAACGCTGATTTCGGTATGATCTATGCGATTATACAAGATAATTCCACCTTATTTCCAACAACAGATGTCATTGATACCTTCGTTTATAGATCCATGAGACAACTGCATGATTTCGGAATGTCGTCAGCCGTTGGATTATTTCAATCCATAATGGGATTTATATTTGTACTTATTGCTAATGGAATTGTAAAAAAATACTCGCGAGAATCCGCACTATTTTGAATGAAGGAGGGGCTGGAATGCAAGAAAGCTTCGGAGATCGCATTTTTAAATGTGGAGCCTATGCGTTTATCTTATGTTTTGCGTTATTTTGTTTGACGCCGTTCTGGCTTATGGTTGCAGGTTCATTAAGTACGGAGAGAGATCTGCTCTTACATGGATACTCGATTTGGCCGAAGGAGCTATCATTCAGGGCATTTGGAGCAGTCCTTCAGTCGCCTATCATTAAGTCCAGTTTTTTTATTTCAACGTTCATTACAGTAATCGGTACGCTATTAGGACTGACATTTGGTTCCATGCTTGCCTATTCGATATCCAATCGCCGAAATCCTGTGCGCAATGTGATCGGATTCTATGTGTACTTCACGATGCTATTTAGCGGAGGTATGGTTCCGTTCTATATCCTGATGTCTAATTGGCTCCATCTGTCTAATTCGTTATGGGCGCTCATACTCCCCATAGCTGTTCAACCTTTCTATGTATTTCTGATGGTTAGCTTTTTCCGTACTATTCCGGAAGAGTTGGAGGACGCAGGAAGAATAGATGGAGCTAACGAGATGACGATATTTATCCGAATTATGATTCCGATATCAACGCCTATTCTGGCTTCGGTAGGACTATTCTTAGCACTCGCTTATTGGAACGATTGGTTTATGGGGTTATTATTTATCACTGATGATGCCAAATACCCGCTCCAGCTCGTATTGCGACGTTTAATCTCGAATATCGAAGCGTCGAAGAGACTAATGCCGGCGGGGGCAAATTACGTGACCGACTTCCCGAGCCTTGCTGTTCGGATGGCTACCACGCTAGTTACTATTGGCCCCATTGTTTTCTTGTATCCTGTGCTGCAGAAATATTTCGTTAAAGGTTTAACGATCGGTGCGCTCAAAGGCTAATCCAATGATCTCGGCTCTTACTGAACTCTGTTCAGTTCAGCATAAACAAATTGAGGAGGAATACGAACATGGCAGCAAATAAGAAGGGGTTCGCAAATCGGAAGGCAATGCCAGCATTGTTAACGATCCCAGTCGTCATTGCAATGGCGTTAACAGGGTGCAGCAAACAAGAAACGGTTAGTCCAACTGCCACGGAAGCGCCAAAGTTAGAAAGCACAGCAGCGGCAACAACAACACCGAAGCCCGCAGCGCCGATTGTTGAGGTTAAAGGGCTTTTTCCAGGGGATACGCCCAAAGACTTTGAAGTTGTCCTGAACGCTGTTAACCAAAAGCTAGCTAAAGACAATGTGGGCATTAAATTAAATGTTCAATTTATTCCATGGTCTGATTATGGGGATTTGGTATCCGTTAAAGCATCCGCAGGCGAAAATTTCGACATGTTCCTAGATGCTCCTTGGCTTCATATGAATCAAATGATTACCAGTGGCTCTATTCTTCCGCTGGATACCTATATCAGCAAAGAGAAGACACCGAACCTGGTACAATCCATTCCGCAACAAATGTGGAGTGCCAACAAATTCGAAGGCAAGGTATACGGCATTCCTCTCGGTGTGGTACAAGGCAAGATTAACGGATTTGTTATTCGCAAGGACTTGCGGGAGAAATATGGCTTAGGCCCCATCAAAAGTCTGCAGGATATGGAAGCTTTCTTATATAAAGTCAAACAAAATGAAAAAGATATCGTTCCATTCGGCTTAAATACAGGAGATGCCAGTCTGCTCTGGGAGAATTATTTCTCGGATACCGCATGGGAAAAAGTAAATAAGTATATGCCTATCGGAGTTAATTATTTTGTTGGTTCATCTGAAGGCAAGATTGCTCCTCTATCCGATATACCTGAATTCAAAACTTTTACCGAAAGAATGTCGAGATATTATAAAGACGGTATCTTCTCCAAAAATATCGCGCAAGAAGAAAATACGCCTTCCTTGTTCAATCTTGGGAAATTTGCGGCAGTCAAATATGTGGCGGATGGTGAAGAAGGCAAGAAGTATCTGGATGCTATGAAGCTTCCTGGTGCAAAGCTTGAAATTGTTCCGGCCTATACGATGGAAACGCCAAAGCCGTATTCGGATTTTAAACAGTGGAACTTCCTTGTCGTGAATAAAAACTCCAAAAACCCTGATAAAGTGATTGCTTTGTCTGAATGGTTATCTATTAAAGAAAATCACGATTTACTTGAGTTAGGTATTGAAGGAACTCACTGGAAAGCCGTTGGAAATGATCAATACGAAACGATAAAAGGCAGCGGATACTCTTTCCCTGGTTTCGTTCTGACCTGGAGACCGACCCTAGTTCGTACGCCTACTTCTATGCTGCCGGAGGATAAGAAATGGTTCGACTACGCACGTAATGCGGAGAACTTTACAGCTTCTCCATTTAGCGGATTTGCACCAAATACGGAATCCATCAAAACAGAGGTAGCGAAGGCGACGCCACTAGACAACGAATTTTTCAAGCCACTCAACATGGGTGTGTTGGATTCTGCGAAAGGAATCCCTGCTGTTCAAGCAGCGGTAACCAAAGCAGGAGGCAAAGTCATCACGGATGAGCTGACCAAACAATATGAAGCATTTAAGGCCAAAAAATAAATGGAGGAGGGGCCGATTATCGGCCCTCTCTTTTTCGTTGAAGAAGTGAGGAGCTTAATCATGATCAATCGCATTGTGCTAAGCAGTATAGACTGGAGTCTGACGGGATGGAATAGGAATCAGTGGAAGCCCAAGCTTTCCATGGAACTCGGATTTGCGATTAACCCTATTCTCCCGAAAATGCAGGCATCCGTTCCGGGTTCTGTCCAGATGGACTTAATTGCGGCAGGTTGGCTGCCCGACCCGAATCAAGGCCTTCGAAGCATGGAGATGGAATGGGTTAACCATCGGGATTGGGTCTTCGAAAAGACGTTCGAGCTTTCCGACGACTGGATCAAGGATCGATGCGAACTGGTATTTGAAGGTCTTGACGATAAGGGACATATTTATCTGAACGGTGAAGAACTTGCGACTTTCGATGGCATGTTCAAGCCCGTGAGAATCGAAGTAAGCTCCCGACTACACATGGGAAAGGGAAAAACGAACCAGCTGCAAATCGTATTCCTACCCAGTCCAGAAGTTGATGGTCAGATCGGGTATTCCAACGAGATTAGTCGACTGAAATCACGGTTCAATTACGGTTGGGATTGGTGTCCTCGTATCGTCCCGGTTGGAATCTGGAAGGACGTGATGTTGAACACATATAATGATCTTAAGATCGTCGATTATTATCCAGAATCCCGTGTAGAAGACAATGGAATAGAGGGAACCGTACATTTCAAAACGGAAGTGGAAGTATGGAAATCAGGCAGGTATGCCTTCGAATATCGCGTCGATAACGATAAGGACCAAACTGTTTACTATGAGCGGGAAATTGTGCATCTTCAGGGGGGCGCTCGTAAAGCGGAGCATCAGGTCACAATGAAGGAAATAGAGCTGTGGTGGCCGAACGGTTATGGCAATCACCCGACATATCAAGCAAGTGTAGCCATTTCCAATGAGGAAGGTCATCTTTGTCATTCGGATACCAAACGAATCGGTTTCCGCACTATGGCATTCGTACAGAACGAAAGTTCACCAACAGCTGCACTGCCATACACCTTGCTTATCAATGGTAAGCGAATCTTTATGAAAGGTGTGAATTGGGTGCCTATCACCCCGTTCTATGGAAATGTATATCGTGAACAGTATGAACATCACTTAGGGCGGTTTAAAGAAATGAATGTGAACTTGCTTCGTGTTTGGGGCGGAGCAATTATCGAGAAAGAGGCGTTTTACGATTATTGCGACCGTAACGGGCTTATGGTTTGGCAAGAATTTCTACAATCCTCAAGCGGGTTGAACAATTGTCCACCGGATAACCAAGTTTTCCTTTACCAACTGGAGGAAGTCTCACGTGCGGCCGTGCTGGAGAAGCGATCGCATCCAAGTCTGATGATTTGGTGTGGAGGGAACGAGTTGATGTGGGAGAAATTTCAGCCGGTTGACGAACGTCACGGGAATATTGCCATGCTAAAAAAGCTTGTTGACGAGCTTGACCCAAGCCGCAGGTTCCTCCCCGCTAGTGCCTCGGGACCCCGGTTCTGTGCAAGTGAAGTGGATTTCGGAAAAGGTGTGCATCACGACGTACACGGACCTTGGTTATTTATGGGGGAAGAGCAGCATTATTCGTTCTTTAATCATAACGATTGCTTATTGCAAACCGAGGCGGGCACACCTGGCGCTTCCAGAGTAGAATTATTGCAGAAGTGGGC
The DNA here is from genome assembly GCF_059692115.1 of Paenibacillus sp. J31R30. NCBI lineage: Bacteria > Bacillati > Bacillota > Bacilli > Caryophanales > Paenibacillaceae > Paenibacillus > Paenibacillus sp. J31R30. Next base: position 293,513 of record NZ_JCAUAV010000006.1, on the reverse strand, counting down.
TGATCGGCTAACGCCTTGGCCACCGACGAAGGATAATGCCTATTGGCTTCATCGAGGTGCTTGGTGGATTCAATGGGACCAGCTTAGTGAGCTATTCGGCCAGTGGGATGCTAAGCGAGATGAAATGGCCCTCTATTGCCAGGCTAGCCGATTCGTACAGATGGAATCCTTGAGGTACATGGCGGAAGCTACCCGCCGTCGTGAACCCATCACATCTGGATTTATCGTCTGGATGGGTAATGAGCCTTTCTCTAATAATGCGAATACATCGCTGCTCGAGTATGACGGTATGCCTAAGCCGGCCTACTATGCGATGAAGAAAGTCTTCAGCGGTCTGCATGTGTCTGCAAGATACGACCGACTATCGTATGCGCAAGGCCAGGACTTCCTTAGTGATATTTTTCTGCATGATGAGACTATGGGGTTGTCCCGAAAAGCGCATAGAATTCATGTGGAGCTAATTCGCGTAGATGGTTCCGTGATTCAGCGGCAAGAGTACCAAGTAGATGACAAAGTATACAACAAGTATGCAGGCCAGATAAGGTGGCACGTGGAGACTGTTCCGGAACAAGTGTTTTGCATGCGTCTGACAGTCACGGATGTCAATCATCAGGTTCTTGGAGGGAATGAATACGTATTTACCGTGGATGCACCAAGTCCGCTTGAGCCCTTCAGACGCCTGCCATCAGCAGATGTTCAGGTTAGACTAGGAGCACAGCCTAATCAAATTGTTCTCACTAACACGTCATCTGTAGCAGCACTGGCGGTTTATCTTATTCAAAAAGTTCCTCAGGAGCTAATCCATCTTGATCGTAATTACGTAACGGTGTTCCCAGGCGAGGAAATTGTGATTACTTCTTCTCATCCGATCACGCTGAATGACTTTTATTTGGAGGGTATGAATCTCTCGACAAGATATGAATAGGAAACAGGGCAGGGATCATTCGATCATTCCTTGCCCTGTTTTTTCTATTTTCATTTCCCAATTCTTAGCTTAAAATGACGGAAGATCAAACTACGAACATAGGGGTGTGACCCGTGACTCAGCATAAGAGTGTTCAACGCATTTTAGACGAAATAGGCAAGCCCAATTTGATAGACGAATTAAGCCAACAAATCCCTTTATCTGACCTCACCACGATAATGCTCGCATTATTTAGCAAGAAGACGAGTGAAATGTCTCCCCGTGAATTGATGAATGCCTTTGCAACGAATCGATTTGTGGAGCCATCATCTACAAATCCAATCGTTCTGAAGCAAATGGAAATTGACATGCTGACCATGGCTCAATTGGCAGCCTACAAACCCATTCAACTATCACCAGTTGCTCCACTAGGCTCTTGTTCAGTTGTTGCTCCAGCGAGTCAAAACAAGATTGTATCGGCCCTGAGGGGGACTGAGGTGGTGTCGGACGCCACCAATGTATTAGCGCTGCAAATCTGTAAGCTGCTAAAAGAAGGCAAATTATCAAATCGGGAACAGACGGTTAAATATTGTACAACACACCGACTTGTGAGAGCACAACAATTTACGAGTCCAGGTTCCCTAACACACTTCAGTCTATTTCATATGGTTGCTTCTGGGAAAGATAGCGGATCCTATGCCTTTGAGAAAAAGACACTAGTTGAACAACTTCGCATCTATCAAAGCATATTCCATACTTTATTTCAAACCACGATCAAGGTTAGATTCAAGCAGCTTGAGGGCTATACAGATTCTAGAGGGCTCATTGAACATCTTAGTGAACACATCAAAGAGCAGTTGCCAGAAATCATGACCTACGAAAGCTCAGATAAGGCAAGTAATCCCTACTATAAAGGCGTCCAGTTTACGATTATTGTAGAGATAAACGGACGAGAGCTTCTGATCGGGGACGGTGGTTTCGTAGATTGGTCGCAAAAGTTGCTAGGAAATCACAAGGAAAGAATGATGATAAGTGCCATTGGCTTGGATCGACTTATAGAAGCAACGTTGAAAGACAGCGACGACATATAGTCGTTGTTTGTTGAGTGCCCATTCAGTTCGAATGGGTTTTTCTTACCACATTAGAAAACTAAACTATATCAATGGAAGGAATTATTCATTATACCGAGAAGTAATATGTATACTACATTCCAGGGGGGCACATGGTTATCATTCATCGAGATGTCGATTTTACGAACGCAATGTTGTTTGCAACCTATATCATGGTGTTGTTAAATGGAAAAATGATTGACGGAGGCCTTGTTGAGGAGTTCGACGATTCCGAGGTAAAGGTGGGACGTGGTCGATATTCCCGGAGCAGCTCAACCTTTGTAATAGCGCCGCCTCCACAATGCCCGACTTCAATGTGAGCACTTTCAAAAGTATTCCCAGAGGACGTTCTATTGAAAAATAGAACGTCTTTTTGTCGTATATAGTTTCCAATGAAACTGTTTAATAGTCTTTTTGGACTACCTACTCATAGGCATATATAACTATTTACTTATTATTTTATCGGGATTATAGTCATGGTAATATATTCCTTACAAATTCAAACATTTTTCTACATTTACTGATTATTCAGAAGATATTTCCAAGCGCTTTTATCTACCGAAAGGAGTGAGTGGATGAAGGTGCAACCTGAACGTTGGCGATGCGAACGAAAGGAGCGCGTACGATTAGGCAAGATGAGCAATCTTCCATCGTCTATGGGATGCCCAGGGTAGCGAAACAACTTGGTGCGCTTGAATACGAAGTGTCATTGCAAGCAATCGCTGGGAAGTTGGCTTCTATGTTGTAAAAGAACAAATAGGGGCATCTGAGCAGAAGAGACATTAAGCATGTGTTTTACAATTGGTTAACAAAAAAACGCAATATTTAATGTTATATTACTAGTAATGTCCTACTAGTCCGCATAAGCTTTCAAGGCTAGCTTCCAGAGGAAGCTTTTAGGAGAAAATGATGAAGCGACAAATCAATCTTGCAGTACTGATTATATTCCTTGTAACCAGCTTAACGATGGGTTGTGCTAGACCTCCAGCCAAATTAACAATTGGGCTTATTCCTTCAAGTCAACCGGAGACGATGCAGAAGAATTTTATGCTGATTAAAAACTATTTGGAGCAACAGACCGGGTATGAGATCGAAGTTTTTGTATCTAAGGATTACGCTGGCTTGATTAATGCTATGAATGAGAAGAAGGTAGATATCGCCTGGTTGGGAGCTTTCTCATATATTGCTGCTGAGAGTGAAATGAAGCTGGAACCTTTGGTGATTCAACATAGGGTCGGGACAGGAACCGGTTATCACTCTCTCATCGTGGCTCGGAAGGATGCAGGGTTCAGCACGATTGACGAGTTGAAAGGTAAAAAATTTGCTTTCGTGGATCCTGGTTCGACTTCAGGCTTTGTGATCCCCTATTCGCTGTTTCAAAGCAGAGGCTTGGATTATACGCGTTACTTTAATCAAGTCATTTACTCCGGCACACATGACAAAGTGATCATGGATGTCATGGAGAAGAGGGCAGATGCAGGTGCTTTAGAAGATTTAACTTTAAATCGATTGATTGAAAGCGGTAAGGTTAAGCAGAAGGAAGTCACTATTCTCTGGAAGTCTTCACTGATTCCGGGCTCGCCTTTTGTAGCGAGGGCAGATATTCCTAAGGCTGCCAAAAATAAATTCAGGCAAGCCATGACGACGATGCATGAGAAGGCTCCAGATGCTATTGTGGCATTTGATTCCAAGATTGAGAAGTATGTTACTTTCGATGATAGCATGTATAACGAAATTAGGAATATAGCGACTTTGCTTGGGAAGCAGTTTATGATCGATAACTTCTTAAGGAAATAAATGCATCCTTTGATATAGCAGAAGGAGAGGTAAGCTTGAAATGGAATAGCATTAAATATAAAGCGACAGCCTTATTAGTGATAATCGGATTAGCTTCAATGGTGATTTTCTCTTATTTTTCCTACATAAATACGAAAGCAAGTCTCGAAAAAAAATATTATGATCAGTCCGAACTGGTGCTTAAGCATTCTAGCCAGCAATTTCAAAATATGTTCAGCCATGCAGATCAGTTTATCAAAGAGTTTGCTCAAGTCAAAGAGATTCAAAATGTGCCTACGACGTCCGAACCATTTTGGTTGAAGTCACTTATTGATTTAATGCAAAAAACGATACCGAACAGCAGTGGCATCAAGTTTGGTGTTGTGAATGGCAAGGTATATATAGGCTTATCTGATGATCTTCCTGCTAATTACGATCCTCGGGAGCAAATTTGGTACAAACAGGCTTTACAGACAAATGGGCGGACGGTTTGGTCCGAACCGTATCTAGATTATTTGGATCAAAAGATCATTATGACTGCGTCTCGTACCGTTCAAACAAACTCTGGAAATCTCGTAGGTGTCGTAGGTGTAGATTTCGACTTATCCTCCATCAGCCAAATCATTGGTCATGCGAATATGGGGAAGCAAGGGTTTGTTTTGCTATTGAATCCCAATGGAACAGTCATTGCCAATGAAGAAGGGTACTGGATCGGTGAGCGACTCTTTGGAGACGAGATGGCGCAGATTGTAAAAACGGCTGAAACCGAGCAAACGGCGTATCGCATAAAAGGGAAATCCTACTATTTGAAGCTTGGTACATTAACGCCGAATGGCATGATGGTTGTCACGGGAATAAGCAAGCAGGAAATTAATCAGGACTTATGGAGGATTCATTTGCCGGTCTTTATGATTGGTTTATTTTGTTTGGCCGTGTTTGGTCTCTTTGCATACTTCTTTGCGTTGAGGGGGATAGCTCCAGTAGTGAGACTGGTAACGCTAATGAAGTCGGTAGAGCAGGGAAACTATCATGTACGTGCTAGAGTCGATAGTTATGATGAGGTAAGGGCGCTCGCCAATGGTTTTAATCATATGATCGACGGTATTCGAAATCGAGACCAGGACTTAATTGCATCTAAGGAGAAGAATTACAAATTAGCTTACTTTGATGTCTTAACTAATTTGCTAAATCGCCGAAGCTTAATGGAATCGATAAGTGAGTCTATTAAACGCGCTCATGATGCTAACATAGCCTTCATTTATATTGATTTGGATAATTTCAAGTTGATCAACGACACATTGGGGCATTTGGCAGGTGATGATGTGTTGAAAGCGGTTGCTGATCGATTTCAATCCATCCCTTATGGAGACAAAATGATCGCTCGGATCGGTGGAGATGAATTTATTATCGTTCTGAATCAAGCGGAGGTCAGAGATGATGTAGAAGCTATTTTACAATATATTATTACCGTGCTTATGACACCGATTATGATAAAGGGACAAGCTTACCAGATTTCATCGAGCATTGGGGTCGCCTACTATCCCGAGCACGGTGACCATGCGGAGGAATTACTGCAGAAATCAGATATGGCGATGTACCGAGCTAAACAGAATGGGAAGAATCAGTACAGTATCTATGATGAGAGCATACAGATCCAAATTGCTCGAAAATCAAGAATTGAACATGGGATCAAGGAAGCGCTGCGAAATGAGCAGTTTGAGCTGTACTTCCAGCCCATTTATGAATCTGAAAGCGGGAGAATCGCGAGTGTCGAAGCCTTGCTACGGCACCATTCGCCGGTATTATCTGAAGTATCTACGTTTGAGATTATCCAAATTGCAGAGAAGTCGGGAAGCATTGTCAATATTGAGAAATGGGTATTCAATCGTGCTTGTATGTTTGCAAAGCAGTTAAATGAAGGTAGAAGTCATATGGTAAGAGTGACAATCAACGCATCTGGTCATCATATTATGCAGCCTGAATTTGTAAGTAATGTGCAAAGCATTCTGAACGATACAGCTGTTAATCCTGAATGGATTGGAATTGAGATCACAGAAACGGTGATGATGGAATCTTTCGATTCCAATAAGAGGAAGCTTGAACAGCTGAAAGACTTAGGTATTAAAATGTTGTTAGATGATTTCGGTACGGGTTATTCTTCTCTCAATTATTTAAAGAGCCTGCCGATCGATTATGTAAAAATTGATAAGAGCTTCGTTGATGCCTTGTCTCATTCCGACAGTGACAGCCGAATTATGAAGACGATTATGAAGACCATTGTTGAGCTGTCCCATAATATCGGACTAAAGGTCATAGCCGAAGGAGTCGAACATAAGGAACAATTGGATGTATTGCGTCAATATGAATGTGATAAAGTTCAGGGTTATTACCTCAGTAAACCGATAAGTGCAGAGGCTACTTTGAACTTGCTGAAAGAATATTCGCCCATGATAAAAAGCACTCTCTAACACTGATGAAGTTAGAGAGTGCTTTTATGTTACAGCAGTTATTTATGTGTGGCAACTGCCTCTATTTCTTTAACACTTTGATAAATAAGGTTGAACAACTCTTCCAAGTTGCCTTCTTCGATGCAAGAGAATGCTACGCGAAGGTCAGTCTCGCCTAGCGCGATTGTACCTACACCATGCTGATTCAGCAGATGCACACGCAACGTTTCGGCATCAACAGTTTTGAGCCTCAAGCACATGAAATAACCGGAGTTGAAAGGGTAGTAGCCCCATACATCGTCGAACTTTCCGCTGTCCAAGATGGACTTCGTACGGTTCGCGCGGCCTTTCATGATTTCGTATTTCTCTTGCTTCTGTACATTGAATTCTGGTGAATTCAAAGCATGAAGCACGAAGGTTTGCGATGGATGCGGTCCGCTGGAAATCGTGGCACGAATGATCCCCATTGTTTTCTGCTCGAGCGCACTAAGTAGTGCATCGCTTTGACCCGCATACGTAATGAAGCCTACACGGAAGCCCCAAACGTATTCTTCTTTGGTTGCTCCGTCAACTTTGACAGCAAGCACGCGCGGGTGAAGGTCAGCCAATTGACCGAACAAGGATTCATGCAAGGAATTTTCAAAGAAAAGTCCGAAGTAAGCATCGTCGGTTAGAACAACAACGTTAATGCCAGCTTCTGCTGCTTCATGAATCGCGGCAACAATCGCGTTACCGTCTTCCGCGTCAGGTGTGTAGCCAGTTGGATTGTTAGGGAAATTCAATACGACAATCGCTTTGCCTTTGGACTTCTGAGCGAGAAGCGCTTCACGCAAGCCTTCGGAATTAAAACGCTCTTGCTCGTTATAGAGCGGGTAATTCACGATTTGAGCGCCGCGGCGAATCTCGAAGGTAAGCTCGTAGTTTTCCCAGTTTTTATCAGGGATAATAACGGCATCACCCACATCAGCAAATAGGTCAGCTGCGATACTTAGACCATGTGTCAAAGCATTCGTGACAATCGGATTACCGATGAGCTTACTGCCAATGCTTGGATTCTCTTCGAGCATTTTTTTGCGCCAAGCGGTACGAAGCTCAGGCTTACCAGCAGGTGGAGCGTATTCATATATATCTTTAGGGTTGTAGGTGGAGAGTGTGTCTTGAATGACCTTCAGATGCATAGGCTGACCATTCTCGATGGCAATACCGATCGTTGCATTGAATTTCTTGGCTTTGGCCTTCGCTTCAGCCGATTGGCTAAGAATGCCTTCTTTCGGGAAGTAAATCGATTTACCTAATGCGGATAGCATGTCATGTACGTGAGAATTTTCACGTTGCAGGGTCTCGTTTAGCTGTCTTGCCAAAGGATTCATAAGAGTGGGTCATTCCTTCCAATGAGCGATTCATTTTTTCCCAGTTATTATATCACTTTCATACCTATACGTCACTGCGCTAAACAAATTTTCCGAGGATTTCTAGCGTGCTTACTCGGTACTGTGTGTTTTTGGTACCCATATTGTTACTTTGGGCCAATTACAGACGACGAGAATCTCTTTAAAATAAGGAAGAGCATTGTAAAATCACTCTAGGAAATGCAGGTGAGTGTTCGTGAAATGTACCTATCAATACAAGGATCCTATCATAAAAAGAGGAATGCTTGGTACGGAAGACAATCAATATGGATTCGAAGGCGGCACGGTAATTAGGCTGGATCATACCTACTATTTATAAGAGGGGCTGGTCCCCAACCCAATACACAACGTGTAAATGTAAAAGAAAATGAAATAAAAATGATCAAAAATGCTAAAGTGCACTTATTTTCGGGGGAAACGGCTAAAGATTGAAGAATGCGTGCGAAAGTGCAACCTTTTGGTCGAAAATGCGCCAAAATGAGGAGTGTCGGCAGAAATAGTTGCACTTTCGCAAGCATTTTAGATAGAGAGGTTCATTTGATAAAAAAGGTTGCACATTTACATTTTTCAAGTTGCGCAGCTGTATTCACGACACGAACAAGGTGCTTAAAAAGAGGGTTCCTAGCCACTTAGATGGCTTTTGGGAAACCTCTTTTTAGTTTGTAATAAAAGCAACAAAAAGGAGTAGATGATAGTTTCCTTCTTCCGCTTATCTATTCAAAAAACCCTCCAACCGTTGCTTAACCTGCGGCCACTCTTTATCGAGGATACTGAACATGACCGTGTCACGCACATAGCCGTCGTGAAGCACACGATGCTGACGAAGAACGCCTTCCTTTTGAGCGCCTAGACGAGCAATTGCGGTTTGAGAGCGTTCGTTACGAAGGTCTGTTTTGAGTTGGACACGCAGCAGGTTCAGAGTCTCGAAGCCGTATTGGAGCAGCAAATACTTGCATTCTGAGTTGACGCGTGTACGCCAGACTTGGGGGTTGTACCAGGTATGACCAATTTCTAATTGGCGGTGCGGGGCAGAAATATCAAAAAATCTCGTACTGCCTACGATTTTCTCCTGCTGCTTATCATAGACACTGAAAGGAATACTTTTCCCGGCCTGCTGCTCTTCTAGTGCTTGATGAACGAATTGTTGGACATCGACTAGTCGAGCTAGCGGAGTCATGTAGGACCAGATAGCTGGATCATTGGCTGCCTCGGCTAATTCTGGCATATGCGATTCTTGCAGGGGAAGCAGTGTTACGCGAGTTCCTTCAAGGGTTGGTGGTCGTAGATTCATGGTTTGTATTCTCCTAACATGTGAAAAATAGAATGTGGTTTTAGCTAGCATACGGTATGATTGGATTAATAAAAAGAACCAATATGACTTAATTTATATGTACCACTACAAAGTGAAAAGTAGGGATCTTATGGCTATATATGTGCCATTTCAAGTGTACCTCACACGGTATCCTAGTAAATATGCCGCCTTGTATCATGCGCTTCGCGATGAAATTGTGGGGAATAAGCTGAAGCTGCATACGAAGCTGCCATCCAGCAGGGAATTGGCAGATATGCTAAGCATTTCGAGAGGGACCGTGAATCAAGTGTACGATATGCTGATCGCGGAGGGATATTTGCAGGCGGATGTAGGCAGGGGAACATTCGTTGTATATGCCGATGGTCAGATGCAGCTTCAAGCGCACGCTGGGAAGCAGATTGAATTATCGGCTTGGGGCATGCGGGTGATTGGGACGGCTGGTGCAAGGGAGCAGGGAATAGAAGGGGAACGGGCAAGGACAAGTGAGACTGCTGGCGTAGGGATGCAGGAAGAAAAGCAAGATCGTGTGAATGAGACGGTGAGAGAGGGGAAGCAGCCAGAAAAGCGAGATCGTGCAAGTGCGGAGATTTCGTTCACTGTGGCGCGTCCGCATATGGAACAGTTCCCGCGGGAGCAGTGGAACCGCGGGATGTACGAGCAGGTGCGGCGGATGACGGAATCGCCGCAAGAGGACGCTCACATCGCCGAGGGGCACTACGCGCTTCGCGAAGCGATTGCGCTGCACCTGAGGCGAATGCGGGGCATCGATGCGCCACCAGAACGCATCGTGATCGTCAATGGGTCGATGCAGGCCATTGCCCTGCTGACCCAATTGCTTGTAAACCCGGGCGATCCCGTGGTGCTGGAGCGCCCCGGGTACCAAGGCGCCAGCCGCGCTGTGCTGGCGGCTGGCGGCGTGCCCGTCCACGCGGCGGTGGACGGGCAAGGGCTGATCCCGCAGCCGTGGAACGCGCGGCTGCTGTTCGTGACCCCCAGCCGCCAATTCCCTACGGGGGCGGTGCTGGGGCTGGAGCGCCGCCAGCAGCTGCTGCGCTGGGCGGCGGAGCAAGGCGCTGTCATCGTCGAAGACGATTATGACAGCGAGTTCAGGCACCGCGGGCGGCCGATTGAGCCGCTCAAGGTGCTGGACCAAGAGGGCCGAGTGGTCTACATCGGCACCTTCTCCAAAACGATGCTGCAGGACCTGCGCATCGGCTATGTCGTGCTGCCGGAGGCGCTGCACGACGCTTTCGCAGCCGCGAAGCGGCTATACGAGCCGCACCCGACGGGGCTGCTCGAACAGCGCTCGCTCGCCGCATTCATGGCGAGCGGCGGCTACGAGCGACACCTGCGCCGCATGCGGCGGGTGTACGCGAGCAAGTTCTTGCTCCTGCAGGCGCTGCTGCAGGAGCAGCTGTCCACCCTCTTCGAGTGGGTGGACAGCGATAGCGGGCTGCATCTGTTTGGGTGGTGGCGCGGAGACCTGCGCAGCTACCACGACTATGCAGCCGCATGCAGGGCTGCCGGCGTCTCTTGGACCGACGCCGGCAACTACGCGCTCCCAGACAGGAGAGCAGGCGCCTGCTTCGGATTTGCACATTTGACAGAGACAGAGATCAGGCAAGGAGTCAGTCTGCTTCGGTCGGTTTATGAAGGCCTTTCCTAACTCTGTTCATAAACCATAAAAAGTCTCTATCGCTGCGCAAAAGAAGTCTTTTGGCTGATTGCTTTGATTGCAATAGGTTGTATGTTATTATCTAACATGTGGTCAATTAAATTATTTTTCGTAGGAGTGATCCTTAAGATGGCTGGATTAAATGGCGGAGGCACAAGTGTCATCGTACGTCTGGAAATACATAAAGAACTCGTAACTTTTGGGAAAATTGCTACAGCAATCGGTGATGCGGGCGGAGATATTGTCGCGATTGACGTCACTCGAGCTAGCAAAACAACGACAACACGTGATATTACGGTCAAAGTAAGTGATCCCCAGCATACGGAAACGATTACGAAAGCACTTAAGGTTATTCCAGGTGTTCGCATCATTAACGTATCCGATCAGACCTTCTTGTTACATTTGGGTGGCAAAATTGAAGTTACGCCCAAAGTACCGATTAAAAATCGGGATGATTTGTCCCGCGTATACACACCTGGTGTAGCTAGGGTTTGTATGGCCATTCATGAAGATCCGAGCAAGGCACATTCGTTAACGATAAAAAGGAATACTGTTGCCGTTGTTTCGGATGGTACGGCTGTTCTTGGACTTGGCAATATTGGACCCGAAGCGGCAATGCCCGTGATGGAAGGGAAAGCGATGCTCTTTAAACAAATGGCCGGCGTAGATGCCTTCCCTATTTGCTTAGACACGCAGGATACCGAAGAAATTATCCGTACAGTGAAGGCGATTGCGCCAGGGTTTGGCGGAATTAATTTGGAGGATATCTCCTCGCCGCGTTGTTTTGAAATTGAAGAACGTCTCATTGAAGAGCTTGATATTCCTGTTTTCCATGATGATCAGCACGGAACTGCGGTTGTTATTCTAGCTGGACTGCTGAACGCTGTTAAGTTGGTTGGTAAGCAGTTGGAATCGTGTAAGGTTGTTATCACAGGCATCGGGGCAGCAGGCATTGCATGTACCAAAATGTTGATCTCAGCGGGTGTTACCAATGTCATTGGTGTTGATCGTCAAGGGGCTATTGTTCAAGGAGACGAATTCACGAATAAGACTTGGGAATGGTACGCTGCAAATACGAATCCTGGTCTAGAACGGGGTACATTATCGGATGTCATTTCTGGTGCGGATATTTTCATCGGACTTTCAGGACCAGGGGTACTGAAGCAAGATGATGTGAAACGCATGGCGAAAGATCCGATTGTGTTCGCAATGGCGAATCCAACACCGGAAATCACGCCTGAGGAAGCAGAGCCTTACGTTCGCGTAATGGCGACAGGGCGCTCGGATTATCCGAATCAAATTAATAACGTACTTTGTTTCCCGGGTATTTTCCGCGGCGTGTTGGACTGCCGGGCATCCAAGATCACGCAAGAGATGAAGCTTGCAGCAGCCAAAGCGATTGCAGCAGTTGTGAATGAGGACGAGCTGAACGAATACTATATTATTCCAAGCGTGTTCAATCATGCGGTTGTCGAGAAGGTTAGAGAAGCCGTCATGGAAGCAGCTTATGAATCTGGTGTTGCGCGTCGTCGCAGCCAACGTGAGGCGCATGAACCACAACACGATTAATTGAAAAAAGCAGTTCGGTACAACGCTGGTCACAGCGTGCCGAACTGCTTTTTCTCATGCATCCGCCAAAAGTCTTTGTCATGCGCGATTCAATCGAAAAAATCGAGTTACGTGCGGCGAAAGTGGCAAATGGAGTAATAAGGGTATGGAGCAGAGGCTCGTTCGCAAAAATAGCGCTATGAAAACATCTTATTTACTCGTCTGGTAGAGAATTCGGAAGAATAGCGTTATTATATAGCGTTATTTCGGCATAAACGGTAGGATTCCGTTCTTTTTGATCGAAATAGCGTTATTTTGTAATGCTATTTTTTCGTGGAACATCCATGTGGGGCAATTAGCGTTATGGCGGACCCTTATTTGAAGTCGCATGTGACCGCACCTTTAAGGGGGGGGGACAACCGCCTCTGAAATATACTAGCGCACAAAAATTGTGCTCAAGAGCGGCGTCCCGTCAGCGGCAGCATGCTAGCGCACAAAAATTGTGCTCAAGAGCGGCGTCCGGTCAGCGGCAACATGATAGCGCACAAAAATTGTGCTCAAGAGCAGCGTCCCCGTCAGCGGCAGCATACTAGCGCACAAAAATTGTGCTCAAGAGCGGCGTCCGGTCAGCGGCAATATGCTAGCACACAAAAATTGTGCTCAAGAGCAGCGTCCGGTCAGCGGCAGCATGCTAGCGCACAAAAATTGTGCTCAAGAGCGGCGTCCCGTCAGCGGCAGCATGCTAGCGCACAAAAATTGTGCTCAAGAGCAGCGTCCTCGTCAGAGGCAGTAGGCTAGCGCACAAAAATTGTGCTCAAGAGCGGCGTCCGGTCAGCGGCAACATGCTAGCGCACAAAAATTGTGCTCAAGAGCGGCGTCCCGTCAGCGGCAGCATGCTAGCGCACAAAAATTGTGCTCAAGAGCAGCGTCCTCGTCAGAGGCAGTATGCTAGCGCACAAAAATTGTGCTCAAGAGCTGCGTCCGGTCAGCGGCAGCATGCTAGCGCACAAAAATTGTGCTCAAGAGCAGCGTCCGGTCAGCGGCAGCGACAGTTTCATCAATCGAACTAGCGTAGACTGGGCAGCAGAAATTTTGGCAGGAAAAAAGCCACTTCACAATAATAGGCGAAGTGGCTTTTTCATTTCTTACGCTTGTTCTTCCGTCCATTCCTTCAACTTGCGATCCGTAGGAAGCAAGAATGTGAGTACCCCCAGCAAAGGCAAGAAAGCACATAGCTCCATGACGCGGGTTGTTCCGATGGCATCGCAGAGGTTACCGAGCACGACGCTTCCGATGCCTCCTAGACCAAAGGCGAGACCCGTGATGAGCCCTGATACTGTCCCAACTTTGCCTGGGAAAAGCATTTGAGCATACACGACAGTAACGGAGAAGCTGGATAACAGGATAACACCGATAATGACGAGCAATACATACGCCCAACCGACGGATACATGGGGTAGTAATAAGGCGAATGGTGCTGATCCTAGCATGGAAAAGAAGATGACATTGCGCTTACCGAAGCGATCCGCGATCGGCCCGCCGAAGAAAGTGCCCACAGCTCCCGCTGCTAGGAATAAGAAAATGAAGTTTTGCGCACTGTCGATGGAAATGCCATATGTGTCTTGAAGGAAAAAGGCGAAATAGCCGCTCATCGCCGCGCCATACCAAGAACGAACAAATACAAGGAAAATCAAAACACTGATAGCGAACATGACTTGCTTGCGTCGCTGAGGACTAACGACGCGCTTCACAACGGTTTTGGCTTTCACCGGTGCGTCTTGAAGGACAACTTTGTACCAACGTGCTATGTACAATTGTACAGCGATCGCGACAGCCGCGACGCCGGTAAACCAGATGGATCCGAACAAGCCCAGCGGAATGAAGATCCATTTGGTCATAATCGGAGCCAAGGACTGCCCAGCATTGCCGCCAACTTGGAAGATCGATTGGGCGAGCCCTTTACGGCTTCCGGCAGCCATATGCGAAACACGCGATCCTTCTGGATGGAAGGCAGCCGAGCCTAGTCCGACAAAACAGACAGACAAGAGAACAACCCAATACGAATGTGCAAAAGCGAGCAGCAGCATGCCGATTAACGTCGATGTCATCCCAATTGGCAGCATGTAAGGCGATGGCTTCTTATCGGTATAGAGTCCAACAACGGGCTGCATGATGGATGCTGTAAAGTTGATGGCGAATTGCACCCAGCCGACTTGGGTGTAGCTTAGTCCCATTTCATCTTTCAAAATGGGGAAAATAGCAGGAATTACGGATTGAATCGAATCGTTGAGCAAATGAACAAGCCCGATTGCGAATAAAATCCGATAAACAGTTGGTTTGATATCTCCAATCCCTTGCAAGCTCTTCGAGCTATGGTTAGGAGATGGTGTTGAAATGGATGCCATGGTTTTCTCCTCTCAGGTTCTGTTTCCCGACTAGGTGTCCAAGAAACGTCCGAGGTCTTCGCCCATTTTTACTTTTGAGCCTAGCTTCAGATCAGGACGCGGTTCGAACATCCCATCTTCAAATAGCAGTACAACGGTTGAGCCGAACTCGAAATAAGCGAGCTCTTGACCACGCTCGAGCTTAGTCGGAAGAGGTGTCACATATTGAATGGAGCTCACATTGAGTGCGCCAACTTTGACAACGGCTACTTCTCCAGAGGCATGTTGAATGAAAGTGATCAGACGCTCGTTACGGCTCAGCACGCGTTTCATATGACGAAGGCCGAACTCATTAACAGGATACACTTTCCCGAGTACATGCTCTTTCTCTAAGATATCACCTGAAATAGGTGAATGGATCCGGTGATAATCCGTCGGGCTCAAATACAAGACGAAATAAAAACCATTATTGTAGTTCACCGTGCGCGGTGAGCGGTTAAGCAGCTCGTCAATAGTATAGTCTTGACCTTTGACATTGACGATCAAGCCCTCTTTGATATCACCAATACCTGTAATCATGGCATCCACAGGACTGACAACACGAGTCGTGTCTTCGTGAATCGGACGCAAGCCTGGTTTCAATCTGCGCGTGAAGAAATCATTCAGGGACTTATACTCCTTGATATGCTTCTCAGCATCTTCAATACGAATGCCATAGGTTTGGGCAAAGCGTGGGATAAATAACCGGCTTATTTTGGAACGGGCAAGGGCACCTGTCAGTTGAGAGACCCATTTGCGTGAAGACAACTCGGTCAATAATCGGAAAAAAGGTTTAGACATAGATCATAAACTCCTGTTCATTCGTTGGTTAGGAGGGACTTCGGCATTTGCACAAAGTATCCTATTAGCGGTTCTTCGCTAATCTTGCCACAGAAAGGTAAAAGAATCAATTGCCTATTGCTCATTTTCATAGGAGAGGCAAAGATGGTTTCTGTATTTTCGACAAGAAAAACGTCAATGCTGTTGAAGAGGTGAAAGTGAAGATGTCGATCATTATCGTTATATTTGTTATTTTGATTCCGCTGGTGATGCTGTGTAGTGCTTGGTTACTGCCCCCCTTCAAACCGGTGTTCGAGGGAGCAGCGGTACTATGCGCGTATGTGGTTGGTGTAATCAGCTCCCTGAGTGTGTACCAGATCCTTCGGGATGATACGGTATTCATGACGAATATCCATGTTGTTTTTACGAACAAGCTGTTTCTGTTCACTGGCGCTTATCTAGGTGCTTATGGCATTTATGCCTTGTTGCTTTGTTTTTTGAAAGGTCTTCGAAGTGATTAAAGCCACAATGCAACGATTTCTATGAATGGAGCGTCTACTCTATAGTTGATTGTGAAAGTAAAGACAGGCAGGTGACCCTATGAAACAAGTGTTATTCCCAAAAATGCGACGAATTGGAATCATAGGCGGACTTATGCTTCTAATCACGGGTTGTAATTCACATTCGAACGTTCAGCCAACGGGATCTCCCATACCAAGTACTGCGCCTGCAAGTGTTTCACCGTCATCGAAGCCAACATCTACGCCAATCCCAACGTCTTCACCATCCCCGGTGGCGACGATAGGTCTTCCAAAGTTGACCTTGGATGAGAAGCTGGGTCAGATGATTATTGCGGGTATCGATGAGTACAGTATGAACGAGGAAGCGCGACAATTGATTGCAACCTACCATGTGGGCGGCATTATTCTGTACAAGCCGAATGTGAAAGATACGAAACAATTGGTAAGCCTAGTTAACGATTTGAAAAAGACGAATGCGGCGAACAAGCTTCCGCTATGGCTTGGCGTCGACGAAGAGGGCGGTAGGGTAACGCGTCTGCCTGATGAAATTTCGAAAACACCGACAAGTCAGACGATTGGAAAATCAGGTAAAACGCAATTGGCCCACAATATCGGTCAACTGCTGGGGAAAGAATTGAATGCCTATGGGCTTAATATGGATTTCGCGCCTGACTTAGACATTAATAGCAATCCGAAAAATCCAGTCATTGGCGACAGGTCTTTTGGAGCGAACGCAGCCCTCGTAAGCAGTTTCGGTATTCCGATGATGAATGGCTTGCAAGAGATGAAGGTCGTTCCGGTGGTGAAGCATTTTCCGGGACATGGCGATACAGCTGTAGATTCACATATTGGTCTTCCTGTTGTGCAAAATGACCTGGCTCGACTGCGTAAGTTTGAGCTGATTCCTTTTGCCGATGCGATCAAGCATCAGGCGGATGCTATTATGGTCGCGCATATTCTGCTGCCCAAAATCGATACGAAGTATCCGGCTTCGATGTCGAAGACGATTATGACGGATCTGCTGCGCAAGGAGCTCGGCTTCAACGGGCTTATCATGACCGATGATATGACGATGGGCGCGATTGCGGAAAATTATGAGATGGGTGAAGCCGCCGTCAAGTCTGTGCTTGCGGGCTCCAATGTCGTGATGGTCGGTCACGATCCGCAGAAAGCGATAGCCGTTATAAGCGCGCTGCGTACCGCTGTTGAAGCGGGACGGATACCGATGGACACGATTGATCAGAGTGTGGCACAGATTTATAAGCTGAAACAGAAGTATCAGCTTCAAGATCGTCCTGTGACGGCTCCGGATCCGAAGGTATTAAATGCGGAGGTTCAGCGTGTACTCGCCCCACTTAACGCCAAGTAGGTTCTTGGCAGCAAGCGTAAGGCAATTCGTGTGCTGCACGATGTTCGGCAACTACACGCTTGAACCCAAAAAACACCGTACCACCGAGAACATCTCGGAAGTACGGTGTTTTTTTGTAACGTCTTAGCATGGCGGTGTGCCGCCTCCTAAGATGAATTTGGCATAGGCTATTGGGTTGTAATAGGTAGCCTTCCAACAATCCTGCATGTCTGCTTCACGGAAGCTGTAGCGTTGATCCTTACTGTTGCATTCGATAAATAGGGGAACCCCCTCATTGGTCATGGCAATGTCGAGTCCCAAATCAGCTAAGTTCGGCAGCTCTGTGCTGAGTTGCTGAGCAACCAAGATCGCAAAGTTAGTCATCTGGAGACAAATTTTTTCAGGATCAAGCTGCGGATAGTGTTCGTTCAATATATCGGACAAGGATTTCAACCTCCCGCCATGCGCGACATTCGTGATGAAATGTGATTGGGAGGCTACTTTGGCAACCATACCGGTAACCCCCCATGCACCTTCTGCCCCGCGTTGAACGGATATGCGGAGATCAAAGGGACGTCCCTCAACAGTGGCTAGCGGCAGGCATTGTTGAACCATATAGCTGCTCTTTTGAATCCTCCGGCGGAGAAGGACGGGCAATTGTTGGCGGAACTTGAACGTTCGCCAAGTCCGATTCGTCAGCTTCATATTTACTGGATAGGTAAGCTTCCATAAATGCCCTTGTCGCTCTAATTTCATCACACCGCGCCCGATGCTAGAATTGGTTGGCTTGATAATCAGTGAGTCAAAGGCGTCCATCATGGCTTTCACATTTTCGATGGTTGCTGGAAATGTGCAGGGAAGGTGGGGGCGAATATGCTCGTTTTTCATTAATAGGTCATGTATGCGCATCTTACTATAGCGGTTCCAATGATTAAACAGTGTCACGCCTCTGCGTGTCCATCCATCCAAAACTTTCGCTGAAGCCGTATCTAAATAAATCGCCCGGTTATGAATGACTTTAGGAAGATCGGACCATTTTCTTTTGAAATGGTGGCCATCTTGTACATAAGCGTATACTTTCATAGTTTTCATATGAACATCTTGAATTCGGAAATAACAAGGCGTAAGGCCATAGAGTTTACCGGCATCCTCGTAAAATCGAATAGCTTCGTATTGTGTGTTCCCTAGAGGAATACCTGCAAACAAGGAATCGTTAACTAAAATACCCACATAGGGATTACTCATTGACTTCACTCCCTCTCGAATTGGGGCCTGAATGCTCACCGAAAACGGAATCACTCTTAGTTTATGGAAAAAGAACGCCACTTGTTTGTACAAACGCTGATACTTTCTTGTGAAACCGGGACAGATGCCCATGCTTTAGCACTTTATCCGCATATGTATAGAAGGAAGAAGTGAAATGGGGTGGGTCTGAGCCTCATCTCATCCAGGAGGCTCAGAAATTGAAGACTAAACGGAAGCCCCAATCGAATCGTCTCGTCATCGTCACACCTGGATCTTTTCCAATACCCTCAGGGACTAGCAGCTCGGTCGAGCAGGTGGTTCATAAGACAGCGGAGCAACTGGTTAAGTGCATGCCTGTGGTCGTATTGGGCAGGAAGGTATCTTATCAGCCTGTGAAGGAAATACGCCAAGGTGTAACGTATCAGAGAGTACCTTATCAGGGGCAAGCCGCTTATATTTCGCATGTTGATAGACGAATTGCACAGCTAAGTCCAGGTATTATTCAAGTGGAAAATCGGCCGCGTTTCCTTCCCTTTCTTCGCAAACGATACCCTCATGCCATCCTAAGTCTTGTCCTCCATTCCACTTCATTTATTACTAGGCCTTATATTTCCAATACTTCGTTAGCCAATTGTTTGCTTGCAGCCGATGTCATTATCGTGAATAGCGACTTTCTCAAGCGATTTCTGCAAAAAAAGGCACCAACCGCTGCCCAGAAAATAGTCACGCATTATTTGGGTGTTGATGTCGCGCAGTTTACATCCAAATGGACGAAGGAAGGGACTGAATCCCGCTCCATTATGCGCAAAGAGCTAGATTGTGAGCATCGCAAAATCATTTTATATGTGGGCAGATTGATCCCGAAGAAAGGTGTTCATCATCTGCTGACAGCGATGCAAAGTGTCACTAAGAGCGAACCAAGCGCGAAGCTGGTTATCATAGGTAGTGCTTTCTATGGGTCTAAAAAAGTAACCACTTATGTAAAGCAATTAGTTAAAGCAGCGAAAGCTATGCCTGGCTATGTAAAATTTATTCCGTACGTGAAGCATCAAGAGATGCCCAAATGGGTCCGAATTGCCGATGTTCTCGTCGTCCCTTCCATCGGCAATGAAGCTTTCGGCCTTGTGAATGTAGAAGCGATGGCTACCGGAGTTCCTGTTGTCGCGACGAGAATAGGCGGGATTCAAGAGGTTGTGGAGGATGGACAAACAGGCTGCTTAATTGACCCGAAGGCAATTGAAACGGAGCTCCCAGCGTGTGTCATACGGTTACTGAAAGATGAAAGCCAGCAGCGGAAGCTGGGGGAGAACGGGATCAAAAGGGTGGATGAGATGTTCACTTGGCAGAGAGCCGCAGAGGTTAGGTCATCTTTGTACAGTCAAATGTTGAAGGAAACGGCTCTTGTCTAGGTTAGCGCACATTTTTGGGGGCTAATGTACTTATTAAGGCGAGAATGAATATGTTACCAATGATAAATCTTGGCGAATGGAGAGGAGTCATATGAATAAGCGAAAGATCGGCAACACCCAGAAGGCGAACGTGCATAAAGTGAACTCCAATTTGAACGAATTAAAATGGCTCGATGAATCACCGACAAAGTCAGACAAAGTGGTCGATCAGCCCAAACTAATAGCGAAAACGAATCCGCCTGCTCCGGAGAAGGTGGAGCCCATCAAAGTCTTGTCGGTACCCAAGGTTACCGAACAGGTCACGCCTGACTTATTACTGACGGAGCGTAAAACAGGAAAATTCGTTGACCCGGTTGTTTATACGGATGACATTGTAGATGAAGCGGTAACATGGGATAAACTTGCAAGCCGGTCGATAGATGAGACGAAAATAAAACCGTTTAGCATTGGCGTCAAATCGATCAAAGATGGAGCCATTGAACACTCCAAGCTGGCTCAAGCAAGCGTAACGCGTCCGAAAATTGCCAATCAAGCGATCCATGATGAACACGTTGCACCCAACAGTATTGCGGGCGATAAAATTCAAGATAACACATTGTCTGGAGGGAAGCTGTTCGATAGCAGTATTACATCCGCCAAAATTGCTGATAAATCGGTTGATGCCACGAAGCTGGCAGACGGTGCCATTTTGCCGCAACATATATCAGAACTGATTATTACGAGTGACCTGATTGATCAACAAGCGATCACATCAGATAAAATTCGTAGTGGAGCCGTACAGACGAAGCATTTGGCTAATTATACTATCGACACGGCAAAGCTCATGGATGCTTCCATCACCTCTGCGAAATTGAGAGATGGTGCAGTTACGGAAGAGAAATTGGGGATGGACAGCGTCGGTTCAGCTCATATTCAGGGAGAAAGTATTCTTACGGATCATCTAAGGAAACATTCGATCACCACAGATAATCTGGTTGATCAGGCTGTAACAGGAGCTAAGCTAGCTCCCCAGGCTGTAGATTCGATTCATCTTGCACAATCCGCAGTGAGAGGCGTTCATATTGAGGGCGCTGAGGTAACCAGTTACCACATCGCTGATCAAGCCATTCGGACGAAACATATTGGAGAAGGCGCCATAGAGACGAAGCTCATTCAAGATGGTGCGATTACGGTTGCGAAATTGGCCGAAAAGATCGTAGCGAGTAAACATATCACTCCGCTAGCTATTGAGACTGGCCACTTGAACGAAGAAGTCATTTCAAGCAGCAAATTACAAGATGGTGCTGTCACGGCAGATAAGCTTGCGCAAGGTGCCATTATCGCCAAACACATTGGTTCACATATGATTCGAACTGAGCATCTGGAGGAAAATGTAGTATCTACCTCCAAAATTGCTGCTGGTTCCGTCATTACAGATAAACTGGCAGAAGGCAGTGTCGTTAATTCTAAGATCAAGGATGAAAGTGTCACTTCAGGTAAAATCGCGTACCGCTCCATACTGGCGGCTCATTTGCAGGAAGAGATCATTTCATCCAGCCACATCGTCAAAGGCGCGATTGGTGAGAAACAAATCGATTTGCATGCGATTCATCGCAATCATATTGCAGACGAAGCCATTACAACGAGACATATTCAGGAAGAATGCATTACGACGAGTAAGCTTGCTGAAGAAGCCGTAACAACGGCGAAAATAGCTTCGCTGTCAATTGAATCACGCCATTTGCAAGATGAAATTATTGAGGGTGTTCATATTAAACCGGGAGCAATTACTTCCGATCATTTGGCGCAAGGCTCCATTACACTGGATGTATTCGCAGATCGCAGTCTAGTGGGCAGTAAACTGCAGGAGAACGCCATTTCCACAGAAATCTTAGCAGACGGTGCTGTTACGGAAGAGAAGCTCGCGAATGGAGCAGTAGGCACACAGCATCTTCAAGCGGAATCGGTCACTACGCGTATCATTGAGGATCAAGCTATTACGAACGCGAAGCTAGAGGATCATGTGGTGACATCCGATAAGCTGGCTGATGGAAGTGTAATCAGTACGAAGATTTCAATTAAAGCAGTGAATTCAGAGCATATTATTGACGGTGCGATCACAGCTTCGAAATTGGCAAATGAAAGTGTACATGGCAGCAAGCTGGCTCCCGGTGCGGTCGTTGCACGGCATTTGGCGGATGGCTCCGTTATTAGCTCGAAAGTTGCCTTTCGTGCAATCAATAGCGAGCATCTGGCAGAAGGCTCAGTCGTGGGTACTAAGCTTGCGAATGACAGCGTAGATGGCTCGAAGATCATGCAGGGCGCGATCACAGACGAACATCTGTCACATGGTGTGGTGAATGGGGCGAAGCTGGCGCTTGGTGCTGTAAGCAATCAGCATCTGGTTGCAGGTGCCATTGACAGTGAAAAGTTGGCAGTGAACTCGGTAGACAGCAGTAAACTAATGTCTGGTGCTGTTCAGAACTATCATTTTGCAGATCAGGCGGTATATGGGGCGAAATTGGCTTCTGGAAGTGTGGATAGCAGCAAGCTGGCGGAAGATGCTGTACACACAGAGCATCTGACTGATCAAGCTGTAGTTGGCTCCAAGCTGGCATCCGGAAGTGTGGATAGCAGTAAAATCATGTATGGTGCGATTCAACGAGAACATTTGTCGGACTTTATCATTGATGGATTGAAACTTTCCTTAGGCTCCGTGACAAGCAGCCATCTGGCTCCTGGATCTATTGATGGATGGAAGCTGCTGGATGGCAGTGTAGATAGCACGAAGCTAAACTCGGATGCCGTTGGAAGCGAACATCTTCAAGACGAAGCCGTTACAGGTAGTAAGCTTGCGCCTAGCAGCGTAGACAGAAGTAAGCTCGCTTTCGGTGCTGTGAATGGCGATCACCTTGCAGATGAAGCTGTGACTGGATCGAAGCTGTCCAATAACAGTATTGATGGCAGCAAAGTGATGGACGGCGCGATTGATACAGCACAGCTAGCAGATGGCAGCGTAGACAGTTATAAGCTGGCTCAGGGAGCGGTTACTGATTTCCATCTAGCTACAGGTAGTGTGGATGGAACGAAGCTTCAAGCTGGGGCTATCACGAATCAACATATCGCAGACGCCTCCCTTACTGTGACGAAGTTGGCAGATAGTGTTGTGCGAGCCCCTTCGCAGCAGAGAAATGTGCTGCAGCAGTTTGGACTTGAGCCCTTTGTCATGAAGATTCAAGATGAAACGATTGAATTGGTGCTCCGCTTTGAAGAGGAATATGTGGATACGAACTATGTGTTAACGGCGATCACGAATCATCCAGCGTGCTATGTGATTGTTAGTCAGAAGTCTAAGGGCAGCGCGGTGCTGTCCATCATTCGAGCCAAGTTTTCACCTGATCAACAAGGGATCGTCAATTGGATGGCTATCGGGAAGAGTTTGTAATCGAATAGGAGGGAGTCCTTCCATCAGCAAACAAAAAACGGAGTATCGCAACCTATGCGAGACTACCGTTTTTTGTGTTGAGTTGCGATTCGATAGATAGATGACCAATTTTCAATTTAGGGTTGTTCGTCCAATTTCCGTCTATCATGAAAGCATATGATAGTAGAAATGGATGTGACTATGCACCATACGAAACATAAGAGCAATCGTGAAGGGGGATGACTTGTGAAAGGTGTCGTGCTTGCAGGAGGAACAGGAAGTCGTTTACGCCCTTTGACGCATATTATCAATAAACATTTGCTTCCTGTTGGTGACCTGCCGATGATTCAATATGCCATTCATAAACTAGGTCATGCAGGAGTTCAGGATATACTCATCATCACCGGGAAACAATCTGCGGGCTTATATCTTGATTATTTGGGCAGCGGTGAATCATTCGGCGTCAATCTGACTTATAAGATTCAAGAGAAAGCCGGAGGAATTGCGCAAGCCTTGGCCTTGGCAGAGGATTTCGTGCTGGAGGATGAGAAATTCGTGGTCATTCTAGGGGATAACTTATTCCAAGATCCACTCTCGCCTATGATTGAAGCTTATAAGGATCAATCCAAAGGGGCTATGGTCATTTTAAAAGTGGTAGAAGACCCTAGAAGGTATGGCGTAGCGCAAATGAGAAATGAGCAAATTGTACGTATTGAAGAAAAACCGGAGCATCCAAGTTCCCCTTACGCGGTGACAGGTATTTATTTATATGATTCTACTGTGTTTAACATTATTAAATCGCAGTCGCCTTCAGCAAGAGGAGAGATGGAAATCACAGATGTGAACAATGTGTATGCGGCATCAGGCACACTTTCTCATATGTTTCTCACAGGATGGTGGATTGACGCGGGGACACATGAATCGCTCTTTCAGGCCACTCTTTTAGTTAGGAAGGAGAACTACTAATGCAATCGTTGCTTGTAACGGGCGGTATGGGGTTTATTGGAAGTAACTTTATTCATTATTGGAAGAAACATCATCCAGAAGATCGTGTGATCAATGTCGATTTACTTACGTATGCAGGAAATAAGGACAATGCCACAATGTTGGAGGGGCAGGCTGGTTATCAATTTGTACATGGAGATATTGGCGATGAGGCACTCATGATGAGGCTGTTGCAAGGCATCGATGTGGTTGTTCACTTTGCGGCTGAATCTCATGTAGATCGAAGTATTCATAACCCTGGAAGCTTTGTGATGACGAATGTGGTTGGCACGCAGATATTGCTCGAAGCCGCGCGCCAGCGGAAGGTTAAGAAGTTTATTCATATCTCCACAGATGAGGTCTATGGCACACTTGGGGAAGATGGTGCTTTCAGTGAAGTGACACCATTAGCTCCGAATTCTCCCTACTCGGCAAGCAAAGCTGGCTCTGATCTGCTTGTTAGAGCTTACTATGAAACGTATGGTTTCCCTGCAGTGATTACACGTTGCTCCAATAATTATGGTCCCCGCCAATTTCCCGAGAAGCTGATCCCTCTCTTAATTACCCGTGCCCTTCGCGATGAAAAGATACCCTTATATGGTGATGGATTGAATGTACGAGACTGGTTGTATGTAGACGATCATTGCTCTGCCATTGAATGCGTAATTGCATCTGGTGTACCTGGGGAAGTGTACAATGTTGGCGGTCAGAACGAGCGGACGAATCTGGCAGTTGTCCAAAGCATTTTGAAGATGCTGGGCAAACCCGAGTCATTAATTCAATATGTAGCGGATCGGCTTGGACATGATCGGCGATATGCCATCGACAGCTCAAAGATACGTCGCGAGTTAGGGTGGGTGCCAGCGTACACATTTGAAAATGGATTGCAAAAGACGTTGGACTGGTATGTCCAAGAAAGCGAATGGTGCGCCCGCATTGCAGACGGTTCGTACCGAATCGATAAAGAAGCTGATCCCACTTGAAAATAGTTATTACGGGAGCAGGCGGGCAACTAGGCTATGACCTTAAGCGTGCACTGAGTCCCCTGCATGAGGTCATTTCTTGGGATAAAGAGAAATTGGATATTAGACATGAGCAAGTAGTCATGGAGAAGCTGTTGAACGAACGGCCGGACGTAGTTGTGCATGCTGCTGCTTATACGAATGTTGATAGAGCTGAATTCGAGAAGGAGTTAGCCTATCAAGTAAATGCATTAGGTGCCCTTCATATTTCGAATGCTTGTGAGATTCTTGGAGCCAAGCTCGTCTACGTCAGCACGGATTATGTGTTTGATGGAACGAAGTCCATGCCTTATGAAGAGAACGATATGCCGAATCCGCTCAATACCTACGGAGAATCCAAGCTTCTTGGAGAGAAATTCGTCACAATGAGCTGTTTGAAGCATTTTATCGTACGAACTTCTTGGTTATATGGACTGAAAGGAACAAATTTTGTTACCAAAGTATTGGAGAAGGCGCGCGATAATCCGACGCTATCCATCGTGGATGATCAATTTGGCTCACCTACGTATAGTTTGGATCTGGCGCTTTTCATTCGTGAACTCATCGAAACGGACAGATATGGTCTCTATCATGCCTCAAATCAAGGCGTATGCTCCAGGTATGAATTCGCCCTGCACATTCTCCAGGCGGCTGGCATGAAGGATGTTTCTCTCAAGGCTGTGCCTACTCATTTATTTCCACCAGCGCCAGCACCAAGACCGATGTACACGGCATTTGCACACAAGGCCATACGAGACAATGGGTTTACGCCATTGCGAGATTGGCGATCGGCACTGGATTTCTTTTTACAGGTTGATTATTACGATACAGCTGTTAGAGCTAAGAGGGTGAAGGAAACATGGTGATACGTAACCGTATTGCGGAGGGACGCAGCCAAGGATTTCAGGCTGGTTGGGAAAGTGGCTTTCGCATGGGCAGATGCCAGTTTGCAATCGACACCTGCCACCCAGCGCCAATTCCGTTGCGAGAAGCAAGTGTTCTATTTATCGTTCAAGGGTTTGATGCGATTGATCAAGGTATTATTCAGGGCTTACAGCAGACCGTGCATGTCGTGCATGCAGCCGTAGCTGCCGATATGCTCCGATTAGCCAGAGAGCTTAGGCCGAATCTGGTACTTGTCATGAATGGTCTTCATGTTTTCCCGGTTGATCATGCTCATCACATAGATCTAGTTAGGCAGATGGGGATTCGCACCGCTATCTGGTTTGCGGACGATCCCTATTTTACTGACCATACAGCCGCATTAGCCCCTCATTATGACTATGTATTCACGCACGAAATGTCTTGTGTACCGTTCTACCAAGGGATCGGCTGCGGGCAAGTTCACTACTTGCCTTTGGCGGCTAGTCCAGCCGTGTTTAAGCCTGTGCATGTAGGACCTGAGTATCGAAGCGATATCTGCTTCATTGGCATGGGCTTTCCTAACCGGATCGCCCTTTTTAATGAGCTAACCCCCTTTTTGCTAGGGAAAAAAGTGGTTATTGCCGGGGGGCTCTGGGATCGGCTGGCGCACTATGAGCTGCTCCGACATGGGATTAAGCCACACTTTGTTCCGATTGAAGAGTCCGTTAAGTATTATAACGGTGCCAAAATTGTACTAAACATCCACAGGCTCACCTATCATGAAACCTTTAATAAGAACAGTAGAAATATTCCTGGCCTTTCAATTAATCCTAGGACGTATGAGATCGCTGGGTGCGGCACGCTGCAATTAACGGATTATCGTCAGGATCTGGAACAGTATTATCGAATTGGACATGAAATCGAAACCTTCCATACGACGGGAGAGCTTCTTCATAAAATGAGTCATTACTTAATTCATGAAGAGGCCCGATTGCGTATTGCGATTAATGGGATGAGAAGAACACGCATGGAGCACTCATTCGCATCCCGCTTAGTTAAGCTGTTAGACATTGTATTCGCCTAGAAGGATAGAAGGGAGTGAAGTTTGTGAGTTTTAATAATCCTGCGCATGCGCGAGCACGCGGACATGCTGACGGTTATCAATTAGGTCACGCCAATGGCGTCAGACTGGGACAATGTGAAGCGATCATACAAAAGGCGGTTCGTGACCGTACGCCAAGTCCTGTGTGGGACGTGCGCGTGTTGTTCGTTACATCGGGGAAAAGTTACCCTTACGAGCCATTGGACCTCGCTGTTATTAACAGCCTTCGCCCATTAGTTCGCGAATTAATAATAGGAAACTCTGACAGAGATTCGACGCGAATTGGACATCCCAAGGCCAGTGTTGAAGCGATAGCCGCGAGGTATCGACCTGATGTGATGATTGTGCTGGAAGGCATGAATCTCTCTCTGAATATCGTCGATCGGGTAAGACAAATGGGTATTCGAACCGCGATATGGCTAACCGATGACCCCTATTACACGGATATTACAGCTGGTTTTGCGAGGCACTATGATTATATTTTTACCTTGGAAGTGAATTGTGTGCAGTTATACCGGGAGTTGGGATGCGGACAGGTTCATTATTTGCCGTTAGCTTTTCAACCCGAGATGTTTCGTCCAAGGCCCGTACCGAAAGGGGTTCATCGCGATATTTGTTTTATTGGATCTGCCTACTGGAACCGAGTCGGTGTATTTAATCAGATTGCGCCATATTTAGCGACGAAAAACGTTCTCATCTCCGGAATATGGTGGGAACGGCTCCAGAATTATCGTCTATTAGCACCTCAAATCCAGTTGAACACGTGGATGCCGCCGGACCAAACCGCCACATTCTACAATGGGGCCAAAATCGTCATTAATATGCATAGAGCCTTCGATGACCAAGCGTATAACAATAATGCTCGCCGGATAAGCGGAGCCTCGCCTAATCCTCGGACATTTGAAATTTCTGGTTGCGGAGCTTTTCAATTGACGGACATTCGGGATGATTTAGTCAATTTCTATACACCCGACTATGACATTGTGACGTATGCGTCACCAGAAGAATTGCTGCACAAAATGAATCATTATTTAATTCATGAAGAGGAACGTAAGTTAATTGCTATGCGTGGGCTCTATCGCACGATGAGAGATCATACCTATACCAATCGTCTAATTACGATGCTTTCCGTCATTTTTGGGCCTAGATAAGGGCTGAATAATTCAAGAGAATCATTTAGAAAGATGAGGTGTAGAATGTGATCACGAAAAGAAAGGTTCGCAAGGTGACTGTGGGCAGAAAGATTCGGAAAAAGCGAGTGGGATCTCCAAGGAAAACAGGTCTGAAGAAACGGATCACGGTTAGAAAAAAGGGGCGTGCCATTCGTCGCTTGAGACCCTTAGCAAGACGTAAAGGGAGACGCAGGTTAATTCGAAAGTTAATCCGATTCCCTAGACGTAAGGGGAGTCGAATCGTAGCTCGTCGCCGCAAGGTTCAGCGTCCTATCATTCAAAGTCCAAGAGCTAGGAGAGCCCAATCGGCCTATGATCGAGCATTTAATGAAGCTTACAATTCGGGTTACGGCGTTGGCTTCGCAGAAGGATATACGTGGGAGCTTACGCATCCTACGATTGCTTAAAGTTAAGTCATGAGGTGAGCTCAATTGCTGAAACATAACAGAAGGAAGCGGATGAGGGGGAAGGTCTCCTTAAGAAAGGGAAGCAAACGAAACCTCCGAAAAAAACCGATACGCCGGTTCATTGCTAAGCGTAAGAGAGCTTTTGCTAGGGGAAATAGGACAAGTGTCCATCCAGTTGGTGCAATAGTTATAGCTTCCAATGCAGAAGGAACAATCGTAAACGTGTTGGAGACGTTGAAACGTTTGCCGCTTAAAGAGATCATCGTCATCGTTCACGGCTCTACAGATCGTACGTTAGAGAAGGTTAGAAGCCATTCCCGCGCAATCATTGTTCAACATCCCGAACCTATTGAACAAGATACCGCAAGAGCTCTGGCAGCGAGAATATCGCGGTCGGACTTCTTGCTTTTTATAGAAGGTGACAAGGTGATTAGTGCGGATGAACTGCTTCCGTCTATTCAGAATATGGACATGGGCATTGAAAATGGCACCTTAGCGAGGAGGCAGGAACTTGCAATTAACGAGCATCATTATTCCTACGTTTAATGGTTTAGCTTTGTTGAAAGCCTGTGTCGCATCCATCCGTCAGCATACCTCCGTGCCTTATGAAATTATTGTTGTTGATAATGGTTCTGGGGACGGTACATTGACTTACTGCCGCAATGAAAATCTCAAGCTCGTGGCGCTGCCAGCCAATCTCGGTTTTCCAGCTGCATGCAATTACGGGTTACGTTATGCCGAAGGCGACACCTTAATGCTCTTGAATAACGATACGATCGTAACGCCAAATTGGCTGCCAAAGCTGCTGAACTGCTTATATAGTCGAGAAGATATCGGCATGGTAGGTCCAGTGTCTAACTATGTGAATGGCAAACAAAAAATCCGTATCCCCTTCACAGGGATTTCCAACATGGCTCACATCTATAATCATGTAAATCCGGGGAAATGGCGGGAAACGAAGAGGCTGGTTGGCTTCTGTTTGTTATTTAAAAGAAAGTTGTTTGAGCAGGTAGGGTTGTTGGATGAAAGATTTACACCTGGGTATTACGAGGATGATGACTTATCCTATCGTGCACGAATAGCGGGCTATCAGCTGCTCATAGCAGGAGATTGCTTTGTTTATCATCGCGGAAGCGTTAGTTTTCGTAAAAACAGCCGTCGATCGAAGCTGCTACTGCTGAGACGCAATCGCAAGAAATTTATTCACAAATGGGGCGTTGATCCCTTTAGGTTTATTTAAGCACCGTTTCACAAACTGTCGCATAACGTAGTGTGAAAAAGGTTGTAGGAGGGAGTTGCCGTGGAGGAGCGGGTAACGCGTATTATTTCTCAAATTGCAGCTTCACATAGCCAAATGGGACGGATACTCGAAACACACCGGCATGTGTCTTCGCAAATGGCTGCAATTGCTGGAGATCTGCCTGATTCACATCCTCAATTTGAAGGATTAGAGATGCTGCAGAAGCGTGCTTTACAACTAACCAAAAATGTTACGGCCTATCTAAATAGCCTCGCCGAATTGGAAGAGGCTATGGCGAAGCAAACGGAATTGGTTATGAAGGAAATACACGTACCTGATGAGGAATAGAGGGAATGACATTGGATAGAACGGATCTCTATTTGCAGATGCTTGAAGCGACAGCCAAGCTGCAATATGAAATAAGTCTGATGCTGGAAGCAAGAGTTGTTGAAGCATCGAAGTCGCAGAACTGGATTTGTCAGCATATCAACACGACAAATTTAGAGGGGCATGACCATAAAATGGAAGTAACTGGCGAAATCCATGAGAGTGTCATTGAACTAATAGATGGCATAACGAAGCTGGAGAATGCGCTAAATCGCCAGATGAAGGCGTTACTAGGGAAACATCCTTCAGGCTCCGCTTTAGGATTAGGGTCCGACGACGGGATGGAATTCGGCAGCCTGCTACCTTTTGGTGAGGATGGGAAGCTGTGAAGGAATGGAATAGGGAACGCGTGGAGCTGCACATGATGATCTCGCTGGCGAGGAGCCAGCGAGCATTATGCAGAATTATTGAATCTGTTGCGGATCAAGTGGAGGGCTCTGAACAACTGGCCAGCCATGTCGCGGATAATCTCAAGACGATAAGTGAGTATCAACGTGCCCTGATGTTGAAATTAACGAATCAGAGCAGAAGTACGCGTGTGATAGGTAAGCCCGGTAAGCCCGGTAAGCCTTGTAAGCCTTGGATGAATAAGCGTGTGAAGACTTAACTGGCTGTAACTATAAGCGCTTGAAATCTGACTTAACCCCAGCGAACAATTAATCCTGCATGTGTTAATCCACCGCCAAAACCATAAAGTAACAGCGTGTCACCGGTCTGTACTTTCCCTTCTTTAATGCCCAAATCCAATGCAAGCGGGATGGAGGCTGCGGAAGTGTTGCCGAAGTATTCAAGACTAACCAGCGCTTTTTCAATGGGGATACCGCTTTTCTCACAGATGGAATCAATCATGCGCAGGTTCGCGCTATGAGGGATGAACCAATCGATGGCTTCGAGAGGTAATCCGCTTTTTTGAAGCAGCATCTCGATACCCTGCGGTACGGTTGAAACAGCGAAACGGTACACTTCACGCCCGTTTTGGACAAGCTTTCCGTCTCCGGACAAAGGGGTTCCATTCAGCTCTGTGGCAAGTCCTGTGCGGTATACATGCTTGGCACCCGTGCCATCAGATCCCATGTGATGAGCGAGAAAGGCAGGCTGAGCTTCCTCTCTTTCAACGACAACCGCGCCAGCGCCATCGCCGAATAAGATGCAGGTGGAACGGTCGGTGTAATCGGTGATTTTGGATAAGGCATCGCCGCCGATGACGAGGATCTTCTGATGCACGCCTGCAGCAACGAGTGCACCAGCGGTGTGAAGCGCATAGGCGAAGCCAGCGCATGTGGCATTGAGGTCATAAGCTCCCGCGGCCGCCATGCCGAAATGGCCTTGCACCTGACACGCGACTGGCGTGGATGGTAACTCCGGCGTATGCGTGGAAACGATAATGAGCTCTACATCGTCGAGGGAACTTGGGTAGCGATCGAGCAGATTCTGCACAGCAGCTATACATAAATGACTTGTGAACTCATGCGCTTCGGCTATTCGGCGTTCTCGAATTCCTGTGCGCTGAACGATCCATTCATCATTCGTATCTACCATGCGGGAGAGATCCTCGTTGGTTAAAATGTGTTCAGGCACATAGGTGCCGATGGCTGAAATTCGTGCCTGTAAGGGACGTGAAGAAGGCATGAGTAACACTCCTTTAGAGTTTATATTTAGGAAAAAAATTAGCATCAAGTATTAGTACCAAGTACTAAATTTAGTTTAAGGTATAGTGGAATCTTTGTCAATGGGATAGATAGACAACCTCCATCTATTTCATCCTCGCCACCTTGCCCATCAGCGCACCATACTTAGTACAAAAAAGCTGACCCCAAGCAGATAAATCTGCTAGGGTCAGCTCTATTTACTTATCAAGCATTTTCAAGCCGTCTACGTTGACGCTTTGCTTTTCTAGCATGCAGAAGCTCATAAACCGTTGGCACCATAATCAGCGTGAAGAGCGTTGCTGAAGTTAGCCCGCCGATAACCACTACCGCTAGGCCTCGGGAAACGATACTTCCCTCTTCGGCTTTGGCAAGAACAAGAGGTACCATCGCGCAAATGGTTGCTACAGCGGTCATCAAGATAGGACGCATCCGGGTAGCCGCGGCTTCAAGTAAAGACTCACGAATGGTCATATGCTCTTCGTTTTGCTTCACACGGTCAATCAAGACGATGGCATTCGTGACGACGATACCGATCAGCATCAGGAATCCGAAGATCGAGGTAACGTCGAAGGACGTTTTCGTGATCATCATACCGACAATGGCACCTACCGCTGCGAAAGGAAGGGACACCATACTCGCAATCGGTGCACGGAATGATTTGAACGTAATAACCATGATCAATAGCACGATTCCAATGGAAATCCCCATCGTCATAAACAAGTCGGCAAAATCACTGGATTGCTGAGCAGAAGCTCCGCCAACAATCAAAGCAATACCTGCAGGAAGCTTCAGATCTTTTGTGTTTTCCGTAATTTCTGTGTTGATTTTAGATAATTTGGTTGAGTCTACGAGAGCCGTCACACGTAAGAATTGTTGATTATTCTTGTGTAGAATGGTGTTGGACTCATTGGTTTTTTCGATCTTCGCCACAGATGTGAGGGCAGCTGGACCAGTAGCGGTCATAATTTGAATATTGGAAAGGTCTGATACGGTTGTCGGATTGATCAAAGCATCTAACACAACAGGTATCTCTTTGTTTTCTAGCTTCATGGAACCAATTGGCGTTGGGTTCATCAAAGAGCGGATCGTACCCGCAATTTCCTGTGGCTTAGCCAATGTAGGATCTACTGTAATGGCATAGCCTGGTTTCGTTACATTTTGATTACTCGTAACCTTCTCCACGCCTTCGATATCTTTAATTGCCGCGATTACATCAGCTGCAGCTTGATCAAGATCCTTCGCGGAATCGCCTGTAAGATCAACAGTAATCGCTGAACCGCTGCTGCCATCGAAGCCGCCGGCTCCAGCTTGCAAATCAGCGCCTGGATATTTAGACTTTTGGCTATTGACTTGATCGATAAAATGCTGAGTGTCAACATCCTTCTTCATGAAGACTTGGAAATTCGCAATCGTAGGAGGAGCTACACTGCCCCATTTGGCATTATCCTCGGTATTGCCTTGTTGTAGAATCAGATGATCAAGCTCACTTTGCTCTAACATAAATTTCTCTAGTTCTATCGCTTTTTCACGTACGGTTGCGATCGGTGTTTCAGGTGTGTACGAGAGACTGACAACTAATTGGCTGGCTGTGGAGCCACCAACCGCACCTTTTGGCATAACGAAGTACAGGGCGATTGAACCGCCGAAAAGGATAAGGGAAACTAGAATGGAGATGAATTTATGATTCAAACTCCAAGATAAAATATTTCGAAGACTTGTCGACTCTTTATGTTCCTTTAGTTTCGTATTGCGAAGCAGCCAAGCGCTCATTAGAGGAACGACGGTTAAAGCAACTAGCAAGGAGGAAAGCAACGAATACGTAACCGTTAAGGCGAAAGGAAGCAGGAACGCTTGCAATGATCCTTGTAAGAGTCCCAGCGGCAAGAATACGGCAACGGTTGTAAGGGTAGATGCGGTAATCGCTCTAGCAACCTCACGTGTTGCATCAATGATCAATTCCTTAGAGAATTCGGCCTTCTGCGTTCTTCGGAAAATATTTTCGATAACAACGATACTATCATCGACGAGTCGACCCACGGCGACGGCGACCCCGCCGAGCGTTAAGATATTCAAGGTTACACCTGATTGGGAAAGCAGGAATAACGTTAAGCCGAGCGATAACGGGATGGAGACAATCGTAATCAACGTGGAACGGATGTTTCTAAGGAAGATCAGAATAACGATTGTCGCAAATAATGCGCCGAGCAGCACTTCTCTCATCATGCTGTTAACGGAAGTGACAACCGATTCCGCTGTGGAGTAGATAACCTCTGCAGTGGCATTCGGATATTTTGCCGCGATCTCCTCTGAGATTTTATCAACTTCCTTGCTGATATCAACCGCGTTGGAGCTAGTGTCTTTCGTAACGACCAATGTAAGGGAATCCTTGCCGTTAATGCGTGTTAATGTATCTTTGTTTGCGGTTACCTCAATGGTAGCAACATCTTTTAATTTGACTCCTGGCGCTACAGTTAAATTGCCCAGTGTATTGAGATCGTCTAGGTTCCCGACGACTTTAATCGCACTCGTTTTGCCATCGAGGGGTCTTTCCCCAACATTGACGGTTACATTTTGACCTTGAAGGACACCCATGAGAACTTGGGCAGGCAATTTCGCGTTAGCTAATTTATCTTTGTCTGGGTGGATAATGACTTGAGATACGGAAGTACCACCAAGAGCAACGCTAGCAAGACCTTTGATTTTTTGAAACTCAGGCAAAATTTTCTCTTGCGCAAGCTCGATATTTTGTTTCGTGATGCCATCTTTGAAGTTAAGGGCTACCCAGGAGAGTGGAATCATCGAGGTGTTCAGACGTATAACGAAAGGCTTAGACATGCCTGCGGGGAGAACAATTGAGGAGATCGCTTCTTGAACGCTCGCTTGTGCATCCTTCATTTTAATATCCGAATCAAATGTCATATCAATTTTCATAAAGCCGTCGGATGATGTGGAGAATACTTCTTTCTTACCCGGCACACTGGAGACAGCTTTCTCTATAGGTGTAGTTGCACTATCTAGCATGGATTTGGCATCGTAGCCTTGACCGACGACCGTCACACTAATTTGTGGAAAATCTGCGCTAGGCAGGAATTCCATCGGCAATTTAAAATAACTACCGACTCCTGTTCCTAAAATTAATATCACCAAAAAAATTACTGCTGCTTTATTGCTAAAAGCCCATTTCGTAAACCATGTCACGCGTCTCGCTCCCTTTCATTATCTATCTCTTTATTTCTCTAGGTTTAAGTATAGCAATATCAATCCATAAGCGAATATGGCTTGGGTCGGGTTTCAACTCGGTCTAGAGTCTGAGAAATCCCTTAGGTGTAGAATTCCATCTTTGGAGTGTTATATGTAAATCAGGAATTAGATCAATCGTATTTCAGGATTTGGATAAAAGGAAATCTTAAAGGAAATGCTACCCTTATCGTCCATAATGTGACGAAGATACTGAAGATGACGGGAAGTGAACGTAACGCATGTTACAAGGCAAAAAGAGGTTAATCTGGATAGCCCTCATCTGTGTGGTCTTGTTCAGTGCTTCCACAACGACAGTTTTTGCGTATGGCAAAGGAGCGAAAGGCCCTGATGTCTACGCGGTTCAAGGGATGCTGAAATCTCTTGGTTACTATTCAGGACCGATTACAGGCTATTATGGCAATCAAACACTAGCTGGGGTTAAAGCATTTCAAAGTAGATACGGTTTGGCGGTAACGGGAAATGTAGACGATCAAACGCTGCAATCGATTCTCTGGGCTTATGGAAATCTTAAGATTCCGAAGAAGGCAACACCTACGCCAGTGCCAACACCGGCGCCGACGCCATATACACCAAGCCCTACACCAGCACCGCAGGTTCCATCGACATCTGGATTAACTGTGGAAGAGCAGCAAATGCTCGATCTCGTAAATAAAGAGCGTACAGCTGCGGGGCTCTCACCGCTTGCAGCAGACTTGGAGCTCACCAAAACAGCTCGTCTCAAAAGCCAGGATATGGTGGATAACAAATATTTCTCCCATGACTCACCAACGTATGGATCCCCATTCGATATGATGGAGAAGTTCGGAATCACTTACAATGCTGCTGGGGAGAACATCGCTTGCAATCAAAGTGTAACGGCGGCACACGAAGCGCTGATGAACTCGCCAGGACATAAGGCGAATATTCTGAGTAAAGATTACACGCATATTGGCATAGGCATTGTGGACGGCGGGCCGTGCGGTAAAATGTTTACCCAACAATTTATTGGTAAATAAAATAGCGTAGCAAAGGAGCTAAGTGGCGGGTTTGCGCTTAGCTCCATTTTTTTGAAAAAATAGGATGAGTTCCATTGGGAATCTCTCGAAAAAATCGAGTTACGCGTGGCGACCATGGCAATAGGAGTAGTATAAGTCGAAAAAATCGAGTTACGCGTGGCGAGTATAGCAATAGGAGTAGTGTAAGTCGAAAAAATCGAGTTACGCGTGGCATGAAGGGCAACAGGAGTAGTGTAAGTCGAAAAAATCGATTTACGCTGGCGAGAATGGCAATAGGAGTAGTGTAAGTCGAAAAAATCGAGTTACGAGTGGTGAGAAGGGCAACAGGAGTAGTGTAAGTCGAAA
This sequence comes from Paenibacillus sp. J31R30, assembly GCF_059692115.1. Taxonomy (NCBI): domain Bacteria; kingdom Bacillati; phylum Bacillota; class Bacilli; order Caryophanales; family Paenibacillaceae; genus Paenibacillus; species Paenibacillus sp. J31R30. The sequence goes on along the minus strand of NZ_JCAUAV010000006.1, from coordinate 256,797 downwards.
AAATCGAGTTACGCGTGGCGAGTATAGCAATAGGAGTAGTGTAAGTCGAAAAAATCGAGTTACGCGTGGCGAGTATAGCAATAGGAGTAGTATAAGTCGATAAATAACTGCAAAAAGAGTGCCCCCGCCACATACATGGCTTTGGGACACCCTCTCACGCTTAACATATATGAATTATGTCGTTGATACTGGTTTAATTGCTTCGGTCCATTCCGTATACTTCTGAAGCGCAGCGCCTTGCTCAATCGCATGACGGGCCATGTAAATGCCCTCTTCGATGGAGCCTGCTTTTTGGGACACCCACAATCGAACAGCACTATTAAGCAAAACCATATTCAAGTAAGGAAGTGCTGCATCTCCGCGCAAAACGGACAATGTGGTTTCGGCTTGCAGTTCAGCCGTCCATTCCACCTCAGGAACCTCGACCATCAGCTCATAAATTTCAGGATCTACAATGAATAACTCACTAGTCTGATCTTGAATCAGATAAGTTCTTGTTCGCTTATCGACGCCTAAGTCTTCCGAGCCTTCCATACCCTGCACCACGATGCCTCGAGAAACGCCTAATTCAATAAGCAGATTCGTGATTTTCTCAAAAACAGTCCCGTGGAAAACACCAACAGCCATGTATGGAGCTTCTGTGAAGCGCAGCAACTTTTCGGCGGTATTGAACACGGTACGCAAACCAAGTTCTTTGCGCAGCTCGCGCAGCTCACCAAGCGGCGCACACCAGCTCTCGGTTGGTGTGAATAGGAAGCCTGTTCGCGCTGCAGCGGAGATCAGTGCTTCGCGTGAAGCGCCAAGCGCATTGACGCCCATCGCTGCAAGCACATCGGACAGCGTGATGCCCCATTTGGGCGGCATGCTCGGGCTGCCGTGCAGCGTTGTTGGCAATCCGCACGCTGCGAGCACGAATGCCGTTGGCAATGTCGCGATGAACGTGCGCGTACGCCCATCATAAGGGCCGGCACAGTCTATGCTGCCAGCTATGGGATAGGTGGTCACACGCTCGCGCAACGCGTGAATGAAAGCTTTGATTTCATCAGGGGATTCCATTTTAATTCGTTCTGCTACGAGAAAAGCGCCAATTTGGGCTTGTGTGGCCGTTCCAGTTATTATGTGTTCAGCTGCTTGGGCAGCTTCCTCATAGGAAAGATCTCTGGCTCCGCGCTTGCCGCGGCCTACTTCTTTTAATAGAGATATCATCGTTTGCGGCCTCCTTTGTTCTGATCCTGTAATATCTGATATACCTTGACGATGGAGGTGGCAACGTCTACCATTCGCTTACGTTCATTCATGGCTTGTTTGCGGAGAAAATCATAAGCTTCAGCTTCTGAAATGCCTTTGATTTCGCATAAAATTCGCTTAGCCTGATCGACCCACTTGCGTTCCTCAAGTTTGGAGAGCAGTTGTTCACGTTCTTGCTGCCACTCGGTACGTTGAAAATAATGATTTACGCCAAGAAGCAAAGCGGCGTGAATTTCCAGCGGACTCATCTTGGAACCGATCAGCCCATCAATACCTGCATCCATTTTACATTCATTAGAAGGAAATGTGTGTGCATCACACCACCAGAAGAGGGGGAGACTCCGCACAGCAAGTAAGCGTGAACGCCAGTCTGCTACTTGATCAGGACTTACCGATAATAATACAGCATCGACCTTAGGGATGATAAAGGAAATTTCTTTCATATTAGATGAAGAATAAATGCGGAATCCCATATCCTTCAGGATTTCATCAGGCAAATATTCCTTTCCAAGCGTATCTTCCGTTCGTATAGCATATGACGGCTCAGAGGAGGTAGCTGAGCGAGCTGACTTCAACTCGTCGATCAGTATGAATGATTGTAACATGGTAATACCTCCATCTTGAATAGCGTTTATCTCATGACAACTACATGTTAGGTTTTGGGGCTAATTGGAATTATTATACGGCAATACTATAGCATATGCACCTAAATTTTGTCGATATGCTACCCAGATTCTCATGTATAATATTTTTGTGTTATGTTTATTGACATGTAGTTGAGCGCATCGTATAATCAAGTTAGAAATCGGCACAATGATGTGCCACCTAACGAAGGCAATGGCGCCTATCCCCTTACAAGTACGTAAATGGATAGGCTTTTTATGTTCACTTTTATGCAAGGAAAAAATAATCAATCATGCTGATCACGAAGAAGTGGCAGCAGTGGCAATGAGGCCGACGAACATCCCACCTACTGATGGGGTATGTTTGTCGGCCTTTTCTGTCAATGAACAGTCAAACACGGTAGGATAGGAAAAAAGAAGGCGAAAAGCCTCACAAAAAGGAGAGGGAACACATGGTAGATCGGAAAAGTTTTATGCAAGTGGGGCACAAAGGGTCTTTATTCAGTTCATTCTTGTATTTTGACATGAGCTTCATGGTATGGGTGCTCTTAGGACCGCTAGCTGTCATCCTTGCCAAAGATTTTGGATTGGATGCGGCACAGAAAGCCAATTTGGTTGCTTTGCCAACCTTGGGAGGGGCGGTCCTACGATTAGTACTTGGCGTACTAACAGATAAGATTGGTCCTAAACTAACAGGACAGATTGGACTTTCGTTAACCTTAATTCCATTATTCTGGGGATGGCAGTTCGCTAACACGATGGGAGATATGTATTTCGTAGCTCTAATGCTTGGTATCGCAGGAGCAAGCTTTGCTGCAGCATTGCCGCTCGCTAGCAGTTGGTATCCGCCACAGTATCAAGGATTAGCAATGGGGATTGCAGGGGCAGGAAATAGCGGAACGATCTTTGCTACCTTGTTTGCAAATCGTTTAGCACAACATTATGGAGACTGGCACGTTGTTTTCGGTATTGCCATGATTCCAATTGCGCTAACGCTGGTCATATTTAGTATTTTGGCAAAGGATAGTCCGAATAAACCAGCACCAAAAACGATTGCAGAGTACGGTAAAGTATTGAAGCAGAGAGATTCGTGGTTGTTCTGTATTTTCTATAGTGTTACTTTCGGTGGTTTTGTAGGAATGGCATCTTATCTTACGATTTTCTTTAATACACAATATGGACTTTCGCCTGTACGTGCTGCAGACTTTACAACTCTTTGCGTCATCGGCGGCAGCTTCTTCCGTCCCGTTGGTGGATGGCTCGCAGATAAGCTAGGCGGAATTCGCATGTTGATGGTTCTTTACGGAGTTGTTGGTTTAATGATGGCCGGTATCTCGACGCTTCCTGCACTGTCATTGACGACAGTCATGCTCTTCGTTGCTATGATGGCTTTCGGAATGGGGAATGGTTCGGTATTCCAACTTGTGCCACAGCGCTTCAAATCGGAAATTGGTGTTATGACAGGAATTGTTGGAGCAGCAGGGGGGTTAGGTGGTTACTTCTTGCCTAAAATTCTTGGGAATCTGAAGTTATCTACGGGATCATTCACACCAGGCTTTCTGATTCTAAGTGGCATTGCGCTCTCCTGTATCGTGATCATCGCGGTTGTTCAAGGACAATGGAAACGCACTTGGATTGGTGAAGGCGGTAAAGTAAAAGTAGCATCAGCTAGTATGGATACAGTTCAAGCATAAATTCATGTGATGCCGCTGATTCAACTCGGTCAGCGGCAAATACAGTAAAGTTTTTGCTCATGCAGCTTGCCTATCAGGCTGTATGGGCAAAGACGTTACGACTAGCGTCTTTGCCAGTAGATACGAAAGTATAAGTTTTATACTTTTGCTTCGCATCTACCTTGGTAAACGAGTTCGTCCTCGAAGGTCGAAGGAGTCGTTTATCCTTGATTCAATTAATCGAACTGCTCAAGCTCCATATCCCAATTTGTCATTTGGGAGCTTGGCTCCTGAATGACCCTTTTTTCACAACCACTCAAATTCGAATGAATGCCCTAGTAAATGGATGGAAGGATGATCACAATGACAGTCAAAAAAGAGAAGTTAGTCCTGGTCGGAAACGGAATGGCGGGCGTAAACGCCGTTGAACATTTACTAAAGCTGACACCAGATAAATATGAGGTTACGATTTTCGGCAGCGAACCGCATCCCAACTACAATCGAATCTTGTTGTCCTATGTGCTCTCCGGTGATTCTAAAGTCGAGGACATCGTGATTCATCCCTACGAATGGTATGCGAATAATAACATTACCTTATATACGAATCAAACGATCACGAGCATCGACACGCAGACACAAACCGTTACAAGCGATAAAGGACTAACGGTTTCATACGATAAATTAATTCTAGCAACCGGCTCAAATCCATTCATGATTCCTATGCCTGGTGCGGACAAAGAAGGCGTCATGGCCTACAGAACCATCCGTGATTGTGAAATCATGATTGAGTCAGCTAAAAAGTACAAAAAAGCGATTGTAATCGGCGGCGGCTTGCTAGGTTTAGAAGCAGCGCGCGGATTCCTCAATCTCGGCATGAAAGTCGATGTTGTGCATATCGTCGATACGATTATGGAACGTCAACTCGATCGGACGGCTTCCAAAATGCTGCAAGCAGCGCTCGAAGAGCAAGGGATTAACTTCCTGCTTGAGAAGCAATCCGCGGAAATTATAGGTGATAAGCGCGTAACGGGCTTGAAGTTCAAGGACGGCTCTGTAGCTGAAGCAGATTTGATTGTGATGGCAGTAGGCATCAGGCCGAATGTGGCGCTTGCCAAAGAAGCAGGCATCGAATGCAACCCAGGCATCATCGTCAATGATTACTTGCAAACGAACGTGCCGAATGTGTACGCCGTTGGCGAATGTGCGATGCACAGAGGCATCGCGTACGGTCTCGTAGCACCGCTCTACGAGCAAGGTGCCGTGTTGGCGAAGCATTTGGCCGGGGTCGAAACAGGCCCGTATGAAGGCTCTATTTTGTACACGAAGCTCAAAGTATCAGGTGTTGACGTATTCTCTGGCGGTAAATTCGTGGATGCCGAAGGAACCAAAGCGATTCGCATTCATGATGAGTTCACGGGTGTTTATAAGAAAGTCGTCATTCAAGACAATAAAATAATCGGAGCCGTGCTCTTTGGCGATACGGCTGACGGTACGCGACTGATGCAAATGATCCGGGAAGAAACGGATATTAGCGGGATGGCGAAAACGGCGATTCTAACAGACGGTTCAAGTGGCGGCGGGGGAGCGGCTTCCGGTGTTGCTGATATGAAGGATGACGCGATTATTTGCGGATGTAACGGCGTAACAAAAGGGACGATCTGCTCCGCAATCAAGGATCAAGGCTTAACAACGGTCGATGAGGTCAAAAACTGCACAACGGCGTCTCGTTCCTGCGGGGGCTGTAAGCCGTTAGTTAGTGATCTTTTAGCCTTTACCCTTGGATCTTCTTATGATAAAAACGCAGCGAAAGAAATGATTTGTGGCTGTACAACACACACACGTGATGAAGTCGTTAGCGCAATTCGGGAAAAAGGATTATCCCACGTTCGTGAAGTGATGAACGTTCTTGCATGGAAAAATGAAGAGGGCTGCTCCAAATGCCGTCCAGCACTGAATTATTATTTGGGCATGATTAGCCCTGAAACTTATAAAGATGACAGTACGTCTCGCTTCGTCAATGAGCGTATGCATGCCAATATTCAAAAGGACGGCACGTACTCTGTTGTTCCACGGATCTATGGCGGTGTTACGAATCCAACCGAGCTTAAGCGCATTGCAGAGGTTGCTGAACAATTCAACGTTCCAACCGTGAAATTTACCGGAGGACAACGTCTTGACTTACTAGGTGTGAAAAAAGAAGACCTGACCGCGATGTGGGAAGCGCTGGATATGCCATCGGGGTACGCCTACGGGAAAGCTTTGCGGACAGTCAAAACATGTGTCGGCGAAACCTTCTGCCGCTTCGGTACAGGGGATGCGATGGGCGTTGGCATTGAGCTGGAGAAACGTTTTGAACGATTGAATACACCAGCCAAAGTGAAGCTTGCTGTATCGGGTTGTCCGCGAAATTGTGCGGAATCCGGGATTAAAGATTTAGGTGTCGTGTCTGTCGATGGCGGCTGGGAGCTGTATGCGGGAGGTAACGGTGGTGTCAAAGTTCGCGTGGGTGATTTGATGAGCACCGTTAAGACTGAAGAGGAGATCATCGAATATACGGAAGCTTACCTGCAATACTACCGCGAAACAGGCAAATACGGCGAGCGTACGAGCGAATGGGTACACCGTCTGGGCATCGAACATATTCGTGATGTTGTTCAAAATGAAGAAGAACGCAAGAAATTGTGTGAGCGTATGGATTTGGCGCTTTCTGTGACACAAGATCCATGGAAGCAAGCCATCGATAGCAAGAAAATCCAACGTGATCTCTATGAAGTTGTTGAGCTGAAGTAGGGCTAGAGAGATAAACCGGGAGGAGCAGAGAAAATGATCACACAAAATGAGCAAATGGTTTGGGTGCAAGCCGTTTCCTACGAGGAATTAGCTTTTAATACGGGGAAGACGATTCGATATCAAGGAGAAGAGGTTGCTCTGTTCAAATTGAAAAGCGGTAAACTTCAAGCGATTCAGAATCGTTGTCCGCATAAAGAAGGCGTACTTGCCGAAGGGATTGTCTGTGATGACCATGTGTTCTGCCCCATGCATGATCGCAAGATTCATTTGCCTTCCGGACTCGTGCAAGCTCCTGATACGGGCTGCGTGAAAACGTATCTGACCAAAGTGGATGATGGAACAGTTTACATTGGGTTTCCTAAGGCTAAGGAAATGGCGAGTTAATTTTTTCTACTATATAAAGAGATTGATCAGCGGGGGTGGGGTGCGTGAAATCAGCACTTGTCACATTAACGGATGAACAGCCCTCCTCCCATTGTTGCTTTTGCAGTATGCAGTGTGGATTGGAGATTCTACCTAGTGAGAAGACAGAAGGGCTCACGATAAAACCGAGCGCGAATTTCCCAGTTGCGACAGGCCGACTGTGTCAGAAGGGCTTAAACGCATTAGAGCATGTCATTCATTCGGAACGTATTCTGGAGCCTCTTCATAGGGAGAAAGCTAGAGTAGGTCAGTGGCAAACGGTGACATGGGCAAGCGCTTATGCGGATATTGCTGAGCGGATTCATGTTCTGCAATCAGAACATGGGCGTGATGCCATCGGCGTTTATGGCGGCGGCTCCTTAACGAATGAAGTAAGTTACTTACTTGGTAAGTTTACGCGTGTGGCCTTGAGATCCAAATATATCGATTACAACGGTCGTTATTGTATGTCATCGGCTGCTGCGGCGAGTAATCAAGCTTTTGGTATCGATCGCGGGATGACGATGCCTCTATCAGAAATTCCCAATGCGAAATATATCATTCTAGCTGGCACGAATATTGCGGAGTGCCAACCTACGATGATGCCCTATCTATTAGAAGCAAAGAAAAAAGGCGCCGTGATTGTCACAATCGATCCTCGCAATACGATGACCTCCAAAACCGCGGATATTCATGTTCGTCTGCAGCCAGGCTTCGACTCCGTCTTCATCAATGGACTCCTGCATGTGATGATTGAAGAGAAGCTCGTAGATCACAAGTTCATTCAATCACGTACAAGTGGCTTCGAACAGGTGAAGGATGCGGTCAAATCATTTACACCAGCTCGCGTTGAGTATTTAACAGGCGTGCTTGAAGCAGTCATTCGTACAATCGCTCGAGGCTTCGCGAAGGCGGAGACGGGCATTGTACTCACTGCGAGAGGTTTGGAGCAGCAAGTGAATGGTGTTGAAAACACACTCAATTACATTAACCTGACACTGCTCACGGGTAAAATAGGGCGTTCCGGCTGCGGCTACGGGGCTGTGACCGGTCAAGCGAACGGTCAAGGCGGCCGCGAGCATGGGCAAAAAGCCGACCAGCTCCCAGGCTACCGGTTGATCGAAGATCCAGCTGCACGAGAGCATGTGGCGAAGGTATGGGGCATCGATCCGAGCGAGCTGCCGGGTAAAGGTGTCTCCGCCTACGAGCTTCTGCAGAAGATCGATGAGGGAGAAATTAAGGCTTTGATCGTGCTAGGATCGAATCCGCTCGTTTCCAGTCCGAATAATCGCATGGTCGAGCGTGCTTTGCAAAAGCTGGATTTGCTCGTGGTCGTGGATATGTTCGAGACGGAAACCGCTCGCTACGCGCATTATATACTTCCGGCATCCTCCTTTGCGGAGGCGGAAGGCACCATGACTAACCTCGAGGGACGCGTGTTCCATCGGAGGAAGGCTATGGAGCTTCCGGGGAATTGCAAACTCGACTACCAAATCATCAGCGAGCTAGCTAAAGCATTAGGACGTGGCGCGTACTTTCAATATGCGGGTATTGAAGAGGTGTTTCGTGAGCTCGCTGCAGCAACGGCAGGCGGCAAAGCCGATTATAGCGGAATTACCTATGAACGCTTGCAAAAGGAGAAAGGGATCTTCTGGCCTTGCGGGTCGGCTGACCATCCAGGAACACCGCAATTATTTCAAGATCGTTTTCATCATACGGATGGGAAAGCCAAACTATTCGGCATCCAGCCCAAAATGCCAGCAGAGCCCATTGATGCCGAGTACCCTTTCGTGCTGACAACCGGCCGTCTGGCCAACCATTACTTGAGCGGTGCGCAAACGCGCCGCACTGAAGCTTTAAATAAAAAGGCACCCGTTCCGGTTGCCGAGATTCACCCTTCTTTGGCCCAACGGATTGGCTTAAGTGTGGAGCAAAAGATCAGAATCACAAGCCGGCGTGGTTCACTTGTATTTCAAGTCAAGGTCACTGAGGGCATCCAACCTCGTACCGTCTTCGTGCCCTTCCATTGGGGCGACGAGCATTCGATCAACGTGTTGACGAACGATGCCTTGGATCCAACGAGCCGGATGCCGGAGTTTAAAATTTGTGCGGTGCAGGTTGAGCGAGTGGAATAGATGTAGTGTAGGGAAGCGTAACAGCCCAGTTGGGGAGCCAACTGGGCTGTTTGTTGTTCCGAGCTAGGCGGTGCTCTTCAATCTGCTGCGAATAAGGTGCCTGTTTAACAAAGTAACTCTCTAACTTGCTGCCATTGCATCGAATATCCCCTTCAGTTAGAATATCAAACTTGTTTAGGTCTATTTTATCATCTTTCAAACATAAAAGCCCCCGTTCCCCTCCGAAGGAGGGTGGGTGGCTTACATGGATCCCTTTGCTGACGGAATCAGATCTTTAATTCCCCAAGCTTAATCAGTTCTACAACCGCTTGTGAACGACCCTTTACGTTCAGCTTTTGCATGACGTTCGATATATGATTCCTCACAGTCTTTTCACTTATGAAAAGCTGCTGTGCGATATCCTTTGTCGTTTTGTCCTGCACTAAGAGTTCGAATACTTCGCGTTCGCGGTTCGTAAGTAAAAATTTGTTTTTGTGGTCGCTGCCCATGGATGTGTGTCACCCCTCCTTGCTCGGGTATTGGGAATTACAAGGTTAAGGGATACAGTCAAAATTAGTTTATGAAGGGCTGTTGTCAATGGTGCGGTATCTAAGAAAAATAGGCGGAATGTATTTTTGAGTTTCGAGGCGATGCATGGTAAGCTGAAATGAGGTGTAAGTGAAACCGAGAGGGGCTGCTACGGATGTTCAGGCGTGATTATTTGATGCGACAGATTGAACAATTGACGGTGGTGCTGCATCGGATTCTTTTTAATAAGGAACATATCCCGATTGAAGATGCGCAGAGACAGCTGGATGAAGTAAGTCGTCATTTGCTGGGGTTGAATATTCGCTCGCTGCAATCTCTGTCCAGCAAGGATATTCTGGAGTTGCTCTCCTACCAAGGAAGCATTGACACGGCAAAAGCACTAGTCATCAGCGATATGTTTGTGGGGCAAGGAAATTTGCTGCAGGGGCACGAGGAAAAAGGGGAGTCTTATTGGGCGTACCTGAAGTCTTTGGATCTGCTTTTGCATTTGTCACACTCGGAGGAAGTTGAGGCTGGGGATGAGGTTGTTCCAGAAATTGCTGCCCGAGTGGATGCCAGTTTAGGTCATCTTCAAGGTTGGGAAGTTCCAGAAGAGCTGCAGAGACTGCTTTTTTCACATTATGAGAAGATGGGTAATTATGCGAAGGCTGAAGATGTTTTATTTCATTATATGGAGGACCATCCAGAGAAGTCAGAGCTGCCAATGCAGGGTGTTCATTTTTACGAAAATCTTCTGCAGGTAGAGGACGAGCAGCTGATGGCGGGTAATTTTAGCAAGGATGAAGCAGTGGAAGGTTTGCGAATTATGAAAAAGAGGTTGCGCTTATAACATTTTTATTTTATTCGTCGTTTTTTAATCATAAAGTTGAAGGTGTTGACAAGATGGCTTGGTATCAAGAAAGTTTTGGCAATGATTATTTGCTAGTTTATAAACATAGAGACATGCAGGGCGCTTATCATGAAGTGAAAAAAATGGTGAATTGGTTGAAGTTGGAGCAAGGGGCTCACCTACTGGACCTTTGTTGCGGGATGGGGCGGCATTCCATGGCGCTTTCGGAGTTCGGTTTTGAAGTAACTGGCGTGGATTTGTCGAAGGTGCTGCTGCAAGAAGCGGTCAAGCAGGATTGTGAAAGGCATGTGACATGGATTAACGGGGACATGCGGGATGTGCCTTTGAGCGAGACGTTTGATGCGATTGTGAACTTGTTTACGTCTTTTGGTTACTTTGATGAGGATGAGCAGAATGAGAAAGTGCTGCATGAAATGCATCGGCTGTTAAAAAGAGAAGGCCGATTCATTATCGATTTTTTGAATCCAGTCTATGTGAAGGCGAATTTGGTCCCTCAGTCAGAACGAAAAGAAGGCGATCTCACCATTCGCGAGACGCGGGCGATCGAAGAGGGCTGTGTGCGTAAACGAATTGTGATCTCACAAGCGGGTGAACCGGATCGTCATTATTTGGAGCAGGTGAAGCTGTATGAGCGTCCGATGTTCGAAGCGATGCTGAAAAAAGCTGGATTACATATCGATCATGTCTACGGTGATTATGAAGGTCAGGCTTATTCGCCGGAGGCTTCGAGTCGAATGATTTTTGTTGGACATAAGGAAGGATGACAACTCGGATATGAACGTCGTGACTGTACATACAGATGAAATTACACAAGTGAAGGTGCCGTTGCCATTCCCTTTGCGTTGGGTGAATGCCTACCTAATCCGCGGCAGCCGCGGATATACCGTCATCGATCCGGGGCTGCACACCCCGGAAGCTGAGGCGCTCTGGCTGCAGGTGCTGCAGGAGCAAGGGATTGGGTTCGAGCACGTGGAACAAATCGTGCTCACCCACCACCATCCCGACCACTACGGGATGGCCGGTTGGTTCCAGGAGCGAACGGGCGCGCCGGTTCTCCTATCGGAGACCGGATACGCGCAGGTGCAGCTCTTGTGGGGCCCGGAGCAGCCGTTGTCGCCGCTGCTGCTGGAGCTTTTTGCCCGGCACGGCTTCCCCGAAGCCGGGCTGGAAGAGATGACGAAGCACATGGTGAGCTTCGTCGAGATGGTTTCCCCGCAGCCGCAGGTTACCCTGCTGCGTGAAGGGCCTGTGCGCCTCGGCGACCGCGTCTATGAAGCCATCGAGACCCCCGGCCATGCCGCGGGTCATCTCGTCTTCTACGACGCTGAGGCGCAGGTGATCTTTTGCGGCGACCACGTCCTGCCGCAAATATCGCCCAACGTTTCCTTCCTCCCGCAGGTGGAAGAAAACCCGCTCGGCGCGTACCTGAGCAGCCTGCAGGAAATCGGCAGGCTGCCGGTTGTGATGGCTTACCCGGGTCACCGGGAGCCATGGCAGGGCTTTGGCGCACGCGCAGAGGAGCTCGTGCGCCATCACCATGAGCGGCTCGCGCTCATGGAAGGGCAGCTAAGCGCGCCGCTGAGCGCTTATGAGGTGTGCCGGGCGACGTTCGGCGACCGGCTGAGCATTCACCAGATGCGATTCGCGCTGTCGGAGACGATCGCACATTTGATCCTGCTGGAGGCCGAAGGCCGCATCCAGCAGGTAGATCCGCAGGCAGAGCGCGTGTACTACGTCGCGACATCCAAATAACGAAAACCCCTCCAACAATTGATTTGTTGGAGGGGTTTGTTTAATTAGGGGAACCTACATCCCCTATTTGCCCCAATACAGCTCTATCCACCGTGTAGGGGAACGTAGATCCCTTATTTCTCCCCAAATAGCGCCCATAGGTGAGGGTTAAAGGTGTGTAGAGCATGCCTTGGCGTGTGCGCTTCGAGGGAGCACTTGAACTCCCAAACTTACGAGCACTATCCCATTAACTCAGAATAGGGATCGACCGTCATTGTCCTGAGCGAAGGGGATAGTGGCGATAAGATGAGACCGTCAACTAATGACAAGAGCTAGAATCGACGTTCTCCTACATTTCGTAACATGCATATCGGAGCAAACAAGCAGCTGCCACCACTTACTTCAAAGGCTTACTATACGTTGGCGTATGATTATGCGCCAACCGTCCGCAAGCTGCAGCCACAATACCGCATACCATATCATCGATGAATGTATTGCATTTGCCATCCGCATGATCACTATCGAGCTGCTCGATAATACCGATTTTTGCTTTATCCAGATACCCGAAATTCGTCAATGCAATGGTCCCGTACATGAGAGGGACGGCAGTTGCGATGCTTTCATCTACGCCGAAAAGACCTTCGTCCATCCCTACAATGTGATTGTATTGCGGATTGAATTCTTTGGCTTCGACAGCTGTATCAATTTTGATCGCGAGTTGAAGCGCATGAAAGGTTTGCTGCTTGCGAAGCACAGCTACTATATGTTCCTCACAGAGGCTGCGCGGCATATCTGGATTGTAAGGACGCTGCAGCTGATCGAGGATATCGACCATGTCATCCAGAAGCACCCCGCGTGCCTCCAGCAATTGTAGATTGCGCTTGGTGTAATCAACTTTCACATTGTCCGAAATAATCACACTGGCCGTTGACGCGACAATCGCACAAATCCCCTTAGAGATGAAGGATTTAGGTCGTTTTGTCGGAAAAAAGAAACGGAATTTGCAGTCGATGAAGCCAAAGAGGGATATCGCACCGCTTCCGTACAGACCGCAGATCGACATCGCTATGGTGCGATGGACGTTATAAGCGGGATCTTTCATACTGGCTAGCAGCTCAGCATCATGTTTTACTTTTTTCTGAAGCTCCATCAGGGTAGACATGACGTTAAACGTTTCTGTTTTACTTAATACCCCTAATAAGGTGGTTGTGATCAAATCGGTGGGGATTTTCTTAATGCCCTTTATTTCAACCAGCAATCTAGCAACGGCTTCCTCGATGACGGCTTGGGGATAATGACTGAAAACTTCATCGCGAAATTCATTGAATATGAGGGTTTTCTCCTTCAAAAATGTTCTCATCACAAGCACCTCCTTGTTCAAATCTCAGAAAGTATATGCTGCGCCTGATAAAGCCACCCGTCCTAAGCGGACGATGTAATCATTTATTTGAGGTTCATGTTGATATTCAGTATATCATATGAGTTTGAATTGACGAAAATGGGCTGCTTTTACGCTTGAATCATACTTTTCTCCGTTGATGCCACGAAATCTCTCTTTTTTACGAAAAGGTGGACAAAAAGTAGTTATAAATCGGACAAAGCCTCGTATACATAATAATACGAAAAAGCATCGTACAGGCCATGCGAATAGCCAAACTCGAAGGAGGAAATAAGCAAATGAAACATCAACATTGGATTCGTTCAGCCGCTTTAGCGGGGGTGATTGTTCTACTGACCACGGGATGTTCGATTTTGGGCACCGGAAAGAAGAGTGACATCGATGCACCTCCGACAACGGGTGCAGAGGTAGACGCGAAGACGACTTCAGCTGCGGTTACAGTCGACATGACCGAAGATATTACGTCGCAAATGACTGTGTATGTGAAAGACGCCAAGGGCTTTGTCACCCCGATAAGTCTCGCCTTACCTAAGACGGTCTCTGTCGCTAAGACAACATTGGAGTACATGGTGGACGGAGGTCCGGAAACAAGTCAGCTGCCATCAGGGTTCCAAGCGCTTTTACCGAAAGGGACGAAAGTCATAAGCTTAAATGTGAAGTCGGACAAAAGCGCTACAGTTGATTTCTCCAAGGAGTTCCTCAACTACGATGTGAAGGATGAGCGCAAGCTTCTTGAGGCCATTACGTGGAACTTAACGAACTTCCCTACAATTGATAAAGTTCAGCTGCGTGTGGATGGCAAGGACTTGAAAGAGATGCCGAAAGGCAAAACACCACTCGATCTACCATTAGCACGTACCATGGGGATCAACCTAGAGAAAGCGGAGGATACTGAATTTGGTCAAGCGACACCAGTTACCCTCTATTTCTTAAATCAAAATGATCAAAACTACAAATATTACGTCCCTGTGACTCGCCTAGTTAAGAGAACTGATGATGTGGCGAAGGCTGTTGTGGAGCAATTAATTAAAGGACCGGATCAGAAGAAGGGACTTGCAGCTGTCATGAATGCAACAACGATCGTGAACAGCATCAAGCCAGGTGAGGGTCTGATCACGGTTGACTTCTCCAATAAGCTGCTGGGTGCTGATCAGAAGGCTTCTGCGGATGCGTTGCAATCTGTCATCTTGTCATTAACGGAGAATACGACTTTCAAACAGGTGCAAATTAAAGTGGATGGTGCCGTGAAAATAACGTCCACAGATAATCAAAACTATAGTAAGCCTGTCCTTCGTCCAGCGCATATTAATCCAGCGAAGCTTTAAAAACATATCGTAATCACGAACTACTAGGTTCCCCCACTATTCAAAATTAGGGGGAGTAACCTAGTAGTTTTTGATTATTTCTTTATTCCCAGGGTTATTCCGATGCGGCAGGATGCTTTTCCTTAACTAGTTTGATACAATGGGGCGTAAGGATTAGCGCATGAGATGTAGCTACAGGAGGAGAAAGACATTTATGAGAATTGGTGGAAGAACGGATCAAGAACTGCGACCTATGCAAATAACCCCTCATTATATAAAACACGCTGAAGGCTCGGTCCTCATTGAAGTCGGGGATACGAAAGTCATTTGTACAGCTACGATAGAAGAGCGAGTTCCCCCGTTTATGAAAGGGCAAGGGAAAGGCTGGGTAACGGCAGAATATTCGATGCTGCCGCGAGCTACGCAAGTAAGAAATCAACGTGAAGCGGCAAAAGGCAAGCTCGGTGGACGGACGATGGAAATCCAACGTCTCATTGGACGAGCACTTCGTTCCGTTGTTAATTTGGAAGCACTAGGCGAAAGATCCATAACGCTAGACTGCGATGTTATTCAAGCGGATGGCGGCACGCGCACAGCGTCCATTACGGGAGCATTCGTAGCTATGGCTTTTGCGATTAATAAGCTTGCCACTGATAAGAACCTAGCTAAGTTTCCGATCAACGACTTCCTTGCTGCTGTCAGCGTAGGGGTCATTGGAGATACGCCGAAGTTGGATCTGAATTATGAAGAAGATTCTAAAGCAAAGGTTGATATGAACGTCGTTATGACGGGTCAAGGTCAATTCGTTGAAGTCCAAGGTACGGGTGAGGATGCACCTTTTTCCCGTAAAGAGCTTGATGAATTACTAGCACTCGCAGAAGCGGGTATTAACACGATGATTGAAGTGCAGTCGGGTGTGCTAGGACCGATTGCCGATCGTATTCGAGGTGCTCAGCATGCGGCTACAAAGTAATTTTGTCGTCATTGCAACACGTAACGAGGGCAAGGTGAAAGAGTTTGCGAAGCTTTTCGGAGCCAAAGGCTATAAAGTTCGCAGCTTGGCGGATTATACAGATTTACCGGAAATCATTGAGAGTGGCTCTACCTTTGCTGAAAATGCTAGGATCAAAGCCCAGATTATCTCTGCACATCTCCATGTACCAGTTCTAGCGGACGATTCTGGCTTATGTGTAACAGCATTAGGCGGTGAACCTGGTGTGTATTCAGCACGCTACGCGGGAGAAAATGCAACAGATGCTGACAACAATGCGAGGCTGCTCCAAGCTTTAAAAGAGCTGAAGGAGCGAAGTGAGTTGACGGCTGGGGAAGGCCATCCTCCATTGCTGAGCGAGGCTTCCTTCGTTTGTGCGCTCACTTTGATTGACCCTGTGGCGAATGAAATCATCGAAGCAGAGGATGTCTGCCAAGGCTACATCATTCATGAGGAGCGTGGCGAGAGTGGCTTTGGCTATGATCCCTTGTTCTATATTCCATCGCTTGGCCGGACGATGGCTGAGCTGAGCATGGAAGAGAAGAATGAAATGAGTCACCGCGCCAAAGCCTTGCGCATGTTTCTAGATCAACTTCCTGATCAAAACAGCTAAGATACACAGAAAGACCTGCAACCACGTGAATGCGTGGCGGCAGGCCTTTTTTATTTTTTCTTCCATGTCATCTATCGAATAGATATTTTATAAGTTCTTAACCAAGTATCCACTTGAGCCAAGTAAGCGAATAGCTGAGGCCCTGTCATTAACTGCCCAAACCAAGGGAGGTCGAAATCGTTCGACTCCGAGCTGGCGAGTGCGCGAATCTTTTTGACATCGATGAAAGGTAAAAGAGGAGACGACGGATCATCGAGAATTTCCAGCACCCATTTTCGCACGGCGGTTAAATAGTTCGGGTTATGCGTTTTCGGATAAGGACTTTTCTTCCTTGTCAGCACATCTTCAGGCAATACACCTCGTAAGGCTTGACGCAAAATCCCTTTTTCCCGATCGCCGGATGTTTTGATTTCCCATGGAATGTTCCACACATATTCAACGAGTCGGTGATCACAGAACGGGACGCGGACCTCGAGGCCGACGGCCATGCTCATGCGATCTTTACGATCAAGCAACGTAGGCATGAAACGCGTAATGTTCAAATAAGACATTTCCCGCATGCGATTCTGCTGCTTCGTTTCCCCAGCTAACCGCGGTACCTCGCTCAAAGCTTGCTGGTATCGATTACTGACATACTCGACAGGCTTAATCCAATCGACGAAGTCAGGCGCCAGCAAGTCAACTCGATTCGCCAGTTTGAGTGACCAGGGGAACGTATTCGCTTCAAGTGCTTCTGTATTGTGGAACCAAGGGTAGCCACCGAATATTTCGTCGGCCGCTTCACCTGAGATAGCAACTGTCGCACCCTTTTTAATTTCTCGGCAAAATAAATAAAGGGACCCATCGACATCGGCCATCCCTGGTGTATCGCGCGCTATCACAGCTGTCTTCAGAGATTCCACAAGCTCAGGTGTGTCAAACTCGATGTAATGATGCTCCGTGCCGAGGTGATCGGTCATCCGCTTGATCCAAGGGGCATCCGAGTTCGGTTGGAACAGGTTGGCTTTAAAATGCTTATCATTATCCTTGTAATCGACTGAAAAGGTATGAAGCGGTCCTTGCCCGCTTTCTTTGTAATGAGCCGCAGCGAGCGCCGTGAGTGCGCTAGAATCCAATCCGCCGGACAGCAATGTACAGATGGGAACATCTGAAACCAGTTGACGTTCAGCGGTATCGCGAAGCAACTGCCCAACCTGCGCGGCTGTAGCAGGGATATCATCGGGATGCGTGTGGCTTTCGAGCTTCCAGTACGTTCGAATGGATAATCCATTGCGATCAAAAATGGCAAATTGACCTGGCTTCAGCTCTGACATATTTCGATAAATCCCATGTCCTGGCGTGCGAGCCGGTCCCACTGCGAATATTTCAGCAAAGCCTTCAGCACCAACCTCTGCTTTGAAGTCAGGGTGAGCTAGAATCGCTTTTGGTTCAGAGCCGAATAACAATACACTATCCTGATGGGAATAAAAAAGTGGCTTAACACCGAGTCTATCCCGCACTAAGGTCAGGGACTGCTCTTGGTCATTCCAAGCGGCGAAGGCAAAAATGCCGTTCAAGCGGTCAATACATGCTTTTCCCCACTCGATAAAAGCCACAAGCAGCACTTCGGTATCGCACGTCGTGCGGAAGTGGTGACCGCGGAGCTCGAGCTCCTTTTTTAACTCTGGGGCATTATAGAGTTCGCCATTATATACGATGGTATACGTATAGTCGCCTTGTTTACGGACCATAGGCTGAGCGCCATTCTCAGGATCCATAACACTTAGACGTCGATGTCCGAGGGCACAATGCTGTGAAATCCAGGTACCTGAAGCATCTGGTCCACGCAGTTGGAGCGTTTCCGTCATATTTTCTAGAATGGACGGGTACCCGGTCAAGTCTTTCCGCCAATCTATCCAACCCGTTATTCCGCACATAGACGTTCCTTCCTTTCTTTTGAAGAGAGCATAATGATAAAGGGTATGCAAATGAAAGGTATTAAATGTCTGTCCAGAATCCGGTGGAGCAAGCAGGGCGTGCTTTTTGTAGAGATTGGTTGATTAAATTACGGGCTGCTGTGACATTCTAAAGGGGTAATGCCATTCTTTCTTCAGGAGGCGAGTGCTCATGGATAGTCATTTCATTAGCAAGCTGCATGAGAAGCAGAGGAAAGCCGAGAAGAACAAAAGGACACAAGGTGACGGTCATACAGGCAAAAACTTGCCTCATAAGATGCACTAACGTCGTTTGGCATGAGCAAGAGCCTGCAGGGAGTAATCCCTTCAGGCTCTTTGTTATACAGGCTCGGAAAGCGAGCTACTGTCAGCGATCGCCGAGAAATAGGCTCAAAGTCCTAGCTTAACCCCGCGTCATCTTTACTCCTAGAATATCCAGCATATTCAGCACGGAACTTCCCATACTAATGTAGCGTTCATTCTATGAGTAGAAGGAGTTGCTTATCATGGGTAAGAAAAAAGGTATGGATCAGAAAACGCAAAGCACCATCGACCACTCGAAGCAATCATCTCGTATTCAATCGAATCTGGATTCCACGGAACCAGGTCACCACCAGCCGAACAGGCCATCTGTGTAAGCGGATGATCTTCAAAACACCCTTGCTTGCAACAGCAGGGGTGTTTTTCTTTATATTAGGAAGATATCAATTCACTGCGGCTTTCTCTAAAGAGCTTGGCAGCCTCGACCATCACGCGTAGCGCAGCAATGGTCTCTTCTTTACCTCGTGTTTTCAAGCCACAGTCCGGATTAATCCAGAACAACTCTGGCTCTAACACCTGAAGAGCACGTTCAATCATTTCTACCATTTCTGTTACTGAGGGTACGCGCGGACTGTGAATGTCATAAACCCCAAGCCCGATTCCTTGGTCATACGTATGCTCCTCGAAGCTGTGGATCAGCTCACCATGACTTCGTGAGGTTTCGATCGAGATGACGTCGGCGTCTAGCGCGCGAATGGCATCAATAATGTCATGAAACTCGCAATAGCACATATGCGTATGAATTTGCGTCTCATCGCTTACGGTTGCCGTCGACAATCGGAAGGCGAGTACAGCCCAGTTCAGATAAGCTTGCCAATCACTTTTCTTTAATGGCAGACCTTCTCGCAGAGCGGGCTCATCCACTTGAATCATCTCAATGCCTGCTTGCTCCAGCGCTTCTACTTCGTGCTGCAGGGCCAATGCGATTTGGTAGGCAACCTGCTCGCGTGAAATATCGCTGCGTACGAAGGACCAGTTCAGAATCGTAATGGGTCCTGTTAGCATGCCTTTGACTGGCTTTGTAGTGAGTGATTGGGCAAATTTCGTTTCTTTGACCGTCATCTCTTGCACGAATTCCACATCGCCGAAAATAACAGGAGGTTTCACACAGCGTGAACCGTAGGATTGAACCCAGCCGTTGGAGGTAAATGCAAAGCCATCCAACTTTTCACCGAAAAACTCGACCATATCCGTACGCTCAAATTCCCCGTGTACAAGCACATCAAGTCCAAGCTCATCTTGGAGTTTAATCCACTCTGTAATCTGCTGTTGAATGAACGATTCATATTGCTCGGGCGTCCATTCGCCGCTGCGCCAATTTTTACGAGCATTCCGGACTTCAGCTGTTTGCGGAAAGGAGCCAATCGTTGTAGTCGGCAGGAAGGGTAGTTGCCATTTCGCTGCCTGAAGGCTTCTGCGCGTTGTGAAGCTGCTGTTTCTAGTGGAGCGTTGTTGACCGATATTTGCAATCGCTTGCTGGACGACAGCCTTATTTCGGTAGGAGGAGGCATTGAGCCTTGCAATGGCCGTTTGATTTATATCTAATTCCAATTGAATGAAATCTTGGCTGTGTTGAATGGCTTTTGTCAAGATAGAAAGCTCTGTCAGCTTTTCTTCAGCGAATGCTAGCGCATCCCGCAATACAGGCTCTAGTTTACTTTCTTTACGAGTTGAAACAGGAACATGCAGAAGGCTAGACGATGGCTGCAGCAGCATACGCTCATAGGGAACGATAGCTTCAAGCTGGGCAAGGAAAGCAAGCTGATTGCTCAAATCCGTCTGCCAAATATTGCGTCCATCCACAATGCCTACGCCAAGTACTTTATCCGTGGGGAAGCCATGTGTTTGAAGATTGCTCAAGTTCAACTCATACCCATGAATGAAATCTAATCCGATACCATGGACGGGAAGGGAAAT
The DNA here is from genome assembly GCF_059692115.1 of Paenibacillus sp. J31R30. NCBI lineage: Bacteria > Bacillati > Bacillota > Bacilli > Caryophanales > Paenibacillaceae > Paenibacillus > Paenibacillus sp. J31R30. Next base: position 236,338 of record NZ_JCAUAV010000006.1, on the reverse strand, counting down.
AAGTTCCTCGTAATGATCGACAGCGTCAAAATACGTTTGCACCATCATTTTAAGTGTCGGAGCAGCTGCCGCAAGCGTACTGTAGATGTGTTTTACACGTCTAATATCTGCTGGACTCAGGGATTGCACGAGAATAGGCTCATCCAGCTGTACCCATTCCACACCTTCCTCCGTCAACTCTGTCAAAATACGTGAATAAAGCGGTAGAAATAACTCGATTAGCCCATCGATTTCTTCAGTTTTATAACCCTTAGCCAGCTTAAGAAAGGTAAATAGGCCAAGAACAACAGGCTTGCCGTTAATGCCTAGCTTTTGTTTAGCCTCTCTGTATGCCTCAAGCGGTTTGTTGATTGTGAGCGCTGGCCGTGCATCCTGTAACTCAGGAACGATGTAATGATAATTGGTGTTGAACCATTTGGTCATTTCACAAGCGGTTGCACCTTGACTGCCGCGAGCCATCGCATAGTAAGTGGCAAGTGGAACTTCGCCGCCTTCATACGGGAAGCGCTTTGGAACTAGTCCGAACATGGTGGACGTGTCCAGCACGTGATCGTACAGGCTGAAATCGCCTACAGGGATAAGGTCGATGCCTTTCTGCTGCTGCAGGCTTAGGTTCTGAAGTCGAATGTCCTCGATTTGCTTTGTAAAATCATGCTCATCCAGTTTGTCGGCCCAGAAGGCCTCCAGCGCTTTCTTCCACTCGCGGTTCTCGCCAATTCTTGGGTATCCTAAATTGCTATTGATCAGTGCACACATGGGATCATCCTCCTCAAATTTTGCTTCAAACGAATCACGGAAAATCAAAAAAAGGGCATCTCCAACCTTAATAAAAAAGGTTAAAGATACCCTGTGTATGTGTATACAGTGTTTACTATCTCTAACACCTCCCTATCTCCCGTAGGTAAAAACAGTGCTGTCAGAATTAGGCAGGTCTCCTGGCTCCAGAATCCTCGTCAAACGCTAGCCTTCCCGATCTTTCGATCAGTGGCACCTTAAGCGTCGACTCCTCTGTTACAGTGGCGGGACCGCGTCGGTATTACACCGAACTTCCCTTTTAAGCTCTCGTTTATTAGGCTAAACAAGAGCACCTATTCCCACAATATGCAATTGTTGAATACTATACATGAAATCTTTAAGTATGCAAAGAGTTTTGTTTTACATCGGCAGCTTCTCCATTTTTCAAAATTCTTCATTGAAAAATAAAGAGTTTAATTGGATCTGCCTGCGAAAAACAAAAAAGACCGCGATTTCTCGCGGCCTTTCCTTTTACATCTACGTCCCAGGAGGGATTCGAACCCCCGACCGCACGCTTAGAAGGCGTGTGCTCTATCCAGCTGAGCTACTGAGACATACCTCACTTCTTACCGCCTGGACATGATCCGTTTGGCGAAGCAAGAGTTATAATATCATATCGATTTATAAGAAGTCAACACTTCTTTTCATATTTATTTTTGCAATCATTTGGGTGATAGAGTAAACTGTCACAAGCGAGACCACGAACTGAGGTGATCCCTATGTCTGACCCTACGGCTAATAATGTCATTCTTTTTCCTAAAACAGAGAAGTACTACGAAGATGAGCTGACGAGGCTGTTGCGCTCCGAGCAATATAAAGAAGCACTCGAGATGCTTACATTCCTCCTGCAGTTTCCCAATGTCGAGTCGAGTAAATCCGAGCAATGGGAAGCTCTGCGCCACTGGCTGCTAACCATGTTTCCGGAAACGATGTTTCCAGCTACAGAGACAGAGGAAGAGGATTCGGAGGAAGAATCCGCCTTATTGCGACAGTACATTCATGATAAAGCAGCCTCGGATGATGGAGCATTCATACGCAAACTTCAAACCATGCTTCATGAGGGTACTTTAGAAGAACAAGTTAGTGCCTTGGAGCAGCTTGCTTATATCGATCAGTCCGAAGTGAGCCAATTCGTGAGGTCCTGGCTTTGCGAAAGGCCCAGACATCCTCATCTGCAATTCAAAGCCCTTCAGACGCTTAAACAAATGGGAGAGCATGGATTCATTGAGTTTCCCAAGCATGGTAAAACGGTTCTCGTCGAAATCGAGGAGACACCTCTGGCAGCGGAGGATTTTCCATTGCGAATTCGTGATATGATTCGCAGAGTCGGGGACATTAGTGAAATAAGCCAGCCTGACTTTGTCTACTTTGCAACTCAGACTTGGCAGGAGTTTCTTGCCTATGCGTATGGCACATCGATTTACACAGAGCTGCTTAGGACAGAAGAAAGTGCAGTAGACGTGTGGGCATCCGCGCTGCATGCGATTTTGCAGGATAAATTATTTGGTACGGTGGATCGAGAAGAGTTGCTAGAAACCTACGGAATAGTGGATGCCATGACGCTGCAATGGAAGCGGGCGCATAACGTGCTTAGCGCATTTGTGAAGCAATTTAGCCCAGATCCTAGCTAAGATCAAAGCTGGCTTGAAATGAAAATGTTATATGGTATAATAGAATGGTTATAATGAGCTTAACGTGAAAAATATATGTCATGGTACATTTTTGGAGGGGAAGGCATAAAATGAAAGCAAGTTGGGAAAAAATAGAGAAGAACGTTGGCGTTCTTGAAGTTGAAGTTGGGGCAGAACGTGTAGCAGATGCTTTGGATAAAGCATTTAAGAAGGTATCAGCGAAAGTGAATGTTCCAGGATTCCGTAAAGGGAAAGTGCCTCGTTCAATCTTTGAAGCTAAATTCGGTGTTGAAAGCTTGTATCAAGATGCACTAGATATCATTTTGCCAGAAGTTTACGTAGAAGCGATTGAAGAGGTTAAAATCGAGCCTGTTGATCGTCCTGAAGTAGATGTTGAGCAATTCGGTAAAGGTCAAGTCTTGAAATTCAAAGCTAAAGTAACAGTTAAGCCTGAAGTAGCGCTTGGCGATTACAAAGGTATCGAAGTAGAAGCGGTTAACGCTACTGTTTCTGAGCAAGAATTGAATGATGAGCTTGCACGTTTGCAACAACGTCATGCTGAATTGGTTGTTCTTGAAGAAGGACAAGCTGCTAACGGCGATGTCGTTATCATTGATTTCGAAGGATTCGTTGATGAAGTAGCATTCGAAGGCGGTAAAGCGGAGAAGTATTCCCTTGAGCTTGGATCTAACTCCTTCATCCCAGGCTTTGAAGAGCAACTAGTAGGTCTTGGTAAAGGCGAAGAGAAAGAAGTTAACGTTAACTTCCCTGAAAACTACCATTCCGAAGATTTGAAAGGCAAAGCGGCTGTGTTTAAAGTGAAACTTCACGATATCAAACGCAAAAACCTGCCTGAGCTTGATGATGAGTTCGCAAAAGACGTAAGTGAGTTCGATACACTTGTTGAGTACAAAGAAGAGCTTCAAAAACGTATGCAAGAGCGTAAAGAGAAAGATTCCGAAGCTGCACTTGAAACTGCAGTTGTTGAGAAAGCTGCTGCTAACGCAGAAGTTGAAATTCCAGGTTCGATGGTTGAAGCTGAGCTTGATATCATGGTGAAAGAATTCGAAAGACGTCTTCGCTCCCAAGGCATGACGCTTGAGATCTACTACCAGTTCTCCGGTCAAAACGAGAGCGCGTTGAAAGAACAAATGAAAGAAGATGCTGAGAAGCGTGTTCGTAACAACCTTGTTCTTGAAGCTATTGCAGCTGCAGAAAAAATCACAGTTTCCGATGAAGAAGTTGACGCGGAACTTGAGAAATATGCACCGTCCTACCAAAAATCAACAGCTGAGCTTCGTGAGCTGTTTGCTTCCAACGGATCTCTTGAAGGTCTTAGCAACGATCTAGTTATCAGAAAAACGGTTGATTTCTTGCTTCAAAATAGCAAGCATGTTTCCGCAGCCGTGTAAATAAGGTAAGTAAAGGCACGTACGCAAGCAACGTGCCTTTCTTTTACCCTAATTCACGTCCAAACTCCATAGTACATACGTATTACCGCTTACATAGCTGATTTCAGAAAAATGACATTGTTGACCAATCGTGTTAAACTGTAAATGAATCTCAAGTGAGAGAACATGGCGCTTGCCGCAAAAGGAGTTGGTACAATGAGTCTTATTCCTATGGTTGTAGAACAAGAGGCTCGTGGGGAGCGTTCCTACGATATCTACTCGCGTTTACTTAAGGACCGCATAATCTTCATCGGGACCGCTATTGATGACGATGTGGCTAATTTGGTCATTGCCCAGCTGCTCTTTTTATCCGCCCAGGACCCTGAAAAAGATATTCACTTATATATCAACTCACCTGGTGGGTCTGTTACGGCTGGAATGGGTATCTTCGATACCATGCAGTTTATTAAACCGGATGTATCTACGATTTGTGTAGGTATGGCCGCAAGTATGGGGTCTTTGCTGTTGACAGCAGGAGCCAAAGGTAAGCGATACGCGCTGCCAAATGCAGAAGTAATGATTCACCAACCGCTCGGCGGTGTTAGAGGTCAAGCAACCGATATCAAAATCCATGCGGATTGGATTATCAAGACCAAGCATAAACTCAACCAGATTTACGTGGACCGAACGGGACAGCCGCTTGAAAAGATCGAAAGAGACACCGACCGAGATAACTTTATGAGCGCTGAAGAAGCGAAGGCATACGGGTTAATCGACGAGGTTATCACTCGAAACGACTTGAAATAAAGGAGTGATCCCATGTTTAAATTTAACGATGAAAAAGGCCAACTCAAATGTTCCTTTTGTGGAAAATCCCAGGACCAAGTTCGTAAACTTGTTGCCGGACCGGGAGTTTACATTTGTGATGAATGTATAGAGCTTTGTACGGAGATTGTGGAAGAAGAACTAGGGCATGAAGAAGAGCTAGATCTGAAGGATGTTCCGAAACCAAAAGAAATTCGCAACATTTTGGATCAATACGTCATTGGTCAAGAACAAGCGAAGAAATCCTTGGCTGTTGCGGTGTATAACCACTACAAACGGATCAATTCCCAGAATAAACTTGAAGATGTTGAACTACAAAAAAGTAATATCGTCCTTTTAGGACCAACAGGTAGTGGTAAAACACTTCTTGCGCAAACCCTTGCGAAAATTTTGAATGTGCCTTTTGCAATTGCGGACGCAACTTCCTTAACAGAAGCTGGTTACGTGGGTGAAGATGTCGAAAACATCTTGCTCAAACTCATCCAAGCTGCTGATTATGATGTTGAAAAAGCAGAGCGCGGCATCATCTATATTGATGAGATTGATAAAGTTGCACGTAAATCCGAGAACCCATCCATTACACGTGATGTTTCCGGAGAAGGTGTACAACAAGCTCTTCTCAAAATTCTTGAAGGCACAGTAGCTTCCGTACCTCCACAAGGTGGACGTAAGCATCCGCATCAAGAATTCATTCAAATCGACACGACGAATATTCTCTTTATTTGTGGTGGAGCTTTTGACGGATTAGAGCAAATTATCAAACGCAGAATCGGTAAAAAAGTGATTGGCTTTAGCACAGATGGCGCGAAAGTTGATTTGAAACCAGGTGAATACCTATCCATGGTCCTTCCTGAGGATCTATTGAGATTCGGATTGATTCCGGAGTTCGTGGGTCGTTTACCGGTTATTTCAACACTAGAGCCGCTTGATGAAGCAGCGCTTGTGCGTATTCTTTCCGAGCCTAAGAATGCGCTCGTGAAGCAATACCAGAAGATGCTCGAGATGGATAACGTTTCGCTTGAATTTGATGCAGAAGCACTCGATGCGATTGCCAAAGAAGCGATTAAACGGAATACCGGTGCTCGTGGTCTGAGAGCCATCATTGAAAGCATTATGCTTGATGTGATGTTTGAAGTTCCTTCGAGAACGGATGTATCTTCTTGTGTCGTTTCCAAAGAAACGGTACAAAACAAGATCACACCTGTTTTGACAACCAAAGAAGGCGCACAGCCTACTGGTAAGAAAAAAGAAGAAAGTGCGTAACGCACAATTTCATATATGAACACACAGCCTCCAATCCAATTTCCATTTCTGGGAATTGGAGCGGAGGATGTTTGGTGTCATGGGGAGAGAAACCAAAATGTTCCATAGAAGAGATACCAGAGCCGTTCGGGTAGGCGATTTAACGATCGGTGGCAGTAACGAAGTGATCATGCAAAGTATGTGCACAACGAAAACGGCTGACGTTAAAGCGACAGTCGCGGAAATTCTTCGTTTAGAAGAAGCGGGATGCCAGCTTGTGCGTGTGACCGTTAACAATAAAGAAGCTGCTGAGGCCATCAAGGAAATCAAGAAGCAAATTCATATTCCGCTGGTCTCTGACATTCACTTCGATCATCGTTTGGCGCTTGCCGCGATTGAGAATGGGATTGACAAAGTGCGTATTAATCCAGGCAATATCGGTCGCCGTGAGAAGGTCGAGGCGGTCGTTAAGGCATGTAAAGAACGCGGGATCCCGATTCGTATTGGTGTTAACGCAGGCTCCCTTGAGAATCACCTTCTTGAAAAGTATGGGTACCCAACGCCTGAAGCTATGGTAGAAAGCGCGTTATTCCATATCAACATTTTGGAAGAGCTCGATTTCCATGATATCATCGTATCCCTGAAGGCTTCTGATGTCCCTATGGCTATAGCTGCGTATTCACAGGCTGCGAAGGCGTTTAACTATCCGCTTCATCTAGGGATTACAGAAGCTGGTACGCTCTTCACGGGAGCTGTGAAAAGCGCTGCAGGGATTGGAACGCTGCTTAATATGGGCATTGGTAACACGCTTCGTATCTCGCTCAGTGCAGACCCTGTGGAAGAGATCAAAGTCGCAAGAGAGCTGTTGAAGACATTTGGTTTAATTACGAACGCCGCAACGCTGGTTTCCTGTCCGACTTGTGGTCGCTTGGATATTGATTTGTTCTCGATCGCTAATGAAGTAGAGGACTATATTGCGAAAATTAAAGTGCCGATCAAGGTATCCGTTTTGGGCTGTGCTGTGAATGGACCTGGTGAAGCCAGAGAAGCGGATATTGGTATCGCAGGAGCCCGCGGAGAAGGTATGTTGTTCCGTTATGGAGAGATGATTCGAAAAGTACCTGAGGCTGAACTGCTTTCGGAGTTGAAGAAGGAAATTGATATTATTGTGGCTTCCTATGAACAGACCGGGGTCATCCCTGGGCGCAAGCAGCACTAAGTAAATATAATAAATACAAACCGTTAAAGAGCTCAGCTGCCTGAGGTCTTTAACGGTTTTTTTGTATGCCGATGCCTCTACGCATATTTGACGAGGAAGAGAAGCATAATGAGTAAAACTGGAAAGCATGCTCAAATGCAGCAGGACTTTCTTATCGATAGCTGATGCTTACGAAGCCAGTTTTCTGACGAAAACTTAAGGAGGAGTAGAGGTTGAAATTGTTTCCTACGTTTGCACGATGTAGACAGGTGGCTCTTACCCTTATAACAGGATCCATTTTGATCATTAATCCAGGGTATACAGGAGCTGAGCCAAGTTTAAACCCGCAGCAACCTACGGGAGCCGTGACGAAGAAAGTAGCGATTGTCATAGATGACTTTGGCAATAATATGGAAGGTACAGCCGAAATGCTGAAGCTGCCTATTCCCTTCACAGTGGCTGTAATGCCTTTCCTGCCCTCAACGAAGCAGGATGCGCAGTTAGCACATGACAGAGGACTTGAGGTCATCCTACACCTGCCGATGGAGCCTGTGAGAGGAAAGAAAAGTTGGCTGGGTCCTGGTGCAATTACTACCGATTTGTCCAGCGAAGAAATTCATAAACGCATGGTAGCTGCGATCGACGATGTTCCCTATGCCATTGGCATTAATAATCATATGGGCTCCAAGGCGACCGCGGATGAAAGGGTGATGAAGATTCTCATTGAGATTTGCAAAGAACGAAATCTGATATTGCTGGACAGTCGAACAACACCGAAGAGTTTAATTGGCAAAATTGCAGATTCACGTGGCGTACCGCATGCGGACAATCAGCTATTTTTCGATGATTTGTATACCTACAGCCATATTAATAAACAAATGGTTAAGCTGAAGAAATTAATTCATGACAAGGACGAAGTGATCGCCATTGGACATGTGGGTCCTCCAGGAAAGAAGACGGCCCATGTGATTAGTGAGGCAATTCCTAGTATTCAAAAGGAAGCTACCTTTGTCCCCATTTCACAAATGGTCAAATAGATCATTTTGGATGCGTCATCGCGAAATACTGATCAACCGCATGAGTGATCGCTTTGGCAAGCTTTGCTTGATGATGGCTGTCGTTTAGCAGCTTGCGATCTGACTTATTTGATAAAAATCCGAGCTCAACGATGACGGAAGGGCATTTTGTATACTTGAGTACATGATACTTTTTGCCAAGTACAGGAAGCTCTTCCGTGCCATACACTTGATTCAAATCATCTTGAAGCAGGCTTGCTAACAGAATACTGTCAGATTGATTTTGATAAATAACAAGGGGACCGCGTGTACCCGATTTTTTGGACCAATTAATATGCAGGCTGAGCATCATCTTCGGCTTAATCGTATTAGCTAGACCGGAACGCTGTGCCAGATCCTTTCGGTGTCTCCCTCCGTAAGACCAAGTATTATCATCACTCAATGCATAATCCTCGGTTCGGTTTATGATAACGCGATATCCCCTTTTGACAAGTGATTTATACGTTTTTTTGGCGATAGCTAGATTCATATCTTTTTCTTCATACTTGCCAACCATGGTCCCGCTATCGATTCCGCCATGCCCAACATCCAGAATAATATCAGCATTAGGAAGCAAGGGATCACTAGCAGAAGTAGCAGCAATGGTTTGGGAGTTTGGTGCACATAGAAATAGCGCAAGTACGACGATTAACATGTATTGCTTCAAATCCCGCCACATCCTTTTTGCAACAATATCTCCCCCTTATCCTTCTTCCGCAGGGGGGCTATCATACGTGAAGCAAAAGTTTGCATGGATTGGATTAACCTTCTTTTACACGGGAATAATGGAAATTAACAAAGACAGCATGTATAAAATAAGCGTACATAATCGAAGATGACGTGTTTAAGGAGGTTCAACACATGAGTTTAAGTATCATTCTAATGGTCATTCAAGTGTTTTTTGCAGTTGTAATCGGGTTGTATTTCTGGAATTTACTGCGAAATCAACAGACGAACAAGTCTGCAGTGGATAGAGAGTCTAGGAAAGAGTTAGAAAAACTACGTAAATTAAGATCCATTTCATTAACTAAACCATTGTCTGAAAAAACAAGACCTTCTTCTGTGCAGGACATCGTTGGCCAAATTGAGGGGTTGAAGGCGCTGAAAGCCGCACTTTGTGGTCCGAATCCGCAGCACGTGCTTATTTATGGGCCTCCCGGCGTTGGGAAAACAGCTGCAGCACGCGTCATACTAGAAGAAGCCAAGAAGAATCAAGACTCCCCTTTCCGACCTGACTCCAAATTTACAGAAATCGATGCTACGACCGCTCGTTTCGACGAACGAGGTATCGCCGATCCTTTGATTGGTTCCGTGCATGATCCTATCTATCAAGGGGCAGGTGCGATGGGCGTTGCGGGCATTCCACAGCCTAAACCAGGTGCTGTAACGAAGGCGCATGGCGGAATCTTGTTCATCGATGAAATTGGTGAATTGCATGCGACACAAATGAACAAATTATTAAAGGTGCTTGAAGACCGTAAGGTGTTCTTGGAAAGTGCGTATTATAGTTCCGAGGATGCGAATATTCCAGGGTATATTCACGATATATTTCAGAATGGCCTGCCGGCTGATTTCCGCTTAGTTGGAGCTACGACGCGTACACCAAGCGAAATTCCTCCGGCAATTCGTTCGCGTTGTTTAGAAATATTCTTCCGACCGCTACTGCCTGATGAGGTAGGAGAAATTGCTCGGAAAGCTCTTGATAAAATTGGCTTCAAAAAATGTGAAGATGCGATCGAAGTTGTGACCAGATATGCAACGAACGGTCGAGAAGCTGTGAATGTTATTCAATTAGCTGCGGGTATCGCCTTGACCGATAAGCGGGATTCGATAACAGCTGCAGACATTGAGTGGGTTGTGAATTCTTCGCAAATCCCTCCAAGACCAGAACGGAAAGTTCCTGCTCAGCCTCAAATAGGCTTTGTAAATGGCTTGGCTGTCTATGGACCTAATTTGGGTACACTATTGGAGATTGAAGTGACGGCCATTCCAATTGCTGTTGCAGGTACTGGGAAATTCAATATTACGGGTGTTGTGGATGAGGAAGAAATGGGTGGAGGTTCCCGAACCATTCGTCGTAAAAGCATGGCCCGCGGCTCTGTGGAAAATGTGCTGACTGTTCTTCGTAAGCTTGGTTTTAATACGTCGGATTATGATCTGCATATCAACTTTCCAGGCGGTGTGCCGATCGACGGACCTTCCGCAGGTATTTCAATGGCTACGGCGATTGCCTCTGCCATACATAAAATACCTGTAGATAACAAACTAGCCATGACAGGTGAAATGAGTATCCACGGGAAAGTTAAGCCAGTAGGCGGAGTTGTGGCTAAGGTGGAGGCGGCATTTCAAGCTGGAGCTACCCGAGTCATTATTCCAAAGGAAAATTGGCAAGCGCTATTTGTTGATTTACCAGGTGTTGAAGTTGTCGCGGCGGAAACGATTGAAGAAGTGCTGGCAGTCGCGCTGGGCATTGAGCTTCTTGATAATGTAATACCATTACCTTTCTCTATGGAGAGAACCATCCCTACTACAACTTTACCCATTCTACATGCCAATTCACAGCATACAATTGACTCTTAAAGGGAGGCTTTGCGTTACCTTACATAACGCGTAAGCTCTCAATTGGTGTTTTGTTTAGAGTTTTGTTAAAATGTAAAGGGCAACGCAGGGAGAAAATCCCACAAAGACAAGGTGAGACTTAGAACTTAGGTTCAAGGATCCCTATAATTGGAGGTGCAGAGGATGGGACCTGGAAAAATTAAGGTGCGCAGATTGCCGTTATTGCCTCTTAGGGGACTGCTGGTCTATCCGAGCATGGTTCTACACCTAGATGTAGGGCGAGAAAAATCGGTGAAAGCACTCGAGCGGGCAATGGTGGATGATAGCATGATTCTCCTCTGCTCTCAATCAGAGATCAACATAGAAGAACCAACGAAAGAGGATATTTATCGCATCGGAACCATTGCCAAAGTGCGGCAAATGCTTAAGTTACCGAATGGTACGATTCGTGTTCTTGTAGAAGGCGTATTACGTGCTGAAATTGTTGAGTATTTGACGAATGACGAGTATTACGAGGTGACGGTAAAGGAATTGCCGGAGCAAGAAATTTCGGATCCTGAGATCGATGCTTTGATGAGAAGCGTTCTTAGTCAATTCGAGCATTATATCAATTTATCCAAAAAAGTGACGCCAGAAACACTTGCCGCGGTATCCGATATAGATGAGCCTGGTCGCCTGGCAGATGTGATTTGTAGTCATTTATCGCTGAAAATCAAAGATAAACAAGATATTCTCGAGACCGTTGATGTACGGGAACGGCTCGAGAAAATGCTTAATATTTTGAACAATGAGCGAGAAGTACTTGAACTTGAACGCAAGATCAGTCAGCGCGTGAAGAAGCAAATGGAGAAAACGCAGAAGGAATATTATCTCCGTGAGCAGATGAAGGCGATTCAGAAGGAGCTTGGGGATAAAGAAGGCCGTGCTGGTGAGGTTGATGAATTACGTAATCAGCTTGCCGAAGCGGAGCTTCCGGAGAAAGTACGCGAGAAGGTCGAGAAAGAAATTGATCGACTGGAGAAAATGCCTGCAACTTCCGCAGAGGGAGGCATTATCCGCAATTACATCGATTGGTTGTTGGGGCTTCCTTGGCACAAACAAACGGATGATGATTTGGATCTGGATAAGGCGGAAGAAATTCTAAATGAGGATCATTTTGGTCTTGAGAAGCCGAAGGAACGGGTATTGGAGTATTTGGCCGTTCAGAAGCTGGTTAAGAAGCTTAAAGGTCCGATTCTTTGTCTAGTAGGTCCTCCGGGCGTAGGTAAAACCTCAATTGCTCGCTCTATTGCTAGATCGATGGGAAGACAATTTATACGAATTTCACTTGGCGGCGTCAGAGATGAAGCTGAGATTCGCGGACATCGCCGTACTTACGTAGGCGCAATGCCGGGTAGAATCATTCAAGGAATGAAGAATGCAGGTGCGAACAATCCTGTTTTCTTGTTAGACGAAATTGACAAGATGGCGATGGATTTCCGCGGAGATCCTGCCTCGGCCCTGCTTGAAGTTCTGGATCCTGAACAAAATAGCACTTTTAGTGATCATTTCATTGAAGTACCTTTTGATTTATCCAACGTGATGTTTGTGACCACGGCAAATGCTGTGCATAATATTCCTCGTCCTCTGTTAGATCGGATGGAGGTTCTATATATTCCAGGGTATACGGAGATTGAGAAGCTCCAAATTGCCAAGAAATATTTACTTCCTAAGCAGAAACGTGACCATGGTCTAGAAGAAGAGCAGCTTATCGTTGATGAGGGCGCTCTGATGAAGATTGTGCGCGAATATACGCGTGAAGCAGGCGTGCGTAATCTAGAACAGCAAGTTGCAGGCATGAATCGGAAAGCAGCCAAAAAGATCGTATCCAATCCTGAGACACCTGTTCATGTGACAGAAGAAAACCTGAGCGACTATTTAGGTCCGGTCAAGTTTAAATATAATGTCGCTGAAGAGAAAGATCAGATAGGAGCCGTCACAGGTCTTGCTTGGACGGAAGTGGGCGGAGATACGCTTGTCATCGAGGTATCTGTATTGCCTGGTACAGGTAAGTTGACCTTAACTGGTAAGTTAGGCGACGTTATGAAGGAATCCGCACAAGCGGCTTTCAGTTATACACGTTCGCGAGCTGACGTCCTAGGCATAGCTCCTGATTTCCATGAGAAAAATGACGTTCATATCCACATTCCTGAAGGAGCTATTCCGAAGGATGGCCCATCAGCGGGTATCACGATGGCTACCGCATTAATCTCTGCGCTAACGAACATCCCAGTCTCGCGCTTAGTTGCCATGACTGGCGAAGTAACGCTTCGCGGCCGCGTGCTTCCTATCGGCGGTTTGAAGGAAAAGGCACTAGCTGCACATCGTGCAGGGATTCGTACGATCCTTCTTCCTCAGGACAATGAGAAAGACATTATCGAAATTCCAGAAAGTGTCCGCGCAGAGATGACATTCATCCCTGTCAGTCACATGGATCAAGTGCTGGAACATGCACTTATCAAAAATAAGCCGACAGCTAACGTCGGATCGACTTAGAAAGTAGTTGAACATTCATGAAAGTCAATCAAGCTGAGTTTATCATCAGTGCGGTTGGACCTAGCCAATATCCAGAAGATGCCTTGCCAGAGATTGCTCTGGCAGGGCGTTCTAATGTCGGGAAATCGTCACTCATTAACTGTTTGATTTCTCGTAAAAACTTAGCTAGAACCAGTTCACAACCGGGCAAAACGCAAACTCTTAATTATTACAAAGTCAATCAGGACTTATACTTCGTTGATCTTCCCGGGTACGGCTACGCGAAGGTATCCAAAACCAAGCGTGAGCAATGGGGCAAATTTATTGAAAGCTATCTATTGAATCGTGAGCCTTTGCGCCTTGTAATGCAGCTTGTGGACCTCAGACATCCGCCGTCCAAAGATGATCAAGCAATGTACGAATGGCTTCGTCACATGGATGTACCTGTTCTTGTTGTTGCGACCAAAGCGGACAAGATCCCCAAAAGCAGATGGCCAAAGCACATGAAAATTGTGCGTGAAACATTAGGGATGGATAAAGGAGTTCAGCCATTAATGTTCTCTTCCGAGCTAGGGCTTGGCAAAGATGAACTATGGGGAATTCTCGAGCAAGCGATTGCTTATGGCGAGTCGGAGCCTCAAAAGTCTCAAACCGACGAAGAGCTGCCAACCGCCGCAACCGAGCTAGAGCCGTCCTAATTCAAGGGCGGTTTTTTGCGTATTTTTGAGGTAACCGTTAAAAGATAGAGGAAATCCAAAAGAAGTATACGGGAAAGCGAGGTAAACTGGGGGAAATTTGATGGCATTCCAGATTATCAAGCTTTTTTCAGAATATTTGGCTGATTATCATGAATTGCAGGCAGGAATATTCGCGACTCATGTAGTATAATAATAAACAAGGTAATAGTTAATGGCTTGAAAACAAAGAATCGAGGGATTTTTATGGCACAAAGGTTAGCGACTGAATATGTCAAAACCTGCCTCCAGTTAACAGAAGCCGATATGTTGAAGTTTTTTCAAATGTTTGTGGACCATCAAGTGACACTGCAAGTCAAAGTTTTGGAAAACGGGAATCAAGAAGTTGTTTTTCAAGATGGCGAAGGTCAAGAAATTGTCCTATCATTTGAAAAGAAATCGGGCCTATATGAATGCACAGGATCCTGCAGATTAAGTAATACCTTATTAGCTAATTTAATGCGTAAAGCAGTATCGGAATTCAAAGGCAGCGCAAAGGTCAACCGGATTTACCCAAGCTACACTATGGTTTATTATTATGAACGCGGAACCGTTGTGAAGATCGAGGAAATCAAAGGTCAATTATTAACGATTGTCTATGAGCACAAAGATACCATTGGTCTCATGCAGATGATGTTCCAGAAGAGAGAAGTTGAGCAAGAAATTGAAATGATCTACGATCAAATCAATCATCTTCTTGATATGCGTAACATGCTGCAGGCTAGGAATGAACACGAAGAAATCGACATTCGCCTCAATGAGCTTACACATCGTTTGTTCGTTTTGGAGGCATAATCACTCATACATGACTTATTATTGGAGACCCATTTTTGGGTCTCTATTTGTTTTGACGCACACGTAAAGGCTGATCGACATAATTTAGATATGGCGTAAGTGTGACAGATGATGTTTAACAAAAAAAACTATTGCATTTATCGTCGATAGATGTTATTTTTATTCTCGTTGAAACAATATAGGAACCAGGATTCACTCAGGACATTGAATGTTGCGAGAGATTATACCCTCGGGAAGTGAATGACGTAGGTCCTAGCGGATGAAATTTTTTTCACACATTTTATTCCTAGGAAGGGGGAACCGAAAGATGGAAACAGAATACTCAACTTTCGGAAGACACGTTGCTGTTGATACTTGGGGGGTAGATTTTGAACTTCTGAACAATGCAGAATGGCTGCAAGCTCAGATGGTTGAAGCTGCCGAGGTATGTGGAGCAACTGTTTTATCTGTACAATCCAAGCAATTCGAACCACAAGGAGCAACAGTTCTTGTTATGTTGTCCGAGAGTCATCTCTCCATTCATACTTATCCTGAGAGAGGTTTTGCCGCACTTGATTGTTATACATGCGGTGAGACAGTCGACCCTCAATTAGCAATCGACTTTATGGTATCCGTACTAA
Source organism: Paenibacillus sp. J31R30 (assembly GCF_059692115.1). NCBI lineage: Bacteria > Bacillati > Bacillota > Bacilli > Caryophanales > Paenibacillaceae > Paenibacillus > Paenibacillus sp. J31R30. Next base: position 220,979 of record NZ_JCAUAV010000006.1, on the reverse strand, counting down.
AACCAGAAACGTTCTATGCGAAGAAGCTTGTTCGCGGAATGGGTGAATTGCAAGTAGAAACTCCTGAAATAAAGCAAGCAGAGCTTGTTAAATAAAATTCTGCAAATAATAACGATAACCACGGAGAAATCCGTGGTTATTTGTTTGTTCAGACACCCATACAATGATATTGGTGATACATGTCCAATTCATTTGGAGTGGGGGAAGAAGATTGAAACAAAAGTTTATCAGAAAAACAGTGTTATATATTGTTGTTCTCTTTCTAATCATTTGGCCTATTTATCAACTTACCCAAATGTTAGGTCATCAAAAGGAAGATCACGATGCCACACATTTACTGTTCCAAGTATCCTTATTTCAAATGGAAATATTGAAGAGCAGTTTGGAAGAAGCTTCTCAGCTTAAAAATACGAATGAGCTAGATCGAGTGAAACAAGCGCTGTATTCAGCGGAATATACGCATGAACGTCTTGTACTTGCAGCAGGCGGCAGCGAGGAGTTGACCTCCCTCAGTTTCATGAGCCAATTAAATCAATATATCCAAAGGCTGCAGTTAGGCGGAGGCAGAGCCATGAAGGCAGACGAGACCCAAACATTGAAGGAAACCCAGAAGCAATTTGGCAGCATGTATGAGGTGTATGAGAAATTGATGGCATCTAACGGCGATATTATTTCATCCCAGAACGAAGAGCTATCGAAACTAGATCGCGAGTTGGCGACTTTTTTAAGAAAAAAAGGGCTCCAATAGGGGATTCTGGCTATCCTAGGTATAGACGAGCACAGAGCTGTTAAAACTAACGATCAGTACCAAAGCATTCATAATTTATTCAAATATTTTGTCGGAATGTCTGTTTCGCTGTGTTATAATGATTCTTAAATAGAAGGAAAGGCAGGTGGTAACGTTGCATATTATTGCTGTTGGCTTGAATTATCGGACAGCCCCGGTGGAGATTCGTGAGAAGTTTGCATTCTCCGATCAAGATTTACCGAAGGCAATTGCGGAATTGAAAGAGACGAAGAGCATTCTAGAATGTGTCACTGTTGCCACCTGCAATCGCACTGAAATTTATGCCGTCGTGGATCGGCCTCAGCTGTGCAGTCATTATTTGACGCATTTTCTTGAGCGATGGTTCCATGTGAAGAAGGATCAGTTCCAGAAACATTTATATACGTATGAAAATGAAGAAGCGATCGAGCATTTGTTCCGGGTAACAACGGGGTTGGACTCGATGGTCATCGGGGAAACTCAGATCTTGGGGCAAGTGCGGGATGCTTTTTTAGCGTCCCAACAATTGAAAGCAACAGGATCTTATTTCAACACCCTATTTAAACAGGCGATAACGTTAGCGAAGAAAGCACACTCAGAGACGGGCATCAGCAATAATCCAGTCTCGATCAGCTATGCTGCGGTTGAACTCGGTAAGCGGATTTTCGGCACCTATGTGAACAAGACCATCATGATTATCGGTGCTGGCAAGATGAGTGAGCTGACGGTGAAGCATTTGTACGCGAATGGGGCGAACAAAGTGATCGTTGTGAATCGTACCTTGGAAAGAGCCTTGGATTTGGCCGGTAAATTCAACGGTGTGGCTTGTACACTAGAGGAAATACCTAAGTATTTACCTGAGGTGGATATCATCATCAGCTCGACTGGAGCCCCAGGCTACGTATTAACTAAGCATGATATTCAGTCCTATGTGCAAAAAAGAAAGTCTCGTCCGCTCTTCATGATGGATATCGCTGTTCCGCGTGATCTAGATCCACAAATTAGCGGCCTGCCTAATGTGTTCCTTTACGATATTGATGATTTGGAGAATATTGTAGATAAGCATTTGCAGGAGAGAAAGAAAGAAGCGGCAAAGATTGAGGTCATGATTACGTCGGAAATCGCCGCTTTTGAACAATGGACGAAGACACTTGGCGTTAGTCCGCTGATTAGTGCTCTGCAAACGAAAGCGAATCAGATTCACGAAGAAACCATGGAAAACATGCTGAATAAGCTGACTGATCTGGATGAACGTGAAATTAAGGTGATTCGTAAATTAACCAAAAGCATCGTGAACCAGGTGCTCCGTGATCCGATTCTACGAATCAAAGAAATGGCTGGCGAGCGTCATGGCGACGATGCCCTTGAAATTTTCACGAAACTTTTTGCATTAGAAGATACGCTTAAACAACAAGAACAGGCAGATCAAATAGCACAAGAGCTAGAGACTGGCTTTAACAAAGTGGAAAGTAAACAAACGTTGGATGATAAGCTGTCCGTTCGTGGTTTACAGAACACGGATGTTCTAGCCCCATCTTGATAAAAAGGCGCTAACCGCCTAGGAGAGGTGCCATGGTAACACGTAGCTGGTTGTTTGATGCGATGATTTATATGTATGCCCTGAGCCTACTGTTTTACTTTTCGGATTTCGCGAACGCGAGCCGAAGTGCGAAACGGATGGGGACGGGGCTGCTTTTGTTTGTATGGGTTTTGCAAACCGCTTACTTGGCTATCAGTTTGTATGGTCATTTGACGGAATGGGCTTTCGGACGGTCTGACGTCCTATTCATGTTATCGTGGTTAATTGTCACGATTTCGCTGATTATTAACCGGTTTTTCCGTATTGAATTGTTTGTGTTCTTTGTGAATGTGTTTGGTTTTGCGATTCTCGCCCTAAATATATTTGGAAATCCACATGTCATGCCAATCAAATCCGATTGGGACATCAACGATGAGCTATTATTCATTCATATTTCGTTAGCGATTGGCAGCTATGCCGCATTTTCGATTGCTGCTATCTTTTCAGGCATGTATATATTTCTACATAAAAGGTTAAAGAGTAAAAATTTCTCTCAGGCTGTCATGAGACTGCCGTCCCTTGAGAAAATTGAGCATTATACGTATTTGTCGGTCATTATCGGGGGGCCGCTGTTACTTATGGCATTAAGTCTTGGCGTGGTTTGGGTTGTTCTTGAGGGAGATCGGAATCTGCTTTTCGATGCCAAAGTCATCAATTCCTTCTTCGTCTTAGCAGCCTATGCGTTTTACTTATTTCAACATAAATCCATGCAGATTTCGGGCAATAAGCTAGCAGTATGGAATTTAGCAGCCTTCTGTATCGTCGTGTTGAATTTTGTTGTCTCGAATCTTGTTTCTGATTTCCATGGTTGGATATGGAGCTAAATGGCTGGCAACATCCTTATCCGATTATGATGAATTTAGCAGGTCGCCAGTGCCTGATCGTCGGTGGTGGGCAGATTGCGGAACGGAAATTACGCTCGTTTCTGGAGGCAGGTGCTGATGTGACGGTGATCAGTCCAGCATTCACGGATGGCATTCTGGAGCTGGCACTTCGCCCTGGTGTGGTCCTTATGAAACAGCCCTATGATCCAACGATATGGGGGACCGAGGGCGAGGCGCGCTTTGCGTTGGTCATCGCGGCAACGAACGATGCTTACGTTAATGAGCAGATTGCACAGGATGCGAGCAGGCATGAGTTGCTCATCAATATTGTCGATAAACCCGAGTTGAGCTCGTTTATTTTACCTTCCGTAGTTCGTCGGGGCAAGTTGGTGATTACGGTTTCTACAGGTGGTGCTAGTCCATCAGCTGCACGTAAGATTGCCAAGGAAATCGACAAAACATACGGGGATGAGTATGAAACCTATTTGGATTTTCTAAGTGAAACTCGCTTGCTGATTCAGCGGCAGGTGAAGGATAAAAAAGCTAGGCAGCGCTTGTTTAAAGAAATGCTGGCATGGGATCTCATGCCTTTGATCCGTGAAGGAAAGTTTGAAGACTGGAAAGAGAAGTTTGACATCGCATTACAGGGCGCCGCTTGGATGCAAACGCAAGAGCAGGTTGAGATAGAACTGCCTTCTTGGTCTTTCATCAATGAGATTGGGCAGCATGTTTAGGAGGCGGAGACGAAATGAAAACGATTATTGTAGGGACAAGACAGAGTGCCTTGGCACTGACTCAAACGGGACAAGCCGTGGATCTGTTGAAGCAGCTTGCCAAAGAGCATGGCATCGAATGTCAATTTGAAATTAAGAAAATTGTAACGAAGGGCGATCGGATTCTGGACGTCACGTTATCCAAAGTTGGAGGCAAGGGCTTGTTCGTGAAGGAAATCGAGCAGGCGTTGACGGACGGAGAGATTGATATCGCCGTCCATAGCATGAAGGACATGCCCTTCGAGCTGCCCGAAGGTCTCGTTGTAGGCGCGATTCCACAGCGCGAAGATGCGCGCGATGCGTTGATCACGCGCGGCGGCAGTTCCTTGGACGAGCTGCCGCAAGGCGCCCTCGTCGGCACCAGCTCGCTGCGCCGCGCAAGCCAGCTGCAGCACTACCGCCCAGACCTCCGGATCGAGTCGATCCGGGGCAACATTGATTCGAGGCTGCGCAAGCTCGAAGAAGAGAACTTCGATGCGATTATGCTTGCCGCCGCCGGTCTCCACCGGATCGGCTGGCAAGGTCGCATCACGGCGTACTTGCCGCCCGAGGTATGCCTCCCTGCCGTAGGGCAGGGAGCGCTGTGCATCGAGTGCCGCGGCAACGACACCTTCGTGCTGGACTTGCTGGGCAAGTTCCAGCATGAGCCTACGGCGCTCGCCGTGCGAGCGGAGCGGGCCTTCCTCGGCAGACTCAACGGAGGCTGCCAGGTGCCGCTCGGCGCATACGCGAGCGTCGAGAACAACAGCGGGGACGACGCCCCGCTGTTGACCTTGACTGGCATGGTCGGGACGCCGGATGGCGTGACCATGCTGAAGGAAACGGCTTCCGGGCATGATCCGGAAGCGTTGGGTGCGCTAGTCGCAGAGAAGCTCATCGCACAAGGAGCTGAAAAGATTCTAGCTGAGGTGAGGGAGTGATTGCTGTGAACAAAGGAAGAGTTTTTCTTGTTGGAGCGGGTCCTGGCGACCCTAAGCTTATCTCGGTTCGTGGAATGGAAGCCATTCAGAGAGCAGACGTTATCGTCTATGATCGTCTTGCCAATCCACGCTTGTTGAAGCATCGTAGACCAGAAGCAGAACTCATCTTTGTCGGCAAGCTGCCTGATAAACATATTTTAAAGCAAGAAGAGATCAATCAGTTGCTCGTGGATTTGGCTTTACAAGGGAAGGTAGTCACACGTCTTAAAGGCGGAGATCCGAGTGTTTTTGGACGAGTCGGTGAAGAAGCTGAGCTTCTGGTAGATAACGGGATAACGTATGACATTATCCCAGGAATCACCTCTTCGATTGCCGTTCCAGCTTATGCGGGTATTCCCGTTACACATCGCGACTTCACATCGTCTGTTGCGATTGTAACAGGCCATGAATACCCAAACAAAACCTATTCCAGCCTGAACTGGGAGCATCTGGCCAAAGCGATTGGCACGATGGTATTCCTGATGGGTGTTGCTAACTTAGAGCAAATATGCCGTGAATTGATTCGCTGCGGGAAGCCGCCAGAAATGCCCGTTGCCCTAGTGAGATGGGGAACTTGGGCGGATCAAGCGACAATTACGGGTACACTTGCAGATATCACAGAAAAAGTAAGAGAAGCGAACTTTAAATCTCCAGCCGTCATTATTGTGGGTGAGGTTGTTAAGCTTCGTGAGAAGCTGGCTTGGATGGAGAAGAAGCCGCTGTTTGGTAAACGCGTGCTCGTTACGAGAGCTCGCAGCCAAGCAAGTGAACTTGTAGATCTCATCGATGATTTGGGCGGAGAGCCGGTTGAATTTCCAGTCATTCGGTTACAACCGCCAAGTCGTCCTGAAGCCCAGCAAGCGCTGGATCTCGCATTAAATAGGCTGCAGGAATTTGATTGGATCTTACTTACGAGCGTCAATGGCGTTGAGTTCTTCTTCCGCAGGATGCGTGAACTGAGCATCGATGTCCGCAGAATGGCGAACGCGCGAATTGCTGCTGTAGGTCCTAAGACGGCTGAAGCGCTCGCTGAGCGTGGTATCCTAGCAGACGTCCTACCGGCTAAGTTTCAGGGGGAAGGCATCCTAGATGCCATTCAAGGGGATTTGAACGCTGGTCAGAAGGTGCTGTTGCCAACAGCGGACTTGGCTCGGGATTATTTGCCTTCTAAACTGAAGGAGCTAGGCCTCGAAGTTACGGAAGTGGATGTATATGAGAATGTGCTGACCACCGATGACGGAGACGAGATCATTCACCTTTTACAAAATCAAAGCATTCATATCATCACTTTTACAAGCTCGTCTACCGTTACGAATTTACTCGAAGCGCTCAAGCAGCTCGGAATGGAAGATCCATTATCGTTACTGCAAGGCGTGGAGATCGCTGTTATTGGTCCCAAAACGGCAGAAACCGCAGTTCAAGCGGGCCTGTCGATCACATATATGGCTGAAGAAGCGACTGTTGCTTCTTTGGTACAAAGCATGATTCAAGGAGGCGGAAATCCATCATGAGTTTTCCAATTGTTCGTAACCGCCGCTTACGCGGAAATGCAGCCATTCGTAATCTTGTTCGTGAAAATCAAGTAACGGTTAACGATGTTGTTCAACCGATTTTTGTTACTCACGGTACGAATGTAAAATCAGAAATTGCTTCGATGCCTGGCGTGTATCATTTCTCGCTAGACCGTTTGAAAGAGGAAATTGATGAAATCACGCAATTAGGCATTCAAGCGGTTCTTTTATTCGGTGTACCTGATTTTAAAGATGCAACAGGAACTTCCGCATTTATGGATGATGGCATCGTGCAGCAAGCTACACGTTTTATTAAAGAGTTGAACCCTAACTTGCTAATTATCGCCGATACGTGCTTATGCCAATTTACCGATACAGGTCATTGCGGTGTTATTCATCATCACCCGATTACAGGTCATGCCGATGTAGCGAACGATCCTTCCTTGGAGCTTCTCGTTCGTACAGCGGTATCCCAAGCCAAAGCTGGCGCTGATATCATCGCCCCTTCGAATATGATGGATGGCTACGTGCAGGCGATTCGTTCTGGTTTGGACGAGGCTGGTTACGAAAACACACCAATCATGGCCTATTCCGTCAAATATGCATCAGCCTATTATGGTCCTTTCCGTGATGCTGCGCATTCTACCCCGCAATTTGGCGATCGGAAAACGTATCAAATGGACCCGGCTAACAGCCGTGAAGCGCTTCGTGAAGCGTCAAGCGACGTCATCGAGGGAGCGGATTTCCTTATGGTGAAGCCAGCGCTTGCTTACATGGATATTATCCGTATGCTGAAGGATAACTTTGACTTGCCAGTTGTGGCTTACAATGTGAGCGCAGAATACGCCATGGTGAAGGCCGCTGCGAAACAAGGCTGGGTCAATGAAGAAGCGATTGTCATGGAAACGATGACGAGCTTTAAGCGCGCAGGAGCGGACATTATTTTAACGTATTTCGCGAAGGATATTGCACGATACTTGCAAAAGTAAAAAGTCAGTGAACCATTTGTCCTCTGTGATCCGGATCAGAGTTCGAGTGGTTCTTTTTGTCATACTTTTGTCGCAATAGGGAAGCTTACCTTGGTTGTGAGAGGGGTATAATTAGGGCATAATGGATGAGAATAGATGGAAACAAGAGGAAGGTGCCTCATGAGTTATAATGATAATTTTATTAAAGCATGCCGAAAAGAACAAGTAGATACCCTCCCAGTGTGGTATATGCGTCAAGCAGGTCGCTACGATCCCGATTACCGTAAAATCAAGGAAAAGTACTCCTTGCTCGAAATTTGTCAGCAACCAGAGCTTGCAGCTGAAGTAACGATGATGCCGATCAAAAAGCTTGGCGTAGATGCCGCGATTTTGTACTCGGATATCATGAATCCAGTGGCTTCGCTTGGTGTTGATTTTGATATTGTCAAAGATATCGGTCCTGTTATACATACGCCGGTTCGCACGGCTCAAGATGTGGAACGTCTACGTCCAATCGATGTGGAGAAGGATTTGTCTCACATTTTACAAACGATTCGAATTCTAGATAAAGAACTGGAAGTTCCACTGATTTCATTTGCGGGTGCTCCTTTTACGATCGCCAGTTATTTGATTGAAGGAAGACCATCCAAAAGCTATATTCGTACGAAGCAAATGATGTATTCGGAGCCAGCGGTCTGGTTCGCGTTAATGGATAAGCTCGGGGATATGGTCATCACGTATCTACGCTCACACATTGCCAATGGGGCAAAAGCCGTTCAAGTATTCGATAGCTGGGTGGGTGCTCTCTCTCCGGCTGATTTTGACGTCTATGTGCGGCCTACGATGATGCGAATCTTCAAAGAGCTGTCCGACTTGAAAGAACCGAAAATTTATTTCCCAGGCGTTAGCTCGGGTGAATTACTGCCGTATCTGACGACGATTCAAGCCGATGTGATTGGATTGGACTGGCGTGTACCGATTTCTGTTGGTCGCGAAAGACTTCAGAACCGCTATGCGGTGCAAGGTAACCTTGATCCATATATTTTGACAGCGCCGATGAGCGTGATTGAAGCGCAAGCGAAAGCGATCATGGATGATGGGATGAAGCAGCCAGGGTTCATTTTCAACTTAGGACATGGCCTGTTCCCAGAAGCATCGCTGGAGAAATTGAAAGAATTAACAACATTCGTTCATACTTATTCTCATTCCGTTTTAACCCAGCAAGCAGGAAAGAGTGGTGTTTAATATGAGCCAAAAGCGCATTGGTGTGTTAGTCATGTCGTACGGTACGCCGGAAAGCTTGGATCAAGTTGAAGCGTACTACACACATATTAGACGGGGCCATCCGCCGACTCCTGAGCAATTACATGAATTAACGACGCGTTATGAGGCTATTGTTGGTGGCTTCTTCCCGTTGCGTGAAAATACGAATAAACAAGTAAAAGGACTTGAAGCAACGCTGCGTCAAGAGCATCCTGAGCTTGAATTCGTCTGCTACCAAGGCCTTAAGCACGCACAACCCTACGTAGAAGACGGCGTTGAGGAAATGGTCAAAGACGGCATTACAGAGGCTGTAGGGATCGTTCTGGCGCCTCACTACTCGACGATGAGTGTCGGCGGCTATGTGAAAAGAGCGAAGGACAAGGCGGAAGCGCTAGGTCTTAACATGACTTTCGTGTTGGATTATCACCTACATGCGAAGCTGCTGGATGCTTTGCAAACACGTGTAGAGAACGCTTTGGGGAAATTTGCTGAGGCGGATCGTAATCAAGTACGGGTTATCTTTACAGCGCATAGCTTGCCAGAGAAAATTCTAGAAATGAAGGACCCGTATCCGGATCAGTTGCTGGCTACGTCCAAAGCACTTGCTGAGCGGGTTGGTCTTACGAACTGGCAGTTCGGTTGGCAGAGTGCTGGACAGACGGCTATGCCATGGTTAGGTCCGGACATTTTGGACGTGATGCGCACGATCAAGCAAGAAGAAGGCGTGGATAAAGTATTACTTTGTCCTATTGGTTTCGTTTCCGATCATTTAGAGGTTCTTTACGATATCGATATCGAAGCGCAAGCGTTGGCGAAAGAGCTGGGCGTGCATTTGGAACGAACAGAGTCGCTTAATACCGATCCTCTATACATGGAAACCTTAAGTGATGTTGTATACAAAAAATGGCAAGAGGCAGCGAGTTCGAAATGAGTACACCAGTGCCTCATTATATGATTATAGGCGGCGGTATTACGGGGTTAAGCGCTGCTTTTTATTTGAAAAAGCAGATGGAGGCGAGTGGTGCCCCTTTTCGTATTTCTGTGGTAGAGAAATCTCCTTTGTTCGGCGGGAAAATTCACACGATAGAGCGAGATGGATTTGTCATTGAAAAAGGTCCAGATTCCTTCCTTGCCCGTAAACGCCCGATTATCGATTTGGCGTATGATCTTGGCATGGAAAACGAGCTGACGGGTACGAACCCGAAAGCCAAGAAAACCTATATCGTACGTGGTCGAAAGCTGCATCGCATGCCTCCGGGCTTGGTATTAGGGATTCCGACGCAAATGTCGCCCTTCATGAAGACAGGCCTTATTTCCCCGATGGGCAAGCTTCGAGCTGCGATGGATTTGATTCTGCCGAAGCGGGATGTCGCAGATGATGAGTCGCTTGGACATTTTCTGGAGCGTCGACTCGGCAAGGAAGTGCTCGAGCGCATTGTTGAGCCGCTGCTTGCAGGGATCTATGCGGGAGATACGTATAAGCTGAGCTTGAAGTCCACATTCCCGCAGTTTCGAGCTATGGAGCAGAAGAACCGCAGCTTAATTCTGGGGATGATGGCGAGTCGCAAGAATGTGACTGAGGAAAGCGCGCATTTGCCTGCGGCTGTTCGCAACTCGGTGTTTGTGACCTTTAAGCGAGGATTGCAATCGTTAGTGAATGGCTTAGTAGACGCTTTAAGTACAGTGGATTTACGTTCGGGTGTTGGTGTTGTCTCAGTGCACAGCGTAGCAGAGGGACAAACAGAGGTTGTCTTTGAGGACGGTCGTCGTGAGATCGTCCACGGTGTTATTGTGACGACGCCAACGTATCAAGCTGCGAAGCTGCTTGCGGAGCTGCCTGCAGCAAGCAAGCTTGCGAAGATTGATTATATTTCGGTAGCCAATGTGATTATGGCTTTTGAACGTAAGGATATTCCCTTTGAACTGGATGCCTCCGGTTTCCTTGTACCTAAGTATGAGGGGTACACCATAACTGCTTGCACATTAACCTCAGCGAAGTGGCTGCATGCTGCTCCTGATGGCAAAGTGCTGCTGCGTTGTTATATAGGTCGTGCTGGCGAACAGGAATGGCCGGCATGGTCTGATGAGCAGCTCATAAGTAAAGCGCGCCACGATATTAAAGATTTACTAGGGATTACGGCGGAACCTGGATTCGCAGAAGTAACCAGGTTAATGCATTCTATGCCGCAATACCCTGTTGGTCATTTAGAGGAGATCGCTCATTTCAAAAAAGAGCTTACTTCAGCAATGCCGCGAGTCCTGGTCACAGGTGCAGGGTTCCATGGCGTCGGACTGCCCGATTGTATACGACAAGGAAAAGAAGCTGCGAATCGGCTTGCCGAGATTGTCCTTGTGGAGTCGCATCTGGATGCAACTGCAACTGTAAGATGATTAGCGGAGCTTGGTCAACTCCAAGGTGAATTCGGAGGCAGAAATCGTCAGGATTTTCTTCTCTTCAAGGTCACGAATGACTTGCATGAGCGTTGATTTCTGAACACCAGCCAGCTGTGAGATTTCATCAAAGTTCAGCACTAGCTTAATGACGATGGTTGTCCCTTTACGCAGGCCATGCGAATTCGCCATTTTGATCAAGGTTTTGATGACGCGTGTTCTTGCATCAAGGAAGGTTAAATCGGAAACTTGTTGATTCGTATCTCGTAGACGATTACTGAGCTCTTGCATGATACCTAAGCTGATGTCAAAATGAGTACGAAGTAATTCAAGGAAGCTATGGCCGGTTATCGTAAGAAGTATGCATTCTTCTAAGGTTTGAGCAGAGGCAGAACGAGGCTTGCCATCTATGAGTGAAAGCTCGCCGAAGCTTTCGCTGGTTTTGCAGATCGAGAGTATCTTCTCCTCACCTGAATTGCTCGTCGTGTAGATCTTAACAGAGCCGCTAAGAACCATATAGAATACAGAGCCGATTTCTTTTTCTTGAAATAAGATCGTGCCCGCTTTATAAGTACGTGTTGTACAAATTTCAACAAGGGCGTTCAATTGATGCTCGTTTAGTTGGGCAAATAAAGGAACTTTTTTGATAAGCTCTAGCATTGGTTGTACCGCCTTTGTAGGTAGTTAAGGGTAGGATATGACCTCATTTTATCACAAGATCACGTTATTGGGGGCTAAATAATGGTAAATTCGAGCAGAATCGACAAACGGTCAGCGGCTGCTTTTCAAGAATCAAGAAAGCTGATTCCTGGAGGCGTGAACAGTCCGGTTCGCGCTTTTAAATCGGTTGGCTTAACACCTTTATTCATGGAGAGTGGGTCAGGCTCTCGCGTAATGGATATTGATGGCAATACCTTTATCGATTATGTAGGTTCATGGGGACCGTTAATCGTAGGCCATGCTCATCCCAAAGTATTGGAAGCGATTCAAACTACAGCCATTAAAGGGACAAGCTTTGGAGCTCCGACGTTGCTCGAAACCGAAATGGCAAAGCTTGTGATTGAGCGCGTACCATCCATAGAGATGGTTCGTATGGTTAATTCAGGTACAGAAGCAACGATGAGCGCGTTGCGACTTGCTCGTGGATTCACGAAGCGCGACAAAATTGTGAAGTTCGAAGGAAGTTATCACGGGCATGCAGATGCCTTGCTTATCAAGGCTGGGTCTGGGGTTGCTACGCTTGGACTGCCTGATAGTCCTGGCGTGCCGAGCAGTGTGGCATCGAACACGATCACAGTGCCATATAATGATTTGGATAGTGTGAAGCTGGTTTTCGAAAAATTCGGTGAAGAAGTCGCCGCGCTTATCGTGGAACCTATTGCAGGGAATATGGGGGTTGTTCCTCCGGCGGCAGGCTTCTTGCAAGGACTTCGTGATATCACGAAGAAATATGGCGCTTTGTTAATTTTCGATGAGGTTATGACCGGTTTCCGCGTACATAAGAACTGTGCACAGGGTCTATATGGCGTTACGCCTGATTTGACTTGCCTAGGTAAAGTAATTGGTGGTGGGCTTCCTGTAGGCGCTTATGGCGGACGCTTGGACATCATGGAACAGATCGCCCCTGCGGGTCCGATATACCAAGCGGGTACTTTATCGGGAAATCCACTTGCGATGGCGGCGGGCTTTGCGACCTTATCCTTACTAGGCGAGCCGAATGTATATGAAGAGCTAGAGCGAAAGTCGGCTAGACTTGAAGCAGGCTTCACAGCGAATGCTGCGGAATTCGGTATTGAGAGTACCATCAATCGGGTTGGTTCGATGGTGTGTCCATTTTTCACAGAACTGGCTGTGACGAACTACGACTCAGCCAAAACATCCGATCTAGGTCGTTTTAATGCCTACTTCGGTCATTTGTTGGATTTGGGTGTTTCCGTTGCACCTTCGCAGTTTGAGGGCATGTTTGTATCTACTGCTCACTCCGATGAGGATATTGAAACAACGATCGATGCACATCGTGAAGCTTTGAAACGATTATAAGATAGATAAATGATGCCCCAAAAGTAACTATTTTGGGGACAGATCCATTCAGTTAATAGTGAGAAGTGCACGCATGTGCGCTTGCAGGATAGCTTAAGATAAGGTGATAGCATCATCTTATTTTGGGCTTTTTCTTTTTGGGGGAAGCGAAGCTACCCCTTATGTATGTTCGGTTCTCAGGTTGCAAAATTGAAAAAGAGCATCCTTTTCATAGGAATTCACTTCAACATTTTAAATGAATGCAAAAAGGCATCTTTTGGGGTCGGAATGTCTAAACAGAGCTGAAAATGCAGAAATTGATGCCTTTTTGCATCAATTTTATCTGAAATCGTGTATTTGATTGAGAAAGGTTGCACTATTGCATTTATTTTCTAAAGATTCCAGAATTTATTAGTTTTCACTTAATAAGATAGATATAAATGCTCTAAAAACGCTCTCGTCCTTGAAGGAATACGCAGCCAATTATTTGGACACAGCAGCTCAAGCGTAATTTTCACCGGAGTTGGATTGATCCGTGTAGTTCGATTTTACCCTTCATTCTGATCAAAAAAAGAAGAGGTGTCCCTCGGTCATTTTATGACTTTGGAACACCCCTTTGCATCCATATTAGTTTGGTTTAACGGTTGGTGATGTAGTGTTAGTCGGTGAGACTACGGTTCCATTCGTCGATGGCTTAGGTGAGACACTTGGTGTCGGCGTCGACGTCGGCGTTGGTGTCGGTGTTGATGATGCTGGTGTTGACGGCTTCGTAGTACCACCAGTTGGATTCCCATTTCCAGGCGTTGGTGTAGATGTAGGCGTAGGATTTGATGAATTTGATGGTGTTGCTGAAGAATTCGGTTTATCTGTTGTATTCGGTTTGGTCGATTCTGTACTTGATGGAGAAGTTGATCCGCCAGGTTTGCCTGCTTCAGCCGTATTTTCTGGCTTCACGGACGGTGTAGGCGTTGCTTTAGGCGTTGGAGTAGGTAATTTACCTTGTGCCTTCAGCGCGGCTTGCTCCTTCAAGAAATCTGGGTGATCATAGGCACCGCCTGGATCAATCTTTGTAAGTCCTTCCCAAATGTTCTTCACGACGATATCATCAGGGTTATCAAATACCAAGAAGGCTGATGGCAAGCGACGCTCGCCGTAACGACTTGAAGGTTTGGTAATCAATTCGTTATTGTAAACCATTTCGGAAGAAGCTCCGCCATCAAGGAATCCGGCATTAATAACGCCATCTTCTAAGAATAAATCCTGTACTTCTTTCAGTGTCGCACCGACACTTGAGGTTTGACGACCATCGATGACGATAAAGATGACGGTTCCGTCTGCTTTTTGACCTACAGCTGTTCGCGGCGCGCGTCCCCAGCCACCATCACCGCTTGTAATAAGCGGCTTACCATTCGCGATTACGCGAGGGTAGAAAGAAACGGCTTCTGTGACACCGAGCACCAACAGTTCGTTGATCGAGTATTTTCCGATAATAAGCGTGCCTTCTTTGGTAAAGCCAACAATTTGTTGTGGATTGCTTCCTTCTTGATCGGTATAAAGAATGTTGCCACCGGACATAATAGCACCGATTGGGGCAAATCCGTTCCCAAGTCCGTCAGGATCGTTAAACCCGCCGCCATTGACGCCGGCAACTGCACCAGTTCGCTGAACCATGGACGTGATTCTCTCACCTTCACCTTGCTTACCTGGTACAACTACACGAATCGTCCGCGGATCATAGACATACATCCGCTTGCCTTTCCAGAATGTACCTGAGATATCTTCCACCTTGACAAGACTTTCGATGGGGCGTTTTGTATTAAATTGCACAGCCTCCAAATCTTGCTTCTCTATGGAGTTGACCTCTGTTAGATTCTGCATTTCCAGAACCATCTGATCCCTGCGTTGCGCACCTACGAAAATCCATGCCCAATCACGATGCTGTGTGGTAATGACTGTTTTGGCCAGATACTCACGAATGTAGGTCCCCGGCGGGGTTAGAAATAAAAAGGTAGTACTTAAGAATGTACATACAGCTATAACGAGTAAAGTCCGCTTCAGCCAACTATAATTTCGAAAATGATTTGCAATTGAACTACCCAAGGTAAACCTCTCCTGCTCTATTAATAAATTGATAGAAAATGTCGAAAAAAAACAATACAAGAATAATATTATCATATTTGTACATGCAATTGGTATTGGTAATTGTTAAAATAAAGTGTACATAATCCCTGCCTTGTTAAGGAGCTCGTTCTACATATGAAACGTTATTACTTTTTTGATTTTCCAATCGATCTAATGGCGATTATTTTGGTGTTTCTACTTATTCTGCTAGCAATCTTTCTATCATTTCGTAAAGGCATGAAATCATGATGAATTGGTCACGAGATGGAGAATGGCTGCATCTACCACTTCCGAACGAGCATTGGAAACCGCTTAAACCAGGTGCAGTTGAAGAGTTAGCGGTTTTCTTGCCTGTACCTCGTAAATTTTTTCTACGCTTAGCTTCACAGGGACTTATTCGTGTTGAAGGCAATACGATTCGGCTAAAGGTATTTCCTCAGGAGAAGGCGGCGTTTAAACCTGAGTCTTATCCATTAGACGTCTTATTTGAAGATGAGTTCACTCTAGTCGTGAATAAACCAGCTGGTAAGTCTGTCCATCCAGCTGAGGTTGGACAAGGAGGAACGCTTGCTAATGCGGTTGCTCACTATTATGAAGAGACTGGACAAGCGTGCGGCGTTCGTCATATTCATCGTCTAGATCAAGATACGACAGGCGTTGTACTTTATGCCAAAAATGAATGGGCGCATGTCCTGTTGGATGAAGCCATGCGAGAGAAGCAAATTGATAGGCGGTATGTGGCGCTGGCTCAAGGTATTTTCAAAGCAAAAGAAGGATGGATTGATGAACCGATCGGCAAGGATCGTCATCAGCCTGGGAAACGAAGAGTAGCCTCAAATGGGGATCAGGCGCTTACGCACTATCGTGTTCTTCAACAACTGAAAGCTGCGGCACTTGTGGAAGTAGAATTAGAGACAGGCCGAACGCATCAAATTCGTGTGCATCTCAGTTATTTGGGACATCCCTTGGTAGGAGACACCTTATATGGAGGTTCTTCACGGTTATTTCAAAGACAAGCTCTTCATGGTGAACGGCTAGTATTTCAGCATCCGATTACACAACAAGAGGTCGAAGTTCATGCGCCTTATCCACTAGATTTCAAGTTATTATTGGAGCAGATGTCCGCAAACTGAAAAATGTAGTCATGCCTGGCCTCCTCCACCCATATACTTTTAGAGACAATCAAGTATATCACCCAACAATTCGGAGCTGATTTATGTTTCGAGTTAACGGAAGGGAGGAAACATTTCTGTGTCTGAACAACAACCAGGGTTACGATTTGATATTTATGAACGTGTGCATTTGCAGGAAAATTTGGCGGCGATACAAGAATTAAATGAAGTAGAATTGCTTCCGCATATTCAAGTAATAACGCTGGATGATCAAGCGATCTTAAAGGGGAATTTACTACTTACGGGTAATTACTTTAGTGACGAAGGCGGCAGTCCTCGCACACTTGAGCATTTGATTCCTGTCGAAATCACGCTGCCCTTGAATCGCATTCATCGTGTAGAAGATATTCAGGTGGAAATCGAGAACTTTGATATCGACCTCTTATCGGCTCGCAGCTTGAATGTTACGGGGGTTCTTTCCCTGCAAGGTGTAGAAATGGTTTCTGCACCGCAAGAGAGCTGGCGGGAGGAAGAAGAGGTCACATTTGTTCATCAAATTGACTATCCGCGCTCTGAGCCCGTCATTCCCTACGCAGCTGCACCCGCACAATTTATACCGGCAGTGCAAGAACCGCAGATTCCACAGATGATCCAACCACCGCCGACACCAGTACTTCCTACACCGCTTCCTACACCATCTCCTACTCTGATTGCAGCTGCACCTGAACCAGCGGTCATTGCGGCTCAACCAGTCTCGCATGGCGATGACACATTTGGTGTAGAAGTGGAACAAATCGAGCTGAAGGTAACTCCGCATGCCGATAGTACCGTCGTTACGGAGGAGAAAAAGGAGCTTAAAGTTGCCTTTGGCAAGAAGGCTGCTGACGCTGTGGAGGTTAACCCGTATGGCATCAAATCGTTATTATCAAAGGCAGGCTCGTATCTTTCCGACAAGCGGATTGCGGAAGCAGAGGCGCAAGCGGCTCTTGAGGCGGAATCGCGGATAGATGCTGTAGAGTGGAGACGATTATTTCTCCAGAGCAGATCGGAGTCGCAAGAATTCAAGAAGCTCAAACTATGTATCGTTCAGAAGGAAGATACGTTAGAGTCAATTGCCAAGCGATATCAACTGACAACGCGTGAGATTCAATTGATGAATCGATTGAGTGATCAGGATATTACAGTGGGTCAAGTTATTTATCTTCCCAGATAGTAACCGATACATAGGCAAGAGCCTCTGGCTGCTAATAGCGGCCGGGGGCTCTTTATGTTTGTGGGATATGGGTTGAAGTGAAGCTTAAGGTATAAGTTCCACCATTTCGCCCAATACTAGAAAATAATCCTAATAAAAGGCGCCGAAATTATTGACTATGTGTAAATAATTCGATATCATATAGTGTAAATCATTTTCAAACCAACATATGGAATTGCAAAGATAGGGAGTAGTAGTCGGAACGCCCTTCAGAGAGTGGAACTGCAGCGCTGAGAGGTTCCTCAGGAAACATCCGATCGAAGTCGCCCTGGAGCAGTAAATGTGAGTGCAATCGCGGAAGTTTCGTTTCTCGCTTGCATTAGCATTTTCCGGTCGCAGCCGTTATCTGTTATAAGTGTCATGTTATTTGCTATTGGGGCAAGTCACATGAAATGAAGGTGGTACCACGGAAGCTATACCTTTCGTCCTTTTTTGGGCGAAAGGTTTTTTTGTGTTTATTTGCTCATTCTTACTTTTTTGCAATCACAATAACATCTAACCAGATATGGAGGTACTTTTATGACCGAAACCAAATTGCAAACTGAAATGCCTACCACGTACGACCCGAAAGAAGCGGAGCGTAAATGGTACGATTACTGGATTAAGAATGATTTTTTCAAAGCGGGCAACCGTCCAGATGCCGAAACGTACACAATCGTAATCCCGCCGCCGAACGTAACAGGTATGCTGCACATCGGGCATGCGCTTGATTTTACACTGCAGGATATTCTGATTCGTACGAAGCGTATGCAGGGCTTTGACACGCTGTGGCTGCCTGGCTCTGACCATGCAGGGATTGCTACTCAAACAAAAGTTGAGCAGAAGCTTCGCGAACAAGGGCAAACGCGCTATGATCTTGGACGCGAGAAGTTCTTGGAGAAAGTCTGGGAGTGGAAGGAATTATATGCGGATACCATTCGCGAGCAATGGGCCAAAATGGGCTTCTCGCTTGATTATTCCCGTGAACGCTTCACCCTAGATGAAGGACTTTCACAAGCGGTGCGTGAAGTTTTCGTTAGCTTGTTTGAAAAAGGCCTGATTTATCGCGGCAACTATATTATTAACTGGGATCCGGCGGCACGCACAGCCCTTTCCGATATCGAAGTTGAATACAAAGAAGTTCAAGGCGCGCTGTATCATTTGAAATATGAAACAACAGACGGGACAGCTTCCATCGTAGTTGCTACGACGCGTCCTGAAACCATGCTTGGCGATACGGCGGTTGCTGTTCATCCGAAGGATGAGCGTTACAAGCACCTCATCGGGAAATCCTTGCTGCTGCCGATTGTGAATCGTGAGATTCCGATTATTGCAGACGACTATGTTGAAAAAGAGTTCGGAAGCGGCGCGGTCAAAATCACGCCTGCGCATGATCCGAACGATTTCGAAGTAGGTAAACGTCATAACCTGCCGCAAATTCTTGTTATGGACGAAAGCGGAACGATGAACGCGAATGCGGGTCCGTACCAAGGGCAAGACCGTTTTGAATGCCGCAAGCAAATCGTAGCTGATCTGAAAGAACAAGGTGTTCTGATCAAAATTGAAGAGCACGTTCACCAAGTTGGCCACAGCGAACGCAGTGGTGCAGTTATTGAACCTTATTTGTCCACACAATGGTTCGTGAAAATGCAGCCGCTTGCGGATCAAGCGATTGAAGCGCAAAAATCAGGCACTGGTGTTAATTTTGTACCAGATCGCTTCGAGAAAACATACCTGAACTGGATTGAAAATGTCCGTGACTGGTGTATTTCCCGTCAGCTATGGTGGGGACACCGCATTCCTGCTTGGCATTGCGCGGATTGCGGTCAAGTGACCGTTACGCGTGAGGATGCGACAGCTTGCTCCCATTGTCAAAGCACGAATCTTAACCAAGATAACGATGTTCTGGATACATGGTTCAGTTCGGCATTATGGCCTTTCTCTACATTAGGCTGGCCGAATGATTCTGAAGACATGAAGCGTTTCTATCCGACGAGTGTACTCGTTACTGGCTACGATATCATTTACTTCTGGGTAGCTCGGATGATTTTCCAAGGACTTGAATTTACGGGACAAATTCCGTTCAAGGATGTGCTTATGCATGGTCTTGTTCGTGATTCCGAAGGCCGCAAAATGTCCAAATCCCTTGGCAACGGGGTTGATCCTTTAGAAGTTATCGAGAAATACGGCGCGGATGCCATGCGTTATATGATTTCTACGAGCAGTACGCCAGGTCAAGATTTGCGCTTCCGTTGGGAGCGGGTTGAGCAAGCTCGTAATTTTGCCAATAAGATTTGGAACGCATCCCGATTCGCTCTGATGAATTTGGAAGGTGTAACTGCAGCAGATATCGATTTGACGGGTCAATTAGGTACCGCTGATCGTTGGATTTTGCATCGTTTGAATGAGACGGTTCGTGACGTGACTCGTTTGATCGACAGCTACGAATTCGGTGAAACAGGACGTCTGCTCTATAACTTCATCTGGGATGATCTCTGTGATTGGTACATTGAGTTCAGCAAATTGAGCTTGTACGGCACAGATGCAGCCGCGAAGAAGCAGACACAATCGGTTCTAGCTTATGTACTTGATCAAACACAGCGTTTGATTCATCCGTTCATGCCGTTCATCTCAGAAGAGATCTGGCAGCACTTGCCGCATGTTGGCGATACGATTACGCTGGCGGCGTGGCCGACAGAGAACGCAGCCTTCGAAGCGCCTGATGCGATTCGTGAGATGGAGCTGTTGATGGAAGCGATTCGTTCGGTTCGTAATATCCGTGCTGAAGTGAATGTGCCGATGAGTAAGAAAGTGGAACTGCTGATTAAACCAGCAAGTGCAGAGACACAGGAGATTCTTCGCAAAAATGAGGAATACTTGAAACGCTTCTGCAACACGTCACTACTTGAAATTGATCTTGCAATGTCAGCACCAGACAAAGCGATGACAGCTATTATCACAGGAGCTGAATTGTACTTACCTTTAGCAGGTCTGATCGATATCACGCAAGAGCTTGCTCGTTTGGACAAAGAACTGCAATCCTTGCATGGTGAAGTAGAGCGTATTGAGAAAAAGCTGGGCAATGAAGGCTTTGTAGCTAAAGCACCAGCGAAGGTTATCGAAGAAGAGAAAGCCAAGCTTGCTGATTATGCAGATAAGCGGGATAAAGTTATCGCTCGATTAGCGGAGTTAAAGGCGTAATGCACGGAAATTATACGATTGCCTAGGTTCGTCTACAAGGTGATTCATATAGTAAAAGAGGATGAGAACAATGGATGAAATCAAGAACACGGCGGGTGCATTCCAAACCGCACAAGAAGCCGTTGATTGGATCGTTGGACGGATGGAGAAGCTCGGTATGAAGCCGGGCCTCCAACGTATGCAGCTATTAATGGAAAAGCTGGGTAACCCTGAACGCAGGCTGAAGTTCATTCATGTGGCAGGTACGAATGGAAAAGGCTCAACATGTGCTTATTTAGCTTCCGTGCTTGTGGCTTGCGGCTATGATGTAGGCACGTTTACGTCGCCGTATTTGGTGAGATATACCAACCGTATTCAAGTGAATGGTGCGGATATTGAGGATGACGTCCTGCTGCGATTAGTGAATGACTTGAAGCCGATTGTGGAGGAGATTGCAGCCACAGAGGTTGGCCCGCCAACGATGTTTGAAATTTCGACTGCACTTGCGATTCTTTACTTTGGAAAAGTAGCATATCCCGATTATGTGGTATGGGAAACAGGACTCGGGGGAAGGCTGGATAGCACGAATATTGTGAATCCAATCGTTACCGTCATTACGAATGTTGGCCATGATCACATGGATATTCTGGGTGATACGCTGGAGCTTGTAGCAGCGGAGAAAGCAGGGATTATTAAAGCGGGGGTTCCAGTCATTACGGCTGTTGAGCCTGCTGCGATTTGGAGTGTTATAGATCAAACGGCGAAGGCGAAGAAAGCCACGCTTTACTCGCTTGGCGATCAATTTTCGTTGAGTGATGTGAATAGTGAGCTGGATCGTCAAAACTTCCAATTTAACGGACCTTTTCGACCTATTCCGGATTTGTCCATCACGTTGAACGGTGAGCATCAATTGAAAAACGCCGCCGTAGCCGTCATGACACTGGAAGTTCTTCGTCAATATTACGCCACCATCGTGGAAGACGTAGACTTGCAGAAGGGTCTAGAGGGCACGAAATGGCCGGGTAGGCTGGAAATGGTTTCACAGGAGCCGCGCATCCTTATCGATGGCGCTCATAACCCTGAAGGGGCTGCTACACTGGCTGCAGCACTTCAAAATGTCTATAGCTACAAGAAGCTTCATATGATGATTGGAATGCTAGCGACGAAGAATCATACAGGCTACTTAAGGCATATACTACCATTGGTGGATACACTCATTATTACAGAAGCAAATTTTCATAAAAAAGGGGATGCTTCCTTGCTCGCAGATATCGCAAGCGGTTTGCTGCGAGAGATGAATCGTGAAGTTGACATTGTCGTAGAACGCGATTGGAAGCAAGCTTTAACTTTATTAACAAATAGAACTGAGCAGGATGATCTGGCGGTCGTATCTGGCACGCTGTATTTAATCTCTGATGTTCGTTCTTGGATAACCTATCAAACCGATTCTGAAAAAGGATGGTGAGAACGGCGTGAGTCAAGCAGAACACGTACATTTTATAGGAATCGGCGGATACGGCATGAGTGCCATTGCCAAAGTCATGCTCGAGATGGGATACCGCATTTCGGGATCAGATCTAGCACAGCAAGAGCTTACTGATAAACTGAAAGCCAAAGGTGCTCAAGTTTTTATTGGTCATGAGGCGAACAACGTATCAGGAGCCGATTTGGTTGTATATTCAACGGCGTTAGCCAAAGATAATGTGGAAATGCAAGCAGCAGAGCAATTGAACATTCCCATTATTCATCGTTCACAAATGCTGGGAAGGTTGATGAATGAACGGAAAGGGATTGCCGTTGCAGGTGCCCACGGGAAGACAACTACCTCTTCCATGATTGCATTGGTGATGGAGATTTGCGGGATTGATCCAACGTATATTATCGGTGGAGAGATCATGAATGTCGGCAGCAATGCCAAAGCTGGCAAAGGCGAGTACGTTGTTGCGGAAGCGGATGAGAGCGATGGCACGTTCCTTCAATATCACCCGACCCTTGCCTTAGTGAACAATATCGAAGCCGATCATTTGGAAAATTACAATGGCGATTTCGAAAATTTGAAAAAAGCGTACAAACAATTCCTTAGTCAAGTAAGACCTGGCGGTAAAGCAATCGTATGTCAAGATGATGAATTCCTGCGTGAAATGATACCGGAAATTCAAAGTCAAGTGATTACGTATGGGATTGAAACGGAAGCGGATTATATTGCGCGTGACATCTCGCTGGGTGACCGCAAAGTAACCTTCACGGTAGAGTTCAAAGGTGCATCCTTGGGTCAAGTTAGCTTGTCAGTGCCAGGTAAACATAATGTGTACAACGCGCTTGCGACATTGATTACTTGCTTGGAAGCTGGTCTGTCTTTTGAACATATTGCGGAAGCTATTCAGGAGTTTCGGGGAGCAAAGCGTAGATTTCAAGTGCTTGGCGAAGTCGAAAATATTTTGGTCATTGATGACTACGCACATCATCCAACCGAAATCCAAGCAACGATTTCTGCAGCGAAAGCAACAAGAAAACGTATCATTGCTGTGTTTCAGCCGCAGCGTTATACGCGAACCTATTATCTGTTTGAGCAATTTAGCCGTTCCTTCCTTGAAGCGGATGAAGTGATTATTACAGATATTTATTCACCGGCAGGTGAACAACGAATTGAAGGCGTTGACTCTGCAAAGCTAGTTGAGCTGATTCGCAGCAACAGCAACCCGAACGTTCAGCATATCGCGACGCGTGAAGAAGTGCTGACTTATTTGGTTGATCACGTTCAACCAGGCGACCTCGTCCTTACGATGGGGGCTGGCGATATCTGGAAGGCAGCAGATGGATTAGCTAAATCGTTGCGCAAAAAATACGAAACACACTCATAGAGAAAAGATCGCTGTAGCCAACGGGCTGGAGGCGGTCTTTTTTTCTTGACCAAGGAATCATATTAAGGTTCTCTCTCTCATACTCTAGTAACAGAAGATTGGGACAAGATGATACGGCATTGTGCCTGTTTCCAACATACATGCGATGAGGAGTGTGGGAAGAGAATGAAAAAAGCTAGAATCACTTATCGATTCGACCCCAAGGAGGGGGCAGAATCAACACGCAGAGCGGCACGGGTTCATGATCAAGAGGAGAATGTCATTCCACTCTATCAAGAAGAGTTTAAAGTTATAGACACGAAGCTCGATCGCAGTCCAAAGGAAGTTACACCTTATGAGCAAGCAGAGAGGGAGCAAGTGGAATCCTTATTTGAACCTCATGCGCTGAATACGTTTACGACGGATTTTGGGAACTGGAATAGTCCGATTGAATCGGAAGGAGAGCGTGTAGAGCGGATTATTCGTGAAACGCAGATTTCCAGAGAGCAGCAGAATTCCTCGAAACCTTCTCCAGTCCGAAACGATGTGGAGCCACCGGATAATCGGAATGAATGGTCGACCTGGACAGCGAAGGAGCCATACAGAGAGCCAGGAACAGGAGGAGCTCGTTATGCCAAATCGTCAAGCACCCCCTGGATTCGTATTGCAACCTCCGTGGCTGGTGCAGTAGTAACGGGAATCGCGTTTGGATTCTTCGTCCTCTCCATGTTCTCCTCGGATCGAGATACAAGTGTAGCGACATCCACTTCCAATCCGACGAAAATAACGGTACCTTCTCCTAACACGCAGGCTGCGGGATCAACTACCAAGACACAAACTGGTGTTGGGGAAGCTGCGCTACCTGCAACAACAGCAGCTGTCACACCTGTTCAAATCCCTGCGAAATCATATACCTTCTTGCAAAATGGTGTGTTTAGTTCCATGCAGGGCGCTCAGGCCGTTCAGGACTCACTGAGTAAGAAAGGGCTTGCGTCAGCGGTAGATAATTCCGATAAGCTTACTGTGTTTGTTGGTTTTGCTAAGACGAGGGATGATGCCATTGCGCTGAGACAAGGTGTGCAAGCAACGGATAAAACCATTGAGGTCTTTATGAAAAATGTGGAGTTCCCAGCGGTAACTGGCATTCGTTGGTCTGGCGCAAAGCCAGAGTCAGTGGCCAATTATATTGCTGATGGCGATAAGCTCGTGAATACCATTAGCGGATTGACACTGATCCATCTGGCAGAGACGAAGCCAACGGCACTCACAGATGCATCGTTGCAGACGATCCGTACATCGCATCAGGCCCTCATTACGCTAGGCACAGGGCTCACCGATGGAGCGGGTGATGATGTTAAGCAGTCACTGCTTAAGATGACTACAGCGATCAATCGCGCTGTTCAGTCGATGGAAGAGTACAAAAAAACACCATCTCAAGCCTTGATGTGGCAAGCGCAATCTTCCTTGATGCAGTATATTATTGCTCAGAAAGAGCTGCTCAAAATCATTACAGTCGCTTAACAGAAAAGCCGTGTAGCTGAACTCTTTGTGAGAGTTAAGATACACGGCTTTTTCTCATTTGGTAACGTATCGATCAAGCAGGGCAGCAATTTCAGCCCTTGTCATCGTTTGATCCGGCATAAAAGAGGTGTCCGTTATGCCATTAATGATGCCTTTCTCTTTCAACGTGTTAATCGCTGAAGCACTCCAAAGCGATTTGGGTACATCATCGAATGCTGATTGATCTGTTGATTGCTTGGTTGGCGAAATCATCTGCAGAAGTTGATTGAATAAATAAGCAACTTCCCCGCGCGTAATCGCCTGATTGGGACGAATTGTTCCGTCTGCGTAGCCTTGAAGGAGGTTTAACTTCCCTGCTTTGGTGAAAACAGCATTAGCCCAATGTGAAGCAGGTAAATCAGAGTAGCTTTTCGCAGCAGGTCCAGTCCCGCATCCATAAACGTTAGTAGTGACACTTCCGGTGGAGGAACAAGCGGCCGGTAGTTTGTCGAACGAGAATACGCGATCCATCAGCGTAAGGAATTCTGCTCTCGTTAACGCGCGATTAGGCTCATAGTTATTCCCGACGCCTTCGATTATATTTTTGTTTTTCATGCGTAGAACGGCAGGTCTAGACCAATGAGCCAGCACATCCGTAAAGAGAGGCGGTTCATAAGCACTTATTCCATTGGCGATTCCGATCGCCATTTTGGAACGCATAGCATCGCTAGCTAGCAAGGCTGCATCACTTTTATTCGTGAGAAAAGCGGTCTCTACTAGAATGCTTGGAATTGTTCCCATTCGGGCCACATAAACTGCGCTCGGTGTCAGACCTAAGTCTTTGGTTCCGGATTGAGCAAGCAAAGCGTCTTGTACATGCTGAGCCAAATCTTTGCTGTAAGGCGTTAATTTGGTCATTGTGCTGCTCGCTGGATAATCTTCTTGCGGGTAGGCGTTGTCATAGTAGAGCACCATGGTGCCATTGGCTTTGCTGCTCGAATGCGCATTGGCGTGAATGGATACGAACAAATCAGCTTGCTGTTCGTTCGCGAATTCTACTCGCTGAGCGAGTGACAAGAAAGTGTCATTGGTACGCGTTAAGATGACCTCATAGCCCCGATCAAGCAGCGCTTGCCGTACCTTTAGCGTGATGTCCAAATTGACATCTGTTTCACGGAGTCCGCCAACACCAATTGCGCCAGGATCACTTCCGCCATGCCCGGGATCTAGCACAACCTTGTAAGCAAATGCATGATAGGGGAACGCGATTGTAAGTAATAAAGTGAATAGAATGAGTCTTTTGAGTAGAGTCATAGTTGAAATTACCTCCGGTAACTATCTTACTAGGATTGGTCTATGCTGTAAGCAGGAAAGAATCGCCATTGATTACATAAACGACGCAGCTGCTTATTTTTCATGGAAAAAAGAGGTGATTCCCCTTATAATAGGCTTGTACATACATAGGGAGGATGACAGGAATGAAAAAAAGCACGTTCACATTAATCATTTTTCTAATCGTCGGGTTAATTACTGGGATTATTATCGGCCAGCTGCTGGCGCCCGTTCCTGCTCTCGCATTTCTAACCAAATCAGTACAAATTTCATGGGAGCCTAAAGCGGATTTGCAAGTTGTGAAATACGAATTTCATCTTTTGGTGAAGCTAAACCTATGCAGCATTATTGGATTAGTAGGAGCCTATCTCCTTTATCGGAAACTTTAGTACGTTTATGAACTTCAAACCTTAGAATTATTAGTTAGGAGCTGTTGATAGTGAAAACCACAGAACAACAACGACTTATTCTTGCTTCATCGTCGCCGCGGAGGCAGGAGCTCATCCAATCGTTCGGACTACCCTATATTATTCGGGTGAGTGACGCGGATGAGACCGTCGAACAAAAAATAACCCCCTCGGAGCTCGTTGAGCTGCTCTCTTTGCGCAAAGCATCTACAGTTCGAGAAATGTTAGAAGAGCAAGATAAACACGGAATTATCATTGGCTCGGATACAGTTGTCGTGCTGGACGGGGAAGTCCTTGGCAAACCGGTTGATGAACAAGACGCCTTCCGGATGCTGAAAGGACTCCAGGGTAATACGCATCAGGTATATAGCGGTGTGGCCTGTGTGGACGCAGCAACGGGTCGACAAGTTGTCTCACATAGCATGACCCACGTGCGGATGAAGCCGATGTCTGACGAGCAGATTTTGCGCTATATTGCTACAGGGGAACCGAATGATAAAGCCGGCTCTTACGCCATTCAAGGAATCGGTGCAACGATCATTAGTGGGATTGAAGGGGATTATTTCACGGTTGTGGGACTCCCGCTTTCTTTGTTAAGTGAGTTACTTCTTACTTTCGATATACAAGTTCTGTAAAGTAATTTCCAAACCTATCCATTCTAGTCCAAAATAGGGTAATGAGATTGACTGAGCAATCTGTAACGGTTACAATGACAGTAAGCGACATGACTTCGCATTCTTCTGGGAGGTATCTACCATGAACAGCGAATTTACAATTGCCGTCCACAGCCTCGTTCTGTTAGCCCACTTGCCGGATCATATGGCAACCAGCGAAGAAATTGCAGCGAATGTGTCAACGCATTCTGCACGAATTCGTAAGGTCATGGGTTTTCTGCGAAAAGCAGGCTATGTGTCTACCAAGGAAGGCATTGGCGGCGGGTTTATTTTGAGTTGTAAGCCTGAGGAAGTCACACTCGGGGAGATTTACCGATTAACATGCCAAGGTACGCTGAAGCCAAGCTGGTGCTCAGGTGATGAGTCCAAGCCATGTATGATTTCATCCAAGATGGATCGATTGATGAGTAAGGTGTTCACCGATGCTGAGAAGCAAATGGAGAATTACTTTGAAGGTCATACTATCGGCAGCATGCTTGAACAAATAAGGAATTTAGAATGTCCCAAATCGCATACGGAATCTCCATCCTAGAAGCCCTCGGATCCTATAATCCGAGGGTTTTATGTTGTCTTTAGGGGCATAACCCGCATGCATGGGATAGCAATAAGTAACACAACCTACATTACGAAAGAGGGGAAAACATGGAAAGCTCAAGCTTAATGCTGCGAGAAGTTCCGATCGAAGAAAGACCGCGTGAGCGAATGCTCCAATTGGGGGCGGGGGCTTTAAGTCATGCTGAGTTGCTAGCAATCTTATTAAGAACCGGAACAATATCTGAATCAGCCATTCATTTGGCAAGCCGGATTCTAAGTGAAAGCGGCGGACTGCGCAGCCTTGTCGATATGAGCAAGGACCAGCTTACACAAATTAAGGGTATTGGTGATGCGAAGGCACTTCAAATTCTGGCGGGTATTGAGCTTGGCCGCAGGCTGGCCAAAAGCACATACGAGGAGCGGATCACGATTCGTTCTCCCAAAGATATCGCAAATTTAATGAGCGAGGATCTTCGGTATTTACAAAAGGAGCATTTCGTCTGTTTGTTTCTGAATACCAAAAATCATGTCCTTGCACAAGAAACGTTATCGATGGGCAGCTTGAATGCTTCCATTGTTCACCCTAGGGAAGTGTTCCGAGCTGCCATTAAACGGAGCAGTGCTTCGATCATTTGTGTACATAACCATCCAAGTGGAGATCCCACCCCAAGTCCGGAAGATATTAGTCTGACAGGGCGATTAGTAGAAGCTGGAGCAATAATTGGTATTGAAGTGTTAGATCATGTTATCATTGGAGATCAGAGATTTATAAGTTTGAAGGAACAAGGCTTTATGTAATATAATAGAACACGCAACAGGAAAGGAGCCGTTTGTATGTTTGGTGGTTTTACGAAAGATCTTGGAATTGATTTGGGTACCGCGAATACGTTGGTGTATGTGAAAGGCAGAGGAATTATCGTTAGGGAGCCTTCGGTGGTTGCCCTTCGTACAGATACGAAAACAATTGAAGCAGTGGGTGAGTCTGCCAAGAAGATGATTGGGCGCACACCTGGGAATATCCGTGCAGTACGTCCGATGAAAGATGGCGTCATTGCCGATTTCGACACGACAGCAACTATGATTCGTTACTTTATTCGCCAGGCGCAGAAGCAACGTTGGTTATTTCCGCGTCACCCGAATGTCATGG
The DNA here is from genome assembly GCF_059692115.1 of Paenibacillus sp. J31R30. Classification (NCBI taxonomy): domain Bacteria; kingdom Bacillati; phylum Bacillota; class Bacilli; order Caryophanales; family Paenibacillaceae; genus Paenibacillus; species Paenibacillus sp. J31R30. The sequence goes on along the minus strand of NZ_JCAUAV010000006.1, from coordinate 191,848 downwards.
TTTGTGTGCCATCTGGAATTACAGCTGTAGAAAAACGAGCTGTTGAGGATGCAACGAAGCAAGCTGGAGCCCGAGAAGCCTACACAATCGAGGAGCCGTTCGCAGCTGCGATTGGAGCAGATCTTCCAGTTTGGGAGCCTACAGGCAGCATGGTCGTGGATATTGGCGGGGGTACGACGGAAGTTGCTGTTATCTCACTTGGCGGCATCGTAACCAGCCGATCCATTCGTATTGCAGGCGATGAAATGGATGAAGCCATTATTCAATACATTAAACGTACGTACAATCTCATGATCGGTGAACGAACAGCGGAAACGCTGAAGATCGAGATTGGTTCAGCGCTCAATACAGATAAGGCGGAAACGCTCGAAATTCGTGGCCGTGATCTTGTTAGCGGCTTACCCAAAACAATGACTGTAACCTCGGTCGAAATTACAGAATCGTTGTCTGACACGGTAAGTGCTATTGTGGATGCTGTGAAGGTTACGCTTGAGAAATGCCCGCCGGAACTATCTGCGGATATTATGGATCGCGGTATTGTGTTGACTGGCGGAGGCGGTTTGCTCCGTAATCTGGACCGTCTTCTGGCTAAAGAAACGGGAATGCCCGTTATGGTTGCTGAGAATCCGCTCGATTGCGTAGCAATTGGAACGGGACGCGCCTTAGAAAATATTCATTTATTTAAGAACAAATCAGGATCTGGTTCGAGGTATAAGGGTTAATTTTCGTTAGAAGGTGCTAATTTGTTTAAATTCATGGGAAATAAACGACTCATTTTTCTTATGTCCGGTTTAGTCTGTTTCTTTATTTTAATGGGACTAACACTTGGGAATCGAGGGCCAATGACATGGCCTGAGAAATTTGTCAAAGATTCGGTTGCATGGACGCAAGGACTCTTGTACAAGCCCGCTGCGCAGGTAGCGGGTTTCTTCGAAGATATCAGACAGTTGCGAGTCATTTATGAGGAAAATAAAACATTAAAGCTGACACTCACGCAGTATGCGCGTGATACACAGCGATTGAACGAGCTTGAATCGCAAAACAAACGACTCATGGAAGCGCTTGGCTTCACAGAACGTCAGCGTGAAGCTAACAATTATACGTATCGCATTGCAGAGGTCGTCACCATTGACCCAGACCCGTACAATAGCACCGTCACGATTAATTTGGGTGATAAAGACGGGATTAAGGAAAACATGGCGGTCATGACGGTTGATGGCTTAGTAGGAAGAGTGAGTAAAGTATTTGGGTTTCACTCCAATGTACAGCTTCTTACCGAGACCAATGATACGGATAACAACTCGAAAGCGATTGCCGTTACAGTTAAAGGAAACGAGACTCAGCCATTTGGGATGATCGAAACGTATGATCCCAAAGTAGGTGAACTGGTGATGAACAAGGTCGAACATGCGGACGACATGAAGGTCGGCGATACGATTATTACGTCAGGCTTGGGGCAGGTTTTCCCTAAAGGGATAGAAGTAGGAACGATCTCATCCATCGGACCTGGGGAATTCGGCATTACCTACAAGGTAATGGTGAAACCGAGAGCATCCTTTAATCGGATCCGTGAAGTGTTCGTCGTCGAAGTTCCGGAAGTGAAATGAGGTGAGCCGACAAATGAATAGACAAGTCTTATGGCTCATCCTGTTCGGATTGTTTATCCTTCAAGGCAGCTTAGTGGTATGGCTCTTGCCAGCCTCATGGCAATCGATCGTTGTTGTAACACCGCACTTAACCTTGGTATTCATTATGTTTATCGGACTTTTTCATCATCGTCATGCGGCACTACTTTATGGACTTCTATTTGGATTACTACATGATTTCACTTACTACGGAGCTATGCTTGGCGTATACTCCTTCAGCATGGGGCTCGTAGGGTATTTGGCGGGGCTAGCGCAGCGGAAGCAGCCTAACTTAATTTTTTACAACTTGCTCATCACGAGCTTAGGATTGTTAATATTTGAGTTTCTCAATTATGGGATCAACCGGTTATTCAAACTGATTGCGATTGATTTGAATTTTGCTCTCACCCACTACATGCTCCCAAGTGTTCTCTTTAATTTACTTGTGGCCTTGATTTGTTACGTTCCCATTCGCAAGCTGCTTGAAGGGAAGCGACTCGCAACTTCAGCGAAGGAAGATTAATTTTCCAGGCGATAAGCAGGAGAAATTAGAACAAGGGCCGAAATGTATAGGTTGGGAGGTCGTCATGCCATTATGTCTGTAGCGAAGCACCATGTGATGATAAAAGGGGTCAAAGATGGCCTAGTTTTTTTACTAAATGACGCATGCGATTGGCAAGAGCTGTTGCAAGAGCTGCAACATAAGCTTGAGAAAACGCATCAACAAATATTAACGGGACCCATTATTCATGTGAATGTCAAATTGGGTACCCGTGAGGCCACGGATGAACAGAAGGAAGAGATTCGAGCTGTGATTAAGCAGAAGGGGAATCTCTTGATTCAATCGATCGAAAGTGAACCTCCGAAGATCGAAGCTCCACCCGAGCCCAAGGCCTCGATGACGACGCTAAGAGGGATGATTCGTTCCGGACAAACCCTTCACAACGAAGGTGATTTACTTTATTTAGGTGATGTTAACCCGGGCGGAATTATAACCTCCACAGGGAACATTTACATAATGGGTTCACTTCGCGGCATGGCTCATGCGGGGTCTGAAGGGGATGAGAAAGCGATCATCGCGGCTTCTCATATGCGTCCTACACAATTACGAATTGCCGGCGTCATCAGCCGTTCTCCCGATGAGTGGGGAATCGAAGAGGCATTCATGGAATTTGCTTATGTCAAAGAAGGTAAAATGGAAATTGATAAGCTGCATCAGCTTCATCGGATTTGGCCGGATGCTCCTGTCAAATTGTGATTTTGATCAAAAAAACTGTGTCTGGGGTGAGGAATATGGGAGAGGCTATCGTTGTCACCTCAGGTAAAGGCGGCGTTGGTAAAACAACGACTTCCGCTAATCTGGGGACTGCACTTGCACTTCTTGGGAAGAAAGTATGCATGGTGGATACGGATATTGGTTTGCGTAATCTGGATGTGGTTATGGGGTTGGAGAATCGGATTATCTACGATCTTGTGGACGTTGCGGAAGGACGCTGCCGATTGCCGCAGGCCTTAATTAAAGATAAGCGGTTTGATGAGCTTTATTTGTTGCCAGCCGCGCAAACGAAAGACAAACATGCCGTATCTCCGGAACAGGTGCGGGCGATTATTTTGGAACTCAAAAACGATTTCGAGTACGTCATTATTGATTGTCCGGCTGGGATCGAGCAAGGCTTCAAAAATGCGGTTGCAGGCGCCGACAAAGCGATTGTCGTGACGACACCAGAAAATGCTGCTGTACGTGATGCGGATCGGATTATTGGCTTGTTGGAGAATGAGAAAATATCTTCACCGAAGCTCGTCATTAATCGCATTCGCCCTCAGATGGTGAAAAAAGGTGAAATGCTGGACATCGATGAAATCTGTTCGGTACTTGCGATTGATTTGTTAGGGATTGTGCCGGATGATGAGCATGTCATCAAGGCTGCTAATTTAGGAGAACCAACGGTGATGAATCCTTCATCGCGCGCAGCGATCGCCTATCGGAATATTGCCCGACGTATTGTTGGGGATACGGTGCCACTCATGCAGCTTGAGGATAAGACCGGTTGGGTCAAACGAATGAAAAAGTTTATTGGAATAGGATGATTGTTCTGTGTTTGCCAAGCTGAAAAACATTGATATTCCTATCGTTGTCATTCTGTTCGCTTTTATGGTTATAAGTACGATGTTGGTCTACAGTTCATCTATCGATCATCCGACGATTAATATCAGTATTACGAAAATTCTGATCTTATATGCGGTAGGATTAGTCGCTTTTCTTGCTTGTAGTTTATTTGATTACCGTGTCCTTATTCGGATTGCTCCGTACTTATATGGGATTGGGATTGTGTCGTTGATTGCTGTTTATTTTTTCGGCAAAAAAATTCATGGTGCACGCGGCTGGTTTGAGCTCCCCGGTGGGTTGACTTTTCAACCTGCGGAGCTCGTCAAGCTGATCCTCATCATTTGCATTACAGCACTTCTCGCCAAACGCGGAGGAGACCTGCTGCTAGTTAAAAATGACATTATTCCTGTAGGAATAGCCGTTCTAATCCCGTTCGTGCTCGTGCTCATTCAGCCGGATTTAGGGAATGCGATCATCTTTATCATTATTTTGCTAGGGATGCTATGGATCGGGAATATCAAATATTCGCAAGTTTTGATAAGTATCCTTATCGTGGTCGGGGTAGGCTTCCTGACACTTACCTTATATAAACATTTTCATGATACCTTGTTCGAGATGCTCAAGGGCTATGGCTTCAGCCACTGGATGGACCGGATTGATACGTTCCTCTATCCGTCAGAAGTGTCGGATGATGATAATTATCAGGTACGTAACGCAGTGAGGGCCATTGGTTCGGGCGGCTTAGAAGGAGAGGGCTTCTTGCAGGGGACTTCCGTGCATAGTAATTTTATCCCCTTCGCCTATTCCGATTCGATCTTCGTTGTTGTCGGAGAAGAGTTCGGCTTTCGTGGATCTGCTGTTTTATTGCTTATTTATTTCTTGCTTATTTACCGGATGATTCTGATCTCTATCCAAAGTTCTCATTTGGGTGGAGCTTATATCGTCGTTGGCGTTGTATCCATGTTCGTGTTTCAAATATTTGAAAATGTCGGTATGATGATCGGTATTATGCCGTTGACCGGTATTACGCTCCCCTTCGTGAGTTATGGGGGAACTTCGCTCCTGATCAATATGCTCTCACTTGGTTTAGTCATGAGTGTGAAGCTGCATCAAGAGCGTGCCCCTGAATTATTTTAATAGTTAATTTTCTAACAAGCTGCCGTGAGGCGGCTTGTTTTTTTGTGCGTTGGTATAGTCACATAATCTTGTCCATACACACATAGTCTGTATTAATGAAACTTTATAAGGAGGGGGATTCTATGGTTATAAAAGATAAAGTCAAGCAACGCCGATTAGAACGACTTCGCCATTTGCGAGAATCGTCGGAAGTAACACTCGGGCATGGTGGGTCACTCTCCTCTCAGTCGGCCGAATTCCTCTTGCCTTCACGTCAGAACGACGAAATGCCGCTATATGCGGATCCTGACTGGAGAAGGCGGATGGAAGATCCAGAATTCGCCTGGAGACAGAAGCTAATGATGGATAGAAATCATAATGATCCGGAAAAAGGGTTATTCACACCCCCATCTCCGCGCAAGGTCGCCTTCAAGCTGCTTATCAGCGGTATGATATTTGCGGCTGTTTATGGCATGTTTCAGTTAGACAAGCCCTGGGCAATTCAAGGAAAGCAGTATATTACAGCAGCGCTTACGAAGTCTTATGACTTTACGGCTTTCTCCGCCTGGTATACCGATAAGTTCGGAGGCTCGCCCTCCTTTATTCCTAGCTTTAATCGTACAGGAAATGAAGCTGTTATCGTAAGTACCTCGAAGCGCACGTTGTTCGCGCCAGCGAAAGGGAATGTGGTGATTAGATACGACGGGACTCTCCATAAGGGAGTCAATTTGAACACAGCGGAGTATGCTCCGGTGTATGCGATGGATACAGGGCAGGTCATTTTCTCGGGCAAAGCCGCGGATACTGGTTTAACGATCATGATTCGTCATCCGGGAGGACTGGAGTCCTTATACGGAGGGCTTAGTGAAGCAAGTGTCACCGTGGGGGACTGGATGAAGGTTGGAGAGCCCATTGGCAAGGCATCTGCTAAAGATCCTGCGAAAGGGACGCTGTACTTTTCAGTGATGAAAGCGGGCGTGACGATCAACCCAGAGGGTGTGATCACCTTTGATTAAATGGGCAGGGACGAAATACCGTTTTCATCCTTTATTTACGTTGATTATGATAGGTTGTGCCTTCACAGGTTATTTTCTAGAGGCAATCACCTTGTTTGGCATTGTACTCATCCATGAGCTCGGACATTTAACCGCGGCCAAGGGGTTCGGTTGGCGGGTTCAGGAAGTGCAGCTGCTTCCCTTCGGCGGTGTTTTGATTGTTGATGAGCTTGGAACGACTTCCACACGCGAGGAATTGATTGTCGCTTTAGCAGGCCCATTGCAGCACGTATGGATGATCTTAGTGGCGTTGTTGATGAAATCATTTGATATCGGAAGTGGCAGCTGGTGGGATTACTTCATTGAAGCGAATCTCATGATTGGTTTATTCAATCTGATCCCCGTTATGCCGCTTGATGGCGGAAAAGTGATGCAAGGGTTATTAGGTTATATCATGTCGTACCATAACACGATTCTTTATTCCGTTTGGATTAGTATGATTATTAGCTTCTCGATCATCGTTATGGCGATTATTCAGCTCATACAAGGTCAGCTTCCGATCAATATCCTCGTTATTGGCTTGTTTCTGCTTGTGTCGAATTGGTATGCCTACCGGCAAATACCGTACCATTTTCTTCGTTTTCTAATGGGGCGCGGTTTCCGAGTGGGGCAGCTGTTGAGCCGCGGAACGAGAGCGCAGCCGATTGTCATCACTAGACAGCTTACGATGGCTGATACCTTGAAGCTTTTTATGCGTGAGAAATATCACTTGATCTACGTTGTGAACGACCTAGGGCGCATCCAAGCGGTGTTGCCCGAGCAGCAAATCGTCGGCGGTTATTTAGATGGGAAAAAACCGGGGAGTGCAGTTTCCGATCTTTTCATGTAAAATAACTGGTGAGGTGAACGTGTATGAAGCAACTGATAATTCACAGCGCCCCCGAGCTTACACAAGCGGCATTGCTAGAGGATGGTCGTCTTGTGGAGTATGATACGCAGTATCCGCTTGAAACTCAACGGGCAGGCAGCATCTACATGGGCCGCATCGTTAATGTACTTCCTGGCATGCAAGCGGCATTCGTCGATATTGGACTTGCGAAGAATGCCTTTCTTTATATAGACGATCTCCTCCCCGTTCATTTGGACAAGCAGCCGAAGATCAAGCCTTCCATTACGGATATTGCTGAAGTGGGTCAAACACTGATGGTCCAAGTTAGCAAGGATCCGCAAGGTACCAAAGGGGCGAGAGTGACTACGCACGTTTCGATTCCGGGCCGTTGGATTGTTTATATGCCAGATGCTGATTATATTGCGATTTCACGTAAAATTGACATTGAAGCTGAACGACAGCGTCTAAAGCAGCTTGCAGAAGGTAACCTTTTGCCAGGTGAAGGCGTCATTATTCGTACAGGTGCGATAGGTCAGAGCGAAGAAGCCATTCGAGACGATTTGCAAAATTTACGCGATGTATGGAGTACCATTCAAGCTAAACGAGAAGAGACCCATGTACCTGCACAGCTCTATCAGGACCTCGATCTTCTGCCCAAGCTGGCTAGAGATGTGATATCCGATGAGGTTCAAGAAGTATGGATGAGCAATAATAAAGTCTTTGAAGAGATGAGAACTTTACTTCGCAAACAGCAACCAAGTTGGCGAGGCCGCATTGCTTTCTATGATCGTAGAACACCTATGTTCGATCATTTCGGCGTTACGGAAGAGTTGAATCAGAGCTTCCGTCGGAAAATTTGGCTGCCTAGCGGCGGATACTTGATCATCGATCAAACAGAAGCGCTGACGGTGATTGATGTCAACACGGGACGTTACACGGGTTCTATTGATTTAGAGCAGACCGTTACAGATATTAATCGGGAAGCAGCCGTTGAAATTCCTAGACTATTGCGGCTTCGTAATCTAAGAGGCATCATTATTGTCGATTTTATTGATATGCACGCAGAAGATAATCGAGCGAAAGTCATGGCTAACATGGCGGAAGCTGTGCGCAAAGATCGTTCTAAGACGACGATTGTTGGCTGGACCAAGCTTGGTTTGTTGGAAATGACTCGGAAACGCAAATAAAAGGTTTGCATATGAATTTATATCTGTGATATAATACTCGAAGTGTGTTGTTTAGGCATGCTGTAACCGCACGAAACAGGTCGAAGTACGCGAAGGGATTCACTCTTTTCCGTCACCTGCACAAGGCGAGTCTGAGACATGAGGAGGTAATGAAAATGTACGCAATTATTGAAACAGGTGGTAAACAGTACAAAGTTCAAGAGGGCGATGTTCTTTACATCGAGAAATTGAACGCTGCTGAGGGTGAGGTTGTTTCTTTTGACCGTGTGTTCTTGGTTTCCAAAGAGGATGGCCTAGTAGTAGGTGCTCCATTGGTTGCTGGTGCTTCAGTTTCCGCGAAAGTGGAGAAACACGGCAAAGGCGCAAAAGTCATCGTTTATAAGTACAAGCCGAAAAAGAACTATCACAAAAAGCAAGGTCATCGTCAACCGTACACAAGAGTAGTAGTTGAGAAAATCCAAGCGTAAGAGACAAGCCTATGATCTACGTGACCATAGAACGTCTTGCACCGGATTCACCTCAAATTCTTTCTTTTGTAGTGGAAGGCCATGCTGAATATGACGTACCTGGCAAAGATTTGGTCTGCGCCGCGGTATCAGCGATATCCGTTGGTACATGTAATTCGATAGAATCCTTAACCGGTGTGATTCCGATTCACGAAATGGAGCCTGGACTGCTGGATGTAACCATCCCGGATAGTGCGCGTGCCATCCCGGAAACTTGGAATCAGGTACAGTTAATTATAGAATCGATGGTCGTTATGTTACAAACGATTGAACAAACTTACGGTGATTATATAACGATTGAAACAATCTATCACAAAGGAGGATAACACCATGTTTTTGAAATTGGATCTCCAATTATTCGCTTCCAAAAAAGGGGTAGGTTCCACAAAGAACGGTCGTGACTCGCACTCTAAGCGCCTTGGCGCTAAACGTGCTGACGGTCAAACTGTTACTGCGGGAAGCATTCTCTACCGTCAACGCGGTACGAAAATTCACCCAGGAACGAACGTAGGCATCGGTTCGGATGATACACTTTTCGCTTTGGTACAAGGCGTAGTGAAATTCGAGCGTTTGGGCCGCGATCGCAAAAAAGTGAGCGTATACCCAGTTGATGTAGCTCCAGTAGCTGCAGCTCTAGAAGCGTAATTAGAATCCCTGGTGAGCGACAGTTCATCCAGGGATTTTTTCTCACAACAATGTATGGAAAAACCTCTAACCGTGATCACTCATTTCGGATGGTCGAGGGCAGAGGTTTTCTCGTTTGTTTGGTGAAGTTTTCCAGCCAGCATGATATACTGGATGAACGGTTATTAAGCAGGGAGAACGGGGCGGGCGGATAATGAAGCAATTGGGCAGCGCGCAGGTCTATTTATTAGTACTTGTGCTCATAGGATTGACTGGCATGTTGGTTACAGAACCGTGGATCATTAGAGTGGCTTTTTTACTAATTATCCTAATAAGCGGGTATACGGCTTGGAGATTAGAAGCGAGTAGAGTGGAAGAAAAGTGGCGTTCTAAGCTGAAAGAGCAAGAACAATACGATCATCTTAAGTTGATTGCCGTTGTTAATCGCTTACGGCATGATTGGATGAATGATGCCCAAATTTTATTTGGTTATATTCAAATGAAGAAATTTGATAATTTACCGCCTTATATGGAAAAAATAAAAATGACTATGCAGCAGGAAAGCAATCTCTCCAAGCTGGGGATCCCATCTTTCATTGCTTACTTGCTTCAATTCCGTGTTCAGTCGAAGACACTAGAGCTGAATGTGGAAGTCGAACAAGAAATTAATCTTGGACAACTCCCGATTCAGCGTGGACTGATTGAACGATTGGTTCGTCAAGTGGTGGCTTGCATCCAAGAACACACAGCATTCGATGATGGGGAAAGCGGCACGCTCAGCTTGGAATTTGATGTCCAAGAAGATTGCTTACTGCTTGATTTTGTATATCAAGGCCCCTATAATCGGGTGCAACTTGAGCAATCGGTTTTAGCACTATTTTCATCGCAAGGTTCCCAGTATTCGCTTGAGCAGGATGAATGGGATGAGGAAGAAGCAGGTATTACAATACGATTGCCGTTTCATATATAAAGTTGAGGTGTAGAAATGTTTGTTGATAAGGCAAAGGTTTTTGTTAAAGGTGGCGACGGTGGTGATGGGTTAGTTGCTTTCCGTCGTGAGAAGTACGTTCCAGAAGGCGGTCCTGCCGGTGGTGACGGAGGTAATGGTGGAGATGTCGTTTTCCGGGTAGATGAAGGCTTGCGGACGTTGATGGATTTCCGTTATCAGAAGCACTTCAAAGCGGAACGCGGCGAGAAAGGCCGCAACAAATCCATGCATGGCGCTAACTCGGAGGATTTGGTTGTACGTATTCCGCCTGGAACGACCATTATTGATGATGATACGCAAGAAGTCATTGCGGATTTAACTCGTCATGGACAAGAAGTAGTCGTAGCTAAGGGTGGCAGAGGCGGAAGAGGGAATACTCGTTTTGCTACTGCACGTGTAACAGCTCCTGAGATTGCGGAGAACGGTGAAGAAGGCGTCGAGCGTTGGGTTGTCCTAGAAATGAAGGTCATGGCTGACGTTGGACTTGTTGGTTTCCCGAGTGTTGGTAAATCCACGCTATTGTCTGTCGTTTCGGCCGCGAAACCGAAGATTGCTGCTTATCACTTTACAACGCTAACCCCGAACCTGGGTGTGGTTGATGTTGGAGATGGCCGCAGCTTCGTCATGGCGGATCTACCAGGCTTGATCGAAGGCGCGCATGAAGGCGTTGGCCTTGGTCATGAGTTTCTGCGTCACGTAGAACGGACGCGTGTTATTGTACATGTCGTAGACATGTCGGCAGCCGATGGACGTGATCCTTATGAGGATTTCATCAAAATCAATGAGGAAATCAAGCTGTATAATGCGAAGCTGGAGCAACGTCCACAAATCGTTGTAGCCAACAAGATGGATATGCCGGAGTCCGAGGATAACTTGGCCCTGTTCAAGGAGCAGTTAGCTGCTGACGGTAAAGAATTTGAGGTTTATCCGATTTCGGCATTAACACGCGGTGGTGTTCAGGAGTTGCTGTATAAGATTTCTGACATTGTAGAAAGCATTCCGAATGCCCCAGAGGTTGAAGGAGTGGCTGAGACCCAAGAGCGTAAGGTATACCGCTTCGAGAAGCGCGAAGAGAATGATTTCACGATTCGTCGTGACAATGATGTATTCGTTATTGAAAGCCCGTCGATTGAGAAATTGATCAAACGGACGAATTTCACAACGCAGGATGGGATCGCGCGTTTTGCTCGTATTTTGCGTAACATGGGCATTGATGACGAGTTGCGTAAACGTGGCGCTGTTCATGGACAGACGATCCAAATCGGTGATTTTGACTTCGAGTTCGACGAGAACAATTTATAATACAAGGCACTTATCCTAACAGGATAGGTGCTTTTTTTTGTTATGCTCGAATTAATGTCACAATACTTGACATGTAGTTTTAAAAGCATTACCATTTTAGATATACCACCTCGATTATGTCAGTAAATATAACATTGAAGGAATGCAAAAAAGCGAGAAAGGAGGGGGCATGATGAAGAGATGGATTCAAGCGATGGGTTCAGATCAGACGCAGATGCGGAATTTAACCTACGATGAGGCTGTGGAAGCCGCCAACGAAATGGCGAAAGGAGACTCGACAGATGCGCAATGCGCGGCTTTCTTAATGGCGTTATGTATGAAGGGGGAAGCAGATGACGAGTTGATGGCTTTTATCGATGTGTATCGCAGCTACTCCTTGAACTACCATGCTCAGCCTAACTCGCTTCATTCAACAGGGCCAACGGAGGGTAGGAAGCGATTCCCCATCACGCTGCCTGTCAGCCTATTGCTGGCATCCGTGGGATTCACACAAGTGATGCAAGGTGGAGAGGCTCTTCCTGCACGACAAGGGACATCCCTACAAGAAATCGTAGAAAGCTTAGGTGTGTCCATACATCTTTCTGTGAAGGCTTGGCAATCCATGTTATTTCAACTGCACATCGGTTTTCTCCCTACGGAGCAGTTGTGTCCCCCCATTGGAAGACTGAAGCAGGTCCGGGAACAGCTTGGTATTCGAACTGTCATCGATACCATCGAGCGAGTATTGAATCCTGTGCTTTCCGCGAATTTAATTATCGGTGTACAGCAACGGAAAACCATGGAGTCCCTCATTCCCATTTCGATCCGATCTGGCTTTCAACAGGCCTATATTGTCAGTGGGATTGATGGCTCTGAGGATTTGCCCCTATATGAGCACAGTGCGATTCGCATTGTGACGCCATGGGGGGATGAGTCCCGTGTTGTTGACCCGCTGAAGTTTGGATTCTCAAGTACACCCTTACCCTTACTTGACAAAGAAGATCAGGTCACCATGGTGAAACGAATTATTGCTGGTGAGGATACGGCGGAAGTAAAACGCGAACGCGATCATGTCATTTTCAATACAGGCTTACGACTGAAATGGTTTGACAAAGTAGATAGCTACGAGGAGGGATTTCAACTTGCTGAAGCTTTATTACAGCGGAAAGAAGCACTGAAAATGATGCAGCGCTGGATTGATCAGAGTCAATATTTGAAGCTGCAGGATCTGGCTGATAACGACGATTCCTCAACAAAAATCGGATGAAGACCTTACCATGAAGCTGGTTTAGACAGCGAATGGGGGGTCTTTTTTTTAATATAGCAACACGATAATTTGTCTATATTTTTAGATAAACGCACCCGCCCAAGTAGGACGGAGCAGCTGTTTATTTTATGGGGGTAGGAGAATTGGTAGATGTTACAGCTAAAACTTAATCAATGGATATGTTACCATTTACTAGTGCCATCATGATTCGTAAGTACAAAACGCTAGGAGGCCTACAACATGAAGAAACAATTACTTGCTTTTGCCCTTATCCCATCACTTATTTTTGGTGCTATTACAGTGCCATTACCTAAAGCAGCGTCTGCTGCAACCACTGGTGAAGTTGTTAGCAGTGTGAGTTTCCGCCAAAGTCCTGATGAGAATTCACCCCGCATTCGCTATTTAAAAGCTGGGGAGCCTGTCTCCATTATTGAGAAAGTAAATGCTTATTGGTATCGAGTCCAAGTTACGAACGGTCAAATCGGTTATGTCTCAACGAGTTCGAAGTACATAAAAGCCAACGGTCAAACCACTACACCAGCATCTGGAACTGGGCGCATCGTCGCAAGCGTGAGTTTTCGTACCGCAGCTGATCAGAATGCGACTCGCATTCGTTATCTGAAAGCCGGAGAAACCGTACAAATTCTCCAGAAAGTAAATGCCTATTGGTATAAAGTCAAAGCTTCGGATGGTCGTGAAGGCTACGTTAGTACAAGCCCTACATATATTTCAACTTCAGGTGTAACATCTCCTGCTCCGAATACAGGGGGGTCAGCTAGTGAAAAGATTCAAAAGGTGATTGCGGCAGGAAAGAAATACATAGGAACGCCATATGAATATGGTTCCAGTCGTGATAATACGGCAACGTTTGATTGTTCGGATTTTGTACATCAGGCTTTCTTGGATGGCATTGGACTGAAATTACCGACCGACTCTAGAGGCCAAGGCGCTTTTGTAAAATCACTTGGACACAATGTCACGGATTGGCATAACCTCAAGGTTGGCGACCTCATGTTCTTTATGTCATACAAAGGGACAGCGCAGTCCAATTATGCAGGCATAAATAAGGCTACACAAACGATTACGCACGTTGCCATTTATTTAGGCAATGGTCAAATATTATCAACCTATTCGAAAGAAAGCGGCGGTGTCCGCATTGATTCCATCGCGAATCGACACTGGGAATATCGTTTTCTCTTCGGAGGAAGCGCACTATAAGAACGACACGCAAAGAGCAGACCACGAGAAATCGTTGTCTGCTCTTTTCCAAATCATTTAGATTTGCAGCGGATCCAACAAAGGGTTCCAATGAATCGTAGGTTTATCTGTTTCTGAATCAATCCCTGCTGAGCCAATCCATGGATGCGAGGTAGGGCCAACTGTGAAATAATGCTCGAGTAAACAGCGGAAAATATAGGGCATCGGACGGTCTAAGACAGACGCTTTGGGAATCCAATGCAAATCACCTTCAGCCGTAACGATCCGTGGATTCACATCCGTCTTGCCTACATAGAAAAATTGCTGTCGTATTTCTTGGCCATTGAGCCGTATGAGGACATATTGCAGATGTAAGTCCTGGATTTCATCCTGTTCAATGCCCGTTTCTTCCCATACTTCACGGAAGCAGGCTGATCTTGGTTGGCTAATTTCATGTGGTTCGAGATGACCGCCAATAGCCGCCCATAAGCCAGGAGAGAGCGTGCGGGTTAAAGCACGTTTCATCATTAGGAGCTCGTCATGCTTGTTCCATAAAAGTGCAGTAGACATCATTCGTAAGGTAATCATGGAGAGGACCCCTCCCTTCTGGGTTCCGTTTTAGCTTATCATAGAAAGGGAATGGCCAGCAAAGGCGAATGCTTGGATGCATTTTGCCTATTGCTTCACAAGGCACGATTCGATATAATGTCCTCTATAGAGAAACATTAGTCTTTTTGGAGAGGACGGTAGTTAGGTGCCGGAGAGCAAAGAGTTTCTTCCTAGCATGAAGCACATCGGACCTGAAAGGTACTACTTAGTCCGTGAGGACATTCTTCCAGAAGGTGTTCTTAAGACAGCACAGGCCAAAGAGTTGCTTGCACGGGGTGAAGTGAAGACGATTCACGACGCTGTCGAACAAGTTGGGCTGAGCCGAAGCGCCTTCTATAAGTATAAAGATGGCATTCATCCACTAAGTAAGCTGGAACGCGAACGAATTATTACGATTTCAATGGATTTAGAGCACAGGTCTGGGATATTGTCCCGCGTACTCGCACTTATCGCTAATTTGGATGGCAATGTATTGACCATTCATCAAACGATTCCATTACAAGGTATGGCGAACGTTGTTATATCATTAGAAATTTCATCCATGGGTGAAGAGATCCGGGAAATCGTGGATCGCCTCGGGGCGCAAGACGGAGTTAAGCGTGCCATGGTCATCGGTCAAGGCAGTTAAGATAGCATACAATTCAGGAGGTAATGAAATGAAGCCCATCAAGGTAGGTTTACTAGGACTAGGTACAGTTGGAACAGGTGTCGTCCGTATTGTTGAAGGACATCAAGAGGATTTGCAGCGTCAAACAGGTTCAGCCATCGAAATTGCCAAAATTCTTGTGCAGGATAAAGCGAAGCATCGTAACATCTCTGTGGATGCCGATAAGCTGACGGAGAATGTGTGGGATGTGATTGGCGATAGTGAAATCGATATCGTCGTTGAAGTTATGGGCGGTGTTGATGCAACGAAGGCCCACATTCTAACAGCGCTTGGAAATGGCAAGCACATCATTACAGCCAATAAGGATCTTATGGCGATGCATGGTGCGGAAATTCTAGCCAAAGCGGCTGAGAACAATTGTGATGTGTTTTATGAGGCGAGTGTTGCTGGTGGAATTCCAATCATTCGTGCGCTAGTGGAAGGCTTCTCCTCTGATCGCATTACGAAGATTATGGGGATTGTGAACGGAACAACGAACTATATTTTGACGAAAATGAGTCAAGAAGGCGCGGCGTATGCAGATGTGCTGAAGGAAGCACAGGAATTGGGCTATGCGGAAGCAGATCCGACATCCGATGTCGAAGGTTTAGATGCTGCTCGTAAAATGACGATCTTATCGACACTTGGTTTTCATGCCAATGTAGCTTTAAGTGATGTAGAAGCGAAGGGTATTTCCAAGGTATCGAAGGAAGATATTCAATACGGTAAGAAATTGGGTTACGAAGTGAAGCTGCTTGGCATCGCAGAGAATCATGATGGACATATCTCCGTCAGCGTTCAACCTACGATGGTCAAAAATACACATCCGCTAGCATCCGTAAATGGCGTATTCAATGCGGTATACGTAACTGGTGAAGCAGTTGGTGAAACTATGTTTTACGGCGCAGGAGCAGGCGAGCTGCCAACTGCAACATCCGTTGTAGCTGACCTAGTAGCAGTCGTTCGTAATTTGAAATTAGGTATCAATGGACGTACTGTACAAGCTCCTTACAAAGAGAAGAAGCTTAAATCAGACGAACAAATCGCGTCCAAAAACTTCATCTTACTTCATGTTGAAGATAAAGCGGGTGTGCTTGCCCAAATTACTCAAATTTTTGCGGAGCATGAAGTTAGCTTGGAATCCGTCTTCCAACATCCGAATAAATCGAATCCGAAGGCTGAAATTATCATTATTACGCACGATGCGAATCAAGCTAGCATGAAAAAAGTATTGAATCAATTTCAATCGATGGACGTTATTCATGCCATTAAGAGCGTATATCGTGTAGAAGGCTAGAAATACGGTTAACGCACTCGTCCTAGGAAGAGTGCGTTAGACGTTTATTTTGAGTGAAGAGAGGCGCAATTTCGAAATGAGCTACAAGACAGAACGAAAGGTAAGAGTGAAAGTACCGGCAAGTACGGCAAATCTAGGTCCCGGCTTTGACTCTTTGGGGATGGCCTTGAACTTATATGCTTGGATTGATATGGCGATCTCTGATCAGACTCGCATTCAATTGATTGGCGATCAGATGAGTGGAATTCCTACGGATAAGTCCAATTTAATTTATAAGGTAGCTCAAATGGTTTTTGATAAAGCCGGGGTTTCACATCCAGAGCTTGAAATTTCTATGTATAGTGAAATTCCGCTCACACGAGGCTTAGGAAGCAGTGCTTCCGCCATTGTAGGTGCGCTCGCGGGAGCGAACGCCCTAATTGGGAATCACTTCTCAACCTATGAGCTATTTCAAATCGCTTCGCGACTAGAGAAACACCCTGACAACGTGGGTGCAAGCTTATTCGGCGGCATCATAGTCGCGTTCTGGGATGATGTGAAGGCGGAATCGATCCGAATTGAGCCTGATCCTCATTTGGAGGTTTTGGTAGCAATACCCGCCTTTCAGCTATCGACAGAAAAGGCGCGAGGCGTAATGCCACAACATGTATCCATGAAGGATGCTGTGTTTAATCTCAGCCACTCTTCTTTGCTCGTTGCTGCGCTTAGCACAGGTAACCTTGGTATGATCCGACATGCGATGAAGGATAGATTGCATCAGCCCTACCGCGCAGCACTTATTCCGGGCATGAAGACTTTATTAGATGAATGTGAGCAACATGGTGCGCTTGGCGTTGCTTTGAGCGGAGCGGGACCTACGATGCTTGCGCTCGTCGATGCGCGCAGTGAGAAGAAAGCGGAGCTGGAGGCATTCCTTCAAGGCACGTTGGCGAAGGAGAGCATAGAAGCAAAGCTTCTATGGCTGAAGCCAAGCCAAGCTGGAGTAACGACAACAGAGCTTCGTAGCGGGGATGAGGGTCTGCTTGCCTTAGTAGAAAGAGAGGTGCTGGCATGAAACGAGTTGCCATTCTTGGGCCAAGCACGTTCTCTGAGGAAGCTACGCGCCATTTTCTAGGTGAGAATTTTACCTATGTGTCGTATAAGTTGATTTCGGAAGTTTTCAATGCAACAGCATCGGGTGAAACGGACTTGAGTGTTATTCCGATTGAGAACACGCTCGAGGGCTCTGTGCATCTACATGTGGATTGGCTCGTTCACGAAGTTGATCTTCCAATTCGAGCAGAATGGGTCTTCCCGATTGATATGAATCTCATTGGATATCCGAATCCCAATGCGGAAATAGATGCCTTGAATCCCTATCAGCACATTCGTAAAGTATTGTCTCATCAAGTTGTGCCAGCGCAATGCAACCAATTTATGAAGCAATATCTGCGTGAGGCCGAGTTTGAGCAAGTGAGTTCTACAGCTGAAGGGGTACGTATTGTCGCTTCGCTTCAGGACCCAACCATCGCTGCGATTGGCACGGCTATCGCCTCAACGAATTATGGCGTTCCTATGCTGCAGCGGGAGATTCAAGATCATAAGGATAATATGACTCGCTTCTTGCTTGTGGGCAAGGAGGCGCCTGAGCTGATGTCATCAGAGGACATGAAGACGACGATTCTTGTTACACTGCCAGAGGATTATCCGGGTGCCCTGCATCAGGTGCTTTCGGCTTTTGCATGGCGGAGAATCAACCTGTCCAAGATTGAGTCCAAGCCGACGAAGAAGAAGTTGGGCAATTATTATTTCTATATCGATATTGCTGGCAATATGGACTCAGTCCTGCTGCCTTCTGCCATTCAAGAAATTGAAGCGATTGGGTGTCAAGTGCGAATTCTGGGCTGCTATCCAAGCTATTCTTATCAAGGTTCTTAGTGCAAATCCCTTGCGTTTATGACGCGAGGGATTTTTTTTGTGCGACAGGGGCAAAAGCCTAGGAACGCGCATAAACTGTAATATCATTATTGTGAATAAGCGAATGCGATCGCGGCCAAATTTCTGGCAAAAGGAAGGGACACGCGAAGAAGCTGCTTACGAAACTAGTTTTTCTATCGAAGAACGCTAAGTTGATGCTTACGAAGTGAGTTTTCTGAAGAAAACTTAAAGGAGGTAGGGTTTTGAAAATCCATATTGTCAAAAAAGGCGATACCCTGTACGAGCTCGCAAAAAAATACCACACCACCCTAGACCAGATTATTGCGCTCAATCCGCAAATAGCTGACCCGAATCAGATTGATATTGGGATGAAAGTGAAGATTCCATCTACGCATAAACCGGTAGATCCACCAGCATCTGACTTTGTGTATAAGCACGTTGTGCAGCAAGGTGACAGCTTGTGGAAGCTTGGGAAAGCATGGGATGTGCCATTGCAGGCGATGATTAAGGCGAATGCGCACCTCAAGAATCCCAATGTACTTATGACGGGGGATATTGTCTTTGTCCCCAAAATGCAGCATGGTCATATGCATGGCAATCAACACCACACACACCACACACACCACACTACATCGAAGCTCTCTACGGAGCCATTTGCTCCTATGCCTATTACACAGCCAATGCCGCCGGCAGATGCTTATCAACAGCCAATTATCCAGAGCCCACAAGTACCTGTATTCGAAGCGCCGCCATTATCTACAGGAGAGACAAAACCTGCGGTGCCACAAGCGACTTCGCCAGTTATTCCAGCTCCAGTCATGGATGGTCTGGGACTCCATGAACCTTATGGGCAGGCGGTACATCCATTTCAACAATTTCATATTACAGCCACAGAGGTATTCGCTTACCCAGAGCAGCAGCACGAGGCCATGACGTATCCGGCTTATCAAGAAGAACCTTGTGAGCCGCTTCCAGCGATGACAGCCCCAGTTTCAGTCGTTGATGAAGGTTGTGGGTGCGGTGGACCTTCTATGAGCGAGCACCAATGGATGAATTACCCAGCCCATTATTCGAATGTACCTATGGGTAATCCTTGGGACAACATGCCGCAAGACATGCAATCTATGCCAAATATGCCAGCCATGCCTGCTTTCTATCCACCGCCGATGCCTTACGATCATCCAATGGCTCAGCACTATGCCTATCAGCATGATCCGTATGGCATTCCTTATGCTGGTGCCGGGCATCATGCGCCATATGATGAATCCTCGCTGATGCCGCAAGTTCATACACATGAGCTTAAGAAGGTCTCTGATACGCTAGAAGAGATTGAAATCGACATTCGGGATAAGCAAAAAGCAGATAAAGCGAAGTCTAATGGAAGTCGTTCCACACGTAAAGTAAAGCTTTCCGGAACATCAGCGTTGAGTGCATTCCTCCAGCAACAACAACGAGCTACGGAAAAACGAGAAACAAGTAAACCAAATAGTCCTTGGATTAATTTCTAGGCAAAACAAGAAGCCCCTGACCACGAGTTACAGCGTGGGAAGGGGCTTCTTTTTGTGTATAGAAGGAATCAAGCGATCATACCCAATGTGAAAAATGTCATTAAACCAATAACGAAATTCATTCCCCACTTTTTACGGAGGAGCTCACGCCCTCGGTGCAAGCGCGTTTTCACAGTGGTAATCGGCAGGTTCAGACGCTCACTAATCTCTTGTAGAGAAAGCTCCTCTAAATAGTAAAGCGTAATGATGCCTTTATATTTATCGCCTAATTTATTGATGGAAGCGTGCATGTGCTCTTGAACTTCCGTTTGAAGCAGCGCATGTTCAGGGGACTGATCTTGACTAGCCAGCTTGCTATAGTAGCTGTAATCGTCATCTAGATCATTTAGCTCCGCATCCAAGGATTGAACGGGTCTTTTTTTACGAAGCAAATCGATGGCAACATTTTTTCCGATTCGATAAATCCAAGTTGAGAAATTCTGGCTTTCATCAAAGTGGTTTAAATTCAAATAAACGCGGATAAAGGTCTCTTGGACGATATCCTCGGAATCAGGACGGTTATGCAGCATCCGAAACGCTAGCTTTTGTATTTTGTTACGATAGAGCTCGACTAACTCCACGAAAGCGTTGCGATCGCCCCGTCTGGATAATTGAATTAATTGAAGTTCTGCCACATTCATGATGTTTCCCTCCTTAGAGTTGTCGTTTAGAAAAGATGTGTAATGGTCTCATTTGCTTATTTCATATATATCGTCTTTCTTTCCTGCCTATGAGAGAATTCATCTATCTTTGACTATATCATTTCTGTGGCTACAGTCAAATTCAAATGCGAGGAAGAGTCATTTTATAACCATTTGTTACCGAAATGATGTAGGTTTCGTGACACTTTATAGGGATCTTTGACGAAGTCAAAGTCTCTCTGCTAGGAATGAGGACTCGGATTTGACTGAGAGACAGAAGTCGTATTCGAAGTCGCTGTACCGGACCCAACCTTTTGAATTTCGTTCCACAATGCCACACTTCCCCAAAACAAAATGACGCCGATAATGAGGAGAGTTGTGCGTTTAATTGGCTTTCTTCCGTTCATGGTTAATTTCACCATCCGTCTTGATTGGTTTCATTCTCTTCTATGGTAAATGATGTATAGTGCTTCTTGCAAATGGAAACAATACGAAAAAACAAGAAGAAGGGGATAACGTGAATGTACATCGGTTCTTGAAGCATTTAAAGAAAAGGCTACGCTGGAAGCGCAGTTGGTTGACCCTAGGGATGTTCGTTCTGGTTGTTATCGTGACCTGGCTAGTTTTTGGCAATAATGACCTCAACAACCCGAAAGGTTCCATTCAAGCGACCATCGCAGGCATAACGCCGGATAATGATGCACGAATTCAGGAAGCTGCCAAGCTGTTGCACACGATTTCGGATCGCAGAGAAAGCTATTTGCTCAAGTCCTATGTTTGTGGTGAAGAACGCAGTCAGTTAGGTTCGCATACATCACAAGAATTACTCTCGCTTCAGAAACAGCATCCTAGTTGGCGGTTAAGCATCCAGGAGACTGGCGAGGTTGTTTTTACGGAAAACATTGAAGATCTATCGCCAGATTGCAAAGAAAAAGCCGTATTCGGCATCGACGGAAGCAGCAATTTGTCGTTATTCAACGGTACTCCGGCAAATAATCACATTATTCGAACCTTTTTTCAACTCAATATAGAGCAGTTAGAAAGCAGTTTGCCACACGATACGGTTGCACAGCTGCACGAGGGAATCCGAGTCTCCGATATAGAGGAGTATAATAGCGTATTATCTACCTTCAGCGATTATGCCATTGAAGTTACAGAAGGTGCAATGTCTCGCCCTTAATTCAAACAATACCATAGATACAGCCCCAGAGATAGTTTCGGGAAATCCCGAGTCTATCTCTTTTTTTTGTTATCTGCTATAATGGAAAATGACTACATATGTTCGCTTTTTTAAAGATGGGAGAGAATTATTTGCGTATTCTAGGGATTGATCCAGGGATCGCGATCGTAGGCTTTGGCTTTATTGATAAAATCGGCAGTAAGCTAGTTCCGGTACAATATGGTTCGATTCAAACGGAAGCACATACGGATCCTGGTATCCGATTGAAGGATGTCTATGACGCTACAGTTCAACTGATAGAGAAATATAAACCAGATGTGATGTCCATTGAGAAATTGTTTTTTAATCGAAATGTAACAACGGCATTCACCGTAGGCCAAGCACGAGGTGTGATGATCCTTGCGGGCGTGCAGGCAGGGTTGCCAATTGCTGAATATACGCCGCTTCAAGTGAAGCAAGCCGTTGTTGGATATGGTAATGCAGAGAAGAAGCAAGTGCAGGAGATGGTTAAGATTTTGTTGAAGCTGACACAAGTGCCGAAACCAGATGATGTCGCTGATGCGCTTGCCATCGCTATTTGTCATGCACATTCATCATCACTTCAATCTATGATAAATGAGGCCAGGAAACGATGATAGATTTCTTACGAGGTAAAGTAGTCCTGCGTGAAAGTGAATATGCAGTACTCGATGTGAATGGGGTAGGCTATCGGGTATTCTGTCCGAATCCATATGCGCTTTCGCATAAGGAAGATGAGGATGTCACGATGTTCATCCACTATCATGTGCGGGAAGACGCACATCTTCTTTTTGGTTTTATCACACGTGATGAGCAGTCTCTATTTCGCTTATTACTAGATGTGAGTGGCATCGGTCCGAAGGTAGCGCTGGGTATTCTGGCAGCAGGTGGAAGGCCGGAAGCTGTGATTCTAGCGATCAGCCAAGAAAATTTGGTATTTCTAACGAAGCTTCCTGGTATTGGGAAGAAGACAGCCCAACGTATTATTCTAGACTTGAAAGACAAGCTGGGCTCTGTGAGCTTCTCGAGTCCGGAAGCTGCTGTCGCATTAAGTGTTGTCGGATCCGCACAATTAACAGAGGGCGGTCTGCCTTGGAGCGAAGCGAAAGAAGCCTTAATGACACTTGGCTATACGGAAGCAGAAGTCGATCGTGCGTGGCTGCAAGTGAAGCCTAAAGCTGGGCCATCGGATTCCGTAGATGTACTTGTGAAGCTTGCCTTGCAAGCCTTATTTACCATGTAAGCAACTGAACGTGCAAAGGAAGGAGGGACACCATGGACAATGACCGGATCATATCGGCTAATTTTATGATGGAGGACAATGTGGTCGAGTATAGTCTGCGTCCTCGTTATTTGGCTGAGTATATCGGCCAGAAGCAGGCGAAGGAGAACCTCAAGATCTATATTGAAGCAGCCAAGATGAGGAAAGAAGCTCTTGATCATGTACTTCTGTATGGGCCGCCTGGTCTTGGGAAAACGACACTATCCAACATTATCGCCAACGAGCTTGGCGTGAATATCCGTACTACCTCCGGGCCTGCCATCGAGCGGCCTGGAGATCTTGCTGCCATCCTGACGAATCTGCAGGAGGGGGATGTGCTCTTCATCGATGAGATTCACCGTCTCCACCGTACGGTGGAAGAGGTGCTGTACCCAGCGATGGAGGACTTTGCCCTTGATATTATCATCGGCAAGGGGCCTAGTGCGCGCTCTGTGCGCCTTGATCTGCCGCCATTCACCTTGATCGGCGCCACGACGCGTGTCGGGCTGCTCTCTGCGCCTCTACGCGACCGTTTCGGCGTCGTAAGTCGCCTGGAGTTCTACACGGTGGATGAGCTAAGCTACATCGTTAGTCGGACAGCCGACATTCTGCAGGTCGGCATCGTGGGTGATGCAGCCCGCGAGATCGGAATGCGTTCTCGAGGAACTCCGCGTATCGCGAATCGCTTGCTGAAGCGGGTACGCGACTTTGCGCAAGTGAGAGGCGATGGCATCATCACGATGGAGCTCGCTCAAGAATCGCTGCGCCTGCTGCAGGTGGATGACTTGGGGCTTGATGAGATCGATCACAAGATGCTGCGTGCGATTATTCAGAGCTTCCAAGGGGGCCCTGTCGGGCTTGAGACGATCGCAGCAACCATCGGTGAGGAAAGCCAAACCATTGAAGATGTCTACGAGCCGTATTTGCTCCAAATTGGATTTATGCAGCGTACACCTAGAGGACGGACCGTGACGCCACAGGCGTATCACCACCTCGGTTTACCTGTACCAGAACAAAGATAATGGATGGTTAACAGCCATATCAAAGTGAATCACACGAGAAGCTTTTGCCTCTGCTGTAAGGCGGGCAGGAGCTTTTTCGTCTTTTTTGTCATTTTTTCTGCAAGTCTAACAAAACTTCTGCCATTTGCTAGAGTCTACATTACTATAAGAGCACAGAAAGAAAGGAAACGATACCTTCATGTATGGAAGACACAAGCAACTGAATCCTAGACGAATCGCCATTTTGACGACAGCCGCAGTAACTTTCGCTACATTTTCCTTCCTAGGCGCTCCTCAGGCCAATGCAGAGGGAAGTAAGCATTTGGATCAGATTCGTGTTGCACTTGTCATTAACGCTGCCAAATATAAAAAGCTAGAGCCGCTAGTTTCACTCTCATCACCAGGAGGATTTGATATTGGTGTTCGCAGTTCAGCGAATACAGAAACGAAGCCATATGCTTCCATTTCGGATGCAGCCATTCGGATGTCATTGGATCAGTATAGTGTGATGATGTTAGAAACGCCGGACTACACGACGGCTAGGACTTTGAACGGCAAACTGGCTGTAATGCCAGAGGAAAGCTATGTGTTAAGTCGTGAAAAGCTAGGTAAGATGGTATACCAAGTGTATTACGGGAATCTGCCTACGAAGGCTGAAGCTGAAAATGCAGCGGCCCAAGCGTTGAAGGATGGGGCGGTTGCTTCCTTAACGAAATCGGCTGTGCCTGTGATTAGTGGTCCCCTTCATTTGAGTGCGGGCACGTATGCATCTGAGGCTGCAGCTCAGCAGCAAATCGCCGTGTACACACAAGCTGGTGTTGCAGCTGATCTCGTTTTACAGGCGGATGGGACAGGCAAAGTGGGCTATAGTGTTTGGTTAGGGAATGAGGCAACGGATACCAAGCTCGAGTTAGTGAAGCAAGCCGCACTGAAAGCTGCACCCAATACGCCTCTGCAAGCAGCGAATACGAAGGCAGCCTACTTGATCCGTAGGTCGGATGTAACCACCTCAAGTAGTCCCTCAATTGCTATGTCTCATTATGTGACTGCTGTTGGTGAGCAGAAAACGGTGATTCATCCTAAAAAAATGGGCATAGCGGTCAAAGAGCGTATGGACCGCAGCTTCCGTGGAGACATGGAGGTCAGCACGTATCGTGACCGTCTAGCCTTGGTGAATGAAGTTCCAATGGAGCAATATCTATATGGCGTTATTAGTGCAGAACTTAACTCGCAGTGGCCAACCGAAGCGTTGAAGGCTCAGGCCGTTGCAGCGCGGACATACGCCATTTATCAAGGAAATAAGTATGAGATTGCACAGGTTACGGATACAACGCTTGACCAGGCGTACTACGGCTTGGAAAGAGAATTTACGGCAGGCAACCAAGCGGTTGACGCCACGAAGGATGAAGTGCTTTCAGATAAGAAAGGCTTGATTTCACCTGTATTTGGATCGAATGCTGGGGGAATTACAGCGGATTCTACCGAGGCTTGGGGGAACTCAGTTGAGTACCTCCATAGCGTAGCAAGCCCGGATGAAGGCGCTGAACAAGGCAAAGCCATGTGGTATCAGATTCAACTGACGGACGGTCGTACAGGCTTTGTACATAGTATGTATGTCAAGGATAGTGGACAAAAGGACAAGTCAGGTAAGGCGATATATGAAGCTACCGAACCAGATGTCAATGTACGTATCTCGCCATATGTAGATAACGTTGCGAATCCTGCGATTGCGAAATTGGCCGCTAAGGAAAAAGTCGTTATCCTCGGTCAAGAGAGAGAATCGAATGCGTATTCCTGGATACGAGGTCCTTATACATTAAGTGAAATCAAGAGTAAGCTTGAAGCATTTACGAAAACGACCATTAATGGGGAATTAACCTCGCTGCAGGTTTCCAAAAGAGGGCCATCGGGCCGAGCGATCGAGCTGAAAGCGAACGGCGTTGTCGTGAAGGTGGATAATCCGGACGCCATTCGCGCCGCACTTGGCGGTTTGCCGAGCACGCTGTTTGAAATAGAAGGTGCAGGCAGTTATACTGGTACTAGCCCTAATGTTCCAAGCTTAGCTATCCTGAGTAGTACAGGGGTCGTTTCAAGCAGTTTGACTCCTGATAGCGTATATGTGTTATCTGGCAAACAATCGCAGCCAACAGCGGTGAAGACAACGGATATCATGACGTTAAGCAGCACGGGGTTAAGTAAACCGACGTTGGCAGGAACTGGGACGCCTGGGCTTCCGACTAAGGGGTCATCTACGCTGCAAGGGAATCAAATCATTTTCCGTGGAAAAGGGTTTGGTCATGGTGTAGGCATGTCGCAATGGGGCGCAAAAGGCTTTGCCGAAAAGGGCTACGATTACAAAAAAATACTTCAGACGTACTATACTGGGGTCAACATAACGAAGGAATGAATAACTAACATGGAAGTACAAGCTTTCGATTTTGAATTACCTGAATCATTGATTGCCCAGACGCCGCTGCTAGAGCGCACGGCGTCTAGGTTGCTTACGCTGAATAAAGAAACAGGCGAAACAGCCCATCGTACATTTGAAGATTTGATTACCTACGTAGAAGCCGGGGATTTACTCGTGATGAATGACACACGGGTCATTCCAGCACGGCTTTTTGGTATGAAGAAAGATACGGGCGCGAAAGTGGAATTATTACTTCTCAAGCCACTCGGCGAGGATCGTTGGGAGGCTTTGGTCAAGCCTGGGAAACGCATGCAACTCGGGGCTATTGCGGTATTCGGCGTGACGGCTGACGAGGAAAGTGAGCCGCTTCTAACTGCGGAAGTCGTAGATGTGGGAGACATGGGAGCACGTGTGCTGCAGTTCCGGTATACAGGTATTTTCAATGAGATCCTGGATCGATTGGGCGAGATGCCGCTTCCGCCATATATCAAGGAGCAGTTATCAGAGCGGGAAAGATATCAAACCGTCTATGCAAAGCATGAGGGGTCATCTGCCGCGCCAACGGCCGGATTACACTTTACCGAGGACTACTTGGAGAGGCTTAAGTCCAAAGGTGTTCGGCTTGCCTTTGTAACATTGCATGTAGGTCTAGGTACTTTCCGTCCTGTATCTGTGGATAAGATCGAAGATCACCAAATGCATGCAGAATACTACATTTTATCAGATGAAACAGCTTCATTGATTAATGAGACCAAAGCAGCAGGGAAACGCGTGATTGCTGTCGGCACGACATCTGCGCGTACGTTAGAGACGGCCGCTGGACTGAGCCGTGAGCAGCCAGGTTACATTGAAGGCGAACCATTACTCATTCAACCGTCTCAGGGTTGGACGTCCATTTTTATTTACCCTGGTTACACGTTTGGTGTCGTAGATGTCTTATTAACGAACTTTCATCTACCTAAATCAACGTTACTTATGCTCATTAGCGCATTAGCTGGCAAGGCGAATGTGATGCGAGCCTACGAGGAAGCTGTGAAAGAGCAGTACCGATTCTTCAGTTTTGGCGATGCCATGCTAATTTATTAAGACCATACACGAACAAGAAGAGCAAGCTTAGAATAGGAAGTGGATATGATGACAGCAGCAGTAACTTATGAACCGATCAAAACCTGTAAACAATCCGGCGCTCGCTTAGGCCGCGTTCACACCCCGCATGGCGTTATCGAAACGCCGGCGTTTATGCCAGTAGGAACACAGGCTACCGTGAAGACGATGAGTCCGGAAGAATTGAAAACGATGGACGCTCAAATTATTTTAAGCAACACATACCACTTATTCATTCGCCCTGGACATGAGATTGTGAAGGAAGCAGGCGGCTTGCACAAGTTCATGAATTGGGATCGTCCGATTCTAACGGACAGTGGTGGATTTCAAGTATTTAGCCTAAGTAATATGCGTAAAATTACGGAGGAAGGTGTCACATTCAAATCGCATTTGAATGGCGATAAGTTATTTCTATCACCGGAAAAGGCGATGGAGATTCAGAATGCGCTAGGTTCGGACATCATGATGGCTTTCGACGAATGTCCGCCATTTCCAGCCGAATATGAATATGTGAAAAAATCGTTAGAGCGTACGACACGGTGGGCAGAGCGCTGCCTGCAAAGTCATGCTAGACCCCAAGATCAAGGCTTGTTCGCCATCATTCAAGGCGGCATGCATGAGGATCTCCGTAAGCTGAGTGCGGAGCAGTTGACTTCCATGGATTTCCCGGGGTATGCTATTGGTGGACTGAGTGTGGGTGAGCCTAAGCACTTGATGTATGAAGTGCTAGATTACACAACACCGCTTATGCCTGCGAACAAACCACGTTATCTGATGGGTGTTGGTTCGCCGGACGCATTAATTGAAGGCGCTATCCGCGGCATTGATATGTTCGATTGCGTGCTGCCTACACGGATTGCTAGAAACGGGACTTGCATGACAAGTTCAGGTCGTCTTGTCATTCGTAACGCCAAATATGCAACTGACTTTGGCCCGCTAGATGCCAAATGTTCCTGCTATACGTGCACGAATTATAGCCGCGCTTATATTCGCCATCTTATCAAAGCGGATGAAACGTTTGGTATTCGCTTGACGACGATTCATAACCTTCACTTTCTATTACAGCTTATGCGTGAAGTGAGAGAAGCTATTAAGGAAGATCGATTACTTGATTTCCGCGATACCTTCTTTGCCGCTTACGGGCTGAATGATAATGAAAGAGGATTCTAAGAGAGGAGGATACCTATGTTTCTATTGGCTGACGAAGCTGCAAGCACAGGTGCAGTAGGATATTTGTATACATACGGCCCTTTAGTGCTCATGTTCGTAGTTTTGTACTTCTTACTTATTCGTCCACAGCAAAAAAGACAGAAAACACGTAGTCAAATGCTTGGAGGATTGAAAAAAGGGGATAAGGTTGTTACAATTGGCGGGCTTCACGGGACGATTGTAGAAATCACTGATGACATTTGTGTACTTCGTGTCAACGATGCAACGAAAATGACATTTGATCGCTCTGCGGTTAATGCGGTTTCACAAACACCTGCTTCTAAAGAATAATGGACAATTTAAAAAGCGAGGTCCTATAATAGGCTCTCGCTTTTTGTTTGCATAAACATATGGAATTTAATATTCATTGTTCTTTACTCGACGCTTGAGCAGTGCGCGCTCACCAAGGATGAGTCGGCCTTCAGCAATGCGAAGACCCATTCGTGCAGCTACAACACCTAGAACAACACCTGCACACATATCCGATAACCAGTGAATCCCTAGATAGAAGATTGTGAAAATGATAAAGGCTGCTGAGCTGGGAACGAAAATTTTCCAAAACTTATTTTGGCTTTTGACAGCGATAACCGCCATTGAAATGGAAATCGATGTGTGTAAGCTTGGGAAGCAGTTATCCAGTCCCGACAACGGTCTGTAATCTTGCTCAAACGTTGGGAATACATCTAAAATAAGAAGATCTACTTTTGGGTGGAAAAACCATACTTCATTAACTGGGAAAAAGAGATAAAACGGAATGGCAATCATATAATTGAACATGAGCGCATAACAAACCGCATAGAAAAGTTTATGATTCTTCTGGTACGTGTAGAGTGCAATAGAGGTAATCATGATGGATGGAAAAATAATAACATAGAAATAACTGCTGATCACCGTAAGAATATCATTGTGGAAAAAGTTTTGGATCGATGCTACAAAGTCACCTTCGATACCGTAGATCGACTTCGTAAAATCAGCTTTGTACTGCATGCCTTTTTCGATCGCCATCTCCATTTTGTTGAACATGAGGATCATAAGCAGCGCTAAAAAATGTAAAAGGTATTTGCGTGAAGTAAATATTTCTTGAACAAAGCTACTCGCAATGGTGTATGGACTCTTTCGCGTCGCGATAATTACAAATGCGAAAATGGTTAGTACAATATAGACTGTCGCATGCGTCATAGATTGAAAAGGGCTCATGTTGTATCCCCCCTATATATTGGAAGTTTTGTGCGGCAATAACTATGACATTATACCACATTCAACGGGGGGGAAGTGCAATCTTCACGGAAAAGACTTATTTCTGAGTATTTACACCAAGTATCCCGCCAAGCGCCCCAGATGCGAATAAAATGCCAAGTAATTGGAGGGATTGAAGATTCAACCCTGCATCAAATGCCAGAAAACCGACTAAGAAAATTAGAATGAAATAGAAAACGCCGACCATGCCCCCGTGATACCAGCCGCGGCTTCCGGCTCTTTTACCTGAAACCCATCCTCCAATAAACAAGGAGACCGCGTGGATGATGGTTGTTAGCGTGTGTAAGGAGCTTTCTTGTGTGCTTGTTAAAAGCAAAAACAAGGAGGTCACGATGGTTCCAATGGTCATCATAGTGAATGAATAGACGAGTCCTGAAAATAAAGGCGATGTTATTCGAACCTGACTGACCGTTTTCATAGGGTTCACAGGCATCATTCCTTTCCTATATTCGAACGCTTCATTATCATCATTGTATGGCCAAGCACATAGAATTAGTACAAACTATAGATCAAAGGAGTGTGATTATTTATGACTGAATTTTCTCAGGGTCCAGCTATGTGGCAAGCAATAGCAGCGTTGCTTATTTTCGCGGCGGCTCATGTTTGTATATTGATTGAAAAATGGGATCGCATGTATACCGCGCTTGGTGGAGCCATATTGATGCTGATTTTAGGCATTGTACCACTCCAAAAGGCACTAACCAGCTATGCGAACTGGCCCATTCTCATCTATCTCGTGAGTCTTTTCATCCTATCCAGTCTCTTTCAGCGAACCGGCATTATTTCTTATATCGTAAGTTCAATCGTTCGAAAATACCGTATGAGGGCGTTAACGCTTATTATTAGTCTTTCACTTCTAGCGGCGATTATTTCTGCCCTATTGGACAGCTTAATGGCTGTCGTTGTCATTGTACCTTTTATTATTGTTGCTTCGAAAAAAATGAGGCTATTGCCGGCTCCATTTCTAATCTCCATGCTATTATCCGTACATATTGGCGGAGCTGCCACGATCATGGGAAATATACCTAGCCGTATGCTAGGGGCGTCAGGACATATCTCGGCAGGGGACATGTTCATTAAGCTGTTACCTTTGATCATCTTGCTTTTAGCCGTGGTCTATCTCATTATGTGGTTGATCTATCGAAAGCGTTTGGTTGCTGCCGAAGCTTATATGCGTGAACTGCTCAGCTTGAAGCCAAGCTCCTATTTAGCTGCAAATCGAGGATATGTTCTGGGAAGCAGCTTGATAACGGGCTTGACCATTGTGACGCTTTGCCTCCATGGTGTACTAGCTTGGAGCCCAGCCTACATTGCGGCTTCTGGGGCGCTTGCACTGCTTGCGATGAATTACAAAGATATTCTGGATCTGATTAAAAACAAAGATTATGGCTCGGTCTGGCATCACTTGAAAGAAACGCAATGGCTCTTTTTCTTAGGCCTATTCATTATGGTTGGGGGCTTAACTTATGCAGGGTTTTCGGGGTTCATTGCAAGCAGAGGACTTGAGCTAAGTCAAGGGAGTATTCCGTTCTTGTCCATTTTGCTGTTATGGCTGAATAGCTTTGGTGCTGCGATGATGGATAACATCCCGTTCCTAGCTGCTATGATTCCCATCGTAGACCATATGGAGCAGCTCATTGAGGTATCCACGCAGCCAATTTGGTGGGCATTGATCGTCGGAAGCGGGATTGGAAGCGGAGTAACGCTAATCAGCTCAATCGCAAGCTTGTACGCTGCATCGTTTACGTATTACGACGGGGTAAAGCTAAAACAAAGTGAGTATGTCGTGGTTGCTGCCCCGATTTGTTTCGTTCTGCTGTTGATTTCGACGTTGTATTTCAAATTATTCTTGTTGTAATTGCCAACAATTGAATACGTAATATCTGCATGATGAAGTGCGTAGGCGGTCAGAATACCAGTGAACTCCGAGAACAAGCAAGAGCTTAGATCAGGGAGGTTACGATGGATATTCTGACCATTTTTTTGCGCACGGTGCTGATCTATTTTGTCGTATTTCTCATGCTTCGCATCATGGGGAAACGTGAGATTGGTAAGCTGTCGCTTTTCGATCTTGTCATTTCCATTATGATTGCGGAAATTGCAGTTTTCGTGCTTGAGGATGCGAAGAAGCCTCTGATGGCTGGCCTCTTACCAATGGGGACATTGGTGCTTATTCAAGTTGTCATTGCCTATATCACGTTAAAAAGCCGCGCCATTCGTGTGCTTTTCGATGGTAAACCGAGTGTTCTTATCAATAAAGGAATGATCGATCGCGAGGAAATGAAGAAGCATCGTTATAATCTAGATGATCTGATGCTGCAGTTAAGACAAAATAAAGTGATGAACGTGGCCGATGTGGAGTTTGCCATACTGGAGCCTTCGGGGAAATTAAGCGTAATCGAGAAAGATAAGGACGGGAAAGAGGCAGGTGCTAGCGTACCGAAGATAAAAGAAACCATTCGTTACGAAGGCTTACCGCTGCCTTTGATTATGGATGGTAAAGTCCAAGACGATAATTTAGAGAAAATCGGTCAAACCAGGTTCTGGTTGAAGAATCAGCTTCAAGAAAAAGGAGCCAGAGATTTTAAAGAAATATTCTATTGCTCGATTGATCATCGCGGCAGAATGTTTCTCGATCGGAAGAGATAAGTTGCGATTTAGCGTAATATTTTTTTGCCCATATTCATGAGACGCCCAATATCCTTAAGACTGATGAGACGGAATATCGTGATGAAAAAGATATAAGAGATGAGACCTAGAAATAAGGAGGAGACAAAGCGAATCCAAGTTGCTGAAATCCAAGGCGTATACATGATGAAGTAGCAAATAACGCCAGAAAGCAGCATAGCCGCACCAATTTTCCCGAAGCTGCTGCCTTCCATCCGGAATTTAAGTAGTCGAACTACGCTGCTCCAATGCAGCAAGGTCACTAAGACAATGTTGACATTAATCGCAAATACGGCCCCTTTGATGCCCATTTCCGGCTTACTGGCTAACCAGTAGATCAATGCCAACTTAACTGTAGAACCAATTAAGGTGTTGATAAGCGCAGCTCCTGGCTTGTTTAGTGCTTGCAAAGCAGATTGCAATGGAGCTTGAAAATAAATAAAAATCGCAATGGGTGCCATCATTTTGAGCATGACACTGACATCGGGCTGATTGTACAAATACGTACAAATGGGTTCAGCTAGAACGAACATCAGGACGGAGAAAGGGGCACCTGTCACTAATGCGAGCTTTAAGGATTGATGTAAACGCATATGAATCGTTTTGAGGTCTTTTCGAGCGGCTGCTTCACTTAGCGAAGGGACCAGAGAGACGGATAATGACATCGTAAGTGCACTCGGCAAAAGGATGATGGGGATAATCATACCTTGTAATGCGCCATATTGCGCGGTTGCAAGGGAAGTCGTAATACCAGCGATCGCTAAGCTCTGTGCAATTAAGATGGATTCTAGTAAATAGGAGCCGGCGCCGATGAGCTTGCTTCCTGTAATCGGGATGGAAATACGTAAGATTCTACGTAAATTCGTAAGTCGTCCTGTTGTTTTCTTTGATCCGATATGGGCAAGAGGAGTCTTTGGTGAAGCTTTTTTATCCCATCTAAAATGAATAGCCAAGACAGCAAGTCCGCCAATTTCGCCTGCTAAGACGCCAATCATCGCACCGGCTGCTGCATATTCAATCCCGTAAGGTATCATCATATAAGAACAGACTAAGACCATGACGATACGTATCAATGTCTCCATTATTTGCGAGGTTGCGGTAGGAATCATATTTTGTCTGCCTTGAAAGTAACCGCGATACACGGCCGATACACCAATAATGGGAATCATGGGACTCATACATAGGAATGTGTAGTAAACACGTGAATCTGTCAGCAAATGCGATGTGATCCATGAGGCACCTACGATGCAGATAACAGTAAAAATGATGCTTAGGGATATGGTAATCGCTAAAGATATGCGTAAAATACTGCGGATGCGGGTCTCATTTTTCTCAGCTTCCGCTTCTGCAATCAGCTTGGCGATAGCGACAGGAATGCCTCCTGTAATGATGGTTAAAATAACAGAAAGGAAAGGCCACCCCATTTGATAAATACCAATGCCTTCGGCCCCGATCACACGCGGTAAAGTCATTCTGGGTATGAAGCCAAGTATGCGATTCAAAATACCCGCGGCGAGCAGGATCATTGTACCTCTAATAAACGACTGCTTGGTCACTGCCATACCCTCTTCCGATAATGTCATACCTATGACTATGCGCGAGCTGGCCAAGCTCATGCTAAGATTTTATGGACAAGGGCGCATTCGGCAGGAAATTGCGAGGTGTCTCTCGAATTACCGTACATACAGGTAAACCATGCCTTAGGAGGATCCCCCATGAATGACGAGCAGGATAATGGAAGCGAAGAAGAGAATCCGGTTCTTTCGGATCATGAATTGAATGAAATCATCGAAAACCTTTGTTTGAGTAAGGTTGAGGAATTTATTCTGCTTGGGTACGAGCATGTTACCGGCAAGGATATCTGGGATTGTGTAAGTGATAAATACCGCAAAACAGGGATGCCCTCTCTCCATCAAATCGTAAATGACATTTTGTCCCTCAAATCTACAGCGTTTATGAACTGGATGACGATTAGCATGTATAGAGGAGCCCAATTCTAAGAATGGGCTTATTTTTTGCGTGAAACGACTTAAATTGACTCGTTTTTCAGACCTGAGTATAATAGGCATATTGAGTATTGAAGGGAGACTAGCAACAGATGCTGGATTGGAAAAGAATTTCGTTCTTTTTTCTAACGGTTGTCATTGTTCTTGGCGCAGTTGGAGCAACGAGCCCTAGACTAGTAGAACGTATTAAGCTTGGATTGGATTTAAAAGGCGGTTTTGAAATATTGTACACCGCGGAGCCGTTAACGGCTGGACAGCCTCTCACGAAGGAAACGCTTACGGAAGCTGCACAAAGTCTTGCAAAACGTGCCGATTCCCTCGGTGTTGCTGAACCTGAGGTGTACCCAGAAGGATCAGATCGTATCCGTGTTCGTCTAGCGGGTGTAGAGAACGAAGAAGAAGTTCGTACCCTGATGTCCAAACCTTCTGTACTTACTTTCAGAGGTCCTGATGGAACGGTTTACATGAATGGTACTGACTTCGTCGAGAATGCAGCGAAATTAAGCTATGACCCGAATACGAAGCAACCGATCGTTGAGATCAAAATGAAAAGCAGAGAGAAATTCAAGGAAGTAACAACGAAGTTGGTTGGCAGCACATTGTCTATTTACTTGGATGATGTTGTTCAGTCGACGGCATCGGTTAATTTCCCAATTGACAGCGACTCCGCAATCATTACACAAACGAATGTTGCTGAAGCAACTAAAGTAGCCAAAATGATTAACTTAGGCGCAATGCCGCTTAAATTAACGGAAAAATACATACAACGTGTCGATGCTACATTAGGGAAAGCATCCCTTCATGAGACAGCTAGAGCGGGGTTAATCGCTTCGATCTTGATCTTCTTGTTCATGGTGCTTTACTATCGTGTGCCAGGCCTAGTAGCGGCTTTCACTTTGATCACGTATGTTTGGGTATTATTAGCGATCTTCGACTTTATGAATGCCACATTGACGTTGCCAGGTATTGCTGCCCTTGTTTTAGGCGCAGGGATGGCTGTTGATGCGAACATTATCACATACGAAAGAATTCGCGAAGAAATCCGTGCTGGTAAGAGTATCCTTTCATCCTTGAAAGCAGGGACGAAGCACTCCTTCCGTACGATTATGGATGCGAACGTAACGAACTTAATCGCTGGTATCGTGCTTTATTATGTAGGTAACGGTGCTATTCGCGGATTCGCAGTTATTACGATGATGAGTATTATTATCAGTATCATAACGAACGTATTGTTCTCCAGATGGCTGCTGCATCTTATTATCCGAGGTAATTTGCTGAAAAAGCCAAGTTATTTCGGTGTAAAGGAGGCAGATATCCGTGGACTCTAAGCAAAAGTATGATTTTGTTAAAAATCGCAATAAATTTTTCATCGTTTCGGCTGCAATTCTGATCATCGGGTTAGTTATTATTTTAACCTCGGGTATGAATTTCGGTGTCGATTTCAAAGCAGGAACGAATATCGACCTTGTAGTCGGTAAACAGCTGGATAGTGCTAAGGTTGAGGAAATTTTGCATGGACTGAACACGAGTGGTGATGTGAAGTCGAAATATGCTGATCCTACAATTGGTGGTAATAATAGTGATCGCGTGTCGATCCGTTTCGATGACGTTCTGGACGATGCGACGGTAAACAAGATCCAAAAAGCATTTGCAACAGCCTATAGCGCTGAGGTTTCGAAGGAAATTAACACCGTTGATCCACAGTTAGCCAAAGAGTTATTGATGAAAGCGGTATACGCTGTAGCTATTTCAAGCGTATTAATTTGCTTGTATGTGAGTATCCGTTTCGAATGGCGATTTGCCTTAGCTGCGATTATTGCTATCTTGCATGATGCGTTCATCGTTATTGCGATGTTTGCCATTTTCCGCTTCGAAGTGAACCTTCCGTTCCTCGCGGCAGTGTTGACCACGATCGGTTATTCCATTAATGACAAGATCGTTATCTTTGACCGGATTCGTGAGAATTTGCGCTTCGCTAAGCTTAAGACAGACGCTGACCTTGTTGCATTGGTGAATGACAGTATCTGGCAAACCATGGCGCGTAACATCAATACGGTGCTCGTCGTGTTAATTGCTGCAGGTTGTTTGTATCTGTTCGGAAGCGAGTCCATTAAGTTATTCGCATTGGCCAAGCTAATTGGTTTAACGAGCGGAGCTTACTCATCTATCTTCATTGCATGTTCCTTATGGTATTTGTTCAAAAGAAATTCATTATCACGTTCTAAAAAGAAAGCTGCAGCGTAATAACCATAATAACCGGCCGCGTGATTGTTGCGCGGCCTTTGTATCCGTTCAGGGGGAATGGCCACATGAAAGACGAGGGTTTTCATAAGACAGAATACGCGCTTTGGGTAGGCATGCTGATCCTTTCTGCTCTGACTTGTCTGAATGGCGTATTTGGCTTTCAGGCGCATAGTATTTCGCTGCTTGCAGCAGCGGCTCAATCAGCAGCAGGGATTTGTGTGCTGGCTGCTGCTATCGGGAGAGTAAGATCAACGAGGCTGCAGCTTGCGAGTGCTTCTTATCGAAGTTTAGAAGGGAAAATTTCAGTCGGTTCGATTCTACTGATTGTCCTGATCATGGTAATTGGCACTGAAATGGGCATTATATCGGTCAAATCATGGATAAACCATGCGGAGTTTGAACCCAATGGAATTACCCTAGTCGTTCTAGTGATTTCGGTTCTTACAAAGGAATTCATGTTCCAATACATGCGCAGACTCGCTAAACAGGTTGGGACAGAGGAATTTATTGCCAATGCGCGGAGACACCGTTCCGATATATACTCTTCTTTTGTAGTCGGGTTAGGTATACTATCGACGATGCTGGCGCATGCCATGGGATATAGTGCGCTTTATTATGCAGACGCAGTAGCTGGACTTCTCATCGCATTATTTATTTATAAAATGGGATTCTCTCTAGTCAACAAAACGATATCTACTTCAGCAGAAAACGTTTTACATCAGGAAGAGGCCGCCGATTTCGTTACAGCCGTTCAAAAGATTCATGGTGTGATTACCGTTGATGAACTGTCCGCTAGAGAATACGGTCATTATGTCGTCATCGAAATGACGATCAGTGTGAATCCTAGGCTCTCCGTCTGGGAGGGGCATGAGGTTTCGAAGAAAATAAAACAACAGCTGATGAAGCAGTACCATCACGTGACCAATGTGTTCATTCATGTGAATCCCTACGATGCAGGCTATCCCTATAAACAACAGGCAGATATGGAAGCTAACGAACTGCCATCTGTTCTACACTAATTCACACTTTTCTAAAGCATGCTACCATGAAATATTCTTAGGAAAACGGCAAGGAGGACTCACCAAGTGCTAGCACCGAAGGCAAGATGGAACATTGGAAATGCGGATGAAGCGCTGGTAGAAGAATTTGTACGCGAACTGCAGTTGGACCCCTTGGTTGCCCGTATTCTAGTGCTTCGAGATATCCGCAGCGTGCCAGAGGCCAGACAATTTATGCAGGGTGGCATCGGCGATTACCATGATCCCTATTTGCTGGACGGGATGCTTCCTGCTGTGGAGCGAATCCGCAAAGCACTGCAGAACAACGAGATGATTCGTGTTTATGGTGACTATGATGCCGATGGTGTCAGCAGTACGTCCTTGATGGCGCATTTGTTAAAAGGATTAGGGGCTCGTTTCGATACGTACATACCCCATCGAGTTCGTGAAGGCTATGGTCTGAATCGCGCTGCAATAGCGTTAGCGAAGGAGCAAGGTGTCGAGCTGCTCATTACCGTGGACACGGGAATCAGCGCCGTTCACGAAATTGCTTATTGCCAAGAAATAGGCTTAGATGTCATTGTCACGGATCATCATGAGCCGCCAGAAGTGCTGCCAGACGCTTTGGCTGTGATTAACCCTAAGAAGCCGGGCTGCCCTTATCCTTACAAGCTCTTAGCCGGTGTAGGCGTTGCATTTAAGCTCGCACATGCGCTGTTGGAACGATTTCCTGAAGAGCTTCTTGAATTCGCAGCGCTTGGAACGGTTGCCGATCTCATGCCGCTCACAGGCGAGAATCGGCTGATCGTGAAGATGGGCTTGGCACGTATGCAGGATTCCAGTTACGTCGGATTCCGCTCCCTTATTGGTGTATCGGGCATAGAGCGGAAAGAGATTACCGCAGGACATATCGGATTCTCGCTGGCACCCAAAATTAATGCGAGCGGTCGATTAGAAGCAGCCGATATTGCCGTTAAGCTGCTTACCACCACGGATGAAAAAGAAGCGGAGCAAATTGCCTTCGAATTGGATATGCTGAATAAAGAGCGTCAACAAATCGTCGAGGATATGGTTCAAGAAGCCTTTGCGATGGCCGAGGAGCAGAGAGCCAGGGGCTTGGATAAAGTCATCGTCGTAGCCAAAGAGAACTGGAATGTTGGCGTCGTTGGGATTGTTGCCTCGAAGATTGTGGAGAAATTCTATCGCCCAACGTTGGTGCTGAGCATTGATCCTCAGAAGGGGATGGCCAAAGGCTCTGCGCGTTCGATTGCGGGCTTTGATTTGCACAAGGCATTGACAGCTTGCAAGGATCTTCTCGACCACTACGGAGGTCACCAAGCAGCGGCTGGAATGAGCTTGGACTGTACTCATCTGGAAGCTTTCGCAATCCGATTAAATGAGCTTGCAGAAGCAACGTTGACAGAGCAAGATTTCGTACCTGTCTTACGCGTAGATAATCAGTGCAGCCTAGCAGATGTTCCTATAGCAAGTATTGAAGGGCTAGAGCTGTTAGCACCTTTCGGGATGGGGAATCCATCGCCTAAATTTATGTTTACGGATTTAGGACTTGAAGATATTCGAACTATGGGCAAAGAAAAGCAGCATCTGAAGCTAGGACTTTCCCAAGCGAAGGATGAAGTCAGCTGTACGGTTGAAGCAGTAGGCTTCGGCAAGGGAAGTTTAGCAGCGTTAATTGCTCCCTCGGCCAAGATTGATGTGTTGGGTGAGCTCTCAATTAATGAGTGGAATGGCGTTCGGAAGCCGCAAATCATTATGCAGGATCTGCGCATCCCGCATACACAAGTATTCGATTGGCGAGGTACGGGACAATTGCACTTGAAGCTTGCAGCGCTTACGAGCAATCTTTCAGCGGGGACAACTGTGCCGCTGCGATCACCAGGTATCATCCTTTTTGATGAAGCGGACATAGCCTTGTTCGAGTCAACTGCTTCGCAGGTAGGGCATCTTGTGCCCTATTGGATTGTACAGGAAACCGAACATGTGAGGCCGGGCAATGAGGCAGCAAGCGGGATGATGTTCGGCGATCTGCAAGATGTCATTTTGTACACATTACCTCGTCGAATTGCCAGCCTGAAAGGGGTACTTCAGCAAGCAACAGGCATGATGAGGTGCTATCCTGTATTCGCAGAGCTTGGGCAGGATAGTGGGCATACATTGCCTTCCCGCGATATGTTTAAGATGCTGTATGGCACCTTGCAGAAAGAGAAGACACTTCAACTGCAAGATACCAGAATGATGACGTCTTTTAGTAAACGATCGGGATTATCTCTAGGTATGATACATTTTATTTTATCTGTCTTCGAGGAATTAGAATTTGTAGTGAAACATGATAATATAGTTACGTTGAGTTCGACACCGGCCAAAAGAGATTTAACCACATCACGTTTGTACCAGCATCGATTGCATCGACAAGAAGTTGAAGCCATTGTTATGTATTCTTCAGCGAAAGAGTTGGAGCAATGGATCGCTGAAAACATCATATAAAAAGAGTTTACATTGGAGGAAATCATATGAATTTCAAAGATTACATTCGCGTTATCCCGGACTTCCCACAACCAGGTATTCGTTTTAAAGATATTACAACACTGCTTCAGAACGGCCCTGTGTACAAAGAAGCCATCGAACAATTAAAGCAACTTATCCAAGACAAGGAAATTGATGTGATTGCAGGTCCGGAAGCACGTGGATTTGTGATTGGAGCTCCTCTTGCTACAGCTTTAGGTGTGGGCTTTATTCCAATCCGTAAAAGCGGCAAATTGCCTGGCGAAACGATCGAAGCTGATTATGCGCTTGAATATGGCAAAGATAAGCTTGCTATGCACAAGGATGCGATTAAGCCTGGACAGAAAGTACTTATCGCTGATGACTTGCTTGCTACTGGTGGAACGATTCAAACGTCTGTTGATTTGATCAAACAGCTTGGCGGAGAAATTGTCGGAGCTGCTTTCTTAATCGAGCTTACGTACTTAGATGGCCGCAGCAAATTTGATGGTATTGATGTCGTATCTCTTATTCAATATTAAGATAGGGCTGGAGAATCGAATGCTCGTTATTCGATTCTCTTTTTCATAGCATTCTACGGAGTGAAAGCGATGCATTATCGGCATCTATGATGCTTTTTGTCGAAAGCATGTACGCGAATAGTTGACGTAGGGCCTGACTTGCAGGCATAATGGATAAAAATCGACTAAAGGGAATGGGTAGATGCATGGGTATAGAGCAGCTGCTGGAAAAGGCCGCCACCTATCTGAAAGAGAATGATTTGCAGAGGATTCGGGAGGCCTATGAATTCGCGGATGAAGCCCATCATGGCCAAGTGCGCAAATCGGGTGAGCCCTATATTCTGCATCCACTCGCTGTTGCAGATATATTGGTGAACATGCAGATGGACGTCACTTCGGTGATCGCTGCGCTTCTGCATGATGTAGTTGAAGATACAACAGTTTCACTCGAAACTGTTCTAGATAAATTCGGGAAGACCTGTGCGATGCTCGTTGATGGTTTGACGAAGCTGGAGCGCATTAAGTTCAAATCCAAAGAAGAGCAGCAGAATGAGAACTATCGCAAAATGTTCGTCGCCATGGCGCAGGATATCCGCGTTATTCTGATTAAGCTTGCGGATCGACTGCACAATATGCGGACTTTGAAGTATCAGTCGGAGGAAAGTCAGCGCCGCATTGCGGAAGAAACGCTGGAGATTTTCTGTCCGATTGCTCATCGTCTTGGTATTTCTACGATCAAATGGGAAATGGAGGACATTGCCCTCCGTTATTTGAATCCGCAGCAATACTATCGGATCGTAAATCTTATGCAGAAGAAACGGACTGAGCGTGAGCAGTACATTGAAGATGTGATTCATAGCATCAAAGAGAAATTGGATGAGATGGGGATTCAAGGAGATATCTCTGGAAGACCGAAGCATCTCTACAGCATTTACAAAAAAATGAGCTCCCGCGGCAAGCAATTTAACGAAATCTACGATCTCATGGCCCTGCGTGTCATTGTTGACGGCATTAAGGATTGCTATGCATCTTTGGGTATCATTCACACGTTATGGAAACCAATGCCTGGACGCTTCAAGGATTATATTGCGATGCCGAAGCCGAATATGTACCAATCCTTGCATACGACGGTTATTGGACCGAAGGGTGAACCGCTTGAAGTGCAGATTCGGACTTGGGAAATGCACCGAACCTCTGAGTTTGGGATCGCGGCGCACTGGGCTTATAAAGAAGGCGGTTCTGTTGTTCCATCCGGCACCTTCGAGGATAAAATGAGCTGGTTCCGCGAGATTCTTGAGCTGCAGCATGAGACGAATGATGCCTCAGAATTCATGGAATCCATGAAGATGGATTTCTTCTCTGATCTTGTTTTTGTCTTTACCCCAAAAGGGGAAGTTATCGAGCTTCCGGCAGGTTCCGTTCCGCTTGATTTTGCTTATCGCATTCATACTGAAGTCGGGAACCGCACCATTGGTGCCAAAGTCAATTCGCGGATCGTTCCGCTCGATCATAAGCTCAAAACCGGCGATATCATTGAAATTCTAACATCCAAGCATTCCTATGGTCCAAGTCAGGATTGGATCAAGATCGCGCAATCTTCTCACGCACGCAGTAAAATTAAGCAGTGGTTTAAGAAAGAGAAGCGTGAGGAAAACGTTGAAAAAGGTAAGGATATGATCGAGCGCGAGCTCAAACGCTTAGCGATTGACCCTCCAACCTTAATGAGTGACGATAAAATGCTGGAAGCAGCGAAGAAGTTCAATTTTAGCGATATTGAAGACATGCTCTCGGCTGTTGGTTTTGGCGGGATTACAGCTGCACAGATCTGTACGAAGCTTACAGAGAAGCTGCGTAAAGAAGCAGAAGAAGCGCAGATTATCAAACTTAGCAGTGAAGTGAAGGAGGTTAAAGCTCCTGCTGCTACTGAACGCAAAAGCCGTCCAACGAACGGTGTACGTGTCAAAGGTGTAGATAACCTGCTTGTACGCTTTGCTCGTTGCTGTAATCCAGTGCCTGGGGATTTCATTATTGGCTATATTACTCGCGGGCGTGGTGTTTCTGTCCATCGATCCGATTGTACGAACATACCAACGACGATGGGTGAGGAAGATCGCGTTATCGAAGTGGATTGGGCCGAAGCGGTTGAATCCAATTTCAATGTGGAGATTGAGATTACGGGACATGATCGCCGTGGCTTCCTAAATGAAGTGCTTCAAGCCGTATCTGAGAGCAAGACGATGATTTCAGCTGTTTCAGGACGTTCCGATAAGAACAAAATGGCGACGATTCATATGACCATTTTGATTAAAAATATCGATCATCTACAATCCGTTGTAGAAAAAATAAAACGTGTTAAAGACATTT
The DNA here is from genome assembly GCF_059692115.1 of Paenibacillus sp. J31R30. Taxonomy (NCBI): domain Bacteria; kingdom Bacillati; phylum Bacillota; class Bacilli; order Caryophanales; family Paenibacillaceae; genus Paenibacillus; species Paenibacillus sp. J31R30. The sequence goes on along the minus strand of NZ_JCAUAV010000006.1, from coordinate 148,667 downwards.
ATTCCGTTCAGCGAATTATGCAAAGCTAGGGGATTTAGGGACGATGAGGGTAGTTGTACAACGTTGTAAACGCGCGGAAGTAACCGTTGATCATCAAATCGTCGGTCGCATTGAGCAAGGGTTGATGCTGCTGGTTGGTATTACTCACGAAGATACGGAGCAGGATGCGAAGTATCTTGCTGATAAAGTGGCGGGTCTGCGCATTTTTGAAGACGAAATGGGTAAAATGAATCTTTCTGTCACGGAGACGGGGGGAGCCATCCTATCCGTGTCTCAATTTACACTATATGGGGATTGTCGCAAAGGGAAGCGTCCCAACTTCATGTTGGCGGCACGGCCTGAGCAGGCGGAGCCGTTGTATCATCAATTCAACACATTGCTAAGGGATCAAGGTTTGCAGGTTGAAACTGGCGCATTCGGAGAAATGATGGACGTTTCCTTTACGAATTGGGGACCTGTAACGTTAATTATCGATAGTAAATAAGTTGTACGGAAGGCATTGGGATAGGTAGCTCGGCCACTGGTTATACTAAACTTGTATATACTAGCGGTTAGGAGCCTACAGATGCGTCAATCCATAAAAGAAAAAATGATGACAGCCCCGGTACAGCAATTGTTCCATACCTCCATGGCGGAGCGGATGAGTCAAGCATCTGCTTTTGCCGATGTTGAAATTAGTGCGGAATTCACTTCTGATCATGAGAAAATGAAGAGTATTCCTAAGAAATCGTACCGGTAGTTCATAAAACCACGTGTGTGCTGTTCAACCAGCCTGCGTGGTTTTATTTGTGAAACGGGCATAATTTCTCTACACCTCTAAATTGTGGTAAACTAGCCTATGGAATTATTGTAAGACATGCAGGAGATAAGGTGGGTGCTTACGTCGTAATGTCAAATTCAAATCGCAACAAATCCACATCCAAAGGATGGGTATGGTTGATGGGCATATTGATTATACTTACGCTGCTGGCCGCAACGGCCGCCATGTACTATCAATATAATCATCATAACAGCTCCAAAGGACATAGTGGGCAGCAGCAAGCCCTTGAAGAAGTGAAATCGGTGAAAAAGGCGAAAGATGCCTATGATGTCATTGTGGTTGGTACGGATCCAGAAGGCGTAGCCGCTGCGGTTTCGTCAGCTCGGAATGGATTAAGCACGCTGCTTGTCGATGGTCGGGATCGTGAGATTTTAGGAGGATTGATGACCCTTGGTTGGATCAATTCCTTGGATAACAATTACTCTACGACTAAAACCTTGCTGGGCAAGGATGACGTGTGGAACAAAGGGTATTTCTCAGAATGGTACGCCAAAACCGAAGGGGATTCCTTCGATGTGAATACAGCTGCCAATGCCTTCTATGAAGCCGTGAAGAATGAAAAAAATATCGAAGTGCTGATGAAAACGAAGAAGATTGAACCCCTTCTTTCACAAAATAAAAATGCCGTCCAAGGCGCAACGATCACACTTGAAAATGGCAGTACACAAGTCGTCAAAGCCTTCTCTGTCATTGATGCTACGCAGGATGGCGATTTCGCGGCAGCAGCTGGTGTGCCTTTTACAATGGGACATGAAGATATTGGAGATCCAAAATCCAAGATGGCTGTCACACTTGCCTTTCGTTTGAAGAATGTCACCCCTGAAGTATGGAAACTGATGGCTAACCGATTGAATGGGGATGACAACTCGGGCACAGGTGTAACAGATGTAAGTGTATTTGGATATAGCGAAATGAGTAATTATCCTGCACTGAACAAAGAAAGAGCCAAGATGAGAGGGCTCAACATGGGTAGGCAAAATGATAATACGGTGCTAATCAATGCGTTACAAATATTTGGGGTCGACACATTTGATCCGAAGTCGGTGCAAGAAGCGTTTGATATTGGCAAAAAGGAATTGCCTAACATTGTCGCGTATATGCAGAAAACGTTCCCAGAGTTCTCTACGATTGAGCTCGATGGATCCGCACCTGAGCTTTATGTGAGGGAAACACGTCACATGCAGGGTGAATACCGCTTAAGTATCATCGATGTATGTACAAATGCAGATCAGTGGGATCGCATTGGCTTTGGATCCTATCCCGTCGATATCCAGCGTATCACACCAACGGACTCTGGTAATGTCGTATGTAAGCCAAAACAATATGCGATTCCTTTCCGCAGTATCGTTCCACAGAAGATTGACGGCTTATTGGTCGTAGGTAGAGCGGCAAGCTATGATACACTTCCACACGGAAGCGCTCGCGTTATGCCAACGGGGATGGCTGAAGGAGAAGCGGCCGGGGCTGCTGTTAGCTTGGCCAAAGCAGAGAACAAGACTTTCCGTCAGCTTTCAGCATCCAAGGAAAGCATTGCTAAGCTGCAGGCACAGTTAAATAAGCAAGGCATGGAAATTCAACCGATGACGATAAAGCCTCAGCCTTTCATGGAGCATAAGGCATACGAAGGTTTGAAATCAGCCATGATGCTTGGACTGGCATCTGGTGCGTATGATAATAACTTCCGCCTAGATGACGCGGCCAATCCGAAGCGAATGGTCAATGTGGTTGGAAGTGCACGGAAGATGAAGCCTGATGCATTTAAGGGTGACGTGAATCAAGCGATTGCCAAGTTGGAAAATGCGGACAAAATACCGTTGACGCTTGAGCAAGCGAGCTTTACGTTTACAGAAGCCCTTGGTATAAAAGGTACTTCTGCTGAAGCCCAAGCTAAGCTAATCGAGAGTAAATTGCTAACGGCAGCAACGGTTAATGGGATTGCAGATAAGCAAAAATTAACCAATGGCGACACGTATATGATGATTCGAGACGTTAAGATTGGCTTAACGGGTAAGCCTTAAATTGGAATCAATAAAGAGCCTTATTGCCGCATCGGATGTGGCTGTAAGGCTCTTAGTTTGTAGTTGGCTATGAGAGAAAGGATGTTTGCGGTTACATTTCTTAGTCTTCGTCGGCAGCTTCTTCGTCTGCTTCAGCTTCAGCGGATTCCTCAGCTTCCGCTTCTTCTTCATCAGCTTCTGCTTCTGGCTCCTCATCCGCGGATTCTTCACTCTCAGCTTCTTCGGCTTCTTCCGCATCCGCTTCTTCCTCATCAGCCGCTACTTCTTCGTCATCAGTCTCCGCATCCGCTTCAGTCTCTTCAATGGCCTCTTCTTCGGCTGCTTCGTCAGCTACTTCATCTTCAACTTCGGCTTCGGTTTCGGATTCTTCAGAGAAAAGCACCACGAGATCTTGTCGTTCCTCTTGAAACTCGTTTTGTAGTGTCATTGTTACAGCCTCCAGATGTTATATTCAAGGCCATTCGCCTTGTTGTACATGTATATGTGAAAATAGGATGAATATACGGGAGAAACGAAATGAAAATGCTTGAAAATAAGCGGGATTTGGGTGTAATGAAATTGTAATAAGCGCTTCATCTTCCTTTAATCTAAGAAGGATATACTGATACTCGACCCCCTTTAAAATATAAACTTTTGAAAGCCTGCTGCCTTGTGCTGCAGGCTATTTTCTTTGTACACAAAGAAAAACCGCTCAGCATAGCTGAACGGTTTGGAATTCAATAATACAAACTTACATAAGTGCATCAATAGCGTAATCACCGGCTCCGATTAATGCAACCCCAAGAGCGATAACGAGTAGTGTGAGGTTATATTCAATTCCATTGGAGGTTACCCAGTACCCGTTTTTGCCATGAACTTTAATAATAGCCATGATCATTGTAATAATAATAAGAGCCGCGCCAACTTCTGTCCATAAACCAGCGGCGAAGAGCAGGCCGCCAGCTAATTCTCCTAAACCAGCAACTACTGCCATCATGACACCTGGTTTGATGCCAATAGATTCGAAGAATCCGCCTGTACCTTTAGGTCCGTAACCACCAAACCAACCAAACAATTTCTGTGTACCATGAGCCGCCATCGTTAACCCAATCACCAAACGAATAATAAGTAGTCCTAATGCCATACTAACATCTCCTCTTTAAATATATTTTGTTTAACAACTTACTTTATGTTAGTATATTATTACGAGTCACTTACTTTTGTCAAGCGACTATGCTAAAATAGTTTTTACAGAAGTGTATGAAGATGTACTCAGCAAGAACTCGAAGGAGATGATTAAGATGGAGAACGATCAACTATGTCCCAAATTCGAGCATGCTTTCGAACTTCTGGGAAAACGTTGGACAGGACTTATCGTGAATGTGTTGCTATCTGGGCCAAAGCGGTTTAAAGATATCTCAGTTTTAATACCAAGTATGAGCGATCGGATGCTCTCCGAAAGATTCAAGGAATTAGAAGCGGCAGATATTATTATTCGACATGTGTATCCAGAAACGCCCGTTCGAATAGAATATGAATTAACACCAAAAGGGAAGGGACTTCAGCCGGTTATGGATGAAGTTCAAAAATGGGCAGACGGATTCAATTAATTTCATTAGTGAAGAGGGCTATCAGGAACGACTATCTCTTGACTTTGCCCTTTCCAATGTTTACAATAACCATAATGTAATTTGATATGATTGTGATCCATTGAAGGGACACAGTAATTCGCCCCCACATGTACAGAGAAGGAAGCCTAGGCTGCAAGCTTCCCATGATGAGCGAATGAACAGACCTCCCCGAGGACCGACTGGGAACAGCCCATGTGATCATGTGCTAAGTAGTAGTTGCGCGAGTAGCGGGCGTTAACCGCAAAGAGCTGAATTGCCTTTACTTGCGTAAGCGAGGAAGCAAGGTATGCTGAATGTGGGTGGTACCACGGGTGAATTTGAGTTATTCAAATCTCTCGTCCCTGACGGAAGTCGGGGATGGGGGATTTTTTTGTTATTTGCAAGAGCACGTATTAGAGATAAAGGGAGGTTACTTAAATGAGTATTCAGAAGCCAAAAGGAACCCAGGATCTTCTTCCAGGCGAGGTTGAGAAATGGCAGTACCTCGAGATGAAGGCGAGAGACTTGTGTCAACGTTTTAACTACAAAGAAATTCGTTCGCCAATTTTCGAGAGTACAGAACTATTTTCGCGCGGCGTTGGGGAAACGACAGATATCGTCGAAAAAGAAATGTACACATTTCTTGATAAAGGCGATCGCAGCATGACGTTGCGTCCGGAAGGAACCGCGGGTGTCGTTCGTGCTTACGTTGAAAATAAGCTATATGGGATCCCGGATTTAACGAAGCTATTTTATGTAGGACCGATGTTCCGTTATGAACAGCCGCAAGCGGGGAGGTACCGCCAGTTTCACCAGTTCGGTATTGAAGCGTTCGGATCGGTGGATCCAAGCATTGATGCAGAAGTCATTGCGCTTGGCTACACTTTTTATAAAGAAATTGGTCTCAAAGAAGTTACCGTGGAAGTTAACTCCGTGGGTACACCAGCGGTTAGAACGGCTTACCGTGAGCAGCTGCAGGCGTTCTTTGCGCCTGTGAAGGATCAGCTTTGTAAGGACTGTCAGTCTCGTTATGACCGTAACCCAATGCGCATTCTCGATTGCAAAAACGATCAAAAGTACGGTGTGGGCGCGCCAGACATTCTTGAGTTCCTAGACGAGGAATGCCGCACACACTTTGCACAGGTACAAGAGCACTTAACGGCGATGGAGATTCCATTCCGTATTAATCCACGCCTCGTGCGCGGCCTTGATTACTACACGCACACGGCTTTTGAATATAAAGCTGCGGGTATTGGCGCAATCGACACGATTGGCGGTGGCGGACGTTACAACGGCCTTGTGGAGCAAATCGGCGGGCATGGCACGGACCAACCGGGCGTAGGCTTGGGTCTAGGTCTCGAGCGTATTCTGCTCGTACTGCAAGCGCAAGGTGTTGAAATTCCGAAGCCTGAGCCGCTTGATGTGTACTTGATTGGTCTGGGCGAAGCGGCGGAGAAGGAAGTTACGAAACTTCTGCACCAGCTAAGAGTTCAAGGTTTAAAGGCGGAGAAAGACTACCAGGGTCGCAAGATGAAGGCTCAAATGAAGTCCGCGGATCGTTTCCAAGCAACGTATGTGGCGATTCTTGGCGATGACGAGTTAGCTCGCGGCGAAATTACGCTGAAGAAGATGGAAACAGGGAATCAAATCACGGTAAGTTTAGTGGATCTTGCCTCACAAGCTGCAAAGACACTATTCGAATAGATAGCTACACCACTATGAACACTATAAGGAGGCAACAACAATTATGATGCTCAAAACACATCATTGCGGGCAGCTTACGAAAGCCCAGGTAGGCGAAACAGTAATACTTAACGGGTGGGTTCAAGTAAGACGCGACTTCGGCGGCCTTCTTTTCATCGACCTACGTGATCGCAGTGGCTTAATACAAACGGTGTTTAGCCCAGATTTCTCAGGGGATGCTTTGGCGATTGCAGACCGTGCACGTAATGAATACGTGCTTGCAGTTAAAGGGAAAGTCGTAGAACGTGATGCTGAAACAGTGAACAATAACATTCCGACAGGTGAAATCGAAATTCAAGTAACTGAAATCGAAATCATGAACGCAGCGAAAACACCTCCTTTCTTCATCGAAGATGGCGTAGAAGTGGACGAAGCGGTTCGTTTGAAATATCGTTACCTTGACCTGCGCCGTCCTGAAATGCAACGTACGTTGATGTTGCGTTCCAAAGCATCTAACATCTTCCGTAATTTCTTGGATTCCCAAGGCTTTATCGATGTAGAAACACCAATCTTGACGAAAAGTACACCAGAAGGCGCGCGTGACTACTTGGTACCAAGCCGCGTGCATCCAGGCGAGTTTTTCGCGCTTCCACAATCGCCGCAGATCTTCAAACAATTGCTGATGGTTAGTGGTCTTGAGCGGTACTACCAAATCGCACGCTGCTTCCGCGACGAAGATCTTCGTGCAGACCGTCAGCCTGAATTTACGCAAGTCGACATCGAGACTTCTTTCCTATCGCAGGATCAGCTTCTTGATATCCTCGAAGAGCTTGTTGTGAAATTGATGCAAGAAACGGCTAACGTTGAAATTCCTCGTCCATTCCAACGGATTACACATGCTGATGCGATGGCGAGATATGGTTCCGATAAACCAGATCTTCGTTTTGACCTTGAATTGAAAGACGTATCCGATATCGTATCCACTTCCGGTGTTCAAGTATTCGCAAGTGTAGTTAACGGTGGCGGTCAAGTTAAAGCTCTTAACGCAAAAGGCTGTGGCACATGGAGTCGTAAAGAGATCGACGATCTTCTTCCATTCGCAGCACGTTACGGAGCGAAAGGTCTTGCTTGGATTCAAGTGAAAGACGGCGAATTCAAAGGGCCTATCGTGAAGTTCTTCAATGAGGCTGAAATCGCAGCATTGACAGAGCGTTTGGGAGCAGAAGAGGGAGATCTTCTTTTATTCTCTGCTGACAAGAAGAAAGTTGTTGCTGATGTTCTAGGTAACCTTCGTCTGAAAATTGGTCGTCAACTAGGCCTTATCGATGACTCCATATTCAAATATGCCTGGGTTGTAGACTTCCCACTTCTTGGATATGACGAAGATGCGAAACGTTATGTAGCGGAACACCATCCGTTCACACGTCCGAACGAAGAGGACATTCATTTCTTCGATACAGATCCAGGTCAAATTCGCGCGCAAGCATACGATCTAGTCTTGAACGGCTATGAAGTAGGCGGCGGATCCATGCGGATTTACCAACGTGATGTACAAGAGAAAATGTTCACAGCACTTGGTTTCTCCAAAGAAGAAGCGTATGAGCAATTCGGCTTCTTGCTGGAAGCATTTGAATACGGTACGCCTCCACACGGTGGTTTTGCTTTCGGATTTGACCGCTTGGTGATGTTAATCACAGGCCGTACAAACCTAAGAGAAACGATTGCATTCCCGAAAACAGCTAGCGCAACAGACTTGTTGATGGACGCTCCGGGAACTGTTGATGATAAACAACTAGAACAACTATCGATTCGCTTAGCGCTTAAGCAGCCTGCTGCGAAAGCCTAAGAACCTTGAAGAGGAAGTGTTCCGATGCTTCACCAATTTTCCCGTACTGAACTAGCCATTGGCCCAGAGGGTCTTGAAATGTTGAAAAACAGCACAGTTGTCGTGCTCGGTATCGGCGGCGTTGGCTCTATAGCGGCGGAAGCCTTAGCGAGATCCGGCGTCGGACGTTTGATTCTTATCGACAAAGATGTTGTCGATATCACGAATATTAACCGTCAGATCCATGCGCTAACGACAACGGTTGGTCAGCCGAAGGCTGATCTGATGCGCGATCGCATCAAACTGATCAATCCGGAGTGCGATGTCATTTCCCTGCGGATGTTCTACACAGAGGAAACGTATGAGCAAGTTTTCGCTTACCCAATCGATTACGTGTTGGATGCGAGCGATACGATCGAGTACAAGATCCATTTGATCAAACAATGTTTGGCACGTAAAATCCCGATGATTTCTTGTATGGGTGCTGCGAATAAAATGGATCCGACGCAATTTAGAATTACGGACATCTCCAAAACGAGCATGGACCCTATCGCACGCGTGATTCGTCAACGTTTGCGCAAAGAAGGCATCAAGAAGGGTGTGAAGGTCGTATTCTCGATGGAAGAACCGATGAAGCCACGGGAAGACGTTACGGAGCAAATCGTGCCTGCAGATGCACCTGATAGACGTAAGGCGCAGCAGCCGCCTGCGAGCAACTCTTTTGTACCACCTGTAGCGGGGCTTATCATGGTGAGTGCTGCCGTGAAGGATTTGCTGGAGATTGGTGCGAAGAAGAACGCATAGTAAAGAGAAACGGATGCCCCGATAAGGGGGTGTCTGTTTTTTTTGCGATTAAAATACGTGCGGAATGTCAATTTCATGGTGACACATGACATGCCCTCTGGGGCGGAGTATAATGAAGATTACTACGTTCAACACTCAGTAAAGGAAACTAACCATGGATTTGTTTACATATGCAGCAGCACAAGACCCGGTAGGCAAGCTTTTAGCTGACCGGATGCGTCCAACTACATTGGACGAATATATCGGACAAGAACAAATCGTTGGCAAAGGCAAGTTGTTGCGTCGGGCGATTGAGGCGGATCAAGTGACATCGATTCTTCTCTATGGACCGCCAGGGACAGGGAAGACGACGCTTGCGAACATTATTGCTAATCGGACTCAAGGTGAATTCATGAAGCTTAACGCTGTTGATGCTTCTGTGAAGGACGTTCGCGAGATCATTGAACTGGCCAAAAGCACGAAAGCGATGTACGGGCGGAAAACGACCCTGTTCCTGGACGAAGTCCATCGCTTTAACACCTCGCGGCAGGATGCGCTGCTTCCTGCTGTGGAGCAGGGCATCCTCATCTTCATCGGGGCGACCACAGAGAACCCCTTTCACCATGTGAACGGGGCCCTCTTGTCGCGCTCGACGCTGTTTCAGCTCGAGCCGCTCACGGCGGAGCATGCGCTCATCGCCATGCGAAGGGCGATTGCCGATCCCGTGAAGGGGCTCGGCTTCATGCGCCTCCACGTGGACGAGGAGGCGCTCACGCACATCGGGCAGATGGCCAATGGCGACATCCGCCGATCCCTGAACGCGCTGGAGCTGGCAGCGCTGACGACTTCCCCTGAACCGGATGGCACGGTTCATATCACACGCGAGGTGGCGGAAGAGTCGATCCGCCGCCCCATCGTGAAAGCGGACGAGTCGACGCAGTATGACGTCTTGTCCGCCTTTCACAAGAGCGTGCGCGGCTCTAGCGACGCCGCGCTGTTCTGGTTCCTCTATGCCGTTGAGAAGCTCGGCATGGATCCTATGACCTTCCTGCGGCGTCTGATCGTCGCATGCAGTGAAGATATCGGACTCGCCAATCCGCAGGCGATGGTTCAGTCTGTCACCGCGATGGACGCCTACCATAAGATTGGCTGGCCGGAATCGAAGTACATCATTTCCCAGGCAATTTTATTTGCGGTGGAGAGTCCGAAGTCCAACTCGATCCCGCTTGCGATTATGCGGGCGCAGGAGCTGATGGAACGCGTAAAATCAGCCGAGGTTCCCTTGCATCTGCGCGATACGCATTACAAAGGCGCAGAGAAGCTCGGCCACAAAGGTTATATGTATCCGCATAATTACCCAGGGCATTATGTGCGACAGCAGTACTTGCCGGATGAGATCCAGCATGAGGTTATTTTTGCAGCAACAAATCAAGGGACAGAAGAGAAGATGAAGCTGAATCAAAGCAAAAGAAGAGGGACGCCTACAGATTCATAGAATCCGTAGAGTCCCTCTATTTTCTTGCTCCATGAGGATCGTGAAGACTTTTTCTGTGATAGGATCATAACGAATCGAGACGATGAGTGGAAATTCATTACCATTCTTTTTGACCCAGAAACGGAACTGCTGCTGAACGACACCTGGTGCGACGTTGGACTTTCCGATGTATTTGTAATCCAACAATGTATACACCTTACCGGCTTCTTGAAAAGCAAGGCGACTCCATTTGGCATAAGAGGGGTCATGAATCGGAGCCCTTTCCGCATGGCCGCCGTTGCTAAGCTGGATCGTCTCCGCAAGTGCAGTTGAAGCGCCTACCCAGCTCAGCCCGAACATGAGTAAAACAGCTATGATTTTGCTCAGTATCGCTCACACCTTTCGCTTGTAGCGTGTGCGATGGGGGGAGCATACATGCGTAATGGCGAGCGGTAAATAACAGCAAAAATGGCGTGTCACTCCACTCACGTGTTCCAGTTCATTATTCCCTTCCTCTTACATAAGGGAACGTACATACGCTAATTGAGGGGAACGTCAGTGCGTTATTTGTTCCAAAACTAAGTATTTGGATTTCTTTTCGAGTAAATAGTGCATCTACGATCCCTTACGCGTAAAAATGAGCTTGTTTCGCTGGAATAGCGCACTCTCGTTCCCCTTAGGGGGAGAATAGAGGCTGAATTAACCTGAGGTAGCCCAACAAAAAAAGGAGCACCCCAGTGCTCCTCCCCAATTACAACTTAAAAATCTTCCCCAAATACTTACCAGCGCCTTCACTGTACTTGTCCTGCAGCAGCGTGCGTAACTGAGCTTTGGCCTCAGGTGTTGGAAGTGTATTCTTCGCTATCCCGTGCAGCTCCATCCAATGCGAAGCGGTCATATAGCAAGTGCTGTTCCAGCCATTTTTAGTGCCATTCGCGTTCAGGCGCTCACTGATGCCCGCAATCACGATGTCAGCTTTACTCTGCAAATCGATAAGAGCACGATCGAAATCATTCTTGGATTCTTTCGACTTCAGATCGGTCGCAGCGCGCAAAGCCTTCACATCAATGCCTTCGTTCCCAGCAATCGCGTGATACACATCGACGGCCGCTTTGGACAGCTCACCATCAGAGTAGCGTTCGTCCACTGTGTACGGGTCTTCAAGTAAGTTTTTGATCAGAGGAAATAACTCGGAAGCTATCAGCAATGGCTTTTTGGCAAAAAAACGTCCATAAGCAGCAAGTCCATCACCTGGAAGCCGATCACGCCATAACCAAGGATCTGTCTCTAACCCGGTATGCCACTGCTCCTGGACAGTTAAGGATTCAAGTGAAGGATGCTCAGGAATGAACGAAGAGAGGGGAAGAATACCAATCTCTTTAACGAGCCTTTTCACATCTTCATACGTATCAGCTTTCATCGTTACCCCGTTCATAGCCATATACATTCTCCTTCGTTTAATTCTTTTCCCATGCTTATCTCTGTCACTCGCTCTTACCCTTACTTGTGCACCTTATCAATCACACCGCCGCCAAGACAGATCTCCCCATCATAAAAGACTACGGATTGGCCTGGTGTTACTGCTTTTTGCGGCGTATCAAAAACAACTTCACAGCTGCCGTCTGGCTGCAAGGTAATCACAACGCCTTGATCGGCTTGGCGATAGCGGAATTTGGCTGTACACGTGTATGGACCTTCTGGTTTCTTGGAAGAAATCCAATTCACATCAGTTGCAGTCAAACCTTTGGAGTAAAGCCCAGGATGTTGTTCACCTTGAACGACGAGCAATTCATTCGTCTCCAAGTTTTTATCCACAACGAACCATGGCTCTCCTGAACCAGACCCGCCGATGCCCAGTCCTTGTCTTTGGCCTAATGTATAATACATCAACCCGTCATGGCGCCCCTTGATCTCTCCGTTGCGGATATCGACCATGTTGCCTGGACGTGCAGGGAGGTATTGGCTGAGGAATGTTTTGAAGTCGCGCTCGCCAATGAAACAAATCCCCGTGCTATCTTTTTTCTTCGCCGTTGCTAGACCAGCCGCTTCAGCGATTTCACGTACCTTGCACTTCGGCAGGTGACCGATGGGGAACATGGCTTTGGCAAGTTGCCCTTGATTAAGGACGTTAAGGAAGTACGTTTGATCCTTATTCGAATCATTTCCACGCATCAACACGAACTCGCCGTCTTGTGCCTTCACTTGGGCGTAATGTCCAGTTGCAATATAATCGCCGCCTAAATCCAGAACTTTCTGCAGCAATTCCCCGAATTTGATTTCTCGATTGCACATAACATCTGGGTTCGGTGTGCGTCCCTTGGTATACTCGTCCAAGAAGTAAGCAAAAACTTTGTCGTAATACTGCTTCTCGAAATTTACTGTATAGAAAGGAATGTCGAGTTGGTCACAGACCCGTCTAACATCCTCTGCGTCTTCTTCTGCGGTACAATGACCGAATTCGTCGGTATCGTCCCAGTTTTTCATGAAAATGCCAATAACTTCATACCCTTGCTCCTTGAGCAGCAGCGCGGCAACGGATGAATCGACACCTCCAGACATACCTAGGATGACACGTTTTTTTGTTTGCATAGCGTAAACCTCTTTTCCATCTTGCATGACTTTGGTAGTGCTGTTCATTTTCAACACTACTATTATACATGCCAATTGCTCAAATTTAAAATATTTCATGAGAATGTCATTGTTTTTCCCCCACAATACAAGGGATTTGTGATAACATAGATACGATATACGGATGTTTTGGAATGTTTTTGCGAAAAATGGAAACGCTGTTTACCTAGATAGGGACGACCCTGGTGTTTAAGCGTGGGTAGCAAGGTTGGTAAGCATTTCAAGTTTTAGCGATATATACAGACTCCTTGATGGCATATCTTGTTGAATGAGGTGTTAATTTTGAAAATTTCCACAAAAGGTCGTTATGGTCTAACGATCATGATGGAATTAGCTAACCGAGTGGGTGAAGGACCAACTTCACTGAAGAGTATTGCTGAGAGACATCAGCTTTCCGAACATTATCTTGAACAACTGGTAGCTCCATTGCGCAATGCGGGTTTAGTCAAAAGTATTCGCGGAGCTTACGGTGGCTATATTCTTTCTAAATCTGCCGAGCAGGTAACTGCAGGTGAGGTTATTCGTGTACTTGAAGGGCCGATCAGCCCCGTAGATTTTACGGAAGAGGATGATCCTGCCAAGCGAGACTTGTGGATTCGCATTCGCGATAGCATTGCGGAAGTGCTGGACTCCACGACTTTGGCGAACTTGATTTCTTTTGAGGATAAAGGCAAAAACGATAATTACATGTTTTACATTTAAGGTGACACATGGAACCCATTTATCTTGATCATGCTGCAACAACGCCCGTACATGCTGATGTATGGGAGGCTATGTTGCCTTTCTATACAGCAAATTATGGTAATCCTTCTAGCACGCATAGTTTTGGCCGTGCCGCTAGAACCGCGCTTAATCGCTTCCGCGACGGCATGGCGAAATCCCTAGGCTGTCTGCCTGGTGAGCTAATTTTCACAAGCGGTGGAACGGAAAGCAATAATATGGCGATCTTTGGGATCATGGATGGGGTTCAAGCAGGGAAGAAGCATATCGTGACGACTGCGATAGAGCATCATGCTGTACTGCATCCCTGTGAACGCTTGGAGAGCCTTGGATTTGAAGTCACATACCTGCCAGTAGGTCCGGATGGACTTATTCAAATAGAAGATGTGGAAGCGGCTATTCGTCCCGATACAGCTCTTATCTCTATGATGTATGTGAATAATGAAGTGGGCACGATTCAGCCGATTGAGCAAGTTGGCCGGCTCGCCAGACAGCATGGCATTCCTTTTCATGTCGATGCGGTGCAAGCATTAGGTAAGCTGCCTCTGAATCTTGCTGATCTTCCTGTCGATCTCATGAGTCTGTCAGCCCACAAGATATATGGACCCAAAGGTGTCGGAGCTTTATATGTTTCGAGACATACGAAATTGCTTCCCCACGTTTACGGTGGTTCTCAGGAACGCAAGCGCCGAGCAGGAACGGAGAATGTAGCAGCTATCGCAGGCTTTGCCAAAGCAGTAGAAACCATTCTTCCGCTTCAAGAAAGTAACTATGCACAGGCAAGTGAGCTTCGCGAACACATGATTGCCATCTTAGAGCAGCAAATAGGCTGTGATCAATTTATCATTAACGGGCATAAGGCAGGGTGTGTTCCCCACATCTTGAACATCTCCTTTCCTGGTATCTCTACAGAAACGCTTTTGATGAACCTTGACTTAAATCAGGTAGCTGCAGCAAGCGGCTCCGCATGCACGTCTGGCTCGCTTGAAGTTTCTCATGTCTTACAAGCCATGAAACTTCCAGAAAATGTGACACTCTCCGCGGTACGATTTAGCTTTGGAATGGGGAACTCTAAAGAACAAATCGAAACGGCTGCCCATAAAATTGCAACCATTATTGAGCGGTTGCGTAATAAGTAGTACTGGGTAGTTCTAGGAGGCGTTACGCTTGCGCAGAGCGCATGAATTAATAGGACTTCCCGTGTTAACCGTTGAGTCGGGTAAGCAAGTTGGAGAAGTAAAGGATTTATTGATTGACCCAACGTGGAACATAAGCGGCATCGTGCTCGAAGCGAAGACGTGGTTCTCGTCCTTACGATACATATCATGGGAGGGAATCGTCGCAGCCGGAGAAGATGCTATAACCATACCGAACGACAGTGTCATTTGCGAATTTGGGCAGAAGAATGAGTGCCATGCTTTTCTTGAGGGAAGCGACAAGATAAAGGGACTCCCGGTGATCACAGTGGGAGGGCACGAATTAGGCGTGGTAGAAGATGTTTATTTAAACCAGAATTGGGGAAAACAAATAGTAGGTTATGAATTGTCCGAAGGGTTTATTTCTGATTTAAAAGAAGGGCGAAAGTGGCTTCCCATGCCGGATAAGGCAACCATAGGGGAAGATGCAATCATCGTGCCTGGACATTGCGCTCAGGAAGTAGAAGAACTCTTCGTATCCAAAGAAGAATAGGGTGAGCATGATGCGTTGTCCAAACTGTAATTCCAAAGATATTGGAAAGATCGGTTCTCATCAATTTTACTGCTGGGGTTGTTTTATCGAACTCAGCGTAAACGGAGATAAAATGTCCGTTTATCAAGTAGAAGAAGATGGTACGTTAAGTTCTCTGGATGATTTGTTTTTTGAGGAAGAAGTTTCTCATATCCACGAGCACGTGAACTAAAGTTAACTTAATAAACGTTATTTTTCGAGCGATATTTCGCTTGGAGAATAGCGTTTTTTTGTCTTTCGGTGACAATTAAGGGTTAATTTGGGCAGGTTGTACACATACTGTATGAGCGCAAGTTAGAATTCAAATGACAGAGGTGGAGGCAGCATGGAAAGCTTTTCGAGTAATAAATGGTTCAAGGGACTGATTTATGGCCTATTAATCTTAGTCGGTTTATATTTGCTTCTGCTCATTAAGCCTATTTTATTTCACGTTTTTACATTCGTTAAAGCCATTGTTATGCCGTTCTTCATTGCTGTCATCATTTCGTATATCCTAAATCCAGTTGTCACGATATTGAATAAAAGGAAAGTGCCGAGAACCATTGCCGTTTTGTTGATTTATAGTGTATTTATCACATCGGTGACGGTCATTATCATGAACATGACGCCGATGTTTATCGAGCAAGCTGCGGAATTAAATGAGCATATGCCGCAAATGGCCATGCGCGCACAATCCCTGGTAGACGGCTTTAATCAAAATCAATTATTGCCTGACAGCGTGCGAAATGGCTTTAATCATTCCATTGGCAAGCTGGAGTCGAAGATTTCCATGGCCGTGGCCAATTATATGAATCAGATCGGCACGACGATCAATATGCTATTTGTTGCTTTTATCGTGCCATTCCTCGCCTTCTACATCTTAAAGGATTTCCAGATTATTGAGAAAACTGCGCTAGCCATCGTGCCTGTGAAACATCGCAAAAAAACCGTCTCCCTGCTTATGGACATTGATACGGCGCTTGGCAACTATATCCGTGGACAGCTCCTCGTGTGCTTCATTATTGGGGTGCTAGCTTATTTAGGCTATTGGCTGATTGGCATGCCGTACCCATTGCTGTTAGCTAGCGTGGTCGCGATTTTCAATATCATCCCTTATATGGGGCCTTTTTTCGGTGCCGCGCCTGCCATTATTATGGCTTCAACCGTCTCGTTAAAAATGGTACTGTTCGTCGCACTCGTTAATTTGACCGTGCAGATTCTGGAGGGGAATGTGATTTCTCCCCAAGTGGTTGGTAAAACCCTGCACATGCATCCATTGTTTATCATCTTTGCCTTGCTAGTAGGCGGAGAAGTGGCAGGGGTTGTTGGTTTAATCTTGGCTGTTCCGTTCTTTGCTGTGATGAAGGTCATCGTTCAGCATGTGTTCATCCATTTTGTTCATAAACCAACAACTTAGGTGGATCGTGTGGTAAACATGCAGAAGACGCACAAAACCCCTTGAGCCATGACTTGCGGGATCATGGACCAAGGGGTTTTGCACGAGGGTTGAGGAGTTGTTGAAAGGTTGTGGCCCATACGTAAACCATAATGGACTACGGAATAAGTGAGTAAATAACAAGCTGTAAGTTGTAAGTTCGATAATGAAAATCATTATCAATAAACCTAGTATACTTCTATTGAGAATCATTGTCAACGATGAGTTTTCAAATTTTTCTGATGCTTATTTTTATCGTCTCCTTGGCTGTCATCCTCTTCTTTTTGCTCTTTTTGTTCTTGAAATTCCACATGGGATTGGCCTGTAATATAGTCAAAAGGATTATAGCGGCTATCAGGTATCTCTTTTTTAATCAGTGTTTTCGCCATAATATAGATAATTAAGACGAAGATGGGGAAGATGAGACCGAGCAAGGTAAGTGTAGGTATGTCCATTTGAAGCACCTCCATAGGCTTTATTCTACAGTATAATGCCCTCATATTGACAGGCAACCCCCATAAAGTTATAATTTGCCTTATCTATATGTGAATTAAAGCGTTGATGAAACTTAGTAAGCCATAGCCCATCGTCAGAGAGAAGGTTCCGCTTGGCAGTGATTGCTGCGAAGATCGGCTGGAAGAACCTTTCGGTGTTAGGATGGCCCAAAGCTCGTTTCGGAGCGTGGATGAACTCCACCGGTTGGACCCGTTAATAATCCGCACAAGGAGATTGGATTCGCTCTAAGCCGTTGGTAGAGGGAGCACGAATGCAATAACCAGGGTGGTACCGCGATGATTCGTCCCTGTTAGCTGCAGGGGCGTTTTTTGTTTGTTTGTAAACTTATTCTAAATATGGAGGCTCACAGAGATGAAAGCAAGTGAAATTCGTTCGAAATGGTTGCAATTTTTCGCAAGTAAAGGGCATAAGGTCGAGCCGAGCTCCTCATTAGTCCCTCACAACGATCCATCTTTATTGTGGATTAATGCGGGGATTGCACCGTTGAAGCCTTATCTAGATGGTCGTGAAATTCCTGAGAATCCGCGTATTACGAATGCTCAGAAATGTATCCGTACCAATGATATTGAAAACGTTGGTAAAACGCGTCGTCACCATACATTCTTTGAAATGCTTGGCAACTTCTCCATTGGTGATTATTTCAAAAAAGAAGTTATTCCTTGGGCATGGGAGTTCCTAACGGATCCGCAATGGATCGGCTTTGATCCGAATCGGATCTCGGTAACGGTTCACGAAGATGACGAGGAAGCTTTCGAAATTTGGAATAAACAAATCGGCATTCCTGAAGAACGTATCTATAAGCTAAAAGAAGATAACTTCTGGGATATCGGTGAAGGCCCATGCGGACCGTGTACAGAAATTTTCTATGATCGCGGCGATAAATATGGCGACTTGTCGGATCCTGAGTGCTGGCCTGGCGGCGAGAATGAGCGCTTCCTTGAGGTGTGGAACTTGGTATTCACACAGTTCAACCACAACTCCGATGGCAGCTACACACCGCTTCCGAACAAGAACATTGATACAGGCGCAGGCTTAGAGCGTTTTGCATCTATTCTACAAGATGTGGACTCGAACTTCGATACTGATCTCTTTAAACCTATTATTGAGAAAACGTGTGAACTGACTGGTGTCGCTTATCACGTTAACGATGATCATGATGTGGCTCTGAAAGTCATTGCTGACCATATCCGTACAGTTGCTTTCTCAGTAGGGGATGGTGTACTTCCTTCCAATGAAGGTCGCGGCTACATCATTCGCCGTTTGCTGCGTCGGGCAGTACGTTATGGGAAAGTCCTTGGCTTGGATAAACCGTTCTTATTCAAGTTAGTGCCTACGGTTGGCGACATCATGGGTGTTTATTATCCGGAGGTTGTTGATAAGCGTGAGTTCATCGAGAAGGTCATTCGTACCGAGGAAGAGCGTTTCCATGAGACATTGAGCGATGGTTTGATCATTCTTGCCGAGATGGTTCAGAAAACGCAGCAAGCGGGAACGAATCAAATTAGCGGACCGGATGCATTTAAACTTTATGACACGTATGGCTTCCCATTTGATTTGACGGAGGATTTTGCTTCGGAGAAGGGGTTAACCGTTGATCGTGCAGGCTTTGATGCTTCCATGCAGGAGCAGCGTGATCGCGCTCGTGCAGCTAGCAACAAAGAAGGCGGCATGAAGGTTCAAGGCGGGCCGCTGTCCGAATTGACGATTAAAAGCGAATTTGTTGGATATAATGAATTGGTAGTTACTGCTAATATCGAGGCGATTGTTCATGAGAATGAACTTGTGGAGCTTGTAGGTGTTGGCGAAACGTGTCAAGTCGTTCTAGATCGTACGCCTTTCTACGCAGAGAGCGGTGGTCAAGTTAGCGATCACGGTACGATTCGCAATGATCAAGTGACGCTGCAGGTTATTGATGTGATGAAAGCGCCGCATGGCCAGCATGTACACAAGGTACTAGTGGAGTCAGGTGTTCTTCGCAAAGGAGACGCTGTAGAAGCTGTTGTTGCTTCTGCGCCTCGGACAGATATCATTAAGAACCATACGGCAACTCACTTGCTGCACAAAGCGCTTAAAGAAGTATTAGGCTCGCATGTTAATCAAGCAGGATCTCTTGTAGAGCCGGATCGACTGCGGTTTGACTTCTCCCATTTCGGCAGCATTACGAGTGAAGAGCTGCAGGATGTCGAACAGCGTGTGAATCAACAAATTTGGAATAGCACGAACGTTGATATTTCCCTCAAAGCGATCGCAGATGCGAAAGCAATGGGCGCAATGGCGTTATTCGGCGAGAAGTACGGCGATATCGTACGCGTTGTACAAGTCGGCGATTATTCCTTAGAGCTATGCGGAGGCTGTCACGTTCAAAATACAGGACAAATCGGCCTATTCAAAATTGTAAGTGAATCGGGGATTGGCTCCGGTGTGCGTCGGATTGAAGCTGTTTCTGGACGCAGTGCTTACGAATATTTAGATGGGCAATTGCAATTGCTGAAAGAAGCTGCTGGCTTGCTGAAATCGAACATCCAAGACGTTCCCAAACGTGTAGATGCTACGTTGCAGCAATTGAAGGAGCTAGCACGCGAGAATGAGTCACTTCGCGGTAAGCTTGGTCGTATTGAAGCAGGTTCGCTTACAGATCAAGTGAAGCAAGCTGCGGGTGTTTCTGTTCTAGCTGCACAAGTCAATGCTGCTGATATGGATTCTCTTCGTAACATCGTTGATGAGATGAAAGGGAAGTTAGGTTCGGCTGTCATCGTCCTTGGCGCTGCTGCAGAAGATAAAGTGAACCTAGTTGCTGCTGTAACACCTGATCTTGTTGCGAAAGGTTTCCATGCGGGTAAAATTATTAAAGAAGTCGCACAAGCAGTAGGCGGAAGCGGCGGCGGGCGTCCGGATATGGCACAGGCCGGCGGTAAGGATGCATCTAAGCTGCAAGCAGCTTTAGCTAGTGTCGAGGGGCTTCTATCCCAATTTGTATAATTATTTTTCTAATGGACAGGAATTTTTAAAACCACAGAGAATATATCACATGTATAACGCAAGTTTTTTTCAATTATTTTACAAAGGTCACAAGGAAGTGGGGTGCTCCTGATGAGTTCCATGGACAAAACGATGAAGTTCAATGTGAAGGCGGAAGAGATCGAAACTTCGCCGAAGGATGTATTGCTGGCGGTGTATGATGCTCTTCAGGAAAAAGGGTATAATCCGATTAACCAAATTGTTGGTTATTTACTTTCGGGAGATCCTGCCTACATTCCGCGACACAATAATGCGAGAAGCCTCATTCGTAAACGGGAACGGGATGAACTGATTGAAGAATTGGTTCGTGCTTATCTGGGTCAACACAAATAGAAGAAAAGAGAACCAGCATGAGATGGATGGGCTTAGATTATGGGGATAAAACCATCGGTGTCGCGTTAAGCGATGAGCTTGGATGGACGGCTCAAGGGCTCGAAGTGATTCGCCGTAATAAGCCGGGAGAAGACATTGAACGGCTTATCCAGATTGTTAATGAATATGGCGTATCACAAGTGGTTGTCGGGTTACCCAAGAATATGAATAATACGATTGGGCCACGCGGCGAGATTGCGATTGCTTTTTCAGAAGAATTAAAACAAAAGATCAGTGTACCAGTACACCTATGGGATGAGCGATTAACGACCGTAGCCGCCACACGGACGCTCCTTGAAGCAGATGTAAGCCGGAAGAAACGGAAGCTAGTCATTGATAAGATGGCCGCTCAATTAATCCTGCAAGGGTACATGGATGCCAATATGAAGAGGTGAATGAACATGTCCAAAGAAGAATTGCGTGAAGAAGAACCAGAAATCATTTACATCCCGGACGATGAAGGCAACGAAGAAGAGTTCGAGGTTATCATGAAATTCGAAGTGGACGGTTCAGATAAGAAATATATGATGGTTGTGCCGACAGATGGCGGAGACGAAGAATCCGATGAAGTCTATGCCTTCCGTTATGAAGAAGACGACGATGGCGAGGATTTGAAGCTCTTCACGATCGATGACGAAGAAGAGTGGAACATTGTGGAAGAAACGTTCAACACCTTAATGGCGGAGTTCGACGAGGAAGAAGAAGCATGAGTTTGACAACACCTTCTGATGTATTGCGCAAAACTTACGGGGATGATATCCTGTTGTCTGACGACCAAAGTGAGTCGACGGTGTATCATCTTCTGAAAGAATTCGTCTATGAGAACCAAACGTATGCCGTTATGCAATCTGATGCACTGAAGAAGGAAGAGGAAGTTGCCCTTTTTCGTGTCATCTCAAATGATGACGGTGAATACGAACTAGTGACCATTGACGATGACGATGAGTGGGAAACGGTTTCGGAGCTATACGACGAGATGGTTTTTCCTGAGCAGGACGACTTGTAAGAAGAAGATAACCGAGCGGAGTTTATCCGCTCGGTTTTGTTGTGCATATGGTTAATGCTAGTAAGGGAAGCTAGTGCCAAAGGCTTGACGATGGACATTCTTAGGGGGAATCGAAGCGTTGTGAATATGGATTATGAACAGGAAGAATCACATAAGCCTAAACGTAGTGTGTTGAAATGGGTATTGCTTAGCTTCAGTATCGTTGTGTTACTTGTTCTTGGTACGGCAGGCGGAATAGGTTTGTTTATCGCAAGTGCGCTGCAACCAGTGGAAGCTTCTGATCAGGAGGTCCGCATATCCATTCCGCAAGGCTCCAGCTCCATACAGATCGCAGAGGAATTGAAAACCAAGGGACTCATTAAGAATTCTTCTATTTTTACCTATTATTTAAAATGGAAAAAGCAGGGCTCTAAATTTCAAGCTGGCGAATACGCGATGAAGCCAGGCATGACCTTTGTAGAGATGATTGATAAGCTCAACAAGGGTGATGTCGTAAAGGAAGAAATGGTTCGTATCACGATTCCTGAGGGCTATACAATCGAGCAAATTGCTGCCAAAGTGAGCGAGCAGAGCACTTGGAAGAAAGATACATTTCTGGGGCTTGTCGATGATCCATCCGGATTTAAAGTGGAGACAACAGCCTCGATTCCGGACAGCAAGAATTTAAGACACCGATTAGAAGGGTATATCTTCCCTGAAACCTATGAATTTAAGAAAGGCTCCACGGAGAAAGAATTCGTTGAGCGATCTTTGGAGCAGCTAGACAAAAAGCTTGCAACGCTTCCGTCGGACTGGAAGGACAAGCTGAAAGCACGTAATTTAAGCATTCATCAAATGCTGACGATAGCCTCGTTAATCGAACGGGAGGTTGTTGTTGACAGCGAACGAGCACTCGTTTCAGGTGTCATTGTGAACCGTTTGAAGATGAACATGCCACTTCAGATCGATGCGACGGTGCAGTACTTGTTTGATAAGTCGAAAGAGCGGTTATTAGAAAAGGATCTTCAAATTCAAAGTCCGTATAACACGTATTTGAATACTGGATTGCCTCCAGGTCCGATTGCCAGTCCAAGTCTGGCCTCCATTAAAGCGGCGATCTATCCAGATGAAACGAAATATGTCTTCTATGTCACCAAGAAGGATGGCACGATGGGTCATCTGTTTGCAGAAACCTTCGAAGAGCATAAGAAGAATATTGCCAATAGTAAGAAGGCCTCGAATTAAGCATAATGAGCGAATTAAGTTGACAGAAGGTAGGTAAGCATGACGTGAATAAACCAGAATTAGTCATCAGCTGTGGTTCCATTGCTGAGTTGAAACAAATGATACTTGCAGGTGCGGACGCAGTTATTATCGGGGAAGATCGCTACGGGCTTCGTATGCCTGGCGAAGTGAAGCTAAGCGAGATCGGGGAAGTGGTCACTTGGGCTCACGAGCGAAACGCGAAAGTCTATGTGGCGGTCAACAATATTTTGGATAATCAAACACTTGAGGGTTTAAAAGAGTACTTAGCGGCCCTACAGTCTTATGGGGTAGATGCGATTATCTTTGGAGATCCAGCTGTCGTCATGACGGTGCGTCAGTTGCCTGAGCCTTTGCCGATGCATTGGAATGCTGAGATGACCTCGACGAATTATGCAACTGCGAATTATTGGGGGAAGCAAGGTGCAGTACGCGTTGTACTAGCGAGAGAGCTGAACATGGAGCAGGTGCTTGATTTTAAAGCGAAGTCGGAGATTTCTGTAGAAGTACAAGTTCATGGGATTACGAATATTTATCATTCCAAACGCGAGCTGGTCAAAAATTATATGGCGCATCAGGGGAACAAGGTGGAAGAAGATCGTTCGAAGGAGCGGGGGCTATTCCTGATTGAGCACGAGCGTCGCGACCAACGTTATCCCGTCTATGAGGATCGCAATGGTACGCACATCATGAGTTCCGAAGACTTTTGTATGCTGGAAAATTTACCAGAGCTCATTGATGGGCATATTGACAGCTTGAAAATTGAAGGATTGCTCAAATCCTCACAATACAATGAAACGGTTGTAAAGAGCTATCGCGCAGCCATTGATGCCTATGTGGCTAATCCGGAGGGATATGAATTCCAGCAGGCATGGTTGGATGCAATAATCGCACTGCAGGATCCTGAGCGTGAGCTGAGTTACGGATTTTTCTATAAAGAACAGGTATATTGATCGAAGAAAGAAGGTGCTCTCCTAGATGACTACAGCCGTAGAAGCACGAGCCAGGGGTAAGCGAGTAAGACTTGATAAGCCGGAGCTGTTAGCTCCAGCAGGTAATTTAGAAAAACTGAAATTTGCGATCCATTATGGCGCAGATGCTGTATATATTGGTGGACAGAAATATGGATTGCGTTCGAACGCAGATAATTTCTCCAAAGAAGAAATGCGTGAAGGAGTCGAATTTGCGAAGCAATACGGTGCCAAGGTATTCGTGGCAACGAATATTTACGCGCATAACGAAGATATTGAAGGTTTGGATGAGTATTTGCGAGGGCTGCAGGAGGTCGGTATCTCAGCAATCATTGCTGCTGATCCCATTATCATGGAAACATGTAGACGTGTTGCTCCAGAGCTGGAAGTCCATGTAAGTACGCAGCAGTCCGTGATGAACTGGCAAACCGTTCAGTTCTGGAAAGACCAGGGGATCGAGCGTGTGGTATTGGCACGTGAGGTGAGCATGCAGGAAATTGATGAAATCAAAGCGCATGTGGATGTTGAAATTGAGGCTTTCATCCATGGTGCGATGTGCAGTTCTTATTCCGGACGATGCGTCTTGTCGAATCATTTCACCGATCGCGATTCGAACCGCGGCGGCTGTTCGCAATCGTGTCGCTGGAAATATGATCTCTTCACGAAGGATCAGCCTCTTGATGCGCCACTGGCGACGGATTTCCCTATGTTCGCTGAGGATGACGATGCCTTTACCATGGGGTCCAAGGATTTAAGCATGATTGATCACATCGCAGATATGATTGAATCAGGTGTAGACAGCTTCAAAATCGAAGGTAGAATGAAAAGCATTCATTATGTGGCAACCGTCGTGAATGCCTATCGTCAGGCGATTGATGCTTATTTCGAGGATCCTGAGCGCTTCGAGCTCAATCCTGTCTGGCAGGATGAGATTCATAAAGCGGCGAATCGACCATTGAACGATGGATTCTTTTATGAAGCGCCGGGTCATGAGGATCACATATTCGAGCCGGAGGATAAGGTTGTAGGCTTCGACTTTGTGGGCTTGGTTATGGGATACAACGAAGAGACAGGTGTTGCTTTAATTCAGCAACGAAATCATTTCAAACCTGGTCAAGAGATTGAATTTTTTGGTCCGGAGGGTACGCATTTTAAACAAACGGTTGGCGTCATTCATGATGAAGCGGGGCAAGATTTAACCGCGGCTAGACATCCGTTGCAGCTAATTCAACTAAAAACAGAATATCCTGTCAAAAAATGGGATATGATGCGCAAGAAAACAGGCAAATAGTACCATGGAAGCTTTCTCCAGTGTAGGTTATATTGGAGAAAGCTTCATTTTTTTATATTCTTTTGATCGGATTATAGAGGATATTGGAAATGAATGTCGAAATTCATCAGTGACAAAGTATGTAAACCTTTTCATTTTGCGCGAAAGTTAGAAAAGGTTAATTAGAAACTAATGGTGGTGAACGAAATGACAAAAAGACCTCAAGGTATGCGCTCCATTTTAAACAAAGTAGTTCAAGCAGCTGGTCAAGTTCGAAGGGGTCGAAATGTTGACACAGCAGGTGGGTCAGCCTCACCAAATGGTACATATGCATTCAAAAGTTCTAGTAACATTAAGCTCGAAAATCCAGTGAAATCAGTGGGTATGAAGTTGTTTCTGATGTTTTTTGTCAGTATTCTGTTTTTCGTTATTACGGTAGGTCTGATTTCGTATTCGGTCTCCAAAAGTGTTATTAAGAACAAGGTATCCGAATCCAGTTTACAAACGGTAACTCAAGCAGGTCAGAAATTAGATTTCCTTTATCAGACCTTTGATGATGTTTCCCTACAAATTATGTTAAATAAAGAGTTACAAGAGCTGCTTGATAAGGTTCCGAAATTGGAGGCTTCCTCCTATGAAGCACTTGATGTTACGCGTCAATTAACAGAGAAATTAAACGTAGTTACTTTCTCAAACAAATCAATTAAAACGCTTCATCTGTATCGTCCCGATGGTAAGCTAATCGTGATTACAGGGGCTGGCGGCGCTCCGGCAGTAGAGAACTCGGCGACAACGGATTGGTTTAAACGTACGGTTGAAAATGCGGGTAAGGTAACATGGTTGGACAGTCAAGCCAAAGGTTACTCAAGCAGCTCCGCAAATACATTTGCGATTAGCCGTCTGATGCGTAATACGTTAACGAACTCGTCAACAGCCGTTCTAGTGCTAGAGCTTAGTGCAGACATTTTGACAAAAGAGTTAAGCGGAATGTCGTTAGGTGACGATAGCAATGTCATCATTACGAATGCTGAGAATAAAAACATTGCTGTAAAAGATATGACTTTGGTTGGGAAAGATGCTTCTGTTCAACTTACAAAGGAACAGGTTGAAGAAGAACACGGTTCCTTTATCACGAAGGACGATCACCTGGTTGCTTTTTATAAGTCGAATGTATCTGGATGGAATCTAGTTGGTGATATTCCAGTCAGTGCGCTTGTCAAAGACGCGAAGAAGATTTTCAATTACACATTGCTAATCGCATTGTTTGCGGCTATTGCAGCCATCATCATCGGTATTGTTGTTGCTAGAATGATCGGAAGTCCGCTCATTAACCTGCGCAACCTGATGCAGCAAGGTGCCAAAGGAAAGCTAACCGTTCGTGCCAATTACAAGTCGCAAGATGAGATTGGCCAGCTGGGAGCCAGCTTCGACGTGATGATGCAGCAGATTACGACACTTGTACAGCAAACGAGCACATCTGCTCAAGCGGTATTTGAAACTGCGCAAGAGTTGACGAATTCCTCCAAAGTGACAGCAACTGCAGCAAGAGAAATTGCTGTTGCAACAGATGAAATCTCCAATGGTGCAGGCGGATTGGCGACAGAGTCGGAGAAGGGGAACGAGCTAACTCACCATATCGGCATTCAAATGAAGCAAGTAATTGAAGCCAACCTCGAGATGGGCACTGCAGCAGCGGATGTTCAAACCTCCAGTGAGCTTGGAACGAAGTACATGTCGGAGTTAATCTCCAAAACAAACCTGACGGAAGAAATGATCCGTTCCATGGTTGATAAAGTTGATCGTTTGAAAGATAGTACACGTTCGATCCGTAAAATTCTAGATGTTTTGAATAACATGACGAAGCAAACGAACATCCTTTCCTTGAATGCAACGATTGAAGCAGCACGTGCAGGCGCAGCCGGCAAAGGCTTCATGGTCGTAGCCGATGAGATTCGTAAGCTGGCTGATCAATCGAAGCAATCCATTGACGTCGTAGGTCAAATTACCGAAACGATTCAACGAGAAATCGATGAAACAGTTAAAGTGCTTTCGACGGCAACGCCAATTTTCCAAGAGCAAATTTCGGCAGTTAAAGAAGCAGATACGATCTTCAAACAAGTGACGAATCATATGAGTGGCTTTATTGTTCAGTTGAGCACTGTGAGTGATTCCATTTCGACGCTTGAACAATCACAAGTGGTGCTATCTGATGCCATGACGAATGTTAGCGCAGTTGCAGAGGAATCACTGGCTACTTCCGAGGAAGTTGCTTCCCTAAGCTCCGAACAACTGAGCATCAGCGATGGTTTGGTGAAATTATCGGACAAGCTGGATCTATTGTCCAAGTCACTGACCGATACATTATCCAAATTCGAAGTATAAGCTATCATTCATACATCCACTCTCCAGTAGGAGGGTGGATTTTTTTGTTTTTTCGCGCAGCTACAGCGGTTTGACGGATTGCAAGAATGCCGATACTGAAAGCAAAGAGGGTTATATTGGCATTGTAAAAAGGGGTTCATACTATGAATGATAATCAATTATCATCGCATGAGAAAAGGCGCATGTTTCTGATGCTGTTTTTGATACTGCTCTTATTTCTAGGTATTTTTGGCAAGCTATTCTGGATCCAAATCGCCGCAACGGAAAGCTACTCCTCCCGAGGCATCAATCTGGTGAAAAATTCTGTGATCCAGCGTCAACGCGCACTTGTCTTGGAAAGCGGGAGAGGCGAGATTCTAGATCGCAATCTCCAGCCATTGACGGGAAAGATTGTGAAAGCGTTAGTCGCCTTTCCGATCAACAATGAATTTGCGATGAATCAGCAGGAATTGAGTCAATTAGCACGTATTTTGCAGACGAATAAGGAGAGCTGGGTTTCCTTCTCACGAAATTTGAAAGAGCCTCAAGTATGGGGGACACAAGATGGGGGGAAGGCAATCGCGCTGAGCGAGCAGCAAGTTCATGGAATTGATGGCTTAAATGTACCGAATGTCAAGGTAGTCGAAATGGAAGATCGCTATCCGACGGGGATGACGGCGCGGCAACTGGTCGGTTTTATCGGACAGAATCCGGATCGTGTGATGCAAATATACAGCTCGGACCTGGAAAAAGGCAGAGTTGCGTTAACGTCGAAAATAGGCGGAGCCGGCTTGGAGAAGTCGTTCGATACTTGGCTTCGCGGTATAGGTGAAACCTCGATTTCCTACTTCACCGACGCTGGGAAGAGACCGCTAGCGGGTCTCGATGCTCGAATGATTGCTCCAGATAACTCCTTCTATCCTGTGAAGTTAGTCACGACCTTGGATAGCCGCGTGCAGCAGCAAATAGAAGCCTTAATGGATAAACTGAATATTCGCGAGGGGGCCGCTGTGGTGCAGGAGGCGGCGCATGGCGATGTGATTGCGATGGCCAGCAGACCCAACTATAATCCGTTGCAGGTGGATTTGGCTAGTAACAATTGGAGTAATTATGCTCTCAAAGCAACGGCGCCGGGTTCGATTTTCAAAACGATTGTGGCGGCAGCCGCACTGGATGAGAAGGTGGTTACGCCAACGGAAACGTTTGATTGTGAAGGTGCGCTTGGGAAGTATGGCTTCACATGCTGGAGGAAAGACGGGCACGGGCCATTAACGTTAGAAGAGGGCTTTGCGCAATCGTGTAATATTGTTTTTGCGAATGTCATGCTGCGTCTAACAGCCGCCCAATTAGAGAAGTATGCGAATAAGCTGGGTGTGCTAAATGAAGTAGGCTGGACAGGGAAAACCGATACGAGGGATGTATTTGAACAATTTGATTCCGAGGAGACGGGCCAATTATTTGCTGCGCATACTCCGGAGAATGATGAGGGCGTTCTGATGCAAACGGCCATTGGACAGAGGGATGTCAGAATGACGCCTTTGCAGGCGTCGAATATGATTGTGACCCTGCTTCATGAGGGGAAGGGCTTCGAGCCTAGGGTAGTTCAGGAAATCCGTTATCAAACCGGGCGTGAGATGGAGTCATTTCCCGTGAAAGCTTTATCCTCGGAGGATGGCAAAATTTCAGCTGCCACTAGTCGGACACTCCTTAGTTGGATGAGGGAGGTTGTCACGGAAGGGACAGGTCAAGGTTTGCAAAGCGCCAAGTGGAAGCTGGCAGGTAAGTCAGGAACAGCACAAATCCAAAATGGGAACCAAGAGAAAGTGAATCAATGGTTCATTGGTTATGGCCCGGTGGAAAAGCCGCAGTACGCCGTTTCTGTTGTTATTAAAAATACCGACCCTAACGAAAGTAATAAAGCGATTCCTTTATTTAAAGGGATTATGGACATTTTGGCTAACCAAGGGTTGTCAAACAGTAAATAAAAGGTATCATGGAGGTTGGGCCTAACTGGCTGCCCGTGCTGTTGATACATACTAAACTCAGGAGACATTACCTATGGCGACCCAACTGCCTTCATCCTTACGAATTCTAGATCGTTCCAATGACACAGAACCTAAACCAATTTTATATGCATTTGCCTTAGAGGAGCTTTTGTGCCGAGCAATTGGGCATGGAACACCTCCAATCATACATATTTGGCGGCACCCGCGCGCATTCGTCATGGGGCTTAGGGATAGCAGACTTCCTAACGCAGCGCAAGCAGATGAATGGCTGCAAAGTCAAGGCTATGAGACAGCCGTGCGCAACTCTGGAGGAGCCGCTGTGCCTTTAGATGCGGGCGTCGTGAATTTGTCCTTGCTCCTTCCGAAGGAAGCCGGAGACATGGAGCATCGCAAGGATTTCGATCTCATGGTAGATGTGATCAGACATGTGATGGCTTCTATCACGGATCGAATCGATCAAGGGGAGATCATCGGCTCCTTTTGTCCAGGCGAATTCGATCTAAGCATTGGCGGCCGTAAATTTTGCGGAATCGCACAGCGCAGACAACAGCTAGCCATTTCTGTACAAGCTTTCCTGATCGTAGAAGGCCGCGGCGAGGAGAAGGCTGCATTAGCCAGAGGATTTTACGAGAGAGCCGCAGTATCTGCAACCAAGATGGACTATCCCATTGTTGTGCAGGAAAGCATGTCAAGCTTAGCTGAATGCCTGCACCTGCCGATCACAGCGGAGCAGTTCGTGGAACAGCTGCGGCAGGTATTGGGCGGATCAGGGATTCAGCTAAGCCAAGCTGAGGACATCCCCGGATATCCTACTGAATCCCAAGTACATGACATGATCGCTATAATGAAGGATCGCTATGCCATCTCATCCTAAAAAATAATGAAGCGCGGCTGGCAGTTCAACCTGCCAAAAGCCCCATATATGCTTGCCAGGTTTCTCTATATAGTGAAGCGTGGCATTTTTGTCTTGCAAAAAAGTGTGTGTCAGTCTGTTTTCTCGGACGAAGTCGAATGTGCCGCGTTCCGTTGTCACGTCTGTTTCATCTGTTCCAATGAGCATATAAAGCTCTAGCCACGATAA
The DNA here is from genome assembly GCF_059692115.1 of Paenibacillus sp. J31R30. Lineage (NCBI taxonomy): Bacteria > Bacillati > Bacillota > Bacilli > Caryophanales > Paenibacillaceae > Paenibacillus > Paenibacillus sp. J31R30. The sequence goes on along the minus strand of NZ_JCAUAV010000006.1, from coordinate 118,142 downwards.
ATCGTCTTCTTGCTTAATTCTTTCTCGCGTGATGTCGAAAAATGCGCCTGACAAGGATATAACTCGGCAAAAAAGGCTAGGATAATCTAAGGCGAGATGCAAGGAAACTGTGCCTCCAAGCGAATCGCCTGCAAGAATGCGTTCCGTTCGCTCCGTGCGGACCGGGTAACGGCTTTCTACATAAGGAAGCAGCTCATCTGCGAAGAATTGACAGTAGGTATCGTGTCGCTCTCCTTCAGGCGCGTATTCGGAGGTTCGATTCGTGATATTCACGTCGACACCTACAACGATGGCAGGCTCCAAATCCTCATCTAGGATTAACCTTGTAAGGGTTGTAGCAATTCGACCGAAATTAAAGAACTGTTCACCGTCTTGACAGTAAATGACCGGATAGGAAAGCAGTTCGTTATAGCCAGGGGGGAGATAGATCCGCAGGGGACGATTTTCTCCGAGCAGGCTCGAGGTTATTTCATCTTTTACAATAGTACGCTTATACAAACGGGAGTCGTCTAGCATCGTGGATCTCCTTCACAAATGGGGTAGGTGTATTATAGCAGTTGTTGTTTCCCTTTAAACTGTATTATATATTTTGTTGAACTGTACTATTCACTAACAGTAAAAAAGGTGAGATACCCCGTCGTTACTGGTGTACAATTCACCAAAACAGGATTATAATAATACTATAACAGAAGTCCAGATAGTAGGCACCAAAATCATATAAGAGGTGAAATGGTATGAGTAAGCCACTTGTCAGCCAAGCAAATTATGAAGTGACCACAGAAAAGGTTGAGCCATTGCAGGTTCTTGCTCCAGACGGCACAGTCGTAAATCCCGATAAAATGCCTAAGCTTAGCGATGAACAATTAAAAGAATTAATGAGAAGAATGGTATTTACACGCGTATGGGATGAAAGAGCAGTTAATCTAGGTCGTCAAGGCCGTCTTGGTTTCTATGCACCAGTTTCTGGTCAAGAAGCATCCATGATTGGCAGTGAATTTGCCCTGAATAAAGACGATTTCATTTGCCCAGGTTACCGCGATATGCCGCAATTGGTATGGCACGGTCTTCCACTATATCAAGCATTTTTGTATTCCCGTGGTCATCAACATGGCGGACAAATTCCGCAAGATGTTCACGTACTTATGCCGCAAATTATTATCGGCGCACAAATTCTTCACGCAACAGGCGTAGCAATGGCTTTCAAAAAGCGCAACCAGCCGCGTGTAGCAATTACGTACACAGGTGACGGCGGAAGCTCTGAGGGCGATTTCTACGAAGGTATGAACTTTGCAGGAGCATTCAAGCTGCCTGTCATTTATTTTGTACAAAACAATGGTTATGCGATCACAACACCTTACTCGAAACAAACAGGAGCACTTTCTGTTGCACATAAATCCGTTGCTGCAGGTATCAAAGGCGTGCAAGTAGACGGCATGGACGTTCTAGCGGTTGTTCAAGCGGTTACTGAAGCGGCAGAAAGAGGACGCAGAGGCGAAGGCGCTACGTTGATCGAAGCATTGACATACCGTTTCCGTCCACATTCCTTGGCAGATGATACTACGAAATACCGTACCAAAGATGAAGAGTCCGGTTGGGAGCCAAGAGATCCGCTTACACGTATGCGTTTGTTCTTGACGAAGAAGGGCCTTTGGAGCGAAGAAGAAGAAGCTGCAGTGAAGGAAGAAGCGAAAGCAACTGTTGCTGAGCACATCAAAAAAGCAGAAGAAACAGAGAAAATGACAGTCGCAGGTTTGATCGACTCCATGTTCGAAGTAACTCCGGCACACTTGGAAGAACAAAAAGCAGAGTATAAATAGAGAGTAATTGTTCCACATTGGCACGAAACAAGTTTTAACTTTAGGAGGCACAGAGTAGTCATGGCACAAATGACAATGATTCAAGCGATAAAAGACGCGATGCGCGTAGAATTAGAAAGAGATCCTAATGTTATTTTGTTCGGCGAAGACGTTGGTAATGTTGGTGGCGTGTTCCGTGCGACAGAAGGTTTGCAAAAAGAGTTCGGTGAAGAACGTGTATTCGATACGCCTCTAGCTGAGTCCGCAATCGGTGGACTTGCTGTAGGTCTTGGTGTACAAGGCTTCCGCCCAATTGCTGAAATCCAATTCGTAGGTTTCATTTACGAAGCGCTTGACCAAATTTGCGTGCAAGCAGCTCGTATGCGTTACCGTTCCGGTGGGCGTTATAACTCCCCAATCGTATTCCGTACACCTTTCGGCGGAGGCGTTAAAGCAGCTGAGCTTCATACGGATGCACTTGAAGGCCTACTTGTTCAAACACCAGGAATTAAAGTAGTTGTTCCTTCCAACCCTTACGACGCGAAAGGGCTTCTGATTGCAGCTATTCGCGATAATGACCCTGTATTCTTCATGGAGCATTTGAATTTGTACCGTGCATTCCGCGGTGAAGTACCAGAAGGCGAATACACCGTAGAACTGGGCAAAGCCAATGTTGTTAAAGAAGGATCAGACGTAACGATCATTACTTACGGCGCAATGGTTCACACATCCATGAAAGCCGCTGAAGAAATCGAAAAAACAGAAGGCGTGAAAGTCGAAGTTATCGACCTTCGTACACTTCTTCCACTTGATATCGATACAATTGTTACTTCCATTAAGAAAACAAATCGTGCAATTATCGTTCAAGAAGCGCAAAAAACATCTGGTGTAGCTGCAGAGGTTATTGCACAAATTAACGAAAAAGCGATTCTACATCTGGAAGCTCCGGTTCTGCGTATTGCACCACCAGATACCGTTTATCCATTTGCACAAATCGAAGATGCTTGGTTGCCAAGTCCAGCAAGCGTTATTGCTGGAATTAAGAAAGTACTTGAATTTTAATTCACCCAGTCGAAGGTAACAGGAGGTCGTACACGTGGCATTGTTTGAATACAAGTTCCCAGAGCTTGGTGAAGGCATACATGAAGGCGAGATCGTGAAAATGTTAGTTAAAGCGGGTGATACCGTAACTGACGAAACGATTCTTATGGAAGTACAGAATGATAAAGCTGTCGTTGAGGTTCCTTGTCCTGTTGAAGGTAAGATCGTCAGCGTAGCCGTCAAAGATGGACAAGTCTGCACAATCGGTGAGCTTGTGATGACGATTGAAGTCACAGGCGAGATGCCAGCTGCTTCGATGCATCACGGCTCCAGCCACGCGACACCAGCCGTGGCAGTAGCAACACCACCTGCTGCTGCGCCAGCACCAGCAGCGGTTGCAGTAGCAGCGCCTCCAGCCGCTGCATCAGTTCCAGCAGTAGCCGCGCCAACAGGTGGCGCGGGCCGCGAAGTACTTGCGACGCCTAGCGTGCGCAAGCTGGCAAGAGAGAAAGGCATCACACTCGCAGAGGTGACGCCTACAGGGAAGCACGGCCGCGTAACACGCGAGGACGTGCTAGGCTTTGGCGGAGCTGGCACTGTGAGTGCAGCTCCAGCAACAGACGCAGCAGCACCGGCTGCAGCTGACACAACAGCGGCACCTGCAGCAGCACAGCAGGTTGTCGTAGGCGATCGCGTCGAAGAACGGATTCCGTTCAAAGGCATCCGCAAACTCATCGCGAACGCGATGGTTAAATCCGTGTACACGGCTCCGCACGTGACATTGATGGATGAGATCGACGTGTCGGCACTCGTCGCTCTTCGCGAGCGTACGAAGCCTCTCGCAGAGAAAAAAGGCGTGAAATTGACTTACCTTCCTTTCATCGTGAAGGCGTTGGTTGCAGCTTGCCGTCAATTCCCGGTCATGAACGCAATGATCGACGAAGAGAAGCAAGAAATCGTCTACAAAAAGTACTACAACATCGGGATCGCAACAGATACAGAAAACGGATTGCTCGTTCCTGTTATCCATGATGCGGACCGTAAAAACGTATGGTCGATCGCTTCTTCGATCAAAGATTTGGCTACTCGCGGACGCGATGGCAAATTGGCGGCGAATGAGTTGAAAGGCAGCACGATCTCCATTACAAACATTGGTTCCGTTGGCGGTATGTTCTTCACACCGGTTATCAACTTCCCTGAAGTTGCAATCCTAGGTGCAGGCCGTATCACTGAGAAGCCTGTCGTGAAAAATGGCCAAATCGTTGCAGCACAAGTTATGGCGCTTTCCTTGAGTTTTGATCACCGTATTGTAGACGGAGCGACAGCACAAGGCTTCTTGAACTACATCAAACAGCTTCTGGCTGATCCAGAGCTTCTCGTCTTGGAGGTGTAACAGCATGGTTGTAGGAGATGCTTCTTTAGATATAGATTTGTTGGTCATCGGTGCAGGCCCTGGCGGTTACGTAGCCGCCATTCGGGCTGCTCAACTTGGCCAAAGCGTTCTTATTGTTGATAAAGACGCTTGGGGCGGCGTATGTTTGAACCGTGGTTGTATCCCATCCAAAGCTTTGATCTCAGCAGCGCATACGTATGAGCACGCTCAGCATGCGGACAGCATTGGGATCTCCGTAGAGAACGTGAAAGTGGACTTTGCGAAGGTACAAGCATGGAAAAACAGCATCGTTGCTAAGCAAACTGGCGGCGTAAGCGCATTGTTGAAAGGCAACAAGATCCAAACGTTCCAAGGTGAAGCAATGTTTATCAACGAGCACGAAGCACGTGTGTTCAATGATGCAGAAGCACCCCGTTACCGCTTCAAGAACTGTATTATTGCAACAGGTTCTCGTCCGATTGAGTTGAAAGCTTTCCCTTACGGTGGAAGAATCATCTCTTCAACAGAAGCTTTGAACTTGCCTGAGATTCCGAAAAGCATGATCGTTATCGGCGGTGGATATATCGGGATCGAGCTAGGTCAAACGTATGCGAAATTCGGTACAAAAGTTACTGTGTTGGAAGGCTCTGATTATGTGCTTCCAGGCTTCGAGAAAGAATTGACGAAGCTTGTTGCTAAGAACCTAGAGAAAGTTGGCGTAGAAGTTCATACAGAAGCGTTAGCACAATCCTGCACGAAAACCGACAACGATGTTACTGTAACATTTACAGTTAAAGGCGAAGAAAAACAAGTGACTGCAGATTATGTTCTTGTAACTGTAGGTCGTCGTCCGAACACAGATGGCGAGCTTGGTCTTGACCTGATTAACTTGAAAATGACAGACCGCGGCTTAATTGAAGTTGATAAACAAGGTCGTACAAGCATTCCTCACATTTTCGCAATTGGTGATGTTGTTCCGGGTCTATCCTTGGCGCACAAAGCTTCCTATGAAGCGAAAGTGGCTGCTGAAGCGATTGCTGGGCACGCAAGCATCGTAGATTACAAAGCTATACCAGCTGTAGTCTTCTCCGATCCGGAAATTGCTGGTGTAGGTCTAAGCGAAACCGAAGCTAAAGCGCAAGGTATCAATGTTACTATTGGTAAATTCCCTTACGCAGCTAACGGACGCGCGAACTCTTTGAACGCGAATCAAGGCTTTGTGAAGCTTGTCGGCGACAAAGAAACGGGCCAATTGCTTGGTGGTCAAATCGTAGGACCAGAAGCTTCTAACTTGATCGGTGAGCTTGCTCTAGCGGTTGAGATGGGCGCTAATCTGGAAGACATTGCACTAACGATTCATGCTCATCCAACATTGACAGAAATGATCATGGATGCCGCTGAAGGTGCGCTTGGACACCCGATTCACCAGCTTGGCAAATAATTATTAGTTATTTACGGTTTTCCATGCCTTTAGATAAAAGTCCCGAGAGTTCGGCTGCAAAGCCACTCTACGGGACTATTTTAATTGACGCCTCGAATCGGCTGCTTATATAATTTGGAGAGCAAGTCATGCACGCCATAACGTTGGGAGCGTTGAACATGAATACCTCGAAACCGATTATCATCGGCCATCGCGGCGCAATGGGTGAAGCGCCAGAGAACACGTTGGCTTCTTTTGCATTGGCCTTAGAGCAAGGCGCACAGGCGATTGAACTGGATGTACATATCACGAAGGATGATCAAATCGTCGTATGTCATGATGGAACATTAGATCGTACAACGAATGGTTCAGGATTCATTTGTAATCAAAGTTGGAATGATATTCAGAAACTAGATGCGGGAGCTAGGTTTTCTGGGAAGTTCATTGGAGAACGCGTACCGCTGCTAAGCGAGGTATTTGATTTAGTGCCACGTGGTACACTCATCAATGTGGAAGTGAAACATGCCTATGAGGGACGGATGGAAAGGGAGTTACTGACGTATTTGCGTGCTGCCAAGCGGTACGATGACGTGGTTGTTTCTTCTTTTGACCATAGAGTCATTCAGCGGTTAAAAAAGGCAGAACCTAAACTGAAAGTAGGCTTGCTGTATGAAGCGAATTTAAATAATCATGCAGCGTATGCGAAGCAAGTGGGCGTAGATATCTACTCCTTGCATCCCTATTATCGCCTCATTGCAAAAGAGGATGTTGAATTGGCAAAGGCCGCTGGTCTTGCTGTTTATCCCTATACGGTTAATGCGTTATCCGATTACAAAAGGATGGTTGAAGCTGGCGTATCCGGCATTATTACGAATTACCCTGGCAGGCTGAAAGCCTATTTAAATACTTAGTTCATAATTATTAGACCTCGGCCTATATGTGCTGAGGTCTTATTTTGTTTACGTGCATACAATGAACTATTGACAGGCGCTTAAGAGATACGATTAGGGGGAATTCCCATGTTTAAATGGATGTTCGTTACGCTAGTAAGGCTTTTACTTCCGTGCTTGCGTCTGTTTGTGTTGTTCGCCTTTAAAGTGAAAGTGACAGGCATGGAGAATCTCGTATTGGCGGGAAAAACGGTACTTATCCCGAATCACGTATCGCTGTTGGATGCGGTGCTGCTTGCTTTGATTTTGCCTCAAGATGCGGCATTTGTTGTCAATACGAACATCGCGAAGCGATTCGCGTGGGTGCTCCTATTCAGGGCGCATATCACGGTGGATACAGGGAATCCATATGCCGTTCGCAAAATGTTGAAAACGATACAAAGTGGAACACCGCTTGTTATTTTCCCAGAAGGGCGCATCACGACGACAGGCGGTATGATGAAAATATATGGAGGCATCGGGTACCTTGCGATGCGAGCTCAGGCTCGAATCGTGCCGATCGCCATCCAAGGCCTAGAGTATTCGAAGCTTTCCTATTTGCGAGGAAAAATAAAGCAACGATGGTTTCCTCCTGTGCATATCGCGTTTGGCAATGCCTTTTATGTACCAGCAGGGGATGAGCGGCTGACCAATAAAGTTCAAAAGGTGCAGTCGACGGAAGCTATTCGCAACAGGTTGTTGCTTCATTTGCTCGAAAGCCGGCTCCAGCCTGAGATCAACTTATTCAACGAGCTGCTGACGGCTGCTCGAAGACACGGCCAAACCACGGTCATCGTTGAAGATGTCGTGAGTAATTCCGCATTGACGTATCGGAAGCTGCAATTGGCAAGCTACACACTGGCAGTGAGGTTGGGGAAGCTTCTAGCAGGGCAAAAGCGGGTAGCCCTTCTATTACCCAATGCCGCGGGACATGTGGTGACGTTATTTGGACTGTATCGATTAGGCATCACACCAGCGATACTGAATTACTCAGCCGGGCGACAGGCAATGTTGGACGCATGTGAAACTGCTGAAGTAAAGAAGGTGCTGACGTCCAAGGTGTTTATCGAGAAGGCAGGGCTTGCGGATTTTATCCAAGGAGCTAGCAGTTCATTCGCCATCATTTATCTCGAGGATGTTAAGGAAGCGCTAACGTTACAAGAGAAGTTGGCTGGTGTGTTTCATTTTTTGCTGCGGAAGAAAGGTCCAGTGGCTGCTGGTCGGAATGAGGTTGTGCTCTACACTTCAGGAAGTGAAAGTAAACCAAAGGGTGTCGTTCTGACGCACCGTAATATCTACGCGAATATTCAGCAGGCGAAGCTTGTCATCGCTTTTAATAGTTCGGATATTGTCCTAGGTAGTATGCCAATGTTTCATTCGTTTGGTTTGACGGCGGGGACGATGCTTCCGATTCTTACGGGGATGAAGCTGGTTTTATATCCCAATCCCTTGCATTACAAGGTTATTCCAGAGCTTGTGTATGACCGGAATATTACGATTTTATTCGGTACATCAACGTTTCTTGGCGCTTATGCGAGAACGGCGCATCCCTATGATTTTGCCCATTCGTTGCGATATGTGGTAGCGGGTGCCGAAAGGCTGAAAGAGGAGGTCCGTCAAACCTGGCTGGATAAATTCGGGATTCGAATTCTGGAGGGCTATGGTACGACCGAGACGACGCCTGTTATTTCTCTGAACACGCCAATGAATGCAAAAAAAGGCTCTGTCGGCAAATTGCTCCCTGGGATTGAAGCCATTGTTGAAGAGGTGGAAGGAATTGCGACGGGAGGACATTTGCGCGTCAGAGGTCCGAATGTCATGAAGGGGTATTTGATTCACAGTAAGGGCTTCGTACCAGCCGATGAGTGGTATAGCACAGGAGATATTGTTACCTTGGATGATCAAGGGTACCTGTTCATTCAAGCTCGTTTACAGTCTTTTGCCAAAATAGGCGGGGAAAAGGTATCGCTTCTCATGGTCGAAGAGCTCGTATCAAGGAGCTTGGCGGCACCTGCGGTATGCGCTGCGGTACATGTGCCAGATCGGCGAAAGGGTGAGCGAATTATCGTGTTTCATACAAGTAAGGTGAGCCCTCTTGAAGCGCTTCGCGAGTCGATGAGACTTGAGGGGCAACCCGCCATTTATATGCCATCTGTGCTTCGGTATATCGAGAAGCTCCCGCTGCTAGGGAGTGGGAAAATTGACTATGTGACGCTGAAACAGTGGGCACTGCAGAAGGGCAACGAGGTTGGAACTGGAGAAGGAGATGGATCAACACCCACAGCTTAAGCTGTAGGTGTTGATCGAATGACGGAAATTGCCGCAGGAATAAGTTCGATGCGCAGTGGAGTGGAGCCAGCGAACTCCCCGTCCGCTTGGACAAGCAAGGACTTCTCAGTGCGAATGGAAATGGATTTCCCTTTATAAAAAGATACAGCAGGATGCTCGGTATGCTTGCCTTGATACACCGTGAAAAGAACAGGCAGGAGGCGTAAGCGGCCTTTGCTTTGAATGACAACCACATCAGCCACGCCGTCAGTTGGACTTGCTGTTGGACAAATTTGAATCGCCCCCCCGTAGAAAGGGATATTTGCAACGGCTGCCAGCCACATGTTAGGCAATTGGTTAACTCTCCCGTCAACTTCTAACCAAGCTGTGGAAGGTTGATAGGTTGCGAACACGCGAAGTATAGAAATGAAATAGGATAGCTTACCTAGTCCTAGACGGTTTAAGAGTTTTTTGTAGCTGGCTTCGTTCGTAATTTTGGCGACCATCCCGTCAAAGCCTGCGCCAATGCTATTCACAGCCACTAGTTTGTGATTGGCAAGCAGCAGGTCGATTTGCACGGTGCTGGGGGCAGATAAGGCGATTTGAAGGGCTTCCAACGGATGTTTGGGTATGCCATAGGCTTTGGCAAAATCATTGCCTGTCCCCGCAGGAATAACCGCGATGGGGCAAGTTACGCCCTTCTTTTGAAGCTGCCAAACGCCTCCTGCCACCTCATGAATCGTACCATCACCACCAATGATGATAATCCGCTGAACGTGATGCTCCTGAATCAGGGATATTGCGTGCTGCGTCGCTTCACCTGCTTGGGTCGTTAACTTTGCTAGATAAGAGATTTGATTCGCCTGAAGATGCGCTTGAATTTCTCCCCAGATGTTAGCTCCTCTGCCATTGCCTGAAAGTGGATTCACGATGATTCCGATGGATTCCATAGATATTTGCCCCTAATCCTTTAAGATGAAGTGGAAGTATTTAGTAAGTAAAATGAATGCTGTATACAGGTTGTACACGAATTTTGTCTTTACATAAGGGACGCTGTTTTGTAAAATAAACCATAGGTAAATTAAATAATCTTTATGTTAGGTTTTGTTACATAAGAATTTTTGCTTTGATTTACACTCGGGGGGAGAATGGGTCATTTTGAAATTCACATCTAAATTTAGCAGCATGAGCAGTACGGGAAAACTGAACGTCAACCTGTCTATCCTTCGAAATCTTAAACTACGTTTTAAATTGCTTTTGATGAATGCGATAGCGATCTTATTCTTATTAATTGTAGGTATTACTGGTTATCATTATATGGACAAGATGTCTAGTAATTCTACTAGAATGTACGAGGAAAGTCTGCTATCTGTCAAATGGATTAATCAATTAAAAACAAATTTCAATGAAACCGAATCTAATTTGCTAGAAATGATGCTGTCCACTGATGTGAAATATAAGGCTAAGCTCAAAGCTAAGTTAGATGAGAACTCGGGTACCAATAAAGATTTGGTTACGAAAATAGCAGGAATCGCGCTGAATGCGGAAGAGGCTGGAGCCTTCAAAAGCTTCGAGGAGCTGAATCTGAAATATCGTGAAGTCGTTGTTAAAACCATTGAACAGGCGACGCAAAATAATCAAGTTGCTTATCAGGTATACAACAATGAGGTATCCCCACAAGGTGATAAAACGGTAGAAGCATTGGATAAGCTTGTTGGGCTCAAGGAATCCGCGGCGGAACAATTCCAGAAATCGAGTACGGCTGATTCCAAGATTTCACATGGGGTCATTATTCTGACGATTATTATCGCCATTGTTGTGATGACTATAGGTGCATTGGCGCTAGACATGATCATCTCCACGCCGATTCGCAGACTTCAAGAAAACATGGAAAAAGCAGCCGGAGGTAATCTAGCTGTTAAAGGGGATTACCCGTTTGACGATGAGGTGGGTAAATTAACCAATTCCTTCAATGTCATGACAGGGAGCTTGCGCAGCTTAGTTATGCAAATCTCAGATAACGCGCTAACCCTTTCGGCAAGCTCAGAAGAGCTTCTTGCAAGCTCGGAGCAAAGCTCTTTGGCAGCGAAACAGGTTGCGACTTCAAGCCAGCAGCTATCGGAAGATTTCGATAAACAATTTGCTGGTGTGACGCAAGCCAATGAGGCTGTTAGTCTTATGTTGACAAGCACGAAGCAAATTGATGAGTCTGCGCAAGTAGTGGCCACGCTTGTGAATCAAGCAACACGCGCAGCGCAGAATGGGAAGCAATCCGTGGTATCTATCGCGGGCCAAATGTCCGAGATCTCCGAAGCGGTTCGCGACGTTAACGTGGTCATTGAAGCTTTGGGGAAAAATGCACACAAAATCGGTGAAATCGTGAATGTGATTAACGAGATTTCGACACAAACGAACCTGCTTTCGTTGAATGCAGCGATTGAAGCGGCGCGCGCTGGGGAAGCTGGACGTGGCTTTGCAGTTGTCGCAGGGGAAGTACGTAAGCTTGCAGAACAGTCGTCCACATCGGCACGAAACATTACGGATCTGGTCTCGACGATCCAAAGGCAGATCAATCAAGCCGTTAGCTCCATGCATACAGGTGCAGGAAAAGTGAAAGAGGGATTGACGATTTCCGAGGAAGCACAAGAATCGTTCGTACATATCGAGACGTCTGTCGAGAAGGTAAATACAAAAGTGGAAGATGTGAATCGGAACATTCACCAACTCGTGGATGCGAACCTGCGCATCGAGCAAGTGATGCGCATTGTGAGCTCCGTTTCGGAGACGGGGATTTCCGTCAGCCAGGAGACATCCGCTGCGAGTCAGCAGCAAATGTCGACGACGGAGGAGATCGAGAATTCCGCGAAGTCCTTAGCTGGACTAGCGGAGGAGTTGCAAATTTCGCTGCAGAAATTTAAGGTGTAATTGAGGACCCGCGGGCATTGTGCCTGCGGGTTTTTGGTTTTGAGGGGCGCCATCAAGCTGGCTGTAAGGGTGAAAAACACGCTTACAGCGTGAGGTCGGCGAGGAATGCGCCGTCAAGCAGGCTGTAAGGGTGAAAAACACGCTTACAGCGTGAGGCCGGCGAGGAATGCGCCGTCAAGCAAGCTGTAAGGGTGAAAAACACGCTTACAGCGTGGGGCCGGCGAGGAATGCGCCGCCAAGCAGGCTGTAAGGGTGAAAAACACGCTTACAGCGTGAGGCCGGCGAGGAATGTGCCGCCAAGTTGGCTGTAAGGGTGAAAAACACGCTTACAGCGTGAAGTCGGCGAGGAATGCGCCGTCAAGCAGGCTGTAAGGGTGAAAAACACGCTTACAGCGTGAAAACAACTGGCAATCCCCACGGCTTGAGCTCTAGTTGTCATTGCTCATGTTATCCCATCAACTGTTGTAACGTTTCAGCTGTAGGGCGGTAGTATTTTATTCGCTGAGTTCCTTTCCCGACGCTTTCAAGGAGCTTTTTCTCATGCATGACCTTGAGTAGTTTGCGAGCTTTCTGCTCTTTAATGGACAATACCTGGCACACATCTTGAATTGTAAGTGTAGTCTCTAAGTTTAACGCATAACGCAAGACTTCCTTCTCCACGTAGCTCATCGATTTGACTGAACCATCGTTCATCCCAAGATAGCGGCCCATGAACTGTTGTAGAATTTGTTGGCACATACGGGGGCGATCTTTGATATCGTCGTAGGAGAAACGGAGGATTTTCCAGCCATCGATGATGAGATGGTTCTGGCGAATCAACTGATCCGAGAATTGGGCGCGGCTTATTTGCGAGGCATGGGATACGAATCCATCAATTTCGATGGCAAGTTTGAGGGTGTGTCTAAGAAATGCAAAGTCAATGAATCGCTTGCCATCCCGAAAGTCGTTAACTTCATATTCGGGATGAAGATCGACAAAGCTTTTAAAGGCAGGCCACCAAACCTGCAAAAGAAATAATTTCTCGGCATAACTGTGGCCCTCCAGCAGCCTGCGAAGGGTGTCACCTTTTCGAGTGGATGCGTGGTAAGCGATAAATCCTTCATGTGCAAGTTCAAATTCTATTTTCAATTGGATTCCTCCCTGAAATAAATAAAGCCGCTTCTCTATATCAGCCCTGGCTGAAATTAGAAAAGCGGCGTATGCTCTACGACCAACTATTCCTATATAATAGCACACACACCGTATATCACCAGCGTATTGACACGCATGTACTATTGTTATATAATATTAAAGTTGATTGAAATGAAAACATATAAACACTTCATATTTAGCCTCATTTACCCCACACGAACGATTAGCGAGAAGAAAGTAACCCCTCTCCTTGTTTGTTTTTCTCCCAATGCGCAGTCCATCAGCTCATTTATGGTAAACCCGAGGCAACGTAAGTGTTTCGGCAGTAAGGTGTTTGTAACGCAATTCGCACTGGCGCGGTCATTGGAGCCGCAAGGATGAAAGAGAGGTAGGGCTTTCATTGTTTTGATTCCAACACATGAATTACGCAATTTCATAGAGATCAATTGATGTTAGATGAATCGTTTTCGTGCTGATGAGGTGCGGGAACGATTTTTTATGTTGTCGTTTTGTAAGTCGGATATACTCGTGTTGCAGTTTTCTGATAGAAAGCGTCAAATTGCTGGTGAATTCTGCCCTGTTCCTTTACAATAAAATCAAATCAACCGATGGTTTGTTAATGATAGATATGATAGCTTGGGTCTTTCTTAATATTGTTAGTGAAAAGAGGCGTAGAACCAATGGTCGAACAAGCCTTTATGCTCAAGGCAACATGGACAGGCGGTCTGGATGGAACCGGACAGTTACAGGCGGGAAGCCTTACAACGCCTATTTCCGTACCAAGTGAATTTGACGGACCAGGCATCGGATCGAATCCAGAAGAAATGCTGCTAGGTGCCGCGGCAACCTGCTATATCATCACGTTAGGAACATTACTCCAGCGGATAAGTATCACCTCACTTGAGCTCAATTCCCACATCTACGTCCAAAACCAACCTACGATGAAAGTAAACGCGATCATTCACCGTCCGCTCATTTCTGTACCTCCTCAGACGACGGAAGCGCAGCTTGATAAAATACGCAAAGCCGCCTTCCGTGCCGAACAAACCTGTATGATCAGCAAAGCATTGCGAGGCAATGTAACGATTACCGCCCAGCCAGAGATACGAATCTTAGATATATAGTTAAGTCTACCTAGAAGGAGAGCAGCGCAGCGATGAATCTGAACAAAAAAGTATTTATCGGTTTTTTACTTTTCATTATCATCCCTTTATTCGTTCTAGGGTCTGCGGTGTACACGGTCTCTCAACAGCTTATTGAAAAGAAATATGGTGATTTAACAGAAGTAACGCTGCAAGCGATCTCACGTAATATTTATTACATGTTCAAGGAAGCGAACTATTTCTCTGATTTCTGGATGGTGAAAGATAGCATTCAAGGCATCTATCGTACGATGGAAACGGTTCAGCCGAACAAGGACACGCTCTCCTCGTATGATTTGAATACGTTCGATACGCTGCTTCGCGGCTCGATCCTGACGTATTCACCTGTACAGTCTGTTGTCATTTACAACAATGGGGGCAAATCCTTCAGCGCAGGGCGAACGAGCGGAAGCGCGATTCCATGGACGACGATTCAACAAAGCATGGCCTTCAAACATATTCAGGAGCTGAACGGCAGTCCACTTTGGATTGGACCCTCGGAATTCAAGGAGTTCGGATCAGGCCGCGGTGAATTCTACCAAGCGAGAATGGTCAAGGATTTTTGGACGATGGATAATCTGGGCTATATGCTGTTGAAATTTAAATTCAATGAGCTGGATCAAATTTTCAAATCGTTCAATATGAATGAGCAAAGCTCCAAACGCTATCTGCTGATTAACAAAAACGGACTTATTTTTTACGATAATAAACAAAGCCTAGAAGGGGCCAATGTCCTGCAATTAACACAAGGGAAGTTGGATTTAGGACTCAACAATTACAGCTTCCAAGCTAATTTTCAAAGCGAAAAAAGCCTCATTTCCCTGTATCATTTAAATATTAATCAGATGGGTGTTCAGGATTGGAGTGTCGTATCCGTCACCTCGTGGAAGTATGTCGCTGGGGAAATTGAGACAATTATGAAGCTCGTAGCGGGAATTACGTTTATTTGTTTGTTCTTTGCACTCGTGTATAACCTCGTCTTCGTAAGACGTATTATTCAGTTGATTCTTCGCATGCTGAATTCGATGAAAAAAGTGGAGCGGGGAGATCTAACGACACGCATGGAAGAGAGCGGGAAGGATGAGACGACAGCATTAGCGAGAGGCTTCAACAGCTTGGTTGTGCGGGTCGAGGATCTTCTCGAAGAGGTGAAGCTTCAGCAAGACCGCAAAAACAAAGCCGAACTCATGCTGCTGCAAGCGCAGATTAAGCCTCATTTTCTTTTTAATACACTCGAGTCGATCAATGTGCTAGCCATCCAAAACCAAGGGAAGAAAGTTAGTCAGATGGTTATTCGTCTAGGGAATTTGCTGCGGATCGGGATGGAGAATCGGGAAGAGATTACACTGAAGCAGGAGCTTGAGCATCTGCGCAGCTATTTGGAAATCCAGGAGTTTCGCTTTGAGGATCAGTTCCAATACACAATCGAAGCGCCTGACGAGCTGCTGCATGAGAATATTTTGAAGCTGACGCTCCAGCCTTTGGTCGAGAATAGCTTACAGCATGGCTTTGAACCTATTGATTATATGGGCTTGATTTCAGTTAAAGTTGTGGATGAAGGAGACCGCATTGGGCTGTATGTGACAGATAACGGTGTTGGGATTAATAACGAGAAGCTAGCGAAGTTTCATTATAAAACAGAGCTGGAGACCCCTTTTCATGTCATTCTGGAATCGAATGAAGAGCGGAGAGGGCTTGGCGTAAGTAATGTGGCCGATCGGGTCCGGATTCAATATGGGGAGCATTATGGCATGTTCATTTGTTCGCAAGAAGGCCAAGGTACGACGATGAAGGTTGTAATTCCGAAGAGGAAGAGGGATAACCAATGAGATTGAAGGCTATATTGGCGGATGATGAGCCTAATATTTTACGAAATCTGCAGGCGGTCATTCCGTGGGAAGAACTTGAAATCGATATTGTAGGCAAAGCTAAAAATGGGCTTGAAGCCTTGGATCTCTGCGCTCAGCATATCCCAGACATCGTGATGAGTGATATTCGGATGCCGCAAATGGACGGAATTACGTTCATCCATAAGCTTCGGGAAATGAATGTGGACTGCACGGTGCTGATGGTGACGGGGTATCAGGATTTTGAATATGTGCGTTCGCTTCTAAGAGTGGGAGTTAGCGATTATATCTTGAAGCCGATCAATTACGAAGAGCTTGAGAACTCGATCCGTAAGCTGGCCGTCGAAATTCGAGCCAAAAAACAGATGCAGCAGGAGGAACTCCTGAAGTGGGGAAAAATCAGAAGCTTGGCTTATGAGAAGATTTTGCAGGATATAATGTTGGACTATACAGATATCACTGCGAATACGCAGCTTCCCATTGATCAAGGGGATTTGGAGACGCTGCGCTATGTATTTGCCATTATTGACGTGGATAATTACTCCCAGAAATCACTGCCGTGGTCGGAGCAGGAACGTAAGCTATGGAACTTCGCTGTGCGTAATGTCCTGCAAGATTCCTTGGCGGATGAGAAGTCGCAGTTCACCGTTCTTCAGATGCGCGAAGGCGAATGGGCTCTGCTTATCGCGTGGGAGGAGTCAGCTCACGATTCATTCGAAACGACCTGGAGTGACTTATCAGCTAAGCTGCAACAGAACGTTATGCAGTCTGTGAAGCTTGGCATCAGCATAGGCTACTTCCCTGAGGCGATAGGCTTGCAACGGCTGGCGGATACCTACAGAAAGCTGCAGCGATTCATGCAGTTGAATTTAGACAAGCAGCAATGCGTGTTTCCCTACAAAGAGAGCAAAGAGTCGGCGGATGCGAATAGCTCGCTTTGGTTCATGGTCGAGGAAATTGTAACGGGGCTTAAGCAGCTGAACCGTCTCAAAACCGAGGATGCACTTGATCGCCTGAAATTATTGCTGGAAGGTCTGTCGGAGAGCTCATTTGCTAGAGCCTTTCAGATGCTGCACTATTTAATCCTTCATGTACTCCGTGAGCTGCGTGAGATGAATGCTCTCGATAGTCAGGAAGAGGAACAGATATGGCGTGAGCTGGATAAAAGCGAGAGCATCCCGCATTTGCTGCAAGTCATGGTACAACTTGTATCGATCGGGCTGGAAGGTACGAATAAGAAGAAGAATAGTGAGTTACTTATGGCCTCAGCCAAAGAGTATATCCGATTGAATTATTCGACCGATTTTGGCATCGAGGATATTGCAAGCAGCCTAGGGATTAGCTCTAGTTATTTTAGTTTGTTGTTTAAACAGCATTTTGGGGAAACCTTTGTGGAACACGTGACGAAGCACCGAATGGAGCAGGCGAAATCCCTGTTGCTTCACAGTGACAAGAGCATTACGGACATTGGAAGATGTGTCGGCTACATGGAACGACGCTATTTTACAAAAGTATTTCAGAAGTTTACCGGCGAAATCCCTTCGGAGTTTCGGGATAAGCGAAAGGAAGGTAACTAGAGGAATTTGCCCCTAGATAAGGAATTTATCTGTCTTTAGCAGGTTCAAGGGTTCAATTATACTTAAATGGTAAGCTTAAAGGAGAACCAAGTGGATGAGAAAACGAACACTGATGAGTGGGGCGTGGGGCTTGGCTCTCACCGTGATGCTGTCGGGATGCAGCCTATTGTCGGACAAATCCGATGCACAGAGTGATGCGGCCAGCGGTAAAGGAGCTCAGAATGGTCCGATTCTGCTGACTATCCGTCATACACAGGTTAAAGATACTCAGAAGAAACGGCTAGCGATGCTGCAAGACGTTGTGAAGGCTACCGAAGCTAAGGTGCCTGGCTTGACGATTACGTTAGATGGTGTTGAGGATAAGGTAAATCGCTTCGAAAAGCTAAGGGCAGAAATGGCAGCGGGAAACCCGCCAGAAATATTTGATCTGTTCGGAGGCACGGATACGAAGGATTATGTGAAGGCCAACAGGCTGCTGGACCTCACACCTATTCTGCAAGAGCTTGGATTAACGGATAAGTTTTATAGTTTTGAAGAGTTTACTGTTAATGGCAAAATTTACGGGATTCCCATGGCTGGCTATGTGGAAGGCCTGTACTATAACAAAAAGATTTTGTCTGAGCAGGGGATCAAGCTGCCCCAAACCTGGGACGAGCTTGTAGCCGCTGCGGCTAAGCTGAAAGCGGCCAAAATTACGCCATTTGCGATGGCGGCCAAGGATTCCTGGGTTATTAATATGATGATTAACACCATGTGGGTACGCACAGCAGGTACGGATTCGATCGAGGGATTCTTGAATGGGAGTAAGCATTGGACAGACCCAGAGGTATTGAAAGCTTTTGAACAGTATCAATCGCTCATTCAGAAGGACTATTTCCAAGATGGCAGTCTAGCGCTTGCTTATGCGGAGCAGCAAAATACATTCAGCAGCGGAGGCGCAGCCTTCATGTTTGATGGCAGCTGGGCGAATACACCGCTGCTCGATCCGGAGAAATCAGTGATTGCCCGAGATGTCGGTTTCATGAACTTCCCGACCATGGGTGGTCCTGGAGATGGCTATATCAACGGCGGCTGGTCAAATGCCTATGGCTTTTCTCAAAAAGTCACGCCAGATCAGTTGGCAGCGATCAAGGAATTTATTAAACAAATGTACAATGAATCGATGCAAAAAAGACAACTCGTTGAAGAAGGCATGCCTCCGGCGATGAAGCTGAAGGATACGAGTCAAGTGAATCCACTGATTACCGAAATTTTGAATGTGTTTTCGAATAGTAAAGGAACTTTCCCAGCTTTCGATTCCCGTATTCAAACAAAGGTCAGAGAGAAACTTGAACGAGGTATGCAGGAGCTGCTTGGCGGGAGAACAGACCCAGCCTCGCTTATGATTGAGTTACAGAAGCAGCAGGAGGCTTCGAATAAAGAAGAAACCCATACCAAATAGTAGTAGGATGACATATGAACAAAATGGGAAGACATGCATGGGCGTACACGCTGTTTACTTTGCCGACGCTGCTTATATTCGCGATATTTTTTATCTACCCGATGCTGATGTCGCTTCGCTATGGATTCACAGAGTGGAACGGCATCACCCCGGCAAGGTTCAATGGACTGGACAATTTCATAACAGCCTTTCAAGATCCTTATTTTTGGATAGCTGTACGAAATAATTTGTATTTCATTGGTTTCTCAATCGGTATCCAGATCCCAATTATTCTAGCCATAGCGCTGTTGGTGAGTAAAATAAAGCGTTGGATCGGGTTTTATAAAACCCTGATTTTCCTGCCCACGATTCTCTCTACAGCGGTCGTAGGCGTGCTCTGGGAGTTCATTTACCATCCGCAGGCTGGGTTGCTGAACCAAGTTTTAGAAGCTGTCGGCTTATCCAGTTGGCAGCATGCTTGGCTGGCAGACGGCGCGACGGCGATGCTCGCCATTTTGATCACCAATGCTTGGCAATGGATGGGCTTCTACGTCGTACTCGTCGTTTCCGCCATTTATCAAATACCTAAACATTTGGTGGAAGCCGCTCAACTAGATGGTGCAGGCGGCATTAGACAGGCTTGGTCCATCATCCTTCCGCTACTGAAACCCGTCATTATCGTGATGATGCTCTTATCCATTACTGGCGGCATGAAAGCTATGGATATTGTTGTTGTCATGACGGGTGGAAATCCTTATGGAATTACGGAAGTTATGGCATCCTATATGATAAAAAAAGCTTATCGGATTGGTGAGTATGGCTATGCAAATGGCATTGCTGTGTTAATCCTACTCTTTACCGCCATGTTAACGTCCTTGTTTGGCTGGGTAACAAGAAAAGCGGATGAGGTGCGATTATGAGATGGAGCCTCTTACGTCGTGTTTTCCCGCATGCGGTACTAATCATCTACATTGGATTGATATTATTCCCGCTGGGCTGGACGCTAAATTCGTCCTTCAAAACAAATAAAGAAATCATTACTGCGCCATGGTCCTTTCCTTCAGAGTTATCCTTATCGAACTACTGGAACGCATGGACGGGTGCTCATGTAGGTCACTATTTTATGAATAGTGTGATCAATTCGACGGTTTCAGCTAGCGTCTCTCTGGCTTTAGGCACGGCAACCGCTTATGCGTTAACTAGAATGTCTTTTCCGAAGCTAAGCTTGGTGCTGAAAAGAATACTACTCCTTGCTCTGTTAGTACCTGCCGCGTCCTTGCTAGTCCCCTTGTATATGCTCCTTAGGAGCTTGCATCTGTACAACACATCCCTAGCGTTAATCCTTCCCTACATAACATTGGGGTTGCCGTGGACGGTATTCATGGTCAACAGCTTCTTTGCGTCGATTCCGAACGAGCTGGAAGAAGCGGGTATTATGGATGGGCTCTCCATTTATGGGCTGCTGTGGCGTGTGGTTGTCCCGATTTCCGTGCCGTCTCTGTTCACCGTATTTATGCTGAACTTTCTGACGAGCTGGAATGAATTCATCATGGCGAATTTATTTTTGACCAAAGAGAAGCTGCGGACGCTTCCTGTGAGTATGGTAGCCTTCTACGACCAATTGAATATGAACTATGGTTCCCTATGCGCGGCGATCATGATCGGTATGATTCCCGTTGTAGTGATGTATCTTATCCTGCAAAAAGGCATCATGGATAAAATAAAAGCATAACCACTTGATTAAGGAGCGTGTTCCATAGTGTCATCAGTAGGAATTACGAACAATAAACCGCTAACGCTACGTCAAAAGGTAGGTCAACTCTTTGCTTGCGGCTTTGACGCTTTGGAGCCTAATCCGCATATTACGCAGTTAATCGAAAAATATGGCATTGGCGGCGTCATTTATTTCCGTCGCAATGTGAAGGACGCACATCAGCTTGCGCAGCTGTCCGCTGACTTGCAAGCAATTAGTCTGAAGAGTGGAGGTCAGCCGCTATTTATCACAGTCGATCAAGAAGGCGGTATGGTCTCTCGGATTGAAAAAGGGGCAACTTTGCTGCCGGGGAATATGGCATTGGGGGCTGCTTTTGCGCCAGCTGGCGTCTATGCAAGTAGCAAGGTGATGGGCAAGGAACTTCGCCAAATGGGCGTGAATATGAATTTAGCGCCTTGTCTAGATATCAATAATAATCGATTGAACCCGGTCATTGGTGTTCGTTCCTATGGTGAAACGGCAGCGATTGTAAGTGATATGGGCACGCACGCCGTGAAAGGCTTGCAAGACATGGGTGTAATCGCAACAGTGAAGCATTTCCCTGGGCACGGGGATACGACAGCGGATTCGCATCATGATTTGCCTGTTGTTCCACATAGCATGGAGCGATTGATGGAGCTAGAGCTAGCACCGTTCATCAAAGCGATTGAGGGTGGCGTAGATGCCATCATGTCTGCACACGTAGTCTTCCAAGCCTTGGAAGACAGCAGCGTGCCTTCAACGTTATCGTATAAAATATTGACAGAATTACTTCGCGGCAAGCTTGGCTTCAAAGGGCTAATCGTGACGGATTGCTTAGAGATGAAGGCAATCTCAGAAGGCGTTGGCGTAGCGGAAGGTGCGGTTCGCGCATTAGAAGCGGGAGCAGATATTCTGCTGGTAAGCCATGAGCTGGAGCGTCAAATCGCGGCGATTGAAGCGGTCATTGCAGCTGTAGAAAGTGGCCGCATTCCTGAGTCACGTATTGATGAGTCTGTTCTGCGAATTATGACTTACAAATACAAGCGAGATATTCGCTTTGATACACTTGCTCCAATTCCCGATGGGCCCATCTCGACGCCTGAACACCAGCTCTTGGCCAAGGAATTGAGTCGTAAAAGCATCACCAAGGTCAAAGATGAGGTTGGCAAAGTGCTTCAAATTAACGATAAGACATGTGTAATTTGGACAGAAGTTCAATCGGGAACGGAGATCGACGAAGTTGTCGATCGTGAGGGAACGCTTGGCAGCGTGTTGTCCGAGTTGACGGGAGAGCCTGTTCGTGAGGTTTATTTAGGACTTCAACCAACCTATGAGGAAATTGCAGAGATGATCAAGTTTTGTGAAGGTGCAGAGCAAGTCGTTATCGTCACCTACAATGCGACCTTCTCCTTTGGTCAAACTGCGTTGGTCAAAGCTTTGGGACAATTGGATGGGGTGCAACTTATCGTAGCTGCAGGGCGTAATCCCTATGATCTGCTTGAATTCCCTGAAGTGAAGACGTACTATGCCTGCTACGAGAATCGACCGCTGGCGATGGTTTCCTTAGCGAATGTGTTGCTGGGTCGTGAAGCAGCAGTGGGTCGGTTACCTGTGACATTATCGGAGCAATATCCAGTTGGATGGAGACAGGACTAAGGAGAAAATAGGTTTACATAAATTTTCTCTAGCATCTTGCAGCATCTCTTTGTAAAATCAGATAGGCTTGTGAAACTTTTTGTTTCCTATTACGTAGGAACAATGCACATGTTTCACGCATTTCACAAGCGATCTATTTACAAAGGGGTGTTTTCTTTTCTTATGAGTCAATCCAATGCTCAAGCTGAGCCAACGATGAAATCATTTTTTGCCAGTCGATTCGTGCAAACGATTATGCTTTCTGGCCTTTTGCTCCAAGTCGGGATATGGATTCGTAACTTTGCGATCCTTCTTTATGTGACGGATATGACGAATAACGATCCCTACTCGGTATCCTTAATCTCCGTTGCAGAGTTTGCGCCGATATTCCTCTTCTCCTTCATCGGCGGAGCCTTCGCGGATCGCTGGAGACCGAAGTTGACGATGGTTTGGTGCGACATACTAAGCGCAGCCTCCGTGTTCATCATTTTGATAACGTTGTATATGGGATCTTGGAAAGCGATCTTCTTTGCCACCTTGGTATCATCTATCCTCTCCCAATTCTCGCAACCTTCCGGGATGAAGCTGTTCAAAGTGCACGTTCATGAATCCCAAATGCAAATGGGGATGTCGATGTTTCAGTCCATGATGGCGATTTTTATGATCCTGGGACCGATTCTAGGCACCTTCGTTTACTACCATTTTGGTATTGAAACGGCCGTTGGAATTATGGGAGCATGCTTCTTATTATCCGCTTTGGTCCTTACCTTCCTGCCTGCAGATCGCAAAGAAGAAAAGTCTTCAGAGCCGCGTACAACACATATTTTTGCTGAAATGGGTCAAGGCTTTCGTTATGTAATTAGAAACAAAATGCTAGTTATCCTTGGTGGATGTTTCGCTGTTTCGGGTCTGGCTATTGGTTTAATTAGCCCGCTCGGTATTTTCCTCGTTACAGAGCATTTAGGCTTGGCTAAGGATAATCTACAGTGGTTTATGGTGGCCAATGGGGTCGCGATGATTGTAGGCGGGGGCGTAACGATGGCGTTCTCCAAAAAAATATCGCCGCAAGCGATGCTTACCATTGGTATGGCTGTTAGTGCCGTTACCTTTGCGGTGATGGGAATGACACACTTATTCTGGCTGGCGCTAGTCATGCAGTTCCTTTCGGGTCTTGTCATGCCAGCTATCCAAATTGGGATAAGTACGTTAATTCTTGGAAACACGGAAGAATCTTTCGTCGGTCGTGTAAATGGTATTTTAACTCCGCTCTTTATGGGTGCGATGGTGATCATGATGAGTTTGGCTGGGACGATCAAAGCGTCGTTCTCACTTGAATCCATCTACCTGACATCGGCGTTATTGTTTGTTATCGGTATAGGTATTATGGTGCCGACTCTGAAAATGAAGTCAGCGCCAATTCCACAGCCGAGCAGTGAAATGAAATAGGAATAAAAAGCGAAAAAAGCGATCTCCCTGGCCTTGAAGGCCGGGGAGATCGCTTTTTTGTTGTATTTAGGGATTACAGGAAGGGAGTGCCGGCTTCCTTAAAGGCTAGCTTCATTTCGGGCGTGATGGAGGAATCGCTTATGATGCCGACGGCTTCCTGCACTTCGCCAATCACAAACAAGGAGCTGCGGCTGAATTTGGAATGATCAGCTACGAGATACGTTTCCATGGATTGCTTCATCATACGGCGATTCGTCTCCGCTTCAAGCTCATTGTAGATCATCATGCCGCGAGAGAGGGAGATCCCGTCGCAGCCCATGAACGTTTTGCGGATACTGAGATTCTCAAGTGTGGCATTCGCAAGCGGACCTGACAGCTCAAAGGTCTGTGTGCGAATCACTCCACCAGTCAAAATCAGCTGCAGCCCGGGCGTGCCAATGAGTTCATAGGCAATGTTCACGGCGTTCGTAATGACGGTCAAATTTTTGAATTGGTTTAGCTTTTTCGCAATAAAGGTCGTTGTCGTTCCGCCAGTCAGCCCAATAATATCACCATCTTCGATGTAACGAAGGGCCTTATCAGCGATTTCCTTCTTTTCATCGGTGAAGAGGTCCATTTTATTAAAGAAGGGGACTTCGACTTTCAAGCTTTCAAGTACGGCCCCGCCAAAGGTGCGGATGCAGCGTTTCTCTTGCTCGAGAATCTCCAAATCTCGTCGTGCTGTTGCTTCAGAGACATTGAACTGCTTCACAATATCCGTCAAGGCTATAGAGCCTTTATCTTTGATTGCATGCATGATGGCATCTCGGCGAACATCGGTCTTTCCCATGGTGTACCCCCTATCAGCTTCCCTTCTGGAAAGCTAAGTCACGATTCTATGTAAACATGCTTATTTTGCCAAAAATAACGCTTCTTTATATCTTAACATGGCGGGATAAGGTCGTCCATCAGATCATGCTTGTATCAGCCGTTAATGGCTTGAATTTTGCTTGAAGTGTGCAAAAGCAGAGAAAAGCAGGCATCCTTATTGAAAGGTATGCCTGCTTTATTCTTAGTGCGTATGCTCATTTTTTGGCTGCGAGCCAATTCGCTAATGCCTCGATATCTTCTGCTTTCAGCGTGTCTTTGAAAGGTGGCATTTCGACCTTGCCGTTCATGATTTGCGCGGCAATTTGATCTTTCGTTCTGCGCGAACCGACTTTCGTCAGGTTCGGACCGTAATCACCCGTAAGGCCTGCGCCATGGCAGACTAGGCAGTTGTCCTTGTACAGCAGCTCGGCTTTCGCGCTGCTGCTAGGTGTTGTGCTCGCCGTCGCCTCCGGCTTGACGGTAGGCACCGGGGAAGGCGATGGCGTCGCGCTCGCAGGAGCCGGCGTTGGGGCTGGCTTCGCCGTCGCTGGAATAGGCGAAGCTGAAGGTGTCGCCGCTGCTTGCGGTTGCGGCGAAGTGCTGGCAGCAGGCGACGGAGTTGCCGTAGCCGCAGCTGGAGCCGACGCTTGTGGAGTCGGCGTTGCGGATGCAACCGCCGTCGCTACAGGTGACGGCGTGGCGGTGACAGCGGCTGGCGAGCTGGCCGCTGGTTCGGCAGCTTTCTCGCTGCACCCTGTGGCAGCGAGTAGGATCATTCCACAAATGCTTATATGTATCCATTTGTTCAAAGCAATCCAACTCCTTATCATATATTCTACTTAAGGTAACGGAGGATAAAGGATATAGGTTTTCCCATTGCTGAATGTGTCACAAAATAGGGAGAAGGAGTAGTAGCTAGGTAAGTCAGTGGGGCAGAGTATGCTTAACAAGACCCAGCAACCCGTGGTTAGTTATTTGTTACTGGATCATAGAGGAAGCGGCGCAATAAAAGCCCAGCAAAGCCCGAGGTACCACGGGCCTTGCTGGGCTTCTAACGCCGCACTGGAGTAAACTGTCAGAGCTACACGGTGGCTCCGGTCAAATCAAGCCAGGCCAGCTCCTGCGCCGACAGCACAAGCTCTGCGCCATCGCGGCAGGAGACCATCTCGGCCTCGGTACGTGGACCGATGAGCGCGCAAGCCGGGAACGGCTGGCTCAGCACGTAAGCGAGCGCAATCTGGATCGCGCTGACGCCTTTCTCCTGAGCGAGCTGCTGCGCACGCTGCAGCCGCGTCCAATTCTCGTCGCTGTAGAATACGCGAACGAGATCGGCGTTGTCGCGGACCTCCGGCGAGAACCGGCCCGTGAAGAAACCGCGCGCCTGCGAAGACCAAGACAGCAGTGGGAACTGCTGCTCTTCGTACCAGCGCAAGGACTCTTCATCGGCTGACACGCAGCCAGCCCAGAATGGCTCGTTAGGCTTAGCGAGACTGAGGTTAGGCGAGCTGAAGCTAAAGCCGACAAGACCATGCTTTACGGCGTATTCATTCGCTTCTTGCAGGCGCTGATGGGTCCAGTTAGACCCGCCAATAGCGCGAATGCGTCCTGCTTCCAGATGCTCATTCAGTGCCTCGACAATGACACCTACAGGTATTGCCGGGTCATCACGATGCAGCCCATACAAATCGATGTAGTCAGTACGCAATCGCTCTAGACTTGTCATTAGATCATGGCGGATCGCTTCGGGATTGACGCGGGGACCGTTTTTATCATGATGCGCGCCTTTGGTGAAGAGCACCATTTCTTCCCTTTTACCCGTTTCCTCCAACCAAATGCCTAAGGCTTGCTCGCTTTGCCCCCCACAATAAATGTGAGCTGAATCAATCGTATTTCCGCCAATAGCCAGATAGTGATGAAGGATTTCGCTAACCTCTTGCCTGTTGTCCAATCTAAAAAAATCAGAGCCCATGACCAGCTTAGATACCGGTTTATCTAATCCTTTAATTTGAATATGCTTCATCTGTGTTCCCCAGCCTCTCGTTTAGAAATATTAGAGCTGAACGCGTGAACGCTCTGTTGCCGATTGCAAACAAGCATCAATCACTTGCATATTGAAAATGGCATCTTGAGCAGGGAAGCGTTGAGCTCTCTCACCCCATGCTGCATACGCCAAATCGTCGACTTGCAGGGCGTATTGGTTAAGGAAAGGAACCTTTTCTTCGCGCTGCTCGTTGCCAACATAGACCTGAAAATGACCGGATTCTTCAGTTGGTGTAACAAAAGCAGAAGGAATCACAATGCGCCCCTTGGAGCCGAGAATCTCAAGTGTGTTTCGGAACGATGCCCACATACCACAGTCGAAAGTGAGGGCTACATTGCCGCTGAATTCAACGAGTCCGGACATCATCATATCGACGTTATCATGTTCGGGGGAAAAGAATGCATGCGTAGTGACAGCTTCCGGCTCACGTTCTAGCAGAAATCTAGCTGCGCTGAGCGGATAGCAGCCTACATCATAGACCGAGCCGCCGCCCCATTCGCGGACGTAACGAACATTTTTGCTATCATTCGGGTTACTGAACGTAAATGAACCGTGAATACCGCGAATATCTCCGATTTCGCCGGATTGCATGATCGCTTTCACACGCTCGTAGCGAGGGTGATGGCGGTACATGAAAGCTTCAGCAAACAATACGCCTGCTTCTTCACTAGCTGTCACCATTTCTCGAACTTCAGCAGTTGTCAGAGCAGCAGGCTTCTCACAAAGCACGTGCTTACCGGCCTGAGCAGCTCGGATCGTCCACTCTTTATGTAAATGATTCGGAAGTGGGATATAGATGGCATCAATATTAGGATCCGCAATTAATTCTTCATAGCTTCCATATGCAGTAGGGATATCAAGACGAGCGGCAACCTCTTGTGACTTTTCCAAGCTGCGGCTTGCGATTGCGCTTACAACACCTGTTTGGGATTGTTGGATCCCTGGGATACAGGCTCGGATTGCAATATTTGCGCAGCCTAGAATTCCCCAACGAAGTTTGGTCATGACAGCATTTCTCCTTTTTTCAAGCGGAATATGTAACGTTATATTGCTATTATAAAATGAGTTATTTAAAATGAATATAACAATATATTGAATCGACTATCGTAATATTGTCATTAGAGATGAGGTTTGATTGTATGCGCCGTCATGTAATGTTACCTACCTTACAGCAATCCACATTCTTCATTTTCCCAGAATCCGTAGGTTGGTATCGAGAAGAGATCAATCATGAAGTCGAGCGGCCAGAGGGTTTGTGGTCGACGTATAGCTTGCATTTTGTCATCTCAGGGAAGGGTTATGTGGAGCTCGAAGGGCAGCAGTACACGCTGCAGAAGGGGGATGCTTTCTTATTTCCACCCTATCAAGAGCAGTGTTATTACAGTTCGAAAGATGATCCATGGGATATTCGTTGGGTGCACTTTTATGGGGATCAGATTAAGGAGTTTCTGTTGGAGAAAGGCTTTCTGCGCAATCTATGGACGTTAAAAAGAAGTGCCGAGCTTGAGAAAGCTTTCAATGAACTGCTGCTAGAAGCAGAACACTACCAAATTCTTCGCCCGACACAATTGAGCACATTGAATTATTTGATTTTGTGCGAATTCATGAGCTACGCCACGCCGTTAACGGTCAATCGAGGTACGGAGTCGGTGGATCGGATATTAGCCTTGCTTCCAGAGATGCAGCGAAGAGCATGCGAGCCCTTCAATCTGGAGGAGTGGGCGGAGCTCACAGGCGTGAGTACGTATTATTTTTGCAAAATTTTCCGTAAAGCCACATCGATGACACCACTCTCGTTTATTACGCTTTGTCGGATTCAATTCGCTAAGCAGCGCTTAATCGAGAAAGAAAATTGGCCGATCAAGGACATCGCGGTTGAAGCAGGCTATACCTCTGCGAGCTATTTCAATCAGCGATTTCATGAGCATGAAGGCATGACACCGAGTGAGTTTCGCAGCCTATATATGAAAGGTGTATTCAGTTGAAAGCGTGGATTTGAGGCGCGGTACTAGAAAAAGTTAGTACTTTTGGAAGGCATGCTGCCACGGTACTCTTAGTCTGTAGAGACGATGAGGGGGCTGAGCAGATGCAGACGAAAGTAAATACGAAACCTTTTAGAACCAATTGGATTTTGCATGTGATGATCGTTATATGGTTTGGTGTATGGGGATGGTTAGCGATTGCACCGCATAGCCGAGGGGACTGGGTCTTAGAAAATCTATTGATTTGGGCAGCATTAATTGGGCTCATTGCGACCTTTCGTGTCTTTACTTTTTCCAATATGTCGTATGGGTTACTTGCGATCTTTCTGTTGCTGCATAGTGTAGGAGCTCATTTTTCTTACAATGGCACGTGGTTCGATCCTTGGCTGCATCGCCTATTCGGTGCTGAACGCGATCATTTCGATCGGCTCGTTCATCTGAGCTTCGGACTGCTTTGCGCCTATCCTCTTTATGAAGGTTTGCGGGCTTGGACAACGCTTGGGAGAAGATGGATTTATGTGATGACGTGTGTTATCGTTTTGGCTATGGGTGCTTTCTATGAGCTTATCGAAATGTGGGTAGCCATGATCGTAGCTCCGGAGATCGGTACTTTATTTGTCGGTGCACAGGGGGATCCTTGGGATGCTCAGCATGATTTGGAGCTCGCGTTGTATGGAGCGATTATTGTGATGTGTGTGACGGCAGTGGGGAATCGATGGAAAGTGGGTAACCAATCATAGGATGAATGGGGAGGCAATATTGTAAATGGCGAATGAGCGTGTGAATGCAGGAGCAGATGCAAATGTGAAGAACGGTGTTTCTTACGTGTATATTGGTTCATATACGGATGAACAGCATCCAGTGGGCATTTCTTTATATAGCTTCAATGGGCAAAATGGTGAATTGACGCTGGTTGAAACCTACAGCGATTTGCCGAATGCTTCGTTTCTTGCGGTGAACAACGATCGGAATGTCTTATATGCCGTGAGTGAAACGGTAACCTACGAGGGACGTTTCGGTGGTTCCGCTGCGGCTTATGCGATAGAAGCAGGCACAGGTCGATTAAGCAAAATCAACCAACAGCCAGCGGATGGATCCGCACCTTGCTATATTAGCTTGGACGCCACAAATCGCAGGGTGTATGTGGCGAATTATTTAAGCGGCGACGTGACTGTGTATCCTGCCAACGCCGATGGCGGTCTAGGCTTACATACGCAGCTCGTTAAACACGAAGGCGAGCTTGGACCGCAAGCGGATCGCCAAGAAGCGCCGCATGCGCACTCGATTGTTCCGTCTCCGGACAATCGGTTTGCTGTTGCAGCCGATCTTGGCCTTGATCGGCTGATCATTAGCCGCATTGACGCGGAGAGCGCTAAGTTGCTGCCGCACGGCGCAGCAGCTTTGAAGCCGGGCGCGGGCCCGCGGCATTTGGTGTTTAACGCGGACAGCACGTATGTGTACGCGATCAATGAGTTGGACAGCACGGTGACTGTGCTGGCTTATGAAGCGGCCGCGGGAAGTATGACCGCGGTGCAGACCTTGTCGACGCTGCCGGAGGACTTCAGCGGTGTCAGTTACTGCGCGGACATCCACCTCTCCGAGGATGGCCGGTTCTTGTACGGCTCAAACCGCGGACACGATAGTATCGCGGTTTATGGGGTTGACCGAGGCAGCGGCACGCTGTCGGTCGTGGGTTGGCAGTCGACGCGGGGGCGGACGCCGCGGAACTTCGCGCTTTCGCCGCAGGACGAGTTCCTGCTCGCGGCGAACCAGGACTCGAACAGCATCGTTGTCTTCCGCAGGGATGCGGAGACAGGGATGCTGCAAGAAACAGGGCAAACGGCAGCGGTATCGCGACCGGTTTGCGTGAGATTTCTTTAAATAGGCGCTGAACGTGTAACGGCCAGGCGCAATAGCTGGAAAGGAAGAGGCGAGTATCTACTTGCTCCTTCCTTTTTTTCGTATTGGCATGAGGCGGGAACTCACTTTAAGGCCATAGAGAGGTCTTAAGTGAGCTCCCTGGCGCGGGGGAGGACTTTAAGGCCCAATATTGTAGGCACTATCCCAATGGCTCAGGAGGTGGATCGAAGTTTGCAGACCTGAGCGAAGGGGATAATGGCGAGAGGTAGCGTTTTGAGAATGTCGATGAATGAAAACAACCTCACAAATTTCCGCCAAAAATTAGTTGCAGATGCAACGTATTCGGCGTAAACTAAATTAGTGGCAAGTGCAACGATTCGGATGTTGTTTGTTTAATAAGTATCATTTATTTGGCACAGGAGGGGTTACTTTGATTGAAACGCGAAATTCGATTCCAAGGTGGGTCTCGTTGATTTACCGGTACGGACAGATGTACATCGGTGACCACTTGAAGCAATTTGATATCGGCAGGGGTCAGCATATTTTCCTCAATGCGCTGTATAAAGAGGATGGCTTGACGCAGGAAGAGCTCTCTGACTATTTGAAGATCGATAAAGGAACGACGGCGAAAGCTTTGAAAAAGCTAGAAGAGCAAGGCTACATAACGCGTACTGTCAGTGAAAAGGATAAGCGATGTTACGAGGTTCTTCTGACGGATAAAGCGCGTGGTATAAAGGAAGATGTGCGCAAGGTACTCACCGATTGGCGTGAGCGGTTGACGTTCGGCTTGTCAGAAGAGGAGAAGGAGATGGCCCTTGTTATTTTAGAAAAAATGGGTCATAATGCGGCACACTTTACTGAGGAAGAGGTAGACTTATGAATATGAGGACTGCGGGATCTGTGTTCATTGATCGTCATTTCCATGCCTTGACCCACAAGAATTATCGCTATATGTGGTTTGGGCAATGTGTGTCGCTTATTGGTACGTGGATGCAAAATATCGGGCAGTCCTGGCTCGTCCTGACACTTACAGGATCGTCTCTGAAACTTGGAATCGTAGCAGCGTGTCAATTCCTTCCGATTCTCTTGTTTTCGTTGTTTGCCGGTATTATTGTAGATAAATTCCCTAAGAAGAAAATCCTTATTGTGACGCAAACGGTTTCGATGATTCTCGCCTTTGCCTTGGCAACCTTGGTGCTTACAGATACGGTGAGATACGAATATATCCTAGTTCTAGCGCTGTTATTAGGATTGAATAATACGCTGGATATGCCTACTAGGCAGTCGTTCAATGTGGAAATTGTCGGTAAAGAAGATCTAATGAATGCGATCGCGCTCAATTCGACGACGTTTAATATGGCAAGAATTGTGGGTCCTTCGATTGGCGCTGTGATGATGGCGTGGTTAGGCGCTGGCTGGTGCTTTTTACTTAATGGCGTCAGCTTCCTTGCTGTTCTTTATGGCTTGTTTCATATTGAAGCAGCACCTTATGTACGTAAGATCAGATCGAAGGAAGGCGTCTTAAAAGAAATCAAAGATGGTATCGTTTACATCGCCAAAGATCCGATCCTGTCGCCGACGGTGCTACTTGTAACGGTGATTGGAACGCTTGCTTTTAACTTTAATATTCTCATTCCAGTGTTCACCAAAAATGTCCTGCATATGGGAGAGACGACCTATGGAACATTGATGTCTTGTTTGGGTGTGGGTTCGTTAGCGGGGGCACTGACGATGTCATTTCGCAGTAAGCGGGGGCCGAAGCTTAAGGTGAGTATGGCGGCGAGTTGTATGGTCGCGATTTGCTTGATATTGAATGGTCTGAGCGGTTCGGTGTGGGTCTGTGGGACGCTGTTGGCGTGTACGGGTTTCTTCAATATTATGTTCGCGACGAATAGTAACTCGGCCCTCCAAATGTTTGCCAAGGATGAGTATCGAGCACGTGTTATGAGCGTTTATGCCCTTGTGTTTGCTGGTTCTACACCGATTGGAAGCTTGTTCTCCGGGTACATTGCGGATCGATTTGGGGCGAATGGTGCATTCGTTACTTGCGGGGTTCTAACAGGACTTCTGTGCTTGTTCATTACGTGGAAATATAAATCTTCTCTCACAGCGAAATCTCTGAAAGAACAGGAAATGGCTTGAAACGACAAATAAGTCATCTTTACATTATAAAGATTCCTTTATTCGGGTTGTCAATTAACTAGGGATTCGCTACAATATGAGGATAAGTTCAAGTGTGAGGAGGAATCTTGTGCTGGGGATATGGAAGAAATGGATGCAGAAATCGAAGCAGCAACCAATGCAGGAACCGAAGCACACTGTGGATTATAAAACGATGGAAATCGACGTTGTCATTAAATGTTTTGTTTCGGATAAGGAGAAACCGTTTCGAGTCATTTTTAAAGTGGAGAAACAGGGTTCTTTCTTTTCGAAAGATATTTTTGTGAAAAATGTGGATTCGAAAACATCCTATGAGCTCGTGCATAACTTCTCCACACTTGGCATGAACAATGAAGAGTTGAACAAGTATGAAAGCACAGACTATGCTGAATACAGCTTCGCTACGTTGGAAGAAGCCAAAAAGGTAAAAGATACAACCGTCGATTACATACGCTTTTTGATCCGTGAGCATCAACAAGAAACACTCGCGAAAATTTCATAAAGGTTACGCAAAGAAAGGAGCTGGCGATTAATTCGCTGGCTCCTTTTGCTCGTGACCTCACTATGGACAATGCCTATGCGTCAGCTTTTTGTTGTTGTACAAGTTCTTTCAACCGATGTTGGCGAAGCTTCGTGATCGACGTGTATTTGGATTCGGAGCCTCTGACTTCGAAAAATACTTTGCCATCTTGAATATGTTGGATTTTACGTGTATTCACATAGCTATCGGTGTTTACTTTGAAAAAGCTGCTGTCTGAGGTCAAATTCTGGATTTGTTCTGTATTTAGGCGCTTCTTGATATGGTAGTTCTTCCCATGAAAGGAGACCAGGCCATGTTCACCAACGCGGAAATACATGATATCTTTTTCCAAAATAAAATCCTCATACGTATTCTTTACTTCGAGCGCTACATTCATTTTATTTGCCCCCTTTTTAAAATGATAACGCTTACATTTGGTAATGGCTTAATCTTACCATAATATGTGAAGCATGGGAAGGCTTTTTCCATTGAAAAAAACCAACATGTTTCTTCCAAATGGCGTGAAACGTGTTGGTTTTCTGCGGTTTTTGACAAACGAACTCTTATTTCCTCGGAAATAATTTATAGGGCGATATTGCGAGCAACCCAGACGCCAGCCGCACCTGCTTGAGCTAGTCCGCGTGTAATACCGGCCCCGTCACCGCCACAGTAAAGGCCTTTAATTTCAGTTTCAAAGCTCTCACTCAGCTTAGGACGAGCGGAATAGAACTTCGCTTCTACACCATAGAAAAGCGTATGCTCAGATGCGATACCTGGCGTTACCTTTTCGAGTGCATGGATCATTTCGATTAAGCTTTTCATCGTATTGTAGGGGAGAACGAGTCCTAAGTCACCCGGGACGGCTTCGGATAAAGTAGGTTCCAAGAAGCCTTCTCGAATCCGTTCAGCCGTAGATCTACGCCCACGCATAATATCTCCAAACTTCTGAACGATGACGCCACCGCTCGACAAGTCATTCGCGTGCTTACAAATCTCTCTCGCATATTCATTCGGTTTATCGAACGGTTCCGTAAATTTATGAGAAACAAGGAGTGCGAAATTCGTGTTGTTGGAACCAAGCGCAGGATCTTTATAGGAATGTCCATTGGCCGCCATGATGCCGCTGTGATTTTCTACCACAACATGCCCAGATGGGTTACTGCAAAAGGTTCTTACACGCGTACCGACCGAAGTGTTATACACGAATTTACCTTCATACAAATGTTCGTTGATTTCACGCATCACGACATCGGAAGTTTCGACGCGAACGCCAACATCGACTTGGTTGTTGGACATTTTGAGACGGCGTTTCTTAAGAACCTGCGTTAACCATGCAGAACCATCTCTACCTGGCGCAAGCATGACATAGTTGCTTAGGAGCTCCGTGCCATCCTTCAATCGAATACCTTGTACGACGTTTTTATCTTCTTTTTTAGTCGTGATGATATCGTCAACTTCGGTTTTGAATTGCATATCGATGCGTGTTTTCAAATATTCATAGATGGATTTGAGGATCATGAGATTTTGTTCCGTGCCCAAATGACGAACCTGAGCGCGAAGTAGCTTTAAGCCCGCTGCGTAGGAGCGTTGCTCGATCCCTTTTACGGCTTCGGTAGTAGGATCCGTTATGTTTTCAGTGGCCCCATGCTGCAGATTAATGCTATCCACATAGCGGATGAGCTCCATGACTTTGCTAGGCGCCAAATAATCCGTCATCCAGCCGCCAAATTCAGTCGTGATATTGAATTTACCATCACTATAGGCGCCTGCTCCGCCAAAGCCGGAAGTAATGGAGCAAGCAGGTAGACAACCAGAGTAGTCCTTTTTACCAGCTGGAGGTGGGCAAAGCTTGATTTTATTTTCAAGAATCGGACAACTGCGCTTGTAAATATCGTGGCCTTTGTCAACGAGTAAAATGTTCGCATTAGGGTGAAGCAATGTCATCTCATAGCAAGCAAAAATACCGGCAGGACCTGCACCAACAACGATAAAATCATAAGCGTTCATAACAGCAATCTCCTCTGGAACAGTCATATTTGGACGCAAAAAAACCTAGCCATACGGGTATGCGAAAAAGAGCACCCGTCGTAGCTAGGAAGTTATGGCTTCCTCTAGAGACCCTCAAGCCAATCCTCGAGGATATACGAACGATTCATTGTTATATGGCTAATTGTTATTGCATTGACTATCATAATACGAACGTTAACTAGTGTCAATGGGTTAATGTTCGTGAAATGGATGGCTGGTTCGCCTTGTGAAGCGACTAGTAGATGCCGAGGACGGGAATGAGCCATTACTGCATTTCCCTTCGCTTCTCGGTTGCACGTCCCAGTACGGCACGAGTAATCTCGACGTATACAAGCGCGCCATGCCGGGGCAGGAACTGAATGTCTTTTATGGCAGCGTGGAAGGAGACTTAATCAACGGAATCGAAGGCGCCTTGAAAAGAAGGGACGGCAAGACGCTTGCTTTTGCTTTTGTTATCATTCAAGCCAATCCATGGCAGGTAACTTATCAGAATTTCGTGAAGGCGAGAGAGATGTATCTCGATAACGACAATGTTGTCTTTAGACGGCCGGATATGTATTCCAGCTTGTTTGGGAAGTAAAGGCTTGCCGATCCGATCTTGTATTGACAGGTAAATGAGTTAAAACTAATATATTTATTATATCAATTATAGTTTGGTGAAAGGGTGTTACATTGATGAGTTCAATTCGTCCTTCTTCAGTGCCTCTAGTCACGATAGATCCTTACTTCAGCGTCTGGTCAGCTTCCGACCGTTTAACCGATGATTTCACCCGCCACTGGACAGGGCAGCGTCATGCCATGACGGGGCTGATTCGGATCGACGGAACGGTGTGGCGTTTTGCCGGACTTGTAGAGCCGAATGCGGAGCGTTATTATTCGGAGCCGCCTGCCATGGAGCAAGCCGGCTTGAACGTTTCGCCGCTGAGCACGGTCTATACGTTCGCAGCGTCAGGCGTGAACTTGACAGTCCGCTTCACGTCGCCGCTGCTGTTGGATGATCTGGATGTGCTGTCGCGGCCGGCATCCTACGTGGCGTTTGAGGCTTCTTCGGCGGACGGGTACAGCCACGACATCAGCATTTACTTCGATGTCACTGGAGAGTGGTGCGTTGATCATCCGGCACAGGCCGTCGTCTGCGGCAGAGCGGATGACAATGGGCTCGTTATGCTGCAGACTTCACACGAGGAGCAGGCTTATATGAACCGGTCCGGGGATGATCACCGCATCGACTGGGGCCATTTCTATCTGAGCGCGAAGCAATCCGGGAATGTGCAGGCTTATCTGAATTCGGCCTCGATCCGCAAGTCCTTCGTCCGGAACGAGGCGTTCGTACAGCGCGAAGCTTCGGCCGGCCCCCAAGTCGTTCGCGACAATCACCCCGTAATGGCGCTAGTGTACGATCTCGGCAGAGTCGGCACCGTCCCTGCAAGCGCACTGGCGGTGCTGGCGTACGACGATGTCTATGCCGTCGAATACTTCGGCGAGAAACTGCAAGCCTATTGGAAGCGGAGCGGGCAAACGGCAGAGCAGATGATCGCAGACGCCTTCGCGGACTACGAAGCGCTGCTGGAGCGGTGCTCCGAATTCGACCGCCAATTGCTTGCGGATGCCTTGAAGTCCGGCGGCAAGAGTTATGCAGACCTAATCGCTTTGTCATACAGACAGTCGATTGCCGCCCACAAGCTGGTTCTGGATACGGAAGGAGAACTGCTCTTTTTGTCCAAGGAATGCTATAGCAACGGCTGTATGGCGACGGTGGACGTCAGTTATCCGTCCGTGCCGTTGTATCTCCTTTACAATCCTTTGCTGGTTGAGGGCATGATCCGGCCGATCGTGAAGTATGCCGAAAGCGAGGCATGGCCGTTCGAGTTTGCACCGCACGACATCGGGCAGTATCCGATCGGCAACGGCCAAGTGTATAGCGACAACGCGGTCGAAGGGCAAATGCCTGTCGAGGAATGCGGCAATATGCTGATCATGGCCGCGGCAACCGCTGTGGCCGGGGGCATGATGGAATATTTGTTGAACCATATTGGGCTCTTCGCGCAATGGGCTGATTACTTGACGGAGCACGGGCTCGATCCCGAGAACCAGTTGTGTACGGACGACTTCGCCGGCCATTTGGCACGTAACGCCAATTTGTCTGTAAAAGCTGTTATGGGCGTAGCAAGCTTCTCCATTCTGAAACAGCTGCAAGGCGATGAAGGAGAGGCGAAGCGGTATCTCAAGCGGGCGCGGGAAATGGCGGTAGAGTGGGCGAAGCTAGCCGATGACGGCGACCATACGAAGCTGGCGTTCGGTCAAGAGGGAACTTGGAGCCTGAAATATAATATGATTTGGGATCAGCTATTTGAAACTGGCTTATTCGCGGAAGAGACGATTCGCAAGGAAGTGGCGTGGTACTTGAAGCAGCGCAATATTTATGGCACACCGCTGGACAGCCGAGCGACGCATACGAAATCAGATTGGCTCGTTTGGTCAGCTGCGCTGGCGGAGCGGTAGAGTGATTTCGAACGGCTGATCGAGCCGATTTGGCGCATGCTGAACGATACGCCGAACCGCGTCCCATTCTCGGACTGGACAGATACACTGACGGCGCGGCAACTGAACTTCCAGCACCGGAGTGTCGTAGGCGGCATCTTCGTGAAGCTGCTAAAGGATAAGGGGATTATGCGAGCGGGGATGGGGAGTGTACCCGATCAGCAAGTGTAGCCTCGCTTATGTGGACCATCATTCAGCTGAATGCGTGCTGGGTACTGACGCCGCCGAACGAATGAGGCTATACCCAAATCACTGACGTCCAACAGGAAGTCAACGGCTTATTGAGTGCAAACCGCGAGCCGAAAGTGTCACGAAGAAAATCCAGGCGATCAATTTGGCTTACTCGAAGCAAAGCAATCATTTACGACCACAAGGAGAGAGAATATGGACTGGTACAGACCGAAGTATCATTTTACGGCGCCGCGTAATTGGATGAACGATCCTAACGGACCTTTTCAGCTTAGGGGAGAGTATCATTTGTTTTACCAATACAATCCTTCTGCGCCAGAATGGGGTGACATCCACTGGGGTCACGCCAAGAGCCTCGATCTGGTGAACTGGACGCACCTGCCGGTCGCGCTCGCTCCTTCGCGGGAGCTCGATGAGCTTCATTGTTATTCGGGGTGCTCGGTCGTTGACGGCGACGAGGTAAGGTTGTTTTATACGAGCATCGGCGAAGGCGTGCGAAACGCGACGACGGGAGCTCAGCAGTGGACGGCCCAAGGAACGGACTTGCTGACGTGGCGTAAGCCGGACATCAATCCCGTGCTGACCTCCGACCTTCACGGGGAGATTCGAATTAAGGAATGGCGGGATCCTTACGTTTGGGAAGAGACGGACGGGTGGCGAATGCTGCTCGGCGGCATATACGACGGCAAAGGCTGCGCTGCGATCTATCGTTCCGATGATTTGGAACAATGGAGCTTCATTGGCGTTTTCCTTGAAGGAGAAGAGTCGATTTGGGAGTGTCCGCATCTATTTCGTTTCGGCGAAGATCAAGCGGTTCTGTTCTATTCGCCGAGCTCGGCGGGGCGTTACGTTTCAGGCACGATTCGCGAGAATAAGCTGATTGACATCCGGAAGCATGGCACCGTCGACTACGGTGGCTTCGAAGGCTATTATGCCTCGACAGGATTCGTCGACGAGAAAGGCCGGCGCGTTCTGCTCGGGTGGATGCCGGAATGCAGGGGGAAGGATTTTCCGCCGAGCTTGGAATGGGCGGGAGCGTTGGCATTGCCCCGTATCGTCGACTTAAAGCCTAACGGCGCGCTCAAGATGACGCCGGTTCCGGAATTGGAGTCGTTGCGGGGCGAGAGCTGGAGCTTTGAGAACGTGCGGGTTGGTGTGTCGCCGATGAATACGGGAATTCGTTCTACATCCTTCGAATGTTCGGTGGAAATCGATAGGTTGGCCGCCGGTGGAGGCGAACTAACCGTGTCCGTATTCGCTTCGCCTAGCGGCAGGGAACATACCGATGTGCGCCTGAGCTTGGCAACGAATGAGATCGTTATCGACCGAGCAAGCTCGAGCCTGTTCCCAGGTGTCCATAAGACTCCGGTAAAAGGGCAGCTTCCGACGTCGGATGGCGCCGAGTCGCTGAAGCTGCGGATTTTCGCTGATCAATCCATTGTCGAAGTATTCGTGGACGATGAAACCTGTCTTTCGGCGAGAGTATATACCGCCTTGGAGGACAGCGACGGCATCGAACTTTGCGCGAGCGGCGACGTGATCGTCTCCAAAGTTGAAGTTTGGGAGATGAAAGCAGCCGAGATCCGAAGCTAGTCTGGTGGAAGAAATCAATGATAGCCCGTCTGAGGAATAAGAGAAGAGATTGGTCCTTAACAAAGAATTCAACATACGCATGCATGTCTCAGGTAGAAGTACTTGCTGCCAGAGGGTATATTTGTATGTCGGATAATAATAAATATAGAGAGATAAATTGAAGTTTTTTTGATGGAGATGTCAAAAGAACAAGCGATAGTTGAGTTCAATCAACGGAGGTTAAAGGTACTTTTACACCTTAGTATCATTTGTACTAACCTAATCAATCTAAATGAGTTAATTTTAGATGACTAATTCATGCAACTTAATAGGTACAGGCACTTCTAGGCTCTCACCCACATACACTAATACTAATCTCAAAGCGGAGGTTTCCGAACAGCTAAGATCCGCACACACTGAAGGGGGTAGCTGGAATGCCTGGATTCTTTAGCGCGATCGCTGTATTAATAAAGCAGCTCACTTTACTTGTTTCCTATGTTAAAAACAATGCGTTTCCACAGCCACTTACCGAGGAAGAAGAAGAAAGGCACTTGCGGCAAATGGCTGAAGGGAATGAGCATTCCAGAAACAAGCTGATTGAACACAATTTGAGACTTGTCGCGCATATAGTAAAAAAGTTCGACAATACAGGGGAAGATTTGGAAGATTTGATCTCTATTGGGACGATCGGCCTGATCAAAGCTATTGAATCCTTCTCGCCGAATAAGGGCACGAAGCTGGCGACATTTGCTGCGCGTTGTATTGAAAATGAGATCCTGATGCATCTGCGCTCCTTGAAGAAAACGCGTAAAGATGTGTCTCTGCATGATCCTATTGGAACGGACAAAGAGGGGAACGAGATTACGTTGATCGACATTCTCGGCAGCGAGGCGGACGATGTGGTGGATGCGGTGCAGCTGAAGATTGAGAAGTCAAAAATTTACAGAAATTTGGAAATATTGGACGACCGTGAGAAAGAAGTCGTAGTCGGAAGGTTCGGGTTGGAGCTTGGTGGGGAAGAGCGGACGCAGCGGGAGATTGCGAAGGAGTTGGGGATTTCGCGTTCGTATGTCTCGCGGATTGAAAAAAGGGCGCTCATGAAGTTGTACCATGAGTTTTATAAGGCGAAGCGGTAAGGTCAACAAGTTGAGGTCGACACGTCGGTGAATCGTATTCTTCATTTATTTGGCTTCAAATAATGGGGGGCGAAGACAATGACAGCCTTAATTCAAATTGAGAATGTGAGCAAATTTTACCATATGGGTGGCGAAACCATACGGGCGTTGGATGACATTTCGTTGGATATCGCGCAGGGCGAATATGTTGCGATTATGGGGCCGTCGGGATCCGGGAAGTCCACGTTGATGAACATTATCGGATGTTTGGATGTGTCGGACGAAGGGCAGTATGTATTGGATGGGAAACAGATTCACGCTATGAAGGATTCGCAGTTAGCTGAGATTCGAAATCGGAAGATCGGGTTTGTTTTTCAGAGTTTTAACCTGCTGCCGAGGTTGAGCGCGTATGAGAATGTGGAGCTTCCGCTGATTTATAGAGGGCTGACGAGGAAGCAGCGGGAGCCGATGGTTATACAAGCGTTGGAAACGGTGGATCTGCTGGATCGAAGAAATCATATGCCTTCGGAGTTATCTGGCGGACAGCAGCAGCGCGTTGCGATTGCTCGCACGTTGGCTGGAGATCCTCCGATTATTTTGGCGGATGAGCCTACTGGTGCGCTGGATTCGAAGACTGGTACGGAGATTATGGATATTTTCAGGCGTTTGTATGAGCAAGGGCGGACGATTATTGTGATTACACATGATCGGCAGGTTGCGGAGCAGGCGAAGCGGATTGTAAGGTTTCGGGATGGGCGGTTGGAGCATTGAGTTCGGAATGAAAAAATATTGGGCATTATGAGCAATATTAGGTAATGGTGAAAGTAGATCTTAATCAATTATTTTGTAGAGCCTCATTAAAACATCAAAATTCGTCCTTACTCTGTAAAACCCGTGCAAAATTGCGCGGGTTTATTTTTTATGTATAAATGTATCAAGTGAAAAAGTCAGGAAAAAACAGGATGAAACTAATAACTGATCAAGGAAAATAAGGATCGTAGTTGATCAAGGAAAATAAAGATCGTTAGTGGTGTTCACTTTTGTGAACATCACTTTTTTAGTATTTGAGGTTCGTTATAAGTTAATGAGTAGACCGGCAAATAAAGAGATAGACTGGCGGCGGGGCATTAAACTAAATGGCAGTTTTGCGGAGCAAATGCTGCTCAATAGATGCAGGCTAATAAATGTCACTACTGTTCAGTAAGATGGCACAGTACAATCAGAAATTGAAGCCCCAGAGGGAGTCAGGTTGTTGAAGGCGAAATTTCTTAATTATGAGAAAAAGAATAAGGCGGCTGTAGCTTTATTCTTTTTGTTCTATATGGTCTAAACCTGGGAATAATAAAAGTTGGGTGAGCGCTCTATGAAAAGAAAAAGATACAGAAGCGGCCAGCGGCATAACAATATGGGACACAGGTGGAGTTGGGTTACTAGAAGCGGTCGACTGGGTCGTGACACTGTGATTCTAATGTTCTTGATGCTATTTGGACTGAGTATTTTCTTTTGGCCGATTTTGATTCTTGTAGTTATTGTGGCATTTATTTGGGCGGTAATTACAGTTCCTATGCCTGAGGATAAATCGTGATTGAGAAAATCAGATAAGTTAAACCTTATATAGTAAAAAATAGCAATGCAGATTAACCTCTGCCTTGCTATTTTTGTGTTGAAGTCCAACGAGAATAAAGATGTAGATTGGGAAAAAAGTATTAGACTCACGCGGTAGCGTTGAACTAACGGGCAGAATAGTTCAACAAGAATGCCAGCATGCCTGCATTGGAAAATATCACAGAACGAGAACCGTTAAGAAGATGGTTCTCGTTCTGTGTTTGTGCAAGCTTATTTTCGCACATTCGTCAAAGGTTGAATATGAAGCTCATATGTAACGTTAAATTTCACGTTCGCCCAGAGAGTAGACCATTCATCCTCGCTCATGGGCTTCGAAAAAGGACCTAGTGTAAGAGTACCAATTTCCAGAGGGTCCACTTCCGACTTTTGCATTTTCTTTAGAAGCTCTGTTGTTTGTTTTTCGAAAAGCGATTTTATCTGTTGATGAATAACCGCTAATTGATCAAGGTTGTCTATATCTCCCTTTCCACGGTACTCTTCAATTCGACCTTTGAGCTCGATGTTGAGAGATAATGTTGAGTAGTCAAGATTTAATTTCATCTTTGTCTCGGAAGTGACATTCCCCATCGTTATTGATAACTCTGGGATGGTAAGGACTTTAAGGTGATGATTATGATCAATCAGTTGGAATATTTGTTCATTTCTCTTATTGATGTTCGTTTGCAGTTTATCGTTTTTGAAGAAGGCAGTTCCTTCGTAGATAAAATGTTCTTTATCGACCTTGAAAATAGGTGCGACTGGATCGGAGTATGGTGAATAGTACCTTTTCATAAATTGATGTAGATTTACAATAGTCATATCTCCTTGTTTCTTACTTTCATAGTGTTTAAGCAAACGATAAAGCAAATAGCCGGGAATGTCTTGTGTTTTTATTTGATTTTTAATGAAATCATCAAAGCTCCCATTGACGATGACGATATAAAGGCGTTGAGAAATATCAGGGTCCGTAAATAAAGTGTTCATAAGTGATGTAATGCCTTTTTTCGCCAGTTCTTGTTCAATAAATACCATACGAAGTTGTCCTGATTTTACTTCCCGATAATAGCTTAAATTAAAATCCTTTCCTCCCTCCTTCAATAGATCGACTTCTTGGGTAAGCATTTTTTTTGGTTCAGAATATATGGGTGGTACCAGTGTGCTTATTCTTAGCTTCCCTTCTGCACCCTCAGTAATCGACCACCAAATCACAGGGGAGATTTCTTCGATCTGATTGTTATCTACAAATGGGGAGCATCCAATCATCCATAGCATACTGCTCATTATGACGAGGAACATCGTATGATTAAACAGCCTCAATGCTAGATAAGCCCCTTTCGTTTGCAAGCAATCAGAAGGAAGGTTGGGATGAACAAGTAGGTAAATGCCCGTAACCAAATCTGTAGGTTCATCAAAGGGTTCTGTTCAGTTTCACCAAACCACTTGTCTAGAATAATCGTACTTATTAAAATCATGATCCAACAGGTTATAAAACCAATTCGATTACTCTGTTCGTTTAATCTTCCTGAAACTATTCGAATAGCCCCGTAGAACCATAAGAAATAAAGGGAAATGGCCCACACATAATAAAACATCTGCAGGCAAATTAAAATGATATCAATTCGCTCAAAAACAGGAGTTTGCAGATAACGAATAAGGTCCGTTACCGGAAATCTGCTTTTGTTCAAGTATTGGGAACTAAAAAATAATAAGGAAACAACAAACATAATCAAATACTCAAAGACAGACGCGGTATTAGCAAATGTCAAATATTTCAACATCTTTTCTTTTTGGTTTAACCACGGCCCAATAAAGACCAAGTACTCCGGTCCCGAGAACGCTTGCCAAATGAATAAAAGATTCTTCCAGGAGACTGTCGACCAGTCTGCGGGGATCAAGGGATATAAATCGTGAAGTGACGCCATCGATGGGAAGAAGAAAGGAATAAAACATAAAATCATCCAAGCGGAACCAAAAAAGGCAATAACGACAAAGCGTATCGCATTCGTCATTCCTCGAGAGGCCGCGTACAAACAAATCCCAAAGAGAAATAAAATCAACCACAAAGGATTCATGGAAGGGAAGATGATACTATTAATCACTTCCACAGTCCCCAGTGTACTTACATATATTTTAGCAAAAATGAAAAACAGACCAATGAAGGCCAAAACACGAACCATCCGCTTTCCAAATAGTTGAACGAATCCTTGATATCCTTTGGTGGAAATGTCTGATGAAAACCATTTTGCAATCAAGATCATATTCAATTGTGATAAAATCCCCACGGCAATTAATGCCCAAATCATATAGGGATAAACCAATTTGGAAGGAGTGACTAAGACGAAATATAGCATTTGACTTCGGTTGACCATGAAAAAGACATAGATCCCGCCAAACGTGGCCGTTCTCTCATATAAGGAAGATGCCTTCACATTATTTTCTCCTTTGACTGGTTCGCCATTTCTGTAGGGTATGTAAATATTCAGGACGTTCCTTCATCCAATGGAAAGGACCCCGAATGAAAAGATCTAACCAATCCCTCCAGTAAAGAGGAGCTAAGGGGGCAAAATAAGGTTGTTTCAAAGATGTGATACTATTCAAATGGACAAGAATAACAATTATCCCGAATACTATCCCTAACACTCCGATATAGTTGGCAAGGAAAAGGAAAGCGAATTGAAGCAGTGTGTTTGATTTGGTCACGAGATAATTAGGGACTAGAAACGAAGCAATAGCCGTAACACCTACTAAAACAATTAATATTTTGCTTGCAAAACCAGCTTCAACGGAAGCTTGTCCTACGACA
This sequence comes from Paenibacillus sp. J31R30, assembly GCF_059692115.1. Taxonomy (NCBI): domain Bacteria; kingdom Bacillati; phylum Bacillota; class Bacilli; order Caryophanales; family Paenibacillaceae; genus Paenibacillus; species Paenibacillus sp. J31R30. The sequence goes on along the minus strand of NZ_JCAUAV010000006.1, from coordinate 73,193 downwards.
ATGCCACCGATCACGCCTAGTACTTGACCCGACTTTGTGGGCATCCTAAGACTTGCTTCTTTGATGATCTCCAGGGTAAGCAGCATTAAAAATGCTTCCCAAAATGGCGTAAACGGCAATTTGGTTCTAGATTCTAATAATACAAAAAGAATTTGCATCGGGAGCATCTGATAATGATGCGTGGCTAACGCAACATAGATCGGGACTAATATTAACGAAAGTACATAGCTTACATATCGCAGCAGCCGCAAAAAACTGGCAACCAGCCAGCGATTAATGTAATCCTCTGGAGATTGAAATAGATGAAAAAATGTGATGGGAGCCGTTAACGCAAATGGTGTATTGGCTACTAAAAAAGTAATTTTTCCCATCGATAAAGAGAAAGCGCATAGATCCGGGCGGTCGCTTTGTTGAAATTGCGGGAATATACTATGATAATGATCTTCCATGAATGCCGCAACATGGGACGAATCCATAAAAACATCAAAATCAATGGTAGATAGTTTACTTCTTGCAATGGAAATAAATTCGGGATTTGTCACCCCTTCCATATACATCATGACAACCTCTGTTTTACTTACAGAACCGACAGAAAACCTTTCTGATTTTAAAGATGTCGATGGAAGCCGTCTGCGAATCATTGTCACATTTTGATCGATTTGCTCACTGAAGCTGTCCTTGGGTCCAAACATAATGGTTTCGGTTTCCGATGTTTCGATGGCGCGAGTCAATGGATTTGGAAGAAGTGCTGCCCACCACTGATTCTTCATAGGTTCATAGAGAAGGATGGATCCCGTTAATAGTTTCTGCTGACCTTCCTCCATCGTGACAATTCTGGATACCTTAGCTGTGGCTATGCATTCATTTATTTCTTCAAGATCACAGTGGAGCAGCGGTTCGATAACGGATTCATTTAAGCGTTCTTGGTCAATTAATGTTCTTATGTAGAGAAACATCACCATTTGATCATTATTGGTCCTGCGTTCGATGATTTCTGCATCGTCCATGTTGGCCAAAATTTGTCTAAATGAATCTATCGTTAGGACGGTATTCTGAGGTTCAGGTTTCTCAAAATGGTGTCCAATCTTAAGCTTCTTCCAAAACATAAACACCATCCTTACAAAGTGGGTAGTAAAAATTGAAAATATTGGTTATGCCTTTATAATTTATCCATGACTGGATCATTTATACCCTTAGGGTTCATATGTATGAGAACTGTTTCATGAGGTGCATGCGGATACATCAGTATTAAGTCTACAGGGTTTAACAAGTCATAGGATAAACTTTCTAAAAATATACACGAAAAAGCAGAGCTGCTTGTAGGGATTAACAACTTATATAAAAAACTATGCTTGAAGCTAAAGGGTTTTCTTGGATGGTTAGAGAAAGATAGGGCAACCAGAGGTAATAGAAGTGTTGGGATTATTTGAAAATGCCGAGTAGTTAAACTAACGGCGAACGATAGGGCAATAACAAGGGGGGAACTCGCCAAGCGGCAGTTGCTCCCTTGTTGCGTTAAAGTAACGGGAAGATAATTTAGCAATAATTAATCTTTATCAACTACGTCAGTAATAAGATATGTTAAAATAGTCATGGAAATAAATACCGTTTTTATGAGATTAAGACGTTGAGTGAAAACAATATCTTTATTATAAAATGTAAGGATGTCTACCTTAGAGAGTACATACTTGATGATCTTGATCAATTTCATTCTTTAATATGGCAACCTGAAATATATAAATACTTGCCTGGTTGGAACGTATCTAAAGAACGACGGTAAGATTGGTTAATGAATTATGAAATACCGGGAAACAAGCAATTTCTAAATACTGTATCTAATGGTGGAGAGATAAGTGAACATCGTCTTTGATTGGGAATCATATTGAAAGCATCGGGAGATTTTATCGGATGGTGTTGTACAGGAATTAAAGAGGGATTGCCGACTCCAAACCGAAAAATATGTTTGCAATCTCAAAAAATCATAGAGGCAATGGTTATACAACGCAAGCTACAGAAGGGTTAGCCAAGTATTTATTTGAGAATACGGACGTTGAAATGCTCAATGCAATTGCTCTTTTACGAAACGTACCGTCAAATAGAGTGATACAAAAATGCGGGTTTATTTTTCAAGGCGTTATTGATCTAGATAAAGAGAGATATAATTGTTACAAGCTTAGTAAAAGTGACTGGGAAGCTAAGGTTTAGTTCGTTTAAGTAACGAAGAACGATTGTTAAACATAACAGGGAGCAGAACCGAGCGGTGCTGCTCTCTGTCTTATTGAAGCATAGCTAAAGTGTTATTAAGAATAAGAGGAGAATTGTAGTTATCATCAATGGGATAATGCCAATATCTGCGCGCGATAAAGGTGTTACTCTAAAGGCCTATCCTCGAATGTCCTTTGCTTTCAAAACAATATCGTTTAACTAGAAAGAAAATAAGAAGATATTAAAACATAGGGTTGTCCCGTAAATCAAAAATAACGATTTATGGGACAACCCTAATCTTTGTTTAGACATTAATATAAGAGATAACCATTTCATTGCTCATGCACCATGGTTGCTTTTTTAACACAATACGCCTCGAAGAGCTGCCGCAAATTTCGAAATTCCGGACCCGATTTCATTAGCCCTAGCCCTTGCAAAAGTGAATCGCACATAACCGGAGTCCGAACCATAAACGCTGCCAGGTACAAAGATAACTCCCCTTCGAATGGATTCTTCCAACAGCTTGTTATCATTTACCTCTGGTATAATCTTGCACCACAGGTGCAAGCCTCCTTGTGGAATCGTAAAGCGGACTAGGTCGGGTAGTTCATGTTGAAGAGCTTCAATCAACAAATCCCGTTTATAGAGCAGATGCGTGCGCAAACGGCCCAAATGAGGCTGGAAATAGTGGGACTTTAAAAACTGTGCAGCAACTCTCTGCGGAACAACGCTAAGTCCGAAATCCATCTGTTGTCTTGCATCGGCAAGCCGCTCGACAACGGAATGGGGAGCGACCATCCATCCAATTCGCAACCCAGATGCTGCGATTTTAGAGAAAGAGCCTATGTAGAGGACCGAGCCGATAGGATCAATTGACTTGAGTGGCTGTGGCGGTGACCCATCGTAAGCAGTAAGGCTAAAGGGATCATCCTCTACAATCGGGAGCCCCAACTCGCTAGCAACATCAAGTAGTTCAATACGACGATCAGCATCGAGTACAGCACCTGTGGGGTTCTGGAAATTTGGATTAATAAATATCATCTTGATGCGGTGTTTTTTATACAGTGAGCGAATATCTTCGGGCCGGACTCCTTTATCATCTACGGGAAGACGGAACAACCGAAGTCCGGCCGATTGAAACATGGGCAATGAGTAGCAATAAGAAGGATCTTCAATCGCAACCGCATCTCCGGGGGTTAACAAACACTGGGTAATTAAAAATAAGGATTGCTGAGAGCCAGATGTAATGAGTATCGAGGATTCTGTGGTTTGGATGTCCCGATATTGACTAAGATATGCGACAAGCGCTTCCCTGAGCGGGACAAATCCTTGTGGATTGTCATATCCTAAATATTCTGTATAGTGATTTTCGCCCATAAGAATATTTATCTCCTCCACAGGGGAGAGATCAGATGCCAGCTCGCCGCTTGCAAAATCAATCATAGATTTGTCTTGTTGGAGAACTTCCCGGATACGTCGCAAAAAAGGCAAATTAGGCAAGAAACTCCCGCCTTCAACATACCGATGCCAGTTCGGTGTATGTGTCGGTGTAACTCCCCATTTATATTTAATTACTCTCGTTCCGCTTCCCGTATGGCTTTCGATGATTCCGAGCGCGCGTAATTCAGCATAAGCAAGGATGACGGTGCTTCGATTTACTCCCAATTGTTCGGCTAATTTTCGTTCGGAAGGCAGCAAGCTGCCAGGGGGAAACTCGCCGTATGAAATTCTTCGTTCAAGATCATCAGCAATTTGTTGATAAAGAGATTTGCCGTTAGAACGATCAGGTTTCCACATGTCATCACCTTCTATCTAGAGTTGCAAGATGGATAGATATTTATCACAGATTTATTTCCATCATAACATTTGGTTCGAAATAAAGAGCCTCTCTCTTTATCAATAAAATGACGAAATAAAATCAATCTGTTGAACATGGATGGTGGTTCTGGATTTGAATTGGATGGTACCTTGTTATTATACTTCCCAAAATTTGCATTTTTACTAATGTGCGGATATGAAATGAGCTTCTATATGAATAAATTACGGTTTGATGACTCCGGTATTAATTTCGTCATCTAAATAATAATGGAAGTTTATGTATGTAATGGCCCCTAATTTCATTCGGATAGCGGGACAACCCATTGGGTTGCCTATGTTTTTGGAAATAATCGCTTTTTTCTTTGAGGCGATTTTTCTAGGTATTTACATGTATACGTGGGACCGATTTAAACCGAAGATTCATTTTCTAAAACTATGGCTACTGCATTAATTATTGCTTTTTTGGCTGGTTTATTACTTCTTATACCATCGCTCTTTTTGTTAATGTAGCTGTTTCTATTTAATGTCAGATATGTGCAGGGACAGATGCATCGGAAAGGAGACTAGAAGATGGAATTTCTTCTTATTATGGTATTACCTCCAATTCTTGTTGTAGCTTCTTTGACTGTTGTTTTTGTTTGGGGGGGCGGTGGGGAAAGAACAATAGAGAATGAAGAAATTGCGAGAATCACAGCAAATCATTAAAACTATATCGTTGGGCCTCCAATTCAAAATGATTGATAACAAACCCAATGCCTACGCGGCATTGGGTTTGTTGCATTGCTCTGATGCTTACTTTTCCACTATTCCGGTTCCAACGTAATTGCACACAACGAAGGTGTTAATTCGAAAAGAAGGTTACTGATCTGTTACTTATTTTACATTTCCATGTATTTGTCCATTTTCTGAAAGATAAAAGGATGACTATGCACTTGGATGGGGTAATTTGGACTTAATTGGGTGGTCACATACCAGTCATAGACCATTATGATAAATACAATTAGTTATGATAGGCGGAGAAATGCCTTACATAAAATTATGAGGCAAGTATGGAATTTTTCGGTTTATTGAAGGGGGATTCTTAAAAAGATGGATAAATTAACCGGAAAGAAAATTGTTATTGCTGGTTCTAGAAAAATAAATGAAATGAGTTTACTAATTGAGAAGCAAGGCGGAATCCCCGTTATTCGACCATTACAAGGTCTCCTGTTTTTTGACGAACAGATTGTGCAAAAAGAACTTTTGTTTTGTGCCAACAATGAGGTGGATTGGTTTATTTTCACAACAGGAACTGGAACAGATTCACTGCTGTCCGCAGCAGAACAGCTTCAAATTCGTTCAGCATTGATTAATAAAATAAAAGAAGCAAAAGTAGCTGTACGAGGGTATAAGACATATTCTTTGCTTAAGAATTTAGGTGTAAAACCTACAGTCGTTGATGAGGATGGAACGACACAAAGTTTAATTAACCGATTAACATCTTTCGATTTCTCCGGCCTAACAGTGGCCGTTCAGTTGTTTGGTGAACCTCAGCCTTTATTAATTCAGTTCTTAGAGGACAAGGGGGCAAATGTCATTCAAATCTTACCCTATCGTCATATAGAGCCCGAGACCTTTATATTGGAAACGTTATGTTCTGAAATTACAATGAATTCGATTGACGCTGTTTGCTTCACTACTGCGGTACAAGTGAAATATTTTTTTGATTACGTAAAACATCTTGGGCTTTTGGATATAATTTTGAAAAAATTTTCTACTCATGTAAAAGCTGTAGCAGTCGGTAAAGTAACCCACGATGCTTTGAGAGATGAATGTCTGTCTTGTGTAATTGTTCCTCGAAGCGAGAGGATGGGAGCAATGATTATTGAATTAGTGAAGTACTATGAAAGAGAAAAAAATTATTTTTAGAAAATAGGGTGCCCGATGAAGCAATTAAATATGACAATTTGGTTTTGGGCACGTATACTACTTGCCATCGCTCTTATGATAGCTTTTTTTTCAAGGTATCAAGAGCCAAAAGCAGATAGTAAATTTGAACGATTACAATGGGTGGGCTTAGCAGAATATTGGTTGGACACGCAAGGAGGTATAAGTACTAATCAAATGAATGGAGTAATTTCAGAGCTTATTTTAAACCATCTAAATCCTAGTGCTCGATTACAATTAAGTCTACGACTAAAGCCAATCATCAACAATGATAGCTCTGAAGTAAATCCTATTGGAAGTGGTGTATTGATTCATGGGAATGAAAGAATATCTATTCTAGTTAATTCCACCTCGATATTAACTAAAACCAAATTATCAGATGGCTCTGTTTATTTGTACGGATCAATAAATGCAATTTTAAATACAAAATCCAGACAAACAAATGTATCTCTTCACATAGCTGGATTACTGGGTTCGAATGAGTTTGAAGTTAGGTATCCATACGCAGACAAAGAAGGATTCATAGTGTTTGGTAAAGGAATTCATACCCATCTTGATGAGATTTCAAAGATAAACAACTATTAGGGGATGAGAGGCTTGGATCAAATTAAGTGTGAAATTGGACTGTAAAAAAAACAGTAGATTGGATGGGGAAAGTGTTCCTATTCAATTATATAATACTAATGAAAGAAGTTACGTTAGTAGTTTTAATGGCCGAATGAACGAACATTGAAGGGAGATAATAATAATGAATAATTCACATAGAAACAACTACGAGCAAACGATGGATGGTCTTCTCCAATTAACAGTAATATTCTTCTTGTCAATCTTCTCGGGGTTCTTTTACTTTTTGATTAATCACTTTTTATGAAGTAATGGTATAAAGAGGAGGTTTTGGTTCAAAGGTTGACAATATAAATAACTTTGAAAACATCGCCACAAAAAGGAGGCCTCTGAATGAATATGAATAGCTATTATCTGATATTTTCGATCATTTTATTGATTGGTTTAATTTCTACTATTATGATTGGTTTTTCGCGCAAAAACCTTGAAGGGGATCAAACATATTTCCAAAAAACAGGGGTTAAATGGGTGAGACTTACGGCTTTCTATGTTATTGCAATTACTGCTGGTTTGTTAGCCTTGTTAGCATTCATAATTTCTTCAATAAAATAAAAAAGAACAACGTCTATCGTAAGCAATTGCGAAGACGTTGTTTTTTATTCGATATGATGCTTGGATGGCCGTTTGTATTCTAATATTATGAACTTATTATTTGTCGATTGGAGGTAATATTTCTTTGTGAATATTCAAAATTTCATGGCCGGAATCATGTCAGCTTTGCTAGCTTGCAGCGGTGGTGCCCTATTAGTTATCCAAACTGCAGAAAGTACTGGGTTTAATCGAAGTGAGATTGTTACATGGATGTTTGCTGTTTATTTTTTAGGTGGACTACTTAACCTCATAATGACGCTCAAGTATAAGATTCCGTTTGGAGGAGCACATTCTATCACTGCAATCGCTTTCTTGACTTCAACAGCCGCTCAGTTCACGATTCATGAATTAGCTGGCGCTTATATCATGTCGGGCCTGGTAATAGCTTTACTTGGTTTCTCTGGTTTATTGGATAAGGTTCTCTACTATATACCAAGGCCGTTTATTGATGCACTACTTGCCGGACTAATCCTAAACTATGTTGTGAAAATAGTACCAGCAGTAAAGGAAATGCCAATTGCCGGATTGCTAGCTATTTTCGGATTCTTTATTACGCCCTTCTTATCAAGAAAAATTCCTCCATTTATAGGCGTTCTTTTTTTGGGTTTAGCAGGTTTACTCTTCAGTTACCACTTTCCAATTATGCAGTATACAGGTTTTATTTTGCCTCATCCCGTGATACCTTCATTTACTATGGATGCTTTACTATCTATATCCATTCCTATTTCGATATTAATTGTGAGTAATGATATTGTTGTAGCTTTAACTTCGGTGAAAAGGAATGGGTTTGATCCTCCAGTGAATAAGTCGCTTATTATTTCAGGAATATTTTCTTCAGTTGCCGGAGTATTTTCTGGCCATGCCGCCAATATAGGTGGAATGATGAGTGCACTTTGTAGTGGAGAGGATTCGGGCCCTAAAGATCACCGTTATTTAGCGGCAATCGTTTCAGGGATACTGGTTACGTTATTTGGAGTATTTTCTTGGAAAATTATTGATATCATCGAGTTGCTTCCTACTTCATTCGTCACATTAATTACGGGATTTTCTCTAATCGGAGTACTGTTGAATAGTGTTCAATCCGCATTTTCCGATATAAATTACAGATACTCTACGATGTTTACGTTTATTTTGGCCATCTCAAATATTTCTTTCTTAGGTATTTCGTCTCCTGTTTGGGCATTGTTAGTAGGTATTGTTACTGCGAAGATTTTTAGAGAAAATACAATGGTGGAAGTATTGTCAAAAGAAGATTTGAAATCCTGAGCGCCTATTCATTCGAGTAACGGGCAATATGCGTAACAAAGATATCAGTTAATACGAAAAGCGCGGCACCTGCTCCCTGTTTTCATTAAAGTAACAAGCAGTAATACGTGGTGATGGACATGCTAACTGGCCAGACTTCATTAGATTATTGTTTCCGAAAATATGTCAACTGGTAGTACTTGTATTTGCAACGAGGTGGTTTTATCGTGATAATGTCAATAAAGAAAATTGTTTGGCAAGAAAACTCGGTGTATATGGCATATCATTTCGAAGCCAAGCAACGATTATACCAATTAAAGCTGAAGAACCATACCAAATGGCGATGTCGGTTTGAATATTTGCCGTTGAAGAACGGGGTTGGCTCTGCGTGTTTTCCAGCCTTTCAATAACCAATTCTGACAGCAACTTCAACAGCCGTTCTGTAAAAATCGGAATACGGTTAGTAGCGAGAGTGGCTTTGTAAAATATCGCATTTTCAGCAATATGTTCAAGAAGCTTCACCAAAGGTAAATTTATGTCCTCTATCTGAGTTGGATGTGTTGATGTTTTGTCACGAAGAATCTCATAAATGTCTTCGATCATTTCTTCCGAAATTTTGTCCACCATATCAGGAATATCCAAATAATGCAGGTAAAAGGTAACGCGGTTGATCCTGGCGCGCTCTGCAAGGCGATTAACGGTTATTTTCTCTGGATCCAATTCTTGAAGCAAGTCAACATAGGCATCCATAAGCAATCGACGGGTACGGAGTTTGCGGGGATCTACTCGAGTTGCTTCTTTATCCATTTCTATCTCATCCTTTTATAAATTGAGCTAATGGTTAATTGTAAAGAGTGCATTGTTATTCCAATATTTCAGGGTGAGACCATTGAGTAGGAGTAAGCTTCCCGGCGCTAGACCCAGCATCGACCGTAATTGCTGAACCACTAATGTAACGAGCCAAATCTGAGGCTAAAAATAAGGCTAAATGTGCGACTTCCTTAGGATCACCTAGTCTTCCATTCGGAGATAGCAACTTAGCATATTGTTGAATAACTTCATCGGGTGCATTCCCCCAAATTGATGTCTTGATAGTCCCCGGACAAATTGCATTGACTGTAATATTGTAAGGTGCGTAATCGAGTGCAGCACTCTTTGTAAGACCCACAACGCCATGCTTGGCAGAAGTATAAATAGCCATGGAACTATTGCCTAGCAAGCCAGCTAAAGATGCAACATTGACTACGAATCCTGATGATGATTTCGATTTGAGGATCGCTTTGATTCCAAACTTCATTCCCAGGAAGACACCCTTTAGGTCAATAGAGGTTAATCTATCAAACTCAGATACTGAATATTCATGAGTCGGTCTACTCTCGGCGCTAATTCCAGCGTTATTTACAATACCATCTAGACGACCATATGTTTCAAGAGCAAAGTCGACCATTGCTTTTACTTCTTCCTCTTGGCTGACATCCGTTTGAAAGAAAGATGCTTCTCCACCAGTAGCTTTAATTTCTTCTACTACCTTGGAACCCTTTTCGGTATTAATATCAGATACAATGACCCTCATCCCATTTTCTGCATAGCACATAGCAATTGCCTTGCCAAGGCCATCTGAAGCGCCAGTAACAATGGCTACTTTGTTTTGTACACTAGTGAAGTCTGTCATGAATAAATTCCTCCTAATGATTAATTAGATTAGTAGTTCGGGTTTCGTAGTATAACTTTTCAGTTTAACTTTACGTCATACATTGTTTCTTCACTAACGTTTTGACGACATCATAATGGTACTTAAACGACTATTATAATAAATATTTTTCATTGTTAGAGGCCTAGCATTAGGTCTCTTTTGCGTTTTTAGAAAGTCGTCAAAACGTTAGTGAAGAGTCGTTGAATTGTTAGTTGCCGCCATAAGATCTTTATAAAATGAGATTGCAGCAATTAATCGAAGTTGAGGAGGAGCAAACATGGCACGTTTTCCAGAAGGTTTTTTATGGGGGGCATCCACTGCAGCACATCAGGTGGAAGGCAATAATACGAATTCTGATTTTTGGCTGATGGAAAACTTGGAAGGATCGGTGTTCAAGGAACCATCAGGCAGCGCAGTAGACCACTATAACCGTTTTAAAAGTGATATTGCTGAGATGGCTAGATTAGGATTGAATTCCTATAGATTCTCCATTGAATGGGCTCGAATTGAACCAGAAGAGGGACGATTTGAAGCGTCAGAGATCGAACATTATCGGGAAGTTCTACTCGCGTGTAAAGAAAATAAGATAACTCCGATTGTGACTCTCCACCATTTCAGCTCACCTCAATGGCTCATTCGGCTTGGGGGTTGGGAGTCGGCGGATACGCCTGCCCGTTTTGCACGATATTGTACACATGTCATGCGTGAATTAGGCGAGTTGATCCCATACGTATGTACAATTAATGAGGCAAATATCTCCATCGGGATTAAAAAGATTATGAAGCGATACGCAATGAAGTCTGGTTCTCCTGGTGCACAAGTCGGCATGAATATGGAGAATATGGCGGAGAAAATGCAAAAATACTTTACGGGGCTAAGTAAAGCGTTTGGAGTCCCTCCTACCGAAGTTCACTCGTTTTTAGCTCCACGTTCGGAGGAAGGATTGGCAGTTATTTTTCAAGCGCATGTGGAAGCAAGAGCAGCTATTCGGCAGGTTAGTCCTCAAACTAAAGTAGGAGTTACCTTGTCACTCTACGACATCCAAAGTGTTCCTGGCGGTGAAGAAAATGCAAGAGATGCATGGCAAGAGGAATTTGTTCAATTTGTTCCATACCTGAATGATGATGACTTTTTCGGGTTACAAAACTATACGCGTGCTGTTTATGGATCAGATGGTCTTCTTCCCATACCTGAAGATGCAGAGACGACACAAATGGGGAACGAATTTTACCCGGAGGCACTTGAGGCAGTTGTCCGTTATGTTAGCACGCATCTTAAAATGCCAATTATGATTACCGAAAATGGCATAGCAACGGATGATGATACACGTCGTGTAGCTTTCATCGATCAGGCATTGAAAGGTGTCCATGATTGCATTTCAGACGGATATCAGGTTTTAGGCTATATGCATTGGTCTTTAATGGATAATTTTGAGTGGCAGCTTGGGTTCTCTAAGCGTTTTGGACTTATTGCTGTAGATCGTTCTACACAGGAACGTACTGTTAAATCTAGCGGCATTCATCTAGGTAATATTGCAAAAGAGAATGCAATTTAATGAGAGGAGTCAGACATGAAACTACAGAATAAAGTAGCGATTGTAACAGGAGCCGCTTCTGGTGTTGGCAAAGCGATTGCAGAATTGTATGCGAAGGAAGGCGCCAAGGTCGTAGTAGCAGATCTGAATGAAGAAGCTGCCTCGGCAGTTGTGGACGCGATTAGGCAAAATGGTGGAACCGCCATAGGCGTTGTCGCTAACGTCATGAAGGAAGAGGACATTCAGGCGATGGTGGACAAGGCTGCCGAAGTATTCGGAACAGTCGACATTCTCGTGAACAACGCAGGAATCATGGATGGCTTCAGATTAATCGAAACGATCGAAGACGATTTATGGGAGCGGGTAATAGGCATTAATTTGACAGGTCCAATGCGTGCCATTCGCAAAGCACTTCCGTTTATGTTGCAACAAGGAGGGGGCGTCATTGTAAATATTGCATCCGCTGCTGGAATAACTGGGGGCAAAGGGGGAGTAGCCTATACATCCTCCAAGCATGGTCTAGTGGGGCTTACCAAAAATGTTGGTTATAATTACGCGAAATCCGGCATTCGCTGTAACGCTATTGCACCAGGCGGTGTTCTAACCAGTATTATGAATTCCATGGGCAATATTGATATGACAGCTTTACAGGAGTTCCAAAATGGAGCGGGTACTCAACGGCGCGAACCTGTAGATCCAAGTGAAATTGCTACCGTTGCTCTTTTCCTTGCATCTGAGGATTCAAAGTTTGTGAATGGGACTGTCATCACGGCTGACGGTGGTTGGACGTCATATTAAAGCAAATGAACGGCTGAACGGGATTTTCCCGATCAGCCTTTTTTTTGAAGAAGCGAAAGTCGTTAAAACGTTACTATGTGGTCGTTAGATTGTTAGATGGACGAGATCGAATCCCTTAAAATCAAGGTATGACATTATAGAAATAATAAACGGAAAGGAAGGGTTTCTAAGATGGAAAAAGCTTCGGCAACAGTACCGCGGGTGGGTATTCAGTACAAGAAAAAAGAAAATAAGTTCCGTAAATACTTGCCACTTCTAATCATGATGGCCCCTGGACTTCTTTACCTATTATTTAATAATTATCTCCCAATGTTCGGAATCGTCATTGCCTTCAAAAAAATAAATTTTGCTAAAGGCATTTTAGAAAGTGATTGGGTTGGTTTTAAAAACTTTGAATATCTATTTAAGACATCGGACGCTTTTATCATTACTCGAAATACGATTCTATACAATTTAGTATTTATTGTGTTAGGAACCATTTTGTCACTAGCCTGCGCGATTTTGTTGAATGAGATTAAGAACAAAATCTTGCTTAAGTTTTATCAAAGTGTGATTACGTTACCGCATCTGATTTCGATGGTTATCGTCAGCTATTTGGTTTATGCCCTATTAAGTGCGGATACGGGATTTATGAATCATACGGTACTCCCTTGGCTTGGAGTGAAAGACGGTATTTCTTGGTACACCGAGGAAAAGTATTGGCCTTGGATTCTAACTCTGGTTCACTTCTGGAAAAGTGTTGGCTATTCGAGCATTGTTTTCTTTGCAGCATTACTTGGCATTGACGAGGAGTATTATGAAGCTGCAAAACTCGATGGCGCAAGCCGATTGCAGCAGATCCGCCATATTACTTTGCCTATTTTAACACCAGTCATCATTATGCTGACGCTGCTCAGTATCGGAAGAATATTCTATTCTGATTTCGGTTTATTTTATCAGGTTCCTATGAATTCTGGAGCATTATTCAATACAACAGCTACGATTGATACGTATGTATTTAGAGGCCTAACAGGCAATGGTGATATTGGGATGTCGACAGCAGCAGGTGTTTATCAATCTGTGGTTGGATTCGTACTCGTTATGGTTGCAAACTACATGGTACGACTATACAGCAAAGATAGTGCATTGTTCTAAGGAGGAGGTAGACATCAATGAATACAGAGAGCAGAGGTTTGACGTTGTTCAGCCACATCATGATGTTCATATTCGCAATTATTTGTATTCTCCCTTTCATTCTACTTATTTCCGCCTCGCTAACGGACCAGAATGATATTATAGCGTATGGTTATTCGTTCATTCCCCGTACGTTTAGTACGGAAGCGTATGAATATTTATACGAAAGAGGGGGAGAGATCGCTCGTGCTTACGGAGTGACAGTCTTCATTACAGTAGTCGGAACAGTTTTAGGAGTATCCATGACGGCTCTTTTGGCTTACCCGTTATCCAGAAGTGTGACTCCATATCGCAATTTGATTATGTTTATCGTCTTCTTTACCATGTTGTTTCATGGAGGACTGGTTCCATCCTACTTGGTTTACACACAGTTATTCCATATTAAAAATACGATCTGGGCCTTGATCGTGCCGGGGCTTCTGATGAATGGATTTTACGTGATGTTGATGAGAACCTTCTTCCAAACGACGATACCTAGTGCATTGATCGAATCAGCACAAATAGACGGAGCTGGCGAATATCGGACTTTATGGTCTATCGTGCTTCCGTTATCAACCCCTATTCTAGCGACGATTGGGCTCTTTGAATGTATCATGTACTGGAATGATTGGCAGCTAGGCATGATCTATATTACCGATCCTAAACTTTACAGTATACAAAATCTGCTTAATCGAATCATGCAGGATATTCAATTCATAAGCACGAACATGACGAATAATGCAAGTGATGCTATGCAACAAATGCCTACAGATGCTGTAAAAATGGCCATTGCAGTCATCGGGGTCCTCCCGATCTTGGTGGCGTACCCATTCTTCCAAAAATACTTTATCAAAGGAATTATGATTGGTGCTGTAAAAGGATAAGCAACAGATTTGGACATCTCAATATGCTCAACGCCACAACTGACTTATTATGGTTGTGGCGTTGCTAGTTCTTATAAGAGTATGATAGATTTGAAATTTAAATTTGAGTAACAAAAGGAGACGAAACGACATGAAAACACCCGCATGGTACTGGAGACGAGCCTCATTGAGAGTCAAGTTAATCGTCAGCGTGTTTATAATGACGATGCCGTTGGTGGGGATGCTCTTATACAACAACTACTATGCTATTCATGTCGTTAGGGGGCAGGTTGCGGATTCTTATAAGAATACGTTGAACCTGTATACGAACCAAAGTGATTCTCAATTAGACGACATCGATTCGTATATGCGTACCGTTGCCGGTACTGGATACGACCTGTTATCTCTTAGCCAGGAGTCAGCTGATGGAGAATATTACAGTGCTAAAATATATTTGTTTAACAAGTTAAGTAAGGATATTAACTTGTACGATCCGATTAGTTCATTTTTTGCATATACGGATCATCGGCAAGATTTCTTAAATGTATCTAAGAGTAATGCTTCAGCTATTAAGGAAAATGACATTATTGAGAAATATCTGATTGCATATATTCATTCTGAGTTATTTACTAAGGGGGGTTCCTCTAAGGTTTGGAAATATGTTCAAATTAACCAAGTTAATTACCTTGTTGATATTGTGCGTGCTGGGGACACCTACCTAGGTGCTTTGATTAATACGGAGGAATTGGTAAATCCCCTTCGTTCGCTTCAAATTGGAGAAGAGGGAGAGGTTTTATTAGCCAATACACAAGGCGAACCTATTTCCAATTCAAAACTAGTAAGTGAATATGGGATTGAACTTCAACAGAAAGTAAACGAATATTATATTTCAGGCACGAAAAAGAAATTTCTTGTAGTGAGTGCTCTGTCTAATCGAGGAGATTTTGGTTTAAATGTGTTGATACCCGATCATTATATATTAGCAAAGCTTCCCTATCTGCAGTCCCTTGTTTGGATTATCACGATTGCTGCATTTCTTTTTATCCCTATAGGTCTGTATGCCATGAGGCAATCTGTTCTGGTGCCACTTTATCGATTACTGCGCACAATGAAGAAAGTTCGAGAAGGAGATTGGAGCAGTAGGGTAGAGCTTAGCAATACTTCGGGAGAATTTCAACTAATGGGTGGGGCGTTTAATGCCATGATGTCCGAGGTTGAACGGCTTCGAATTAACGTCTATGAGGAACAGTTGAATAAGCAAAAGGAGGAATTACAGCGGCTACAGCTGCAAGTCAATCCTCATTTCTTTTTGAATACACTCAATATTATTTATAATCTGGCTAAGATTAAGAATTATGATCTAATCTTGGATATGACCATGTCTTTAATCGAATATTTCCGATTTATGTTCCGGAGCAATACGTCTTTCGTACCGCTTAAAGACGAGCTTGCACATACTCGTAATTATTTAAAGATCCAGAACTTGCGTTTTCCTGAAAAATTGAAATGGACGATCCACTCACCAGATTACTTATTAGATGTCCCTATCCCTCCACTCGTCATTCAATCCTTTGTTGAGAATTCAATTAAGCATGCCGTTACGTTGGATGAACCGCTCATTATTGAGGTTCAGATTGAATTTCTGATTGAAGAGCACGGCTCCAGAATGAAAATAAGCATAAGAGATACAGGACCAGGATTTAAGAAAGACATACTTGAAAAACTGCAGGCAGGCAGAAGTGTGGAAAATGAACGTGGTGAGCATACTGGGATTTGGAATGTGGAACGACGATTACGACTCTTGTACGGTGAAGTCGCATCCATTGTATATGATAACGATAAAGATACCTTTGGAGCTAAAATAGAAATTATTATGCCTACAAACCCAGGATTGGAGGAAACCAGATGAATTATCACCTGCTCATTGTAGACGACGAAGTTCTGGCCATTGAAGGGGTGAAATCTGACCTCGATCTGAATAAATTAGGCATCAGCAGACTGTACACAGCTCTTAATCTCAGACAAGCCAAAGAATTATTCGTAAGGGAAAGAATCGATATCTTGTTGTGTGATATCGAGATGCCCCAAGGAAGCGGTTTTGATTTGCTGACTTGGGTGAGAGAACATCATCCGAATACAGCGACGATCTTCTTCACAAGTCATGCTGATTTTAAATATGCGAAAGAAGCACTTCAGCTTGGTAGTGTTGATTATTTACTTAAGCCTGTTCGTTCTGTTGACTTGGAAAATGCCATACGAAAGGCACAGGCTCTTATTAATCGAAACAGTGAATTCTATAGAAATAGTCAATCTCACCAACTATGGCTTAAGCATCATTCCTTTATTATTGAAAGGTTTTGGGTGGACTTAATCAACCACTCAATACCCAGCCAGCCCACCGCGATACGAGATCAAGTGGAATTGCATCACATTCCTATAACGGAGGAATCGGTATTTCTCCCCGTTCTCATTTCAATCCAAAAATGGAAAAAAGAGTTAAATCGAAGAGACGAGAAGATTCTAGAGTACGCCCTAAAAAATTCAGCCGAAGAAATGATTATCGGTGACGGTTCAAATGGAATATGTTTTCACTTGGATCGGGGAATGCTCTTGTTGATTATGGTCGCAAATAGGGGGACGAATTGGGAATACGAACAGCTATTCCGAGCTTGCGAACTATATATCGATTCGTGTAACGATTATTTTTACTGTGATCTCTCATGTTATTTTGGACACGACGTAGAATCTTATGAAATGGCCGAAATGGTAGCAGAATTAAGGAGACAAGATCGGAATAATGTTGCCTTCCTGAACCAAGTCTATCTTCAGCATGATAACGACACTTCTAAGCCGCATGCAAAGCTGCCAGCACTCAGCATAGTCGCCTCACTTATGAAAACGGCGACGAAGGATGCAGTCGTTCATGAAGTGGAAACGATTTTGGACAGTCTCGTCAACAACCAGGGAATTAATGCGGATATCTTGCACCAATTCAATCAAAATTTCACTCAAGTCGTATACTCCTTTCTGAACTTGAAGGGCATTGAAGCCAATCAATTATTTGGTGATGAAGAATCAAGACATATCTCGGAATCGGCTGGGCGGTCCATCATGGATATGCTCATCTGGGCTCGTCATGCTGTTAACAAAGCGATGATCCATGCAGAAGCGATCAAAGAGACAGAGAAAATAGTCCAGATCGTTAAAACATATATCTCACATAACCTGGATCAAGATATGACACGTGAAATGATCGCAGATCAAGTCTTTCTACATCCCGATTATTTAACGAGAATTTTCAAAAAAGAGACGGGTTATGTTTTATCTGATTATATTGTGATTGAAAAAGTCAAAGTGGCCAAAGAGTTATTGTCACATACAGATCGCCCTGTAAGCTCAATTGCATCGACTCTGGGGTACACGAATTTTTCCTACTTCACAAAACTATTTAAAAAACACGTTGGGTTAGGGCCAATGGAATACAGAAGTCAAAATAACAAAGATCAATAAGTCGTGAAAACGCTATTATGATGTCGTTTGAGTGTTAGTCGCCCACTTCATTGAAGGATATGATGAAGTTGTAACTGATTGATACTTTTGGGGGGATACGATGAAAAGGAATTTGAAGTTGGCGACTTTGTCGCTTGTCACAGTTATGTTAACGGGAGCAATTGCCGGTTGTTCGTCTTCGAAAAGCGAAGAAAACAGTGGGGCTACGGCATCTTCGGCTACAGTTAGTGCTAGCCCAAATACTGCTACGAAGGACCCGTATGAGATTGCAATTGCTATGCCTGCATTCGGAGCAGTACCTAAGGATACGCAAGCCGTGCAAGATGAAATAAGCAAAATCACTAAGGCCAAAATCAACGCAACAGTCAAAATCATACCTATTAGTATCGGGGCCTGGGCTCAACAAAAGAATTTAATGACTTCTGGCCGTGAGAAACTGGATTTGTCCTTTGAATTTGGTGCAGGGTACAGTTCGAGTGTAGCGACTGGAAATTTTGTCGCGATCGACAATCTGTTGGATAAGTATGGCGATGGAATTAAAAAACAAATCGATCCTGCCTTTTTGACTAGTGTTAAAATTGATGGGAAGACCTATGGCGTGCCTGTCTATAAGGATTATACGACAGGAGTTCCTGGAGTACTTATGCGGAAAGATTTAGTAGAAAAGTACAAAATTAATGTTGCATCCATCAAGACGATTGATGACCTGGATCAAGTGTATAAGACGATTAAGGAAAATGAGCCTACTATCGCTCCACTCGGAGCAGGATTATCCATGCCGTCAGATGTCTATGTTTGGTATGATAAATTGGGGGATCGCTTAGGTGTATTACCTGGGTATGACAATGGTTTGAAAGTCGTGAATTTGTTCGAGACCAAAGAGTACGAAAACTATTTGAATAAGGTTCATAGTTGGGCTAAGGCGGGATATATTAACAAGGATGCTGCTACAACGCAAGCTAACGCCTCTGATTTGTTGAAGGCTGACAAGGCATTTTCTTACTTTATCGGCCTTAGACCGGGCAACTTGGAGTCGGAAATCCGAGCAAATGGCAAAGAACTCGTATATGCGCCTTTGATGTCTAATATTTATTCGACTACTTCCAATACTCAAGGTGGGTTGTGGACCATATCCGTAAATTCTACTAATCCTGAACGCGTCATGATGCTTATGAATCTGATGTACACGGATAAGGATCTTGCTAATTTATTTATCTATGGCATTGAAGGGAAGCACTATGTGAAAGCGTCGGAGAATTCGATCGATTACCCTACAGGTATTGATTCGAAGACAGTTGGATATTCGATTCAAAGTTGGATTTACGCTAATCCATCCATCGCCTATTTAATGAAGTCAGACTTGCAGGACATGTGGAAATTGACTGCAGAAGCTAATCAAAAAGCTATCAAGTCTAAAGCACTTGGATTTACATTCAATTCGGAACCTGTTAAAAATGAGGTTATTGCTCTTAAAAATGTAACAGATCAGTATGTAAAAGGTTTAGAGTCAGGAACACTTGACCCTGCCGATAAATTGCCAGACTTCAGAGATAAACTGAAAGCAGCGGGTATCGATAAAGTTATTACGGAGAAGCAAAAGCAGCTTGATGCTTGGGCGGTTGCAAACAAAAAATAAGAACGTTAAGACCAGGTTTCCATTCTAATGGGCCTGGTTTTTATTTTCCCTTCATAGATAAAAGGAAGTCGGTAAAACGTTATCGATGTGTCGTGAGAGTGTTAGTGCCATATTTAGATTGACATTAAGATGTTAGTAGAGCTTTTCACAAAGAAAGGACGATTAAAATGGCAGAGTCAACGATTCAATATTCAAACCCGGTAATCCCAGGCTTTCATCCTGACCCAAGTGTATGTCGCGTAGGTGCAGATTTTTATTTGGTTACAAGTTCTTTTGAATACTTTCCTGGCGTCCCAATCTTCCATAGCCGTGATCTCGTTCATTGGAAACAGATTGGACATTGCCTTACCCGCCAGAGCCAGTTGGATCTGGAAGGCTGCAGAAGCTCGATGGGCATTTATGCGCCAACGCTTCGCTATCATAACGGCCGTTACTACATGATTACAACGAATGTGAAAATGTTTCGCAATTTCTACGTCTGGGCGGAAAATCCAGAAGGTCCTTGGTCCGATCCTATATGGCCAGAGTGGCCGAGTGTAGATCCATCCTTATTTTTTGATGAAGATGGCCGAGTTTATATTACAGGGACTGGTGGATTCTTTGGAGATGAACCCAAGGGGATTTATCAAGCGGAAATCGACATCGAGTCGGGTAAGTTGTTATCTGAACGTCGACTAGTCTGGCAAGGCACGGGTGGTAAATCAGCGGAAGGTCCCCACCTGTATCGGGTGAATGGGCAGTATTACTTGATGATTGCAGAGGGTGGAACCGAATACGGGCATATGGTTACGATCGCGAGGAGCGATTCGCCATACGGACCATTTGAGAGCAATCCTGCCAATCCGATCCTAACCCACCGGAGTACGGGAAGTTCCATACAAGCGACAGGTCATGCGGATCTTGTCCAACTGGAAGATGGAAGTTGGTGGGCGGTTTTTCTGGGCATTCGTCCCGTATCTGTGCCATTTAGCGGAAGGCATCACCATTTGGGACGAGAAACGTTCCTTGCTCCTGTTACTTGGTCAGCGGATGGCTGGCCGGTGATCGGGGATGGCGGCAGGATTGCCGAGAAAATGGATGCTGGAACGCTGCCTATCGTACTAGATGATATGCCTACACCGGACGTTGATGATTTTAATGCCAACAATCTGGGGCTGGAGTGGAATTTCTTAAGAAATCCGCGTGCCGAGGATTGGTCTCTTGAAACGCGGCCGGGCTGGTTGACGCTTCATGGTTCAGAAGTGACCCTGAATGATGCGAGTTCTCCTGCATTCGTCGGGCGGAGACAGCAGCACTTCAAGTGTAACGTTGCTACGTTCATGTCGTTTGATCCTGTTCATGAAGGCGAGGAAGCGGGACTTACCGTGTTTATGAACAATCGTTTCCATTATGAGATTGCGCTGACTAGTGGCGTGGATGGACAACGCAAGGTCATTCTGCGCAGGCGAATTGGCTCGTTATGGAAAGTTGAGCTGGAAGAGGCTTATGATGGCTCAGACATCATCCTTGGTTTGGAAGCGGAGCCTGTACAGTATTCCTTCTACTTTGCGGCACCGAATGGAGAACGTAAGCCTTTCGGATCGGGGGAGTGCTCATTGATTTCGACCGAAGTGGCCGGTGGTTTTACAGGTGTGTATTTCGGCTTGTATGCGACAGGTAATGGCAAACGTTGCGAATCACCAGCGTCATTCGATTGGTTTCAGTATAAACATAATTCGTAGCTAAGGGAGGTCTCCGACATGTTGGAAGTCATAGCATTACGAACGGAATATTTGGAAAATCCATTGGGACTGGATGCCAAAAAGCCTCGTCTCGGCTGGAAGCTCCGTAGTGACGGCAGGAATGTTTTACAAACTGCCTATCAAATTCAAGCTTCGGCAACCGAGAGCTTCACGGATCTGATGTGGGACAGTGGCAAGGTGGAGACGAGCCAATCGCAGGGTGTTTTGTATGAAGGCCCGGAATTAAGATCACTTGAGCGCGTGTATTGGCGAGTTAATGTTTGGAGTAATCTGGGAGGAGAGTCATCCTTAAGTAGTCCTGTTTTTTTTGAAACGGGGATGTTGAATGCTTCAGATTGGGTAGCTCATTGGATTGAACCGGAGTCAGAAGTGGACATATCCGTATATAAACCGTCTCCCTATATTCGTAAAGAATTCACTGTAAAAAAGGGACTCGTATCAGCTAGAGCCTGCCTTACTGCGAAGGGGTTATACCGTTTTTATCTGAACGGAATTGAGGGGACGGATCATCTGTTCACGCCAGGGTTCACTTCGTATCATAGACGCTTGCAATATCAGGTTTACGACATAACTACTATCCTGCAAGAAGGCCCAAATGCATTAGGCGTCATCCTCGGAGATGGTTGGTGGAGGGGATCTACAGGCGGAGCAAATCTCAATAACAATTTTGGTTATAAAGTAGCTTTCTTAGGGCAATTTGTGTTGGATTACGAGGATGGCAGCCGTGAAATCTTCGGCAGTGACGATTCTTTTAGAACTTCTAGCGGACCGTTGCTGAAATCGGATATGAAAGCGGGTGATGTGTATGACGCTAGAATCAACATCGAGGGATGGAATCAGCCGTCGTACGACGACTCCACTTGGGAGCACGTCCAGCTCAAAGCTGATGGATTCGATAATTTAATCGCTACCCGAAGCGTCCCGGTAAGAGCGAAGGAAAGATTTACTCCCAAAGTGATGCACACGCCAAATGGAGAGACGATTCTCGATTTTGGTCAAAATATCGCTGGCTGGGTAGAAATGAACGTTCAAGGCGATGCAGGGACTGAGATTGTACTTATCCATGGAGAAGCCTTAGATCAGCACGGGAACTTCACCCTACAAAATCTATCAGAGCATGGAACAGTGGAGGATTTCCAAGAGGTTCACTACATCACAGCTGGTGATAGTGTAGAGAGCTATAGTCCACGTTTTTCAATTTTTGGTTTCCGTTATGTACACGTCAAGAATTATCCGGGAGAAATCACACCTGAGAATTTTACAGCTGAGGCGGTGTATTCCGATTTAGACGAAACGGGAGATTTCACTTGTTCGAATCCGTTAATCACACAGTTAGTATCTAACTCCAAATGGAGCCAGAAGGGCAACTTCATGGAGGTGCCTACTGATTGTCCAACTCGGGAAAGAGCGGGATGGACAGGGGATGCGCAAGTATTCTCTAGAACGGCGTCAGACTTCATGCATGTGTACCCTTTCTTTGAAAAGTGGTTGGCTGACGTTGCAGCAGAACAATTTGCTGATGGTTCTGTCGGCAGCACCGTGCCTACCGTTATCGGGCATCACAGTTTGGAGGAATGGGAACGATTCATGGCTGATAACAAAAATCCGATGATAGCCATGCGCAGGCCGAAACCGGGTACAGCCAGTATTCTTGACGGTTCTGCAGGCTGGGGCGATGCAGCGGTTATCATTCCTTGGACGATGTATCTATGTTACGGAGACAAGACGATCTTAGAGAAGCAGTTCGATTCAGCTAAAGCATGGGTCGATTACATGGCTACCTGTGCGAAGAATGCGAATGAGCTATTCCAAGATTCGCCTGCTTATCACCATTTTACGGATGGGGAACGTGACGCTGATTACATTTGGGATACGAAATTCCATTGGGGGGAATGGCTTGAAACGGACACGGAAATGAGAGATCTCATGGCCGTACTTACTAAAACCAAAGGAAACCATCCGGATGTATCCACCGCGTACTTCGCCTATTCGACTCGATTGTTGGTTGAAATGGCAGCTGTGCTCGAGAAGAAAGAGGAAGAAGCCAAGTACCAAGCGCTGTATGAGAAAATTAAACGCGTATACAACCAGTATTTTATTAAAGAAGATGGCTCTATCTTGGAAGGCAGACAGGCACCGAATGTCCGTACGCTTGCATTTGACTTGGCATCTGAGGATAAGAAACAGGCGGTCGCCGACAAGCTAGCTCAGCTGGTTATTGAACAGGACTATCACTTGAACACAGGATTCCTTTCGACACCTTTCATTCTTCAAGTGCTGGCGGATTACGGTCACGCAGATGTCGCTTTCCGGTTGTTGGAGCAGGAAACGTGCCCTTCATGGCTGTATGCGGTCAGCAACGGTGCGACAACCATCTGGGAGAGTTGGAAAGGTATTAAGCCTGATGGCGAATTGTCGGGTTCGTTGAATCACTATTCTTATGGAGCCGTGTGCAACTTCCTCTATGCGGGTATAGCGGGCATTCGTCCTGTTTGGGAGATGCCTGGTTACAAACATGTTATATTGAAGCCTTTGGTTGGCGGAACGCTGACCCATGCATCTGCGACCTATGAGTCCTCATATGGCACGATTACATCAAAATGGGAAACAACGGATCGTGGCATAACCTATCAGTTTGAGGTCCCTGCGAATACGACGGCGACGATCATGCTTGCAGGCAATGAAGACGATCTGTATGGTGTATCAGGCGATTACCCAGATGCTTACTACGAAGATGGACATATTGTTGTTACGGTGGGAAGCGGCAAATATCAGTTTACAATTCAAGTAGGGAGTGTGGCTGCACAATGAGAAAAACGATTGGGTTCAATAATACTTGGAAATTTATTCGGCAGAACATAGAGCAAGCTGCAAGTGTAGGGTTCAATGATGAGAATTGGCAAAGTGTAACTATTCCTCATACATGGAACGCGATAGATGGCGCAAATGGCTATGAATATTATCAAGGTGCCTGTTGGTATCGAAAGACTTTTACGGTTGAGCCTTCTTATGACGGAAATAAACTATTCATTGAGTTCCAGGGTTCGAACAGCATCACGGATGTCTATGTCAACGGCCAACACTTGGGCCAGCATAAAGGTGGGTATTCCACCTTTATGTTCGACGTAACAGACGTTGTTAAATATGGTACGGCTAATGTACTTGCGGTAAAAGTGGACAATACCGTTGTAGATGATGTTTATCCGCAAAAAGCAGACTTCACATTCTACGGAGGGATTTATCGTGATGTGAACATGGTTGTTACAGCGCCTGTTCATTTTGACTTGTTGGATCATGGTTCGCAGGGGGTTTATATTGTTCAGGAAGAAGTAACGCAAGAAAGAGCCAAACTGAACATTAAATCTATCCTGGTGAATGACAGTAAGGAAGAAAAAAAGGTTAATCTTTGGGTCGATATTTATGATGCCGACAAGCAAGTTGTCACCTACGCCACGAAGGATGTTGTGCTCGCTGCAGGAGAAAAACAAACCGTAGAACTGCCTTGCGTCATCGACAATCCAACGCTTTGGCACGGCAGAAAAAATCCATATATGTACAGTGCCAACCTATCCTTGATTAGCTTTAATGACACGATTGATGCGTTGTCGATCCCTGTTGGCTTCAGATACTTCCATGTGGATCCTGAAAAAGGTTTCTTCTTAAACGGCGAGCATCTGCCTTTGAACGGCGTATCAAGACACCAAGACAGGAAGGACATGGGCTGGGCCATTTCGGAAAAAGAGCAAGTCGAAGACATGGAATACATTCGAGAAATCGGTGCTTCATCCATCCGGTTAGCCCACTACCAGCACAGCCAATTTTTCTATGATTTGTGTGATCAAGAAGGCGTGGTCGTATGGGCAGAAATCCCATTCATTTCGATTATGTCGCAGAATGAATTGGAAGGAATTAATGCGAAACAGCAAATGGTTGAGTTGATCAGACAGAACTTTAATCATCCTTCCATCATCTTCTGGGGAATTCAAAACGAAATTCAAATCGGCGGTGAACGACCTGAGGTTAGAAGACTCGTTAGAGAGCTGAATGAATTGACGAAAAAGGAAGACTCAACAAGGTTAACGACAATGGCCAATGTTCTATTTGTCAATGAGGAAGATGAATACAACCGAATGACGGATGTGATTGGTTACAACAAATATTATGGTTGGTACCACGGGAAGACGGAGGATTTTGCACCTTGGCTGGATAAGTTCCACCGGATTAACCCCGATGTGCCGTTGTGTATTTCTGAATACGGGGCAGAAGGTATTGTCCAATATCATAGTTCTAATCCAAAAGTTAAAGATTATACGGAAGAATATCACGCTCTGTTCCATGAAAAGGTTTGGAAGACTTTCGCGGAAAGACCTTATCTTTGGGCAACGTATGTCTGGAACATGTTTGATTTCGGAGCGAATATCCGAGACGAAGGCGGCGTGCAGGGAAGGAACAACAAGGGTCTTGTTTCCTATGACAGAAAGATCAAGAAAGATGCTTTTTACATGTACAAAGCGCATTGGTCGGAAGATAAATTTGTTCATATCACTAGCAAGCGCTATGTCGATCGAGTAGAGAACAGCATCCAAGTTAAGGTATATTCCAACTGCAAGGAAGTAACGCTCTACGTCAATGGAACTGAATGTCAAACTAAAATCAGTGATGATAAAGTATTTATTTTTGAACATGTATCCCTTGCTGAGGGTATTAATGAATTACGAGCGGTGGCCACTGAAGGGAACACGCGATACGTGGATATTGCGAAGTTTAACAAAGTGGACGAACCGAATCCAAGTTATGAAGCCCCAGTTGAGGAAAAAGGGGAAGAGGTTCAGAACTGGTTCCAAATGCCTGATATGGATGGCCCTATGGAAGAATTACAGATTACGGACGATGTTTACTCGACGCGTTGTACGTTTAAAGAGCTTTTCGAGAATGATGCTGCGGCAGCAGTGTTAAATAAATATTTAGGAGAAGGCTTAAGATCGCAACCAACATATAGCATGACGCAAGGATTTAAGATCGATATGTTGGCAGAAATGGCGCCCGACCATTTCACTGAAAAGCTCATATATGCACTCAATAGAGAGCTTACAAAGATTAAAAAGAACATGTAATATCCATGAAAGTGTAACGAAAAAAGCCGATGATTGCGGCTTTTTTTCGTATTTTCACCAAAAGCAAGTACAATGTTGGGCTTGAGTCCTCACAATGATATAATATTAAGATATTTGGAGATTGAAAGGGGCAAGAAAGATGGCAGTACAATCAAGAATGATGCGGATGATCGTATTGTTAACCGTAGGCGCATTGCTTGCCCTATCAGTAACAGGATGTTCAAGTGCTGGTTCAGATGGGAATGACACCGCAACTGGAAATGCTTCTGAGAGTGAACAGAAAAAAGAAGTTAAGACAGTTAACATTCTCATGTTCAGCGATTATGGGAGAATGCCTGGGCCAAACGATAAGCAAATGAAATATGTTACAGAGCAAACAGGTATTGTAGTTAATACATCAACGCTTCCTTGGAATGGTGGCACTGACTTTACAAAAGGTTTAAATGTTAAGATTGCTGCTAATGAACTACCGGATCTGTTCTTACCTCACGGGGTTGAAGATACGCTACTCAAGCAAGGTGCTTTACTTGCCTTGGATGATTTGCTGCCACAATATGCGCCTACCCTATGGAAGGCAATTCCTCAAGATGTGTGGGAAAGTGTGCGAGCCAATTCTCCAGATGGAAAAATTTATTTTATCCCGAGAGTTAATTTGTATCCAAGATATAGTTCATTGATTCGCAAAGATTGGCTAGACAAGGTAAACATGAAGATACCGACAACAATGGATGAATATGTTGCTGTCCTTAAGGCATTTCGTGATCAAGATCCCAATGGAAACGGTATAAAGGACGAGATTCCTACCAGCGGACGAGAAGCGGGGCGATGGATGGATGACATATTTTTAATGTACGGAGTCGCTATGGTAGAAGGGTACCCAGTTTGGGATTTGTATAACAATGAACTTACGTACTCGGCTGTCACTCCCAATATGAAGGCAGCTCTTACTTTTGCCAGAGAACTTTACAAAGACAAATTGCTGGATAATGAAACATTTTTGAATAAAGAATTAACATGGAAAGCTAAGATTCAGCAAGATAAAGTTGGCGTCTGGTACCATGTTCCCTATGGAATTAAGCAAAACTTTTTCGAGAATTTACCTAAATTAAATCCGAATGCCTATATTGTCGGAATGCCGGTCCCCAAGGTAGAAGGGTTCGATGGTTTTACTCCGAGACCGCTTATCAATAATATGGAGTGGGCGATTCCCAAATCGTCCAAAAACGCAGTGGAAGCTATGAAGCTGCTTGAATTTTATGCGAAGCCCGAGAATCGTAATTTTGCTTCTTTTGGAATTGAAGGCGAACATTATGAAATGAAGGATGGCAAAAAGAAGAGGCTGCCTATCAGTTCGGACCAAACGTATCTCATCGACTTATTTCCAGTAATAACAACGGAACAGATGGCACTGACGCTTCAGGATCAATATGAACCGAAGGTTGCCCAAATGATGATAGATGCGATGATGGTAGCCGGAAGAGATGGTAAACGGATTGCCGGAGATGGCATCCCGATATCGATCTATGATGGCTTCCCGGACATTAAATCGAACAAGCTCTATCAAGAATACATGTCCAAAATAATTGTCGGTGATTGGCCGATTGAGAAATTTGACGAATTTATTCAAAGATGGAAAAGCAGTGGCGGAGATGAAGTCACGAAACGGGCACGTGAGTGGTATGCGAAAAAGAAATAATGAGGGAAAACGGCAGGGGAAAGCATGAATGTATACAAGTACAAAGCGAAACTGATTTTCTCGAATATCAAAACTAGATTAATTCTTATACTTACACTGGTCATTTGCCTCGCTATTGCTTTGGTTGGTACTGTCATGTACAGCCTCGCTAGACATTCACTATTAGAGGAGATTAAAGTTCCGCACCAGCAGATGTTGACCTTCGCCAGGGACGATGTTGATAGGAAAATGAACGATATGATGACAACGTCTATTTATGCAGTTCTCGACCCGCTGACGATCGATTTCTTGCGTTATGACAATCATAAAAGTATGGATACCATACTTGGGGTTGTATCCATGTTGGATACATTAACTCAAAATAATTCGATCATTGACAGTATTTATCTATATGATGAAAAAAATCGCCATGTTGTTGGCAGTTCTCCTTTCGGGTTTAATTCCAGTATTGATACCTTTGGTGACAAGGGCTGGTTGTCTCAATTGTCTTTAGCTGAACAGGACGCAAACAATGTGACTTTCGCTAAAAGGATGAAGGATCAAGGTGAAATAATAAGTTTCATTAAACGAATATATGAAGATAACAAAATATCAGGATACCTTATCATAAACATGAAATCCTCCAAACTATTTTCTCAAATCATTCCTGAAGGTTCTGCTAACAATGAGGCAGTTCGAATCATTCAAGACTCAAAAGGAAAAACTTTATTCTCCATTGGCGAAAATAATAAAGAGCAGGTGAACCCCAATAAATATTTTATTACTCGCCTGACTTCAGCTTCAACGCAATGGAATTACGTTTATGCGGTTCCTCAAAAACAAATTTTTGGCAAATTGTATTGGATTCGGACCATGACTTTCGTAGTGTCCGCGGCTACCATGTTGATCGGAATGCTGATTATCTTCCAAGTTAACCGCATTACGTTTAGACCTATTGAACGATTGATTAAAACAGTTCGGAGCCATAGGAATGAAGCGTTAGAGGTTGACTTCACTCAGTTGGAGTCCTACGTCGGCAGACTGCTCACGCAACTAACTTTTTTGCATGGCAGTAACAAAGAACTAAAAGCCAAATTTATTCAAGATATGGTTTATGGGAGACTTCGTCGTAAGGAATTTGATCGCAAATGGCGGTTGCTTTACTCAGAATGGCGTTCTGACTTACCTGTTTATGCTGTTATTGTTTCGGTGGATGCCTATTACAATTGGTTGAATGGGTACAAGCAAGATGATCAGTTATTACTTAAGTTTGCAGTAGGTAATATTTTCGAGGAAATTTTGGGAGAGAGTTTTAGGGTGCAGTTTGAGGATTTAACTCAGGATCGCAGTGCCCTCATTGTACAACCCTTGTCTTCTGATATGGAGTTGCAAATGCTCTATGATAAACTTTTAAATGGGATTGAAGTCACGGATAAACTATTGAAAATTTCATTATCAGTAGGTGTTGCCGAATCGCTATTTCCGATTAGCGGTGATCTCAGCAGTCGCTACAAGCAAGCTGAAGTGTTGCTGCTGGATCGCTTGTATATGGGGTATAAAAAACTTCATATGCCCGAGCAAGCATTACCCTACTCAGAAGCGCAAGGCCCTGGCTCTAAAAATGAAACTATTCATGAAATTGTTCAAGGCATTAAAGAAGGAAAGACGGAATATACAAACAGCATTTTAGAAAAAATGCAGTTGGAGTGGGAAACGTCAAACTCAAAGCCTCTGCACGTATACCGTTGGTATTCCAATGTAATTAAGGAAATGATAACGAAATTCAGAGACCCAGAAGATGAACAGTTCCAGGAAATCATGGATTCGTTGGATTCCCTTCAAACGTTAACGTTTTCGGATTTGCATCAAATGACATTAGATGAAGCTACCTATCTAGCAGAAGAAGTGAAGAAGAGAAAACCAACAAAGCATGAGAATTATTTTAGGAAGATGGTCGAGTACATCCAAGAGCATTATCCAGAAAATATTGGCGTATCGCACGTAGCCGAGGCAGGAAGCGTCAGTCAGTCTCAGGCAAATGTCCTTTTTAAACAAGAAACCGGAACTTCGATTTATGATTATATTACACAAGTACGAATTGAGAAAGCGGAAGATTTACTTAAGAATACGAATTTGAAGGTCATTGAGATTTCTGAGAAAGTTGGATACGCTAGCGAAAACAGTTTTATTCGTAACTTTAAAAAAATTAAAGGGATTACCCCTGGTAAATTTAAAGAATAAAAAGATTAATAACTGAAGCGGAGTAGCTGAAAAAGCTCTCCGCTTCTATTTTTTTTACCATCATATTCAACAAATCATATCTATATCCACCATTTATCCGGTAATTTACTGGATTCAGTGATGGATTGAAGAACTTCGATGTTGAGTCCAGATACAGATGGCCGTATTGTTGGATCAAATAGAAATGGAGCAGTCAGGTGGAGCTGAAGCCAATCACATTTCTAACATCAGGGGGGAAATAAGTTGAAAGCAGTTGCATCTCATCGAATGAAGGTGTTTTGGCCACTATACGTCATGGCCATACCAGGTATAGTTTTTCTAATCATTTTTAAGTACATTCCGCTGGCGGGTTCCGTAATCGCTTTTCAGAACTATTCCGTGTTCAAAGGGTTTCTTGATAGCCCTTGGGTAGGCTTTAAAAATTTCGAAACGCTATTCCATTATCCCGATTTTATGAGGGTGTTCAGTAATACATTGGTGCTTGGATTTCTGCGAATTGTAATCGTATTTCCAATCCCCATTATATTGGCGCTCATGATCAATGAAATTCGAAAATCGGCCCTGAAGAAGGGAGTCCAAACGGCTCTGTATGTGCCACATTTTCTTTCATGGGTCATCGTATCTGGTATTGTGTTTGATTTATTCTCAGTAAGCGGATTGTTTAACATTGTGATGGGATGGTTTCACCATGAACCCACATTGGTTATGCAAGAAAGCTCCTACTTTCGTGTTGTATATGTGTTGACTTCCATTTGGAAAGACGCGGGATGGGGAACGGTTGTCTACATGGCAGCCATCAGTTCGATAGACCCACAGTTATACGAATCAGCGATGATCGACGGAGCATCTAGATTCAAGCAAATCCGACACGTTACATTTCCGCTGCTGCTGCCGACCGTTTTGGTGTTGCTATTACTTGAAATCGGCAATTTCTTGGATTTAGGTTTTGACCAAGTATTTAATTTACAGACGCCAATGACGTATAGCGTAGGGGATATCTTAGATACTTACGTGTTCCGGACAGGCATACAGCAAGGGCAATATAGCTTTGCGACTGCCGTCGGACTATTTCAATCGTTAATCGGATTCATTCTGGTATTTACGTTCAATAAGTTATCCAAAAAAGTGTCAGACGGGGGGTTGTGGTAAGCATGCTTGAATCTAGAGGGGAAAAACTATTCGGTTCAGTCGTTACAATGATCCTCCTGCTTGTATCCGTTATCGCAATGATACCACTGCTTTCTGTGCTCTCGACATCGTTCAGTTCTAAACGGATGGTGGATATGAATCTGGTCACCATTTGGCCGAAGGAATTTACGTTCGCTTCCTGGGATTTTATGATGTATCGTCCCGACCTATGGAAGTCGTTCTTCTTGACGCTGGGCACAACAGTAATTGGAACGATTTTGGCGCTGCTGGTCACGGCCCTTCTTGCATACCCACTGTCGAAAACGGAATTTCGCTGGGGGCCAGTCATTATGATCGGCGTCGTGATTGCGATGATCTTCAAAGCGCCGCTTGTTCCTTATTTTCTGACAGTTAAAGGTATCGGGCTTTACAATAACCCATTGGTGTTAATCATACCCCATATCTTAAATCCATTTAATTTAATCATTATGCGCACATTCTTCAAGCAGTTTTCCAAGGAGTTGGAGGAAGCTGCATTCATAGAAGGATGCGGATATTTCCGCATGCTGTTCCAATTTGTACTTCCGCTTTCTAAAGCCGTGTTAGCCACGTTGGCTTTATTCTACGGTGTTGTGTTGTGGAACCAGTTCCAGCATCCACTGATGTTCTTGCAAGATACGAATTTATTTCCGTTGCAAATCAAGATACGTCAATTCATCACGGATGATAACGTCTTGGTTACGGGAGCCGTCTCTACAGCTGGTTTAGCCTATAATGAGCGCACACTTCGGGCGGTAACGGTTATTTTTGCCATGATTCCTGTTGTCGCGGTATATCCGTTCTTGCAAAAGTACTTCGTTAAAGGAGCTATGCTCGGTTCTGTGAAAGGGTAAGCTTACATTGGTTTTACGGCTCATGGAGTCTTGGAACATATACGATTTCAACTATTAGGGGGAAACTTGGAATGGTCATTAAAAAGCTTGGGGTACTCGCGACCGTCAGTGCTCTTGCGTTTACAGTCGTGACAGGCTGTAGCGACAAAACGAATTCATCCGAAAGTGCAGCTACTTCGTCGGCTAAGCCGAATCAGGAGGCATCTGCGAAAGCCGAAGATATTGTAGATATTGAAGTTTGGGGAACAAACATCGGCTATAAACCAACCGAAAAAGGCAGCAAATTGTATGAATTTTATAAAGAAAAATTAGGCGTAGGCGTGATTAGCCCTTATGTGGAATGGAATGGTGGAACTGCTTATTTAAATCAGTTAAATCTAAAAATCGCATCAGG
Source organism: Paenibacillus sp. J31R30 (assembly GCF_059692115.1). NCBI lineage: Bacteria > Bacillati > Bacillota > Bacilli > Caryophanales > Paenibacillaceae > Paenibacillus > Paenibacillus sp. J31R30. The sequence continues at coordinate 40,411 of NZ_JCAUAV010000006.1, read as the reverse complement.
TGAACTGCCCGATTTGTTTTTACCCCAGCAGGGTCTCGAAAATAGTTTAGCAAAAAACGGAGCTATCGCCGATCTGACAGATTTGCTACCGAAATATGCGCCTAATTTATGGGCAGCTATTCCGAAGGATATGTGGGACATTGTGAAAGCGAATGACCCCACAGGTCAAGGCAAAATTTATTATATTCCTGGTATGGTCGATTACGGAAGATATTCAGGCATGATCCGCCAAGATTGGTTAGATAAACTGGGCTTACAGATGCCGAAGACGCAAGACGATTATGTTAAGGTTTTGGAAGCATTCCGGGATAAGGATCCTAACGGCAATGGACAGAAAGACGAGCTTCCGGCTGGCGGCCGTCAGGAAGCGCGCTGGATGGATCAACTGTTTGCGATGTATGGTGTAGCTATGTTTGAAGGCTATCCGGATTGGGATCTATACGATGGCAAATTAACGTACTCGGCAGTATCACCGAATATGAAAGCCGCTCTAGAGTTCATCTCCAAGCTGTACAAAGACGGATTAATTGATAAAGAATCCCTGTTGAACGATAAAGCGAAATGGGACGGCAAGGTAGCAGCTAACAAAGTCGGAAACTATTTCCACTGGGCAGAACAAACCAATCTTTATTTGGATAATTTGCAAAAGAACAGCGGTGTGAAAGGCACTTTTGCTTCACTTCCACTACCAGAAGTTCAAGGATATAAGGGCTTCTATACATGGAAGCGGTTTACACCTCCAGCATGGGTTGTGAAGAACAACAAGGATCAAAAGAAGTTGATGGCAACTTTAAAATTACTGAACAACATGTATGACAAGAAGAATTGGAACGCTTTGTACCTTGGTGTTGAAGGCATGCACTATACGATGAAGGATGGAAAAGCCGTCAAATTACCGGATGACAAGAGTACCCAAGAAAATCTTATTCTTGATCCTTATTCCAAAATCTCAACGCTCGATTTTACAAGCAATCTCTTAAAGAGCACAGCATCGGAAGACAGAATGTGGGAGATCGATCAAACCGTTCAAATCATGAAGGATGCTCAGAAGTATGCGAAAGTCATTGCTGGAGATGGAATGCCGGCGAGCGTCTATGACGGGTTCCCAGATATCAATAATCGTACACTCTATATTGAGTACGCTAGCAAGATCATTACAGGACAGTTCCCGATCAGCAAGTTCGATGAATTTGTGGAGAAATGGAACAAAGCTGGCGGCGAAGAAGTTACGAAGCGTGCAAGAGATTGGTATGCAAAAGTGAAAAAATAAGTTGTGAGTGCTACATATCCGCTCGGCTTCTCATTGGAGTCGGGCGGATATTTCCATCCAAGCCGGGGTCTAAGAATCCTAGCTGTTATAGGGGGCAATAAATCATGAGTAATCGTATTAAGGAAGTACTTGAGGGTCAAGAACATAATTATATCCTTCCATTTCTCTGGCAACATGGTGAGGAAGAACAGGTGATACGTGAAGAAATCGCCCGTGTTCATGAATCTGGAATCGGAGCCGTCTGCATTGAAGCACGTCCTCATCCCGATTTTCTGGGACCAAAATGGTGGACGGATATGGACATTATTATGGATGAGGCTCGGAATCGCGGTATGAAGGTATGGCTGCTGGACGACGATCATTTTCCAACTGGGCATGCGGCGGGGAAAGTGAAGGAGTCTCCGGAAGAGTTCCATCGTAAATTTTTAGCTGAACGTTACATTGATACTCTTGGTCCTGCACAAGGAACCTCTCTGCTGCTGGATACTTTGTTACTGCGTGAGCTCAGACCAACGATATCTCACATCGAGCGAGCAACTGGCAAAAATAAATTAATCTCCGTTGTCGCGGTACGCCGAGATCCTTCGACTGGAGATTTACTTGATGAAAGTATCGACATCACTGATCTTGTTCAAGACGGTATCCTCTATTGGGATATCCCTGAAGGGTACTGGCGCGTATTTATTATGTCAGAAAATAAGGATGGCGGCAGCCTGCAGCAGGAAGATTATCTGAACCCGCTAGACCGAAATTCCGTTCGAATTCTACTCGACACGGTCTATGAAGCTGTGTATGAACGCTACAAGGCAGATTTCGGAAAGACATTTGCTGGATTCTTCTCGGATGAACCTGGATTTTACAACGATAAGACGACATTTGACTTCCATTCAAGACCTGGTAAAAAAGGAGTGCCACTTCCTTGGAGCAGTGAAATGCCGGCCTTGCTTGAGCAGGCGTTGGGCGAGAACTACCGTGAGCAGCTATATTTACTCTGGCATGATAGTGGAGAAAAATCTAATATCGTACGTTATTCCTATATGAATATCGTCAGTAAGCTCTACGCGGACAACTTTTGCGGCCAAATCGGTGAGTGGTGCAGAACTCGAGGGGTAGAATACATTGGGCATGTACTTGAAGACAACAATGTGCATGCAAGGCTTGGCCCCGGCCCAGGTCACTTCTTCCGCTCAATGTGGGGACAAGATATGTCTGGCCTTGATGTGGTGCTGTGGCAGATTGTTCCCGGCTTTGATGAATTGTCTTATAGCAAGCCTGGCGGGGATACGGATAGTGAATTTTTCCACTATGGCCTTGCTAAGCTTGGTGTATCCCTTGCACATGTCGATCCGAAAAAACAAGGTCGAACCATGTGTGAGGTGTATGGTGCGTACGGTTGGGCAGAAGGTCTGAAACTAATGAAATGGCTAACTGATCACATGTTAGTTCGTGGTGTTAATTATTTTGTCCCGCATGCGTTTTCTCAAAAAGCTCCTGATCCGGATTGTCCGCCGCATATGTATGCAGGTGGGAAAAATCCGCAGTACCGCTATTACAAGCATTTAAACCAATATATGAATCGAATTAGTCATCTGATCTCAGGCGGAAGACATGTGGCGACTGCGGCAGTCGTGTATCATGCTGAAGCTGAATGGTCTGGGGAAGCGATGTATTTTCAGAAGCCCGTTAAGCAATTGATGCAGCATCAGATCGATTGCGATGTGCTTCCTATCGATATTCTTTTAGGTGACGTAGATGTGATAAACAACAAGTTGCATGTCAGTAACGAGGACTTCCAATGCCTTATCTTCCCTTATGCAGAGGCAATTCCCGCAGCGATGATTCGGCGGTTAGTGGAGTTTGCCGAGCAAGGACTTGCCGTTCGTTTTGTAGACGGACTACCGGAAAGATCTAGCGAGGGCTCCGAGGTTTCTGACGATCTAGCTTACCTTGCCGATCACAAGAACGTAAAGGTTGTTGCTTTAGAAGATCTGGCTCAAGTACTTATTACTGACGGACATTATGAAATTAGTTTGGACGAACATGAGCCATATCTTCGGAACTATCAATATACGCATGACGGGTTAGATGTGTTTATGTTCTTTAACGAACATCCGCATCAAACGATCCGTAGGAAAATAACTTTGCCTGTTCAAGGTGATGTATATGTTTATGATGCATTTCGTAATCAGTTGACCAGTTTACATGTAACTCGCCAGAATGGTGCGAATGTGGTGGAGGTCATTCTTCATCCGTATGAGTCCATCGTACTTCTACATGGTACTGCCCTTGAAGGTTGTGAGGCATTGCCGCAGCATACAGTTGGCGCTGTAGTTGAGTTGAAGGGCGAATGGAGCGTATCCACTGCAGAGTCTGAGCACTATCCTCGTTTTAAGGAATGGGGAAAACTGGGGGCTTTAACGAATATGAGTGGGCCTAGTTATTTACCTCGATTTACAGGCACATTCCGTTATGAGACGGAATTTGAGTGGAACGAGTCTGCTGACCAAGCAATTTTAGACTTAGGTGAGGTTTATGAGACGGCGCAAGTGTGGATCAACGGTGAGGAAGCAGGCGTGCGCATTTGTCTGCCTTATCACGTTGAGATCCATAGATTAATTAAAAAGGGCAAAAACAAGCTAATTATTGAAGTTACGAATACGTTAGTGAAAGAACAACCTGATTTCTTATCGGCATTTGCGCAGCAAGAACCGAGCGGTCTCCTTGGGCCAGTTCGAGTGATCAAATTATGAGAAAGCAAGGCCCTATGATTCAATCGTAGGGCTTTTGATTTGATAACAATTTACGTTGCTTCGTGTTCACAACCTCAAAAAATTCGACAATACAGGAGAAGATTTGGAAGATTTGATCTCCATTGGGACGATCGGCCTGATCAAAGCTATTGAATCCTTCTCGCCGAATAAGGGCACGAAGCTGGCGACATTTGCAGCACGTTGTATTGAAAATGAGATTTTGATGCATCTGCGGTCATTGAAGAAAACACGCAAAGATGTTTCTCTGCATGATCCCATCGGCACAGACAAAGAGGGGAATGAAATTACCTTGATTGATATCCTCGGCAGCGAGGCAGACGATGTGGTGGATGCGGTGCAGTTGAAGATTGAAAAGAGTAAAATTTACAGAAATCTGGAAATTTTGGACGACCGTGAGAAAGAAGTCGTAGTCGGAAGGTTTGGGTTGGAGCTCGGGGGCGAAGAACGGACGCAGCGGGAGATTGCGAAAGAGCTGGGGATTTCGCGGAGCTATGTGTCGCGGATTGAGAAGCGGGCGCTGATGAAGTTGTATCATGAGTTTTATAAGGCGAAGCGGTAATTGGAATTGAATCGTAGACTTCATTCATTTGGCATCAAATAATGGAGGCGAAGACAATGACAGACTTAATCCAAATTGAGCATGTGAGTAAATTTTACTATATGGGTGGAGAGACGATTCGGGCTTTGGATGACATCTCGCTAGACATCAAGCAAGGTGAATTTGTCGCTATTATGGGGCCTTCGGGTTCAGGGAAGTCTACGTTAATGAACATCATTGGGTGTTTGGACCTTTCAGATGAAGGAGTCTACACTCTCGATGGGAAACAGATTCACGCTTTGAAGGATTCACAGCTGGCTGAGATTCGTAATAGGAAGATCGGGTTTGTTTTTCAGAGCTTCAACTTGTTGCCGAGATTAAGCGCTTATGAGAATGTGGAGTTGCCGCTGATTTATCGTGGATTCTCGAGGAAGCAGCGTGAGCCGCTTGTCATGCAAGCGCTGGAAGCGGTGGATTTGCTGAATCGCAGGAAACACTTTCCTTCGGAATTATCTGGTGGACAGCAGCAACGTGTTGCTATTGCTCGCAGTTTGGCAGGCGATCCACCGATAATTTTGGCAGATGAGCCAACGGGAGCGCTGGATTCAAAGACAGGTGCGGAGATTATGGATATTTTCAGGCGTTTGAATGAGCAGGGGCGGACGATTATTGTGATTACGCATGATCGGCAGGTTGCGGAGCAGGCGAAGCGGGTTGTGAGGTTTCGGGATGGGCGGTTGGTACATTAATATGAATAATATCGGCCTTACGATAAAAATCGTAGGGCTTAAAACATTCATTCAATAATGATGAGTAAACTATTTATTTCTTGACATTTTTTAGGACTAACATTGTTGATTACTAAAGTGAAAATACATAATTACAATAATGAAGTTTTATAGGGTAAACTACAGAAAGTGAACGAATGAAGATGGTGATCAAGGAAGGCGGGTGATCAAGAAAATAAAGATCGTTAGTGGATGTTTACTTTAGTAAACATCCACTTTTTTTAGGTGGATCGTTAATTAATGAAGGAATATAACTAAGACTAAGTCGAGCCTTCTTCTCAGCTAACAACTTTGATTACTGAAACGTTCCAAACAGGTTCGGATGCTTCACATTTGACTTCGGTCACCGGTACTCGGGGTGTAGCTGATGCTCGCTATAGCCTAAACACACCGGCAACTGATCGGCTCCAAATACAATATATCCGTTCATAACACATCAGTAACTGGTGGCGATATCACAATGATCTCCGATGGCAAGGCCCAAAAATAATTCCGTCTTAACAGACAACTTCTCCATGTTGATTAACTATTAGGATGAGTACATTTATATCCCTGTTTTTTCCAGGATAACTCCATCGAAGCTGTAAGTTGGGAATCATTCTTTCTATTCCAATTCCTTTCTATTCTCCTGCTTTGAATAGTCATTAGGCGTAATGCCAGTTGAAGTCTTGAATACACGTCCGAAGTAAGTGAGGTTACTGTAGCCTACCAGATAGGCGACTTCGTTGATCTTGTATTCTCTGGTGTCGAGCAGTTCTTTGGCAAGGTCCACCCGGAACTGCTGTACAAAGGAAATGAACGTGACTCCAGTAACCTTCTTGAATACATTGCTGGCGTATACGGAGTTGACATGAAAATGTTCCGCGATCTCATTCAACTGCCACTCTTTCATGTAGTTGGCCCCAACATAAAGGATCAGCTGGACAACGAGCTCATGTCTTATCCGAAGGGCTTCGATATATTCCCGACTCTTGCGAATGCCCATATCTGATGACAGAGATGACGGTAACGGCTGCAAAGGAGTAATTCTGTGGAACAGATCTTGCAGATTGGCTGTACTCAGCGGCTTCAACAGATAGTCTCTCGCCCCGTAGCGAAGAGCGGTCTGCGCATATTCAAAGTCAGAATGTGCAGTGACAATGACATACTTGGTAGAAGGTGAGAGCTGTTGCTCATGCACCTGACGCATCAGTTCGAGTCCATTTTTTAGCGGCATGCGGATATCGATCAATGCGACATCAGGCTTTAGCAGTCGGAGCTTTTCTAGTCCCTCCTCGCCGTCCTCGGCCTCTCCGACAATCACTATATCCATATTCAGTTGTTGCAGCAAGTAAATGGTTCCTTTGCGAATCGTTTCTTCGTCATCAATGAGTAGTATGCGCATCGGTATTCACCTCGTCCAATTCAATCATCAGTTTAATCGCTGTTCGCTTGCCGGGTTGACTGTAGATATAAACCTGACACTGGGATCCATAATATAAGAACAGACGCTTCAGTGCGTTGTGCATGCCAATTCGATCGCGGGTGAGACGTAGAATGGACAAATGATCAACGTACTCATCCAACTCATATACGAAGCCACATCCATTGTCTACAATTTCGAAAATGAGTTTTCTAAGCTTTTTGTCCCAATAGCCGTTTATGTTCAGCAACCCGCCACGTTTGGTATTCTGAAAGCCGTGTTGGATGGCATTTTCGATGAATGGCTGAAGAATTAAACGGTATATTCGCATATCATAAATGCTCACATCAATCTGGAAGAACACCTCGAACCGCTGCTTGAAGCGAAGCTTCTGTAAATAAATATAGCGTTCAAGCCAATCGACCTCTTCACGGATTGTTACCTTCGTGCTCGTATTTTCAATCGTATATCGTAGGTTCACGGACAAGGCATATAGCATCTCGCCAACCTCTTCGTTTCCTTGCTCAATCGATTTAAAGCGGATCGTATCCAGCGTATTGTAAAGAAAGTGTGGATTGATCTGCGCCTCCAATAGTGCCTTCTCGGTTTCAGACTTCTCAAGTCGATGCTTGAAGTCGAGCTGAAACAGATCCTGCAGCCGATCCATCATACGATTGAAGCTGGTACCGAGCTGCCCAATCTCGTCGCTTGTCGATACCTCAACCCTGCGATCGAACGGCTCACGAATGCTCTCGGGCATTAAGTGAGCTAGCTGGTGCAATGGTTTTACCCGTTTCCGGAAATAATAAATGGAGGCGCAAATGAGCAGTAGCATGGTGAAGGCAATGACAGCATTCATCCGCAGCATATAGTTCATTTTCTCTGAAACTAGCGATTCAAGGGGAATCATTTGGATAAGTTTAATAGAATACCGTTCCAATGTGTCATAAATCACCAGTTGTGAAGAGCCGTCAACACCCATTGTTTCCGAGCCTGCCAAATTACGATTAACATAATGCTGAACTTGATACGGTGTTTGCTCTGATTTTGGCAGGCGTGGGGGAGTTTCCACTGTTCCGCTCCGGGTTATGATATTGCCGTCAAAATCACTGACCAAAATCTGACTGTGTTCAGTTGCTGCTTTGTTGATGACTCGCTGCAGCACCTCGAAACTGAAATCGAGCATGACAATGCCTATTGGCTTACTGCCTAACTTGACCAACCTGGCTAGAGAAAATACGGACTTGTTTGGATCTTGAAAAGGCAGTGGTTGGGTGATCAGTACCGTTTTTCCTCCTGCGAATTTTGTGTGTTCAAACCACTCCTCAAGCTGTACATTCACCTCATGATGCTTATAATACGTATTGGGATCACCATTGAAGTAACGAAGTAGCCCGTCAATGTCAAAGTAGTACATGCCGACGACATCGGAGCGGGAATAGGACATGTCATAAAATAGCTTATCCAGAGCCTGATTGATTTCAATGGACCTGACCTCAGTTAGTCTGCGAGGATCATTTTCCAAATCGGAGACTAGTCCTTGATTCGCATAGATTAGTCCCGATAACTTTTCCATTTGCTGAAGTTGAGTATCAAAAGATTCTTTGGTGAATTGCAGCAAGCTTTTCGATTGGGCAACTGATGCTTCCTTTGAGGTATTCCACCAATACGTCGTTGTTAATAAGTAGGACGAGGCAAATGGTAGCGCTGTCATGAGTAAATAACCTAACGTAATGCTCCAAACGAGACTGTTATTACGAACTTTCCATGCTAGTTTCATACGAGTAACCCCGTTCCATTGCGGTCATTCTGTTTGCCTTAATTATAATAAGATAGATGTTACTTGCACAATAAAAAGTTGAAGGTAACTTATATAGGCATATTTTTGCACGCCTGTACAAATGAAGTGGAGGAACAGGAATAATACGGTGTCAGGAGAATCTATATACAATCAAATGGATGTAAATAAGTGAATACTGTATTTTGTATGAACATCTGTGTTTTGTATGATACCCGATTCCGTCAGAAAACGATAAATTAGACATGTGAACAAAAGAATGAATTGTCGAGGGAAGGGTTGATGAAGATGAGAAAGTTGATAATAAAGCAAAGTGCAATAGCTCTGACAACAGCCGTGTTGGTAACGCTTACTGGATGTGGTGGTGGGGGTTCGCAAACCGCAGAAACGAAACCTAGCAGCAGTGAAGCTGTTAAGGAAGCGCCGAAAGTTGATTTGACGTTCTGGACGTATCCGAAATGGAGCGGTATTACCGGTACCGAGCAAGGCGGACAGCTTGGGGACTATGAGAAGGATGCGGTGAAGCGGTTTACTGCTAAATATCCGAATGTCAATATTAAGGTCGAGGTCCTTGATTTTAACAATGGCCCGCAAAAGGTGAACGTAGCACTGGCTGCCAATGAAGCTCCTGATATTTTGATGGATGGACCGGTTCGTTTTCTTGGCTATGCACAGCTTGGTTATCTGGAACCGCTTGACACGCATCTTGGGAAGGATTATATCGGTGCAATGATTCCATCTATGTGGGACCAAACAACGATTGGTGACGGCAAGCATTACTACATTCCATGGGGAGCAGCACCACAGGTTATGCTGGTGAATAAGACACTGGTTGATAAGGCTGGTTTGTCAGATAAGCTGCCTAAGAATGAAGAACGTACTTGGACCACAGACGAGTATGTCAGTTTAATTAAAGGTGTACAGGAGAAAACCGGTGTGAAGGGTATGGGCTTGTTCGCTGGTAGTGAATCAGGTGATGCTTTCATGTACAATCTGATCTGGTCTGCCGGTGCACTCACGTATAATGACAAATTCGATAAAATTGCACTGAACAGTCCGGCAGGACTAACAGGGATGAAATTTATCAAGCGTTTGGTGGATGAGAAGCTTGTGAATGATGGAGGAGCAGGCATTAAAGCACCAGATTCCTACAATTTATTCTATGATCAGAAGCTCGTGTCCATTTCGGGCGCACCCGTACATTATTCCCGTGGAATGGCAGCAATTCGTGATAAGAAGTCACCTCCCTATGAGATGTATATGACCTCTTATCCGACATATCCAGGAACGAAGAATGCAACTACCGTGTTGAGTTCCTTCGGTGTCGCTGTATTCAAGAATAAAGATGCCAATAAACTGAAATATGCCGTAGAATTTGCCAAGTTCCTCGGAAGTAAGGAGAATGCGACAGCTGTAAAGGCAGCGAGTTCCTATAGTGCTTATGAGGATGTGAACAAGACGTTATTCGCTAGTGAAAAGGACAACAATATGGATTTTGTAGCTAAATTGCTGAAGTATGCGATTAATGAAGGCTTTGCGGCACCAGGGTATAACGACATCCGCAAGAACAATATGGCACACTTGCAGAAGGTCATCCTTGGAACGGAAGCACCGGAGGATGCACTTAAGAAAATTGAAAGTGAAGGCAACTCCATTTTAGAGAAGCAATTAAAAATTATTCAAGAGCAGCGCAATTAAGTCACTGACTTAGACAAAGCATTTAAAATTTTCGCAAGTTCTAGATATAGGAGGGGGGAGGAACTATGGCTGGAGTGCGCCATGATTCATCGCTAGCTGTTTCCCGTCAGCTACGACCAATCCGGAGGAGAATGACGGGATTGTTGTTCAAGCAACAATTAACGGGCTACTTGTTTATTTTGCCCATTAGCTTATTTTTTATTGTGTTCACCTTATATCCGGCATTGGATGCTGTACGAATGAGTTTCTTTGATTTCCGTAGGTCTGGGGACCTTTTCGTCGGAATGCAAAATTACTTCGATATTTTCCATGAAGAACGTTTTCTTCGAGCGTTAACAAATACTTTCCTCTATGTGCTATATATCGTTCCCAGCACGATTGCTTTTGCTATTGTGGCAGCCACGATCATCTATTCCATGAGTGAGCGTTGGACGGGTTTTTTTCGAGCAATCTTCTATTTACCAAGTGTTACTTCGGCTGTGGCGATATCACTTGTTTGGGGATGGATGTTTAGTTCGGGTAAAGAATCGCTTGCCAACAGGATATTAGCCTTCTTCCATCACTCTTCGCAAGTATGGTTTATTGATCCGTCGATGGCAATTTATTTGATTGTATTGATCATCCTAACTGTATCGGTCGGTCAACCTATTGTGCTATATACGGCAGCAATGGGAAGCATATCCACGGATTATTACGAAGCGGCAAAGGTTGACGGGGCGAGCAAACTGCAGCAATTTATGAAAATAACAGTTCCATTGTTAGCACCAACCACATTGTACTGTGTTGTAATCACGACGATAAACGCATTCCAGACCTTCATCTTTATTCATTTATTGACTTCAGGTGGTCCAGATAATGCCACAACTTCAATTATTTATGAGTTGTATGTTGAAGCTTTCAACTATAACAAATTCGGAACTGCTTCAGCAATGGGAATTGTCTTGTTCGTGCTCGTAGGTTTAGTGGCGATATTCCAATTTCGTTCGATGACCTCCAAGGTCGAATATTAAAGGGGGAAGAGCTATGCATGAAGCGCGTCCTTTGCGCACATTGCTATGGAAACCGATTCTGATGATCCCGGCATCTATTTTCTTTCTATTGCCCTTCGTATGGATGGTCATGGGATCCTTGAAGCAAAGCTTTAAAATCAATGATTTCTTTGCTCCCCTTACGTTGGATAATTATAAACTGCTGTTTCAAACTACACCTGCGTTTCGATGGTTTTTTAACAGCGTCTATGTTTCAGTGATTGCTACATTGTTGATTTGCGTATTAAGTGCTCTGGCGGGTTATGCTTTTGCCAAGATACAGTTTAGAGGCTCAAATGTGATTTTCTTTCTTATGATTGCAACCATGATGCTGCCAAAGTACGTCATGCTGGTCCCGCTCTTCAAGCTTATAAGGGATTTAGGCTGGTTCAATACGTACTCAGCGCTTATTTTTCCCGAGATCGGATATGCATTTGGCGTATTTATGATGCGTCAGTTCATACAATCGATTCCAACCGAGATGATTGAAGCAACAAGGATTGATGGCGCCTCAGAATTCAGAATTTTCGCTCAAATCATTGTTCCCCTCGTTAAGCCCGCACTTGCTGCCCTTGGTATATTCTCAGTTGTCCGGGTGTGGAACGATTTCATGTGGCAGTTGGTCGTCACCCAATCGGAAGAGATGAAGACCATGCCGCTAGGTGTAGCGGGTTTCAGTTCTGTCGCTGGTCTAACTGATTATGGCTTAATGATGGCCGGCGCTGCTGTAGCGTCATTGCCAATTATCATATTGTTCCTTTGCTTTCAGGGCTTATTTACAAGAGGCATTACAATGGGTGCACTCAAAGGTTAGCTGCCTCCTTAAGGAGGCTCAGATACTATCAATTTTGTATGAAAAGGAGAAATACCATGATAAAACAATACAGTTATGATGTGGTCGTTGTTGGCGGTGGAGCAACAGGAATTGTTGCTGCGATGGCAGCAGCTCGTAATGGTGCAAAGACAGCGATCGTAGAATACAACGGGTTTGTGGGAGGAAACGTCATTCCGGGGCTTCCTCTGCTGGGTTACCATAACAACAGTGGGGAGCTAATTGTGCGCGGAATCGCTTATGAGATCGCTAAGCGCCTCCAGGAAATGGGTGCGGCAACAGAGTTTTACCTTGATCCAATCACCAGCGACGTACTGGGTGTCGATCCGCACTGGTTCAAATATCTTGTGACGAAGATGCTGCTCGATGACGGTGTGGATTTCTATCTTCACAGTATGCTCAAGGATACGATTGTCGAGAATGGACAGGTCAAAGGTGTCGTGATTGCCAATAAAGAGGGCGAACAGGTTCTCGCCAGCAAGGTTGTCATTGATTGCAGTGGTGACGGGGATGCGGCAGTTAAAGGCGGTGCTGAGTATGTATATGGGCGCAATTCGGACAACAAAACGCAGGTTTCATCCTTGGTATTCCGTGTACGCAACATTGATTTCAAGCATCTGATCGCCTATTTCAGAGAAAATCCGACTCAAATTCGTCCGTTTGAGATGAGCGAAGAGGTTGTCACGAACTTGATCAATCAGATGGAAGGTGCAGAGGTTTTTGTGACCGGTGGTCTGCAAAATTTTATACAGCAAGCCATTACGGACGGTATTAAGTTCCCGCGTACTAATCTGGTGGGGGTCTGCCTACCAAAGTTCAATCAGATGATCGTTGTGACTAGTCGCGTTGAGGGTGTGAATCCTAATGACAACCGCAGCTATTCGAATGGGGAGGTAGAAGGACTGCTTCAGGTGAAGGAAAGCTTCGATTTCCTGAAGAAATATGCCCCTGGTTTTGAAAATATTGAGTTATTGGATACTGCCCATCAGATGGGTGTTCGTGAGTCGCGCCATATCGTAGGCGATTATTTGCTGACAGGTGAAGACCTAATTGAGAGTAAACGATTCGATGATGTTATCGGCCTTGGCGGCTATCATCTGGATATTCACTCCCCTGATCATAAGGGGTTGCAAACCAAGAAGGTAAGCACTTATGAGCTCCCTTTTTCATGCTTAATTCCCAAAGGACTAGAAGGAATGCTGCTTGCAGGCCGTCATATCTCAGCCACGCATGAAGCAATGTCTTCTACACGTGTGATTCCCATTCAGATGGCACAAGCGGAAGCGACCGGTGTTGCAGCGGCTATGTGCGTACAGCAAGGAAAAGCAATCCGGGAGTTGGATATATCCGAATTGCAGCGCAAGCTGGTAGCTCAGGGAGCAGAGCTGGGTCAAAGCTTAGGCAGAAGAACATTCTAGCTCAATGGCAATGTTGTAGTGAAGGCCAGCGTACAATTTAAGTAGACTCGACCCAATAGGAGGATTACTGAAATGACAAGACTAGCGCATTCAGAATTACTGAAGTTGAAGAGATGGAACACACCAACGATCTATAATGGCTGGGAAGCGATTACTAAGCATGACATTACAAAGGGCTTTAATATGGAAGAAACGCGTGACTATATGCCTCAAATGGGGCCAATGGTCGGCTATGCCGTTACTGTACAATTCGAACCAAGCAATCCGGACCATCCGAAGCAGAATTCAAACGCATGGCACGAGTACCGTCAGTATATCGCAAGCATGAAGGGCCCGAAAATTGTCGTTGTTCAGGATATGGATAAGCCAAACGTGATTGGCGCATTCTGGGGAGAAGTAAACAGCAATATTCATCGTTCGCTCGGGTGTGTTGGTACAATTACAGATGGTGCCATTCGCGATACCGACGAAATGTGCAATGCCGGCTTTAAGGCGCTGGCTCGAAGAACGTGCGTAGGTCATGCTTATAGCACACCGGTGCGCTGGGGGATTGAAGTAGAAGTGTTTGGCTGCAAGGTAAAACCAGGTCAGTTAATTCACGCAGACAAACATGGCTTTATTGTCATTCCAGAAGAGGATGAGGTGCCCCTGCTAGAAGCTGCAGTCTTTATGGATGGTAATGAATGCAACACTGTCATTCCTGCGGCCAGGAATACAGTTGGAATGACAACTGAGGAAATTCTTAGCGAGATCAATGAAGCGGGCAGGCAATTTGGATTTAAAATGAAAGAAAAATTTGGTGCCACTGGCGAGTGGTAAGAAAAGAGGACCTAGGATGATCATCGGTGATTTGAGGACGTGGGATCAGGAAAAGCAGGCGTATGCTCCTATCCTTCAGGAAGCCATCCAATATCTTCGTACGACAGATTTTACCAATGCCCCAATTGCACAGACAGATCTCCGCGGAAGTGATATGTATGTCATGGTGCAGGAGGCAAATACTGTTGTTCCCGAGGAGCGTAAGGCTGAGCATCACGCCAAGTATATTGATGTTCAGATGGTCGTCTCAGGTGAGGAGATTCACCGGGTGGCCCGACAATCGGACAACAATTTTGCTGTTGAGAATAAACTTTCGGATAATGATTACGCGTTATATGATGATGTGGATAATGAATTTGATGTTCTTATGACACCAGGGATGTTCGCCATTTATTTCCCAGACGATCTTCATCGTCCGGCCTGCAGTCTTCGCGGAGGAACGACGACAAAACGGGTTGTCATAAAAATTAATAAAGCTTTGCTATAAGCTGTGGAGTGTGATTTCAATGAAAATTGTCGTGCTGGACGGGTATACTCTGAACCCGGGGGATCTAAGCTGGGGGGGTCTCGAAGCGCTTGGTGAAGTAACCATATATGACCGAACCCCTCCAGAGCTGATTCTCGAGCGAGCAGTAGGAGCAGAAATCTTATTAACAAATAAGACACCTATACGGATGGAAATCTTAGAGCAGCTGACTAGGCTGGCGTACATTGGTGTCTTGGCTACGGGCTTTGATGTGGTGGATGCGCAGGCAGCTAAAGCCAAAGGTGTATACGTCACTAACATTCCGAGCTATGGTACCGACTCCGTCGCCCAGTTTGTTATAGCGTTGTTGTTGGAGCTTTGTAATCATGCAGGTCTCCATAATGAATCGGTACATAAGGGGGAATGGTCATATAATAAGGATTGGTGCTACTGGCACAAACCACTTATCGAGTTGACAGGCAAGACGATAGGGATCGTAGGAGCAGGCCGTATTGGACTCCAAGTGGCACGCATTGCACATGCGATGGGAATGCGTATCATGGCTCTCGACAGTAAAGGTTCGACAAATCGCGAAGTACCATACGGTGGATTCCAATGGGTAAATAAGACGACCTTGTTTGAAGCATCCGATGTCATCAGTTTGCACTGCCCTTTGACAAAGGATACGAAAGATATGATCAATGAAAGCAATATCGCCCTGATGAAGCGGAGTGCCTATCTTATTAATACCGCTCGAGGCAAGCTCGTTAACGAACAGCAATTGGCGGACGCGTTGCATCGAGGAGACATAGCGGGGGCTGCGTTGGATGTTTTATCCATGGAGCCTCCCGATGCTTCCAATCCGTTATTACGTGCACCTAATTGTTTAATTACACCGCATATCGCTTGGGCATCCAAGGAAGCGCGGAGTCGATTGCTACAAACGGCCATCGATAATGTAAAAGCATTCCAAGCTAATAAGCCAATCCACATCGTAAACGCCTGAATTTAAAGCATGATAGAACTTCTCAAACCAAAAGGAGTTGGTCAGGTTGTTATTAAAGGGAGATAAGCGATTTTATTGGGTGTTGATGTTCGTAATGGCACTCAGCATGTTTGGGTTGTATGTTCATCCTCAACCAGTCAAGGCTGCAACCACACACGAATGGGAGCTTGAGAATTACATGGTTGGCAGGGAAACGAATGGAGATTCTAATTCTACGGTCAACGAGACGAATGCAAGTGGCGGTAAGATGGTATTGTTTAATTCGGACGAGACAGGGGACTGGATCCTGTTTACGATTCCAAATGTTCTTCCAGGGACCTACAACGTGAAGTTAGCCTACAAACAGCATACGCAGCGGGGAATAGCCCAGCTTTCGATCGGGCAGGCAGATGGTCTCGCTCAAATTGACCTAGGAAGCGAAATTAACATGCAGGGACCGGATAACGTATTTACAACCGTTTCACTAGGTACGAAGTCATTTGGCACAATGGGTTTTAAAACGTTTAAATTTCGAGTCACCGGTGGGAATTCCAGTTATTATAAGCTTTCCTTCGATAAGCTTATTCTAGAAGAAGCGTTTACTGGAACGGTTAATGCGGCTTCCGCTCTGTCCATTACACAAACGGGCACATCCTACTTTAATTTAAGCTGGGCAGACAATTCAAACAATGAGAACGGCTTCCTTATCGAGCGAAGCGACAGCCCGTTCACAAGCTGGAAGGTAGTAGGATTTACACCAGCCGATACGACGAGCTTTGTAGCGACAGGAATGAAAGACAATGCGCAATATAAATACAGGGTGACAGCGTATAATGGAGGATCTAGAGGCACAGCATCCAACGAGGTGACTGGAACAACCGGCATAGCCAGTCATACGCAACAGGGCACGGTTATTGATACGGCTGGTGGCAGGTCTGGCGAAGGGACCATGGTCAAACTCAATGACGGAACATTGCTGATGTACTATAACTATCAAGCGATTGGTGGGGACTTTGGCATATTTAAAATTTATCAAAAGAAATCGACCGATAATGGGTTAACCTGGTCTTCAGGTACGGAGATATTGGGAGATTCTACGGGCAGTTATTCTTACATGATGCCATCACTTATAAAAATGGCTAACGGTCGTCTCGGCTTCATGTATACCAAGAAGGATATGTCGACCTTAGAAGCGCACCGGTATTTCAAATACTCAACAGACGATGGGCTCACCTGGTCCACACCGGTAAAAATTACAACGGATTTACCAATGTCCTACGGTGGATTCACATTAAAAGCGGCAACCGGTCCACATGATAGACTGATCCAAACATCCAGCGGCCGTCTCATCTTCCCGGTGCACGTCGGACCTGGAGAAGAGCTTGCAGATCCGTATAACGATGCAATTCCGGATCATTTATTTGCTACGACTTTCGTCTATTCTTCAACAGATAACGGAGCAACTTGGACGAGGAATGCTGGTCCCATGACCATGAAAGGTACTACGGAACAATCTTCACGCAATCAAGTTTTGATGGAACCGAGCATTGTCGAAACTTCGACCGATCATCTGCTTATGTATATGCGCAACCAATCCGGTTTTTATTATCAGAGCACCTCAACAGATGATGGGGCGACGTGGTCCGGCATATCACAGACGCCAGTCATGGCTCCATTGACACCGGCAAAGTTGGTTAAGATCGATTCGACCAAGATTGGGCTCTTGTTTAATCCTTGGGTTGATAAGACGCAAAGCCTTAATGGTGATCGATTCGTGCTTGGAACGATGTATAGTACGGATTCGGGGAAGACATGGAAAAATTTTAGGGCTTTGGAATTCAGAAATCCAAGTTCTTCGTTGGTTGGAGCGCCTTCCTATCCGTACATTCTTTTTAATGGCAGCTATCTTCATATCGGATACTTCGGGATGACGGGGTTTGATATGATGTATCGCAGAGAAAGCTCTACCTGGTTTACAGATTAATACAACATGCTGCAGGTGGCTTCAAAGGGCTCCGATCAGGAGCTCTTTTTTATGTATGCCACGCATGATTAACTAGGTGGTGAAAGTCCACTGTGGGGTGTGTAGTTACCGACCTGCCGATTCGGGTAGCATCCCCGCTCGCAATAATTGTCCCGTTTTCATCCATCACATTGATGTTTCGTTGCAAACGAAGCATGGTCTCATGTGCGATTTTTTCGGCCAATTCTCTGGTAAGCATACTTTAATCATTCCCAAACTAGCTTTTTGATGTATTATACAAAATAATTAAAATTTACTGATGGTTTTTTAGATATTACATACAAAGATTAATTAATATTCATCTACAATTTAATAGTGAAGCATGGACGAAGAGACTAGAAAAATCTACGAAAGAAGGGATGAAGATGAAGTTTGTTGTCGCTCCGGATTCTTTTAAAGGTAGCCTGTCAGCGGTGGAAGTTGGAGAAACGATGGCACGGGCTCTACAGCTGGAAATTCCTTCGGCTGAGGTACAGATAATCCCGATGGCGGACGGTGGAGAGGGGACCATTAACGCGTTGGTAGGGGCAGTTGGAGGCCGAATTAATCGGGTGCAGGTTTCAGGGCCGCTTGGAGAACGAATCGATACCTATTACGGAGTCATCTGGGAAGACAGTGAGCCTGTAGCGGTTATTGAGGCGGCGAACATTTTTGGATTGCCTATGGTGCCGCCAGAGCAGCGAAATCCGATGCACACCACATCCCGTGGAATGGGAGACATCATTCGCGTAGCGCTTGACCAAGGGTTTCGGCGGTTTGTAATCGGCATTGGCGGCAGTTCCACGAATGATGGCGGTTTGGGAATGCTATGCGCATTAGGAGCTTCTTTTACCAAAACGAACGGCATTGCGGCGGAGGGATTCGGACGGGAGCTTGCAATGCTTGCGGAAGCAAATTTCGAAGGACTTGACCCGCGCCTTGGCGAATGTCGGTTAACAGTGGCCTGCGATGTTACGAATCCGTTACTAGGCCCGCAAGGAGCTTCCTATATATTTGGGCCGCAAAAAGGAGCCACTCCCAAACAAGTACTGCAATTAAATAAAGCGATGCGCGCATACGCGGATCTGGTGGAGGCGCGATTGTCGCTTAGGTTGCGGAACCGGGCGGGAGCTGGCGGGGCAGGAGGCCTAGGTTTTGCTTTAATGGCTTTGGGGGCGGATATCGTACCCGGCGCTCAGGTAGTGGAGGAAATGACTGCACTGAGGCGGCACATTACTGAAGCGGATTGGGTTCTGACCGGCGAAGGCTGCAGCGACGAACAAACCTTTTTCGGCAAGCTACCGTATCACGTCGCGCAAGTGTCGAAGGAAGCAGGTAAAGAAGTCATCCTCATCTCGGGCAGCCTTGGTGCGGACAGCGAGCGGCTCAGCGGTCATTTTGCCGGTTGCTTCTCCGTCGTGCGTGTACCTTCCACCCTTCAGGCATGCATGGAAGAGGCCGAGCATAATTTGTTTGAATGCACCAGAAATGTTGCCCGGCTGCTCAGTATTGCTGCTAATAAACGAGTCAATAACATTAAACTGTAAGCTGTTTTACATCCAGGCTGTATTTCTTTATACCCGTTCCGAAAGCGCAGAGTGGGACGATGGCAGCAAGCGAATCTCCATAATCGTAAGCAAGCTCATAGACGCCACGGCCACCCATGCTGATACCTGTCGCATAAACGCGAGGGGATCGATGTTCAGCACTGGGATGAGCTCATCGAGCAGATCAGCAAGGAGGTCTGGCTGCCAGCCGCTTCGCGAACCTGGACACTGCTTTAAGGCCAAGAGCAAACTATTCTTTCTAGACGTCGATGTATCACTGGGGAGCAATAGTTGAAGCTCCTGGTTATACGGAACCAGTTATTTTCGCTTCAGGTGGTAAGCCTTATGGAACTAGTGTGACCGTGTATCAGTCCGGAAAATCGTTGAAGATGCTGAAAAGTCTGTTAGACATCAAGCCATGCGTACAATTCAGGTAGCCCGCTCAATCAAAAATGGTTTAACTAGCTAAGAGTCAATATAAATAAGAGGCTGCTTTTTGCAGCCTTTTTACCTAAATACAATTAGTTTCTTTTCATTTCATAAAGATCTTTCCGATTCTGAGATTTAGCGTCAATCATGTTGACAATTTATCAAACGGAAGTCAGTTCGAATAGGTTGCAGTTGTCCAATATTATGTGTAAGATTTCCGCACTTTGGAGATGTAAGGCTGCACATCTTGCACATCTCCATTTTCCATCCCCATGATCTCGGCTGGCCCCTCAATCATCATCTTGATAGGCTGATCAGCCCTGTAAACGGGCTTTCTGGAAGCATCAGCTTTTTACACACACTCTCAAGCACTAGCTCTTTCCTTCAACTACCCTTAACCATTAATCAATTTTTGAATATGTTCTTCAAGTTGCTCGGGTGAAAGCACATGTATAGCTTCCTTCAGATTTCCTTGTTTGTCTATTAAAAATGTAGTAGGCACAAACACGACTCGATATGCCTTTACCGCATCATTTTTCGAATCAAGCAAAACCGGGAAATTCAAATCCTGAATTTTTATGAGATGGCGAACTTCTCCCAAGTTGTCTTTCATAGTGACGTTCACTGCATACAGATCGAGTTGCGATTGATATTTGTCGTATATCTGTTTTAATGCCGGTAGTTCTTCTTGACATGGGACACACCATGTTGCCCAAAAGTTAACGATCAGAGGCTTTTCTCTTATACCACCAAGCTGATATTCTCCCCCATCCAATCCTAGTAACGAAAGAGTAGGCACAGTTCCAGTATTCCTCATATTATTGGCCGAAGATTTTAGATTCTGCGATTCCGTGTAGGTATGATAACCCTCATATGAAATCATTATTAAAGCTATTACTATCACCATTATAAGGATCAATTTTTTCATTTACTTTGTCCCCTTAGCAAAAAACGGAATGGTTATGAATGCGACATAAATTCTACCACATCAGATTAAATTATAGAAACCACAAGTAAGCATTAACAAAATCTTATTATCTAGTTAACCTTGGCATGACAAATTCTTAATAATATAAAGATCAGATAAAGTAAGTCTTAGTAATGATTAGCTAATGTAGGAATGACTTGTATACAAATGAATCGCATCCGTACCAACAGGGTCGGTTAAACCGACCCTGTTTTTATTCATTTGCTAGTCGCAATGAAAGATCCAAGGGAATAGGAGGCACATAATTTTGAGAGTCTTAAGCAGCAAGAAGAGCAAGTTGTCTCTAATAGCCTTCGTATTGATTATATGTTTATGCGGATGTGGTCAAAAGAAAACGGAGGAATCCATTCCTAAGACGGCTAAGTCACCCGCACCTATAGCTGCTCATGTTAAAAAGGAATACCAGAAGCTGACTTTTGATGATCTTTATGAGGATTTAAAAACGAAAACTCTTTCGCAAAAAGTAATAGAATTGTCAGGGCAGTCTGTACGTATGGATGGTTTTATGGCCCCTCCGCTTACGCCGGAAATTGAGTTTTTCGTTCTAACTCGATACATGATGGAGCAGTGCCCGTTCTGCGCATCTCTTGCACAATGGCCAGCAGATATTGTAGTTGTATATTTGCCGGAAGGGCAGCCAATGGATGTTACGGACCATCCGCTTGTCGTCAAAGGAAGACTAGATGTAGGGGAACATAAGGACGAACAAACCGGCTTTGTAAGTCTTGTAAGGTTGTATGTAGATAAAATCGAGGTGCTTGAATAATGCTGCTGATTAAACAATTGATCAAAACGTACCCCTCTGAACATCAGAGCATAACTGTATTAACACTGCCTTTTCTTGAAATATCCGCTCAGCAAAAGATTGCCTTGGTTGGTCCGAGCGGGTGCGGGAAAAGCACTTTGCTCAATATCATTGCTGGAATAGACCGCCCCTCTTCAGGAGAGATAACCGTACTCGATACTGATATTTTGCAGTTAAGTGAATCACGGATGGACGCTTTTCGCTCCCTGCATATCGGCTATGTGTTTCAAAATTTTAATTTACTGCCCGGGTTCTCTGCCTTAGAAAACGTAATGATCGCTATGCATTCTGCTAAAGTGATTCCTCCCAAAGAACAGAAGAAGCGTGGACGGGAACTGCTGGAGAGAGTAGGTCTTGATCATCGATTGCACCACAAAGTGAATCGACTTAGTCAAGGAGAGCAACAGCGCGTTGCGATCGCCCGTGCTCTCGCCAATAAACCGTCCCTCGTTTTGGCGGACGAGCCTACCGCAAGTCTGGACAGTGGAAATGCGGAAGCCGTATTTGCTCTCCTTGTCCAAATGTGTTCCCAGTTTAATTCCGGACTGATTATCAGCACACACGACATGGAGTTGGCAGGTCAAATGGATCATATCGTCCACTTGCGAAAGCGCCATGTGACCGGGGATGTGGAGGCAAGTCGCGATGTTTCTGCTTAATATGATTTGGCGCAATCTTATGAACCGGAAGCTTCAATCGGTGGTTACAATCATCATTGTGGCTGTCGGAGTCTCACTTTCTCAAGGCATAATGCTTGTATCCGATGCAATGAAAGAAGGGATGAAGCAGACAAGCGGGCCGTACGGTATGCTGGTGGGGTCCAAAGGGAGCTCAACGCAGCTGGTTATGAACACCATCTTTCTTTCGGATACACCGCTCGGCAATCTGGATTATTCTTATTTTGAAAATCTGCGTAAAGACGCCAGAGTCACTCAGGCCGTGCCTATCGGCATGGGAGATAACTATAAAGGATTTCGCATTATTGGCACGAACACAGACCTGTTTGAAATCAGGGAGAAGCCAAACGATCCTCCCTACTTTCGCTTGAAGGAAGGACGGTTTTTTGAACTGCCATTTGAAACGGTATTGGGTGCCGAAACGGCACGGCAGGAGAATCTCAAGGTAGGGGATACCTTTATAGCAAGCCACGGCGTTATTTCCGGTCATGATGAAGGAGAGCAGCATAAAGAGAAACCGTATGTCGTGGTCGGTATTCTTGCCGAAACACTAAGTTCTGCTGACCTGGGGATATACACGCCTTTGGAAAGCTATTGGATAAGCCACGACCAAACGGAATCTTTAACTTTGGGTAATAGTGTGGAGGCACAACGGGGCGTGACGGCAATTGTTGTAAAACCCGACAGTTATGTGAATTTGTTCGCGTTGTATCAGGAAATCAATCTCAGTAAAGAAGCTCAAGCTGTCTTCCCAGGCAAAGTGTTGGCCCAATGGTTCGACATGATTGGAAGCAGTGAGAAAGTGTTGAATTGGATTAGCTTCGCTGTATTGGGTATGGCAGGTTTATCGATCATGCTTTCGCTGTATGGTTCTATGTTGGAAAGAAAACGGACCGTAGCCATATTAAGAGCTATAGGTATGAGCAAGAATACGATACTTGTGTTGGTGTTTCTAGAATCGTTTGTTTTGATAGTGTTCGGTACGCTGCTTGGGATCGTATCGGGATACGGTATCGCCACAGCATTTGTAACTTTTATGACGAGTGGTCATGGAATCGGCATTGTTCCTATATTCCAATTCAAGATTTACGCGGTCGTTTTCGTTGTCTGCTTCATTGGAATGGCAGGAAGCCTCATTCCCGCATTCAGCGCTTACCGGACAAAAGTATCCCAATATTTGAATCCGGTATAACGAGTGGAGGATGGATAATGATGAATAGCCGGAAAACAAGTTTTGGAGTTGCCGTATTCCTGTTGATCTCGATGTTGTTTTCGATATCAGTGAGTACCGTTCACGCTCATTTTCAAACGATCGCTTATTCGGAAATTTCGATTAAGGATAAAACGATTCAATATGACCTGTTCTTGGATCCATACGAAGTGCTTCAAGTATTCCCGGATTTGGATGCCAATCACAATATGTACGTCGAACCTGAGGAAGTAACAGCCTTTCGCAATCGTTTATC
The DNA here is from genome assembly GCF_059692115.1 of Paenibacillus sp. J31R30. Classification (NCBI taxonomy): domain Bacteria; kingdom Bacillati; phylum Bacillota; class Bacilli; order Caryophanales; family Paenibacillaceae; genus Paenibacillus; species Paenibacillus sp. J31R30. Next base: position 16,684 of record NZ_JCAUAV010000006.1, on the reverse strand, counting down.
TGAATATGTGAAATCAAATTTATCCGCAAAAAACGAGGGAATCGTTGGAGAAGTCGAATTGAAGGGGGTGAGGCTTGAAGATCGGAAGGATATACCGATGCTCCGTTTCGATCTGGTATACACATTTTCGCAGCCGGTTGGTCGATATGAATTGGACTATAGCTTCTTTTTTAAGAACGAAGATCCGCTCCATCAAAACTTCGTCACCTTAAAAGCAGAAGACCGCAATATAGAGACGGTCGTTGACAAAGAACATCATATCTTAACACCGGAGGTTTTTGGAATTAGTACTATCACTATCGCAGTCCCCGATTGGACACGTATTTTACTTCAGTACATTGGTCTTGGTATGGAACACATATGGTCTGGGATTGACCACTTGCTGTTTCTCGTTGCTCTTATTATCGGCGGTGGAAGCAAACGCGATTATTTGAAAATTCTCACGGCGTTTACGATCGGTCACAGCATTACGCTGGCCTTGTCGGTCATGGAAGTTGTCGTAATCTCACCCAAGATTATCGAGCCCCTGATCGCATTGAGCATTGTTTATGTAGCAGCAGAAAACATCGTTTGGAGAAGGCTAAAGTGGCGCTGGCTGGTTACCCTTGTTTTCGGATTAATTCATGGCTTCGGATTTTCTTACATTCTGCAGGGTGTGCTGACTAGTCATTTCGCTTTGTCGCTATTCTCGTTTAACCTAGGTGTCGAGGCGGGACAAATCGTTGTTCTTGCCGTCCTGTTGCCCCTTGTTTGGGTTTTGGCGAAAATGAAATGGCTGTTAAAGACGAGCTATGGAATATCGGGTCTCGTCGGTGTAATAGGAGTTTATTGGTTTATCGAAAGAATTTTATAAAGGACGCGATAAGCGGAGGAGAAAAACATATTATGTTTGCAAAAACTAGAAAAAAATTAAAAAAGTTGATGCCTTTGGTTCTTTCTACAGTTATTATGCTGCAGGTGATTCCGCAAGGGATATCAATGGCCAGTGATATAACGGCCGGTAAAAGCAACGATGCGCTGAATTTTACATATGGGCCGAATGGTAAAGATATTGCAGACGGGGAAACCTATCATTTTTTAGCCAATAGCAAAGCGAAGGTAGTTGTTTCCAGTAAAAGCGTAGGAAACAATGCCGCAGGTTCATTCGGGGCGAAATACATGCCTGTTGATTTCGTGCTGAATGATTCGATACATGATGAAACGCTCGACTGGACACAGTTTTATTTAAGCGACCAGATGACGGATAAATGGAATGTAAATGGGAGTTTGCTTGATTTTAATTCGCTGGATGTGCAAAACGGAACCAAACTTGTTGCAACTGGCGCAGCTCAGGCGAATCCAAACCTTGAAGCCAAGGTAACCTATCAAATGCTTCCTGAAGCGCCGATCATGAAGATTACCCTGCACCTGCAAAATTACGGCACGTCTGATTACAAAGGTTACATAAACTATCAGATGGACCCTGACCAGGGGCAGCAATTGGCTTACGCACCCGGATTGGGTTTTTCCCCTGCAAGCGGCGCCAATGCAAACAAGTTGTACCTGTCTGGATGGACAGGTAATTACTTGTATGACGGTGATAACTCAGCAACGGGAATTCCCGCGCACGGAATTGCCTGGTACGAGAATCAACCTACCGGACTGAACGCGCAAGGCTACATAGCGGGAGCGTGGTTCGATGCCAGTGTCAATGCAGGCGGTAGCCGGGACATCATTGTATATCACATTACCGACTATCCTGACGCTACAGCGCCGTACGCCAAGATCGCAGCTTGGGCCAATAAAATCCCTTCGCTATTGGTTGGAGAGGAACAGATGGCCACAGTCACCGGTACGGTATACGATTCAAACGGCTTCGGTGTTAACGGGGTGAAAGTAACGGCAAGAAACATTGGCGCTAATGCGGTAGCTTCCGCCACATCAGATAGCAGGGGCCAATATACGATGACGCTTCCCATAGGCACTTATACATTGACGGGGAATAAAATGACTTATAGCGATTCCTCCAATTCGGTGGAAATCTCCAATATCAATTCTTCGTATAATGTTAATTTGTATATGGAAGCTGTTGAAGTATTGGCCAGTACAGGCAAACAGATCCCCGGCAGCTTATCGGAAGGAACTGGAAACGATATTGTTCTGGAAAATCAGAAGATGGCTATGACTGTGGCAAAGACTTTCGATGACTCTCAATTGGTCGGAGCGACGCTCGGAAAGCCGATCGATATGGCGGTTCAGGGAGGGAATGATGGAATCGACTGGATTAACCTCCCCTTAGTGAGCCGAGACCAGCCGTTAACCCAGGATTCGTGGAATATTTTAACGGCAAAGAATCAAAGTGTGGAAATTGTGGAAAATTCAAATATTCAATCCGTAGTAAAAACAAGGGGGGTCGTTGAGGATGTTTATACTCCTTTTCCCATCGAGACGACATATACGATAAAGCCAAACGAAGATTGGGTTTATGCGGAGAGCGTCATTATGAATTCGTCTGATGAACCGCAAACCGTATGGATCGGAGATGCGATGGACGTTGATGGCAGCAGTAATACTTCTTATGTGCCTGGAATTGGCGTTGTTTCAGGCAATCTCAATCCAGTCGCCGGAAGCAAGCCAAACCTACCTTGGATTGCGATGTACAATGGCGATGATCCTGAAGCATTTGGCATTATGTATGATGGTGATTTCGCTGAAGGTTTCAGTGCAATGGGCTACGCGCAATGGTTGGGAAGCCAGAAGCAGGTGACGATTCCTGCAGGAGGAAATTACAAGCTCCAGCGTTATTTGGTAGCCGCAAGCACCACAGGATTCGCCAATAAGTATGATGCGGTGAATGCTGTATATGATGAATTTCTAAAACAGAAAACAGGAATCAAAACCGACTTCCAGTTAACCCCCTCCGGTATCATAACTCCTGGAGCGGACGTAATGGCAATGTTATCTGTGACCAATAGCTCTTCGCAATCGGTCGATGGATTGAAGGCCAGTTTGCTTTTGTCTGCAAATTTGACGACGACCAAAGATCAGGAGCAGGTGATCGGAACCATTGCGCCCAACAGTACCACGACTGTGGAATGGCCTTTAAGCTCATTGGAGGGCGGCAGGGGAACGGCAAGCGTTGATATTAAGCAGCAAAACAATACCTTGACTTCCAAGTCGCAACGCGTTTTTGTTCAAGGCACAGGCTGGTATGCCGGAGACAATCACTCACACAGTAAATGGAGCGATGGCAGCGGATCGATTCATGACAATTTTACATCGGCAAGAAATAAAGGGTTGGACTTTTTGACGGCGACTGACCACAACACAGTAAGTCAACGAGGCGATGTAGCTCTAGAAAATCGTGATGATTTTGTAGCTTTGTGGGGCGAAGAAATTTCGACGTCTGGAGGACACTCATTGGCTTACAACATCAAAGAAGTCATTGATTGGACTTTGCCTGCACAGCAGTACATTGATGCAACAAAAGCTAGTAACAACGGACAGGGTATCCACTACATTGCCCATCCTTTTTATCCTGGTTTAGAGTGGGATAACTGGGATGTTGATAATTTCACGGGGCTTGAAGTATGGAATGGTTTTTATCCACCTAAGCATCCCGTCAATGCAAAAGCTTTTGCCAAATGGGACGAGCTGAATAATCAAGGTAGGCATGTCTATGGCATATCAAATTCTGATGCCCATAATCCAGGTAAAGTCGGAGCCAATTACATCAGAGGCTATATGCCTGTACTTGAGAAACAAAACATCTTGCAAGTATTAACGAATGGAACCTATTACGGAACCAATGGACCTCATCTGGCCTTTAATATGAATGGAAAGATGATGGGTGAAGATGTAGGTGTTCCAAAGAACGGCGGTAATGTTACCCTTGATTTCACTGGTTATTCGGAGCAAGGTCTGTCTACTGTACGTCTGATCAAAAATGGTAATGTTGTTCAGCAATGGACACCAAGCGAAGATGAGATTACTGAACAACTCACTATTCAAGTAGCTCCCGGAGATTTCTTGCGTATGGAACTTGATGGCAATAACGGACAGTTCGCATACACAAATCCAATCTTCATCGTCGAAGATAATAAAGACGGCGATGCCACATTGAAGGATTTGAAACTAAGTACAGGCAGCTTAAATCCTGATTTCAATGCAAATGTAACCAACTATACAGTGAATGTTGGCAACGAAGACAACAGCATCACGGTCACGCCGAAAATCACTAATACCAAAGCATCATTAGTGGTTATGGCAAACAACTCACTAGTGAACTCTAGTGGCGGGGTGTACGGTCCGATCAACCTCAACGTTGGTAACAACCAACTCACTTTTGAAGTAACAGCAGAGAACCAAACGAAGAAAAAATATACGGTTGTAGTGAATCGTGCGGCTGATCAACAATCCGATGATGCCACACTGAAGCAGCTGCAATTAGATAAAAAATCAATTAATTTATTAACAAACCAAACAGAGTATGCGGTAAGCGTAGGTAATGGGACTGACACTGTTACTGTTAAGGCAACCGCCAATAATAATCAGGCTAAAGTTGATATTAATGATGAAGCAGTAAGCAATAAGAAGATAAATCTAAATGAAGGGTTAAATACGGTTAAGATTAAAATAACGGCGCAAGACGGAAAAACAGTTAAAATTTATACGCTGTTAATTACAAGAGCCGTTTCTCAAACAGTATCCAATACACCGGTTCAAGTATCGACGGATCCTTTAACCTTACTAGTTCCAAATGGAGTGACTAATGCTCAGATCCATGTTACACCTAGTCCAACAGGGAATACTAATCAAGCAACTCTGCCATTAGTGGAAGCGATAGCAGCTACGTCTCTAGGTGAAGTTAGTATGTCTATCCCTTCTGGAGTAACGGTATCGGCTCCTTCTACGTGGGATGGAACAATTAAACTACCAGAGCTTCAACCCAATAATAGTGTATCAGTTAACGGAAATGTTAGTGCTGTAATTGAGGTTGGTGTAGAAGGAATGGCACTAACTTTCGATAAAGCGGTAAGACTTCTTTTACCAAACCAGAAAGATAAAAACGTTGGATTTGTAAAAGATGGGGTAGTTGTACCGATCACAGAATCTTTAAGTGAAGATACGCAGGAGGCTGCAGATCAGTATATTGCTGCGGGTAAAGAGGCTAAAATTGTCGTAGGCAACGATACGGTGATCTGGACAAAACACTTCACCAAATTTGTAAGTTTTACTTCGGTTTCACCTGATGACTCGGATAACAACACTGGTTCGAATCCGAACTCGAGTATGATTTCTTCTGCTGGTGGAACGGTTACTATTAACGGCGTTCAAATCATAATACCTGCAGGTGCTATCGATACCGCTATTAATGTGACGGTTGAAAAAGTATCAAGTACAGTTGACTTAGTTGCAGATACGTCTTTAAAACTAGTCAGCGATATTTTTGATATTAAGAAAGATAAAGAAAACGCATTTAGTAAATCTGTTTCTGTTACCCTGCCGTTCGATAAATCGAAAGTTAATCCAAACAAGTCAACGATGTCTGTTTATTGGTATGATGAAACAGCAAGGAAATGGATTTCATTGGATAATCCTCAAGTAGATTTCGAAAAAGCTTTAGTGACCGGAACTGTAAATCATTTTACCAAGTTTGGGGTATTCGCAATAGATAAACCTAAGCCTGTAGAACCAATACCAGTTTCAGTAAATCTATCCGATATTAAGGGACACTGGGCAGAAAATAGCATTTATGAACTCATAAAGCTAGGTGGTATCGAAGGGTACCCGGATGGAACTTTTGGTCCTGAGAAAAACATCACCCGTGCTGAATTTGCAGTCATATTAGTAAAAACCCTTAAGCTCAGTGAAAAAAGTGGAAAGGTATTTGCAGATTCAGTGAACCATTGGGCGAAAAAATCGATTGAGACAGCAGCGGCTTACGATATCATCTCGGGCTATACCGAAAACACGTTCGGACCTAACGAGCTGATTACTCGAGAGCAAATGGCAGTAATGATTGTAAGAGCAGTTAAGCTAACAGACGCAACGAATAAAAGTACATTTACGGATAGCTTGGATATTTCCGAATGGGCAACTACGGCAGTGTCCACTGCGTTGGCTAATGATTTAATCACTGGCTACGAAAATGGTACGTTCAGACCTAAAGCACATGCAACACGCGCTGAAGCCGTAACTGTTATTCTAAAGGCTATTAGAAATAAGAAAAATTAATAATAACTAGAGCCAAAGCTGAACTGTGACCACTGTGAACGGTTTGAAACTACGGCAAAGTGCCGGGGTGACTTCTGAATTATCAGGAGTCATCTTTTTTTATTATGAAACTCCTTTTGATACTTCGGGTTCACAAGAACCGCAACACAGATTTGGTATAAAAACTAGTAAAGGCACCTAAGTATGAGGGTGAGTTAGTTGTTAAACTATCGAGAAACGTTAGTTCAATAAAAATTAGCAAGGCTGCCGGCAAATTTGATCCGGAAGCCTTGTTGTGTTAACGGGCAGTTTACTAACATACTAGGAAAATGGTTAGAATAACCAAGAAATTAAAACCTATCTTTGTTAACAGAGTGGAGCGATGTTGTTGTTGAAACAGAAAGTTATTTATGGTCTTGTCGGTGTTTTGTGCATTTCGGTTATAGCAAGTGTTGTAATGATGAAAGAGACAGATAAACCAATCCTACCTATCCATCATATAGAAAGCTTTGGTAGTCTAGGATATGAAATTAAACTAGATAAAAACCAATTTGGTTTAGATGAAGTAATCGAGGTAGACGCTAAGTTGACAAATGAAGGGAAGGAGACGTTCACATATCAATCTGGAAGTTCTAGCTGTCCTACACATATCGACATTCGAATTGTTAATAAAAATAAGAAGACTGAGCTGGTGATGAGGTCAGAGAAGAGGAGCTGTACCTTTGACGAAAGTATTACGCAATTAGCTCCTGCTCAAACCGTTGAAAACAAGTATCTTTCAATTCCAGGGAACTCCAGTGATCTTAGTTTTAAACCTGTGTCCGCTGGTACTTATTATGTGGAGGTTTATTTGCCCCCTGAGGGGGGATTTGGAACAGAGAGAAAATGGAAGCTTGTAAGTAAAATACCGATTACTTTGCAACAAAATTGACGCTATCGGATTATTGTATCGCTCCGCTAACGGAGTACGATAGTTAGATGAAGGACTGGATACAAACGATAAAGGAACTCCCGGACATCTCATTTTGACATGCTCACAAATGGCAGCATATCCGACCTTCACCTCATATATTCGCAGTTCAACAACAAAAAGAAGGCAGCAAACCCATGTAGATCGGCTGCCTTCTTTATACCGTGGGGTGTTTGATAAATTATTCATGCGTCATATAATCGCTAAAACGGAAGAAGGTAACTGGGTCCGCCGAATCTAGACCAGGAAAAAATTCCTCAACAGTAGTTTCTAATAACGTATTGCCATGTCCGGCAACGGAGCTAATTTCAAGTTTCCCAATAGAAGCGCGGCTATCATCCGTTTTGAAATCACCCCTAGCCGTAATACGAAGATACTGACGATTGCTTGCCAAAAGCTGCATTTCCAAATGCATGGAGGTATTGGGATCAACGATCACTTCGCCGAAATCAACAAGTAATATTTTTTGTGATTGATACTGGAAAGGGGTAGAAGTAAAGCCAGTATTAAGCACATCATAATAGTATACCTTTACATGCGCCTCTTTGGTTTTTTCGCTGGGGTTGGTTAAGGTAATGACCAAACGATCATTTTCCATTCCGTTTGGATTCTGGTCAGGAACATGAAAAGTACTGCTCGTCAATAACACTTTTTCATGTGACATTTCACTCACTTCTTTCTCACTCCTTAATTTTCAATGATGATTCTCTAGTCTAGAGCTGACTAAATACAGTGTTTACATCCGCAACGGAAGAATTGTTATCGAATGATGCAATGATCGTATCTTTTTGGTCACTGGCAATGAGAAGGATTTGATTATTATGGTAAGAGAGACGGTAGAGGGAACCCTTCAATCGAAATAGGCCGCCGTTCGATGTTAAAACTATGTGCGAATTAATGTCTTTATACGTGCTAACTGCGTTGAAAATCGGCTCTATGATTTTTGAAATATTTTGAGCGTGATCTGCAACCGCTGCCTTTAAACCTTTAAAAATACTTTGCATATCTTCCTGAGTCTTGATAGTTTTAAGCATTCTATTACTCCTCTCATAAAGATTTTAACAAGCCCTTTCCTTTCTTTTTATACTATGTTGTAATGTATTGCCCGCTTGGACCTTTATCTCTTGTTTCACAAAATTCAGCGATAGATTACTAACTTAACAATGAAAGGCGAGCCTCACGGTTTATTCAAGTAACGTGCAGGTTAACGTGGCTGATACTGCCTATCGGTTAGGCTATTAAGAGCAAATGTTTTTAGTAAATTCTCGTGCCATAATTGAAAGTATAGTAAACGGAACATTAGAAATAGTAGTACAGACAAGGGATAAAGCAGGTGAAGCGAAAAGAATTGAACTTCCTGGTGGCAGAATCGAGCAATACTAATCATTAACACAAGCTCTAATATAATAAGGGAAGTTAAGGAAGAGACTGGACTGGATGTAGTTGAAATTGAAGGCGAGGATACACGTGTTGATACAACAGGTATCGACCTAGACTTCCAAGTGGAGTGTATAAGACCGTTTGGAGCTTATCAAACAATAAAGGGTCCATTCGAATCAGTTGGAGTTTATTTCCGCTGTAAAGTGCAAGGGGAGTTATTATCTTCAGGTGATGAAACTAAGAACCCACGATGGATTTCAGTAGACGAATTAAGACGTTTAATGGATGACGAGCCTTTGCAATTTTCTAATGTGGACAGAGCAGGGATAATGTTTTACTTAAAATCACTAGAGTAGAAGGTTTAATTTCAAAGCTCGTTATGCTGGCGAACTATTGCTTTATGACAACAGGCTTAAAGTGAATCGAGAGAAAACAACAGTGGATGAGGCGAAAGGGATCAAATCAAATTTCTTGGGTTTTCATTCTACCGAAACAGAGGAAAAGCAAGATTCAGAATACACCCGAAATCTATAGCAAAACAAAGATGAAAGCGAAAATAAAGGCGCTTACGTCAAGAAGCAATGAAATGGGAAATGCGGAACGAGCAGAAAAACTGAAACGTTATATTATGGGAGGGGAACTACTTTAAAATAGCGAACATGAAGAAACTTCTCCAAATAACGGATGAATGGATGAGAAGGCGGATTCGCATGATCTACTGGAAGCAATGGAAACGGGTTAGAACAAGGTTTAACATGCTGCAAACACTCGGAGTACAGCTACAGAAAGCATGTACCGTCTTTTAACGGGCGGGAGAGTTTCATAATTATTTTTACGAAAAGAGCAACCACCCTCACAAGTGTTGATAATAATATTAACAAAAAGAATAGGCAGGCCTTCTGGCTTGTTTTTTTATTTTTGAGAGGTCGGTCATGTTGGTTAGTCCAATCAACATCTGGTAGTACTAATATAATAGTAAATAAAAAAGTGGAAAATGAATAAAAGACAACTGAATGCGTGGTGAAACAACTAATATCTATTTGGAAATAAGAACAGGTATAAAGGAGGTACCACGTTGTATGGGAAAATATAGAAGAGTAGAGAATGCTATTGAGTCTGTAGATATCGAAGAAATTAAAGAGATAGAAATTAAATACTTTAATGGGGATAAATCTGAGTTAACTTTCGATAAAGACGAAGATGAGGATGAAAGAGAATGTGAACTTGAGGAATTTCTGGAAAGAATCGATTGGAAAAAAGTTAAGGAAGTGAAAATAAAACTTTACAACGGAAATAAAATTGAAATCGAATTTCATGATGATGACGATCATCATTCTCATCATGGTAGACGCGGCCCGACAGGAGCTACAGGAGCTACAGGATCCACAGGTGAAACTGGTGTAGCAGGAGCAACGGGAGCAACGGGAGCCACAGGTGAAACTGGTGCAAAAGGAGCGACAGGAGCAACAGGAGCAACGGGAGCAACAGGAGCAACGGGAGCCACAGGAGCAACAGGTGAAACTGGTGCAGCAGGAGCTACGGGAGCGACAGGAACTACAGGAGCTACGGGAGTAACGGGAGCAACAGGAGTCACGGGAGCGACAGGAGCCACAGGTGAAACTGGTGCAGCAGGAGCTTCGGGAGCGACAGGAGCCACAGGAGCCACAGGAGCCACAGGTGAAACTGGTGTAGCAGGAGCTACGGGAGCGACAGGAACAACAGGAACAACAGGAACAACAGGAGCTACGGGAGTAACGGGAGCAACTGGTGTAGCAGGAGCAACAGGAGCCACAGGTGAAACTGGTGTAGCAGGAGCTACGGGAGCGACAGGAACTACAGGAGCTACGGGAGTAACGGGAGCAACAGGAGTCACAGGTGAAACTGGTGCAGCAGGAGCTACGGGAGCGACAGGAGCCACAGGTGAAACTGGTGTAGCAGGAGCTACGGGAGTAACGGGAGCAACTGGTGTAGCAGGAGCAACAGGTGAAACTGGTGTAGCAGGAACTACGGGAGTAACGGGAGCAACGGGTGCAACAGGAGCAACAGGTGAAACTGGTGTAGCAGGAGCTACGGGAGCGACAGGAACAACAGGAGCTACGGGAGTAACGGGAGCAACTGGTGCAACGGGAGCCACAGGAGCGACAGGAGCAACAGGAGCTACGGGAGCTGCTGGAGCCACAGGTGAAACAGGAGCAACAGGAACAACAGGAGCTACGGGAGTAACGGGAGCAACTGGTTTAGCAGGAGCAACAGGAGCCACAGGTGAAACTGGTGTAGCAGGAGCTACGGGAGCGACAGGACCAACAGGAGCTACGGGAGTAACGGGAGCAACTGGTGCAACTGGTGCAACTGGTGCAACTGGAGCCACAGGTGAAACTGGTGCAACTGGTGCAACAGGAGCTACGGGAGCTGCTGGAGCCACAGGTGAAACAGGAGCAACAGGACCAACAGGAGCTACAGGAGTAACGGGAGCAACGGGTGCAACAGGAGCCACAGGTGCAACTGGTGTAGCAGGAGCTACGGGAGCTGCTGGAGCCACAGGTGAAACAGGAGCAACAGGACCAACAGGACCAACAGGACCAACAGGAGCTACAGGAGTAACGGGAGCAACGGGTGCAACAGGAGCCACAGGTGAAACTGGTGTAGCAGGAGCTACGGGAGCGACAGGAGCAACAGGAGCCACAGGTGAAACTGGTGTAGCAGGAGCTACGGGAGCGACAGGAGCCACAGGAGCCACAGGTGAAACTGGTGTAGCAGGAGCAACGGGAGCAACGGGAGCCACAGGTGAAACTGGTGCAACAGGAGCAACGGGAGCAACAGGAGCAACAGGAGCTACGGGAGCAACGGGAGCCACAGGTGAAACTGGTGCAACAGGAGCAACGGGAGTAACAGGAGCAACAGGAGCAACAGGAGCAACAGGAGCAACAGGAGCCACAGGTGAAACTGGAGCAACGGGTGTAACAGGGGCCACAGGTGGAACTGGAGCAACTGGAGTAACAGGAGCAACAGGAGCAACAGGAGCAACAGGAGCCACAGGTGAAACTGGAGCAACGGGTGTAACAGGGGCCACAGGTGGAACTGGAGCAACTGGAGTAACGGGAGCAACGGGTACAACAGGATCCACAGGAGCAACGGGAGCAACGGGAGCCACAGGGACCACAGGAGCTACGGGAGCCACTGGTGCAACCGGAGCAGTTGCAACAATACAAAACGGGCTCTTCCTTGTTAGTGTATCACCTATTGCAGACGGTACAGACATTTCATATGCAACCTCATTTATTAATGGTTCTAATATTTCGCATCCAACAGCTACAACCTTTTTATTAGCAACAGGACACATTTATATGGTTTCATATACTTTCAGGGCAACTAGTTCAGTAGTGGGAAACATTACTGTTACACCAAGGCTTAATTTAGTATTTAAAGGTGATTTTTCAGGTAAGGCAAATACTGGGACTTTAGATGCTAATGCAAGTGTATCTGGTACGTTCTTAGTTGACGCTACTGCAAGTGCTGTTACAGTGGATTTTCTTTATAATGGCTCTGCCCCAGCTAATCCGACTGATGGTTCTGTTTCGATTATTCAGATTCAGTAAAATATGAGAGGCTGACATTTGATCCAATTCAAGATTTCGATCTAACAATATTCCCAGTTGATTGGCCACAAGATCGACCGGATCCTTCAATTCCTCGGTAAACCATGATTCGACGAGCCCTACGATGGCTGTTCCAAGAAAATGGATCAATACTTCCTTGTTTAACCCATGGTAATAAACGGTTAACGAAAGAACTATAGTTTAATCACGACTTGACGGCAGCCGGTATAGATTGGGCTGCCGTTGTCCGTTTACGTAACTGGCAGAATAGTTTTTAATATCAAATTCTACCTACTTAATACGTGGGATAATAGTTATACTAAAATGAGCTGCAGGAAAAACCTGCAGATGTATCTTATCAGCAGAGGTAGTCAATTTCATGAGAGGTTATCGTACCATGATAAAGGGTGATGAAAATGGAAATTAAACAGTCAGTTGGTTCGGGTTTTCTGGATGTAAATGGAACTAGTTTTTATTACGAGGTAACAGGGACGGGAGAACCGTTGCTGTTGAGTTTGCGCTCGCTTATCCGGAAATGGTGAAGAGCCTGACTTTAGTCTCGTCAGCATTGATGGGGCATCCCCGCACAGATCTGCGACTGCGTGATATGGAGCGTTTTAACGAGATATATAAAAACGGGACACGCGAGGAAGCACTGGAAATGGATATCCAGATGTATTTTGACGGTCCTGGATCCCTTGCGAATGAAGTAAATAGGAAAGCAAGGGAAAGGTACCGGATGATAGCGGAGCACGCGTTTTCTTTACCGGAGTTCGGTAAGGGGCTTACATTGCTATCACCTCCTCCAATTGAACGTCTGGAAGAGATTAAAGTACCTACGCTGGTCATTGCGGGTGATCAGGATTATCCTGATTTCCTGCAGATTGCGGATGTACTTACTGAAAGAATTCAAGGGGCACAAAAAGTCGTTATCAAAGGTTCTGCTCATTTACCTCCGATGGACCAACCTGAGGTCTTTAACCGTTTGGTTCTACAGTTCCTTGAACAACTCTCTTAAATTCGAATCGAAAACACCTGTTTTAAACTATGTCCTTCCAAAAATTAGAAAGTATTAAGCTAACGGATAACTATAGCTTAATAGATATCAGGAGAAGGCAGCCGACATTAAACGGCTGTCTTCTCCCCGTTAAAGAGTTATACGTGTTCTCATAAACGTGAATTCGAATAAACGGTTGACATAGAACAAGATAACTCCATCTCATCTCGAATACTATCTGTTGATTTACGATTCGCACAATTCTTCAGGAGCAGCATTGAAGCTGCTCCTATTTACTTTTATTGAAGTAACGGGAGTGTACATATTTGGCCTGGTTGGTGATATAAGGTCAAGGGGTTTAACCTACAACGGTGAGAGATCTTATGGATGTGAAGAGAAAGCTGTTAAATCTCTTTCCATTTTGTACATATGGGTAAGTACTTGATAACTGTTGTGTGCTGTTATATACTGTTTATTATGAGGGGGAGGTGGTTAAACTGATTATAATTATACAACACTCATCAATGGTTCCGATTTATGAACAAATTGTTGATCAAATAAGAGGACAAATAATAAAAAGAAAACTTAATGAAAACGAACCCCTTCCTTCAGTACGAAGTTTAGCCAAAGAGCTTAACGTTAGTGCTTTAACAGTGAAGAAAGCCTATGATGTGCTTGAACAATCAGGGTATATTGTTACAGTGCACGGAAAAGGAAGTTTTGTCGCAACGTTAAATTTGGAATTCGAGAAAGAAGCTCAACAAAAGGAAATTCAAGAAGAGTTAGCAACCATCATTAAGAAGGCTAAACTTTATGGAATTTCCAACAGTGACTTACTAGATTTATTTCATATTTTGCTGGAGGGATAGCCATGTTAGAAGTGAAAAATGTGTTGAAGACATATAACGATTTCCAATTAGATTGTTCATTCACGATAGGGGATGATCAAGTTGTTGGACTAGTCGGTCGTAATGGAGTTGGGAAAACGACAATTTTTCGATCGATTCTGGGATTACTCCATCTAGACGCAGGTGAAATCAGTTTATTTGGAAAAAGTGTTTCACTGCTATCTGAAAATGAAAAAGAGCGAATTGGTGTTACATTTCCAAACAGTTTTTTTTCTGAGCAATTTACAATAAACGAAATAAAAAAAATTATGAGCGCTACTTATCCTACAAAATTCAATGTTGCTGACTTTGATCAGAAATGTAGTCTGCTACAATTACCTTTAGATAACAAAGTGAAGAATTTTTCTACAGGGATGCAGGCCAAATTAAAGATTTTGTTAGCTATGTCCCATGAGGCTGACTTCTTACTTTTAGATGAACCAACATCTGGCTTAGACGTAATCGTAAGAAAAGAAATTCTAGGTATGTTGCAGGATTACCTGGGGCAGAAAAGTAACCGAAGTGTATTAATAAGCTCGCATATCTCCAGTGATTTAGAGCAATTGTGCGATCATATCCTTTTAATCGATAATGGTAAAATTATTTTACAAGAAGAAACAGATCAAATTCTAAACAGTTATGGGATTTTAAAAGTAGCTGAGGAGGATTACCCTTCATTAGATGAGCGATATATTTTTGCAACGAAAAAAAGAAGCTATGGTTATGCTTGTTTAACAAAGGAAAGAAGCTACTACCAAGAAAATTATCCGAAACTTGCAATAGAAAGAGGCTCGATTGACGAAGTATTGCAGCTACTAACGAGGGAGGAAGAATAATGAAAGGTTTATGGGTAAAAGACTTGATAGTTTTGAAAAAACAGAAACTAGCTGTCATCATTACTTTAATCTTGGCCATTTTTAGTTTAGCATTTTTTGGTCAAAAAGGGATTATGATCGGGATGGGCATTTTTTCAGTAACCCTCTCCTTCGTCATTTTAAATTCTTTAACATTTGATCAGCAAAATCATGGACTTATGTACCTGTTCACTATGCCTTTTAAAAAGAAACAATATGTTATTCAGAAATATTTATTTCTTCTGATGGCTGCAATTTGCTCTATTGTACTTATGACGCTTATTAGTGAATTTTTTTCGGAAATCGCAAAGTGGGAGATTAGTTTTGCAGATATATTTATTCGTATATACAGTGTTGGCGTAGGGGTATTAATCATTCTCATCCTTACGACACAATTTCAAATTAAACATGGACCAGAAAAAGTACAAGTTGCCATGTCAATGATTGGAGCGATTGTTGTTATTGGGGTAGGAGGAGTCATTACATTAATTAAGTACACGGAATTTGGTGAGAACGTTTTTAATCAAATTTATACTTATTACATTGATTACGGCAGTCTTCCTTTTTTGTTACTCTTTACTGTAGTCGGAGCTATTATAATCGGTATATCTTGTAATAAAAGTATCAGAACACTCCAGACAGTAGACATTCAATAATTGCTAATCATTATGGCAACCGGGCATAAGCCGCGATACTGGATTACGCTAACGGATAACGAGAGTTCAATAACAACAAGAGGCAGCCGACCCTATTGGATCGGTTGCCTTTTCTCAACTATCGGGCAGTATAGTTGAATGGTTAGTTTATTTTTCGTGGTATAATTAACTGGAAATAGTTTCTATTATTAATATCAACATCACAAAGGAAAGGGACACATTCATGAACTTATCTGGTCTTAAAAAACACATACCCTCGATGACGAATATTTCCGAAATTTCTTTGGTTACAATGGGATTCTCATTCGACGGTAAGTATTTCTTATATGAGGAAGGTGATTTACCTAAATATGTATTACGTACCGCACCTAGGCAACAGATTCAGCAAAAAATGCAAGAGTTTGAAG
This sequence comes from Paenibacillus sp. J31R30, assembly GCF_059692115.1. NCBI lineage: Bacteria > Bacillati > Bacillota > Bacilli > Caryophanales > Paenibacillaceae > Paenibacillus > Paenibacillus sp. J31R30. The sequence goes on along the minus strand of NZ_JCAUAV010000006.1, from coordinate 742 downwards.
TAGTTACTAACCTTTATAATAGTGGGGTCAAGACTTCAAAACCGGAAAACTTTGAGGAAATTGTCCCCATCTGGTTTAAGTCGTAAGTTAACATCTATCGATTACCTACAAACAAGGAACAATTGAGCTAACAGTGAACGAGAGCTGAATAAGTACAACGAGAAGGGCAAGGTTCTTCTTTATTCTCTGTTTCTGCTTGTGTGCATGTTTCAAACTGGGTCAGAAGGAGATATACAATCCGTATCGAATACTCATAAAGATGAAGTATAAGGAAGTATTTGGAGATTTAACTTACTAAAGGTATTTCAACTATGGGGTGGTGAACGTGCGCAGCAATAGATTGATTAATCCTTTGACCGTGAAAGCAATTCGTATTATGACAGCTTTTGTTAGATTATTTCGTAACCCTTTCGCTACTTCTTCGCTTAGGAAACGAATTGTCGTAACTCTGATATCGAGCTTCTTAGGGTGTTCCATTTTAATGGCAGCTGTCTCGTACAATGCGATTAACACGATGCAGCAAAACAAAATTAAAACGAACATGGCCTTCGATTTGTACCAGCAATCGATGAAGCTCACGCAAGTTTACTACAATCTGCTCCAAGTCACACAACAAATGACTCCTCAAGGCAATGTCGGCAACCTCATGGATACATATTTCTCCACTGACGATCTTTACAAGAGATATCAACTTTCGCTTAGCGTTTCGAATAATATCGGACTGATCTCATTTTCTAACCCG
>NZ_JCAUAV010000005.1:0-390158 GCF_059692115.1 Paenibacillus sp. J31R30 | reverse complement strand
ACTCACCCGTCCGCCGCTAGCTTACCCCGAAGGATAAACCCGCTCGACTTGCATGTATTAGGCACGCCGCCAGCGTTCGTCCTGAGCCAGGATCAAACTCTCCATAATAGTTTGGACGATTACTCGTCCGTATATCTGAAAGCTTAATTGCTCATTTGCGTTGCTAGCGAGATTTTGCAATCTCTTTTTCGAACGATTTCTCGTTCGTGCTTACTCACTCGTTGTTCAGTTTTCAAAGATCAATTATTCCCCTTTTAATCCTTCGCCCTTCAAAGGCGACTTGATTAATATACCACATCGGCCTACTCAATTGCAAGAACTTTTTTAAATTTCTTTCGTTCTTTCGTTCGACCGCCGAAGCGACAAGGAGTAATATAACAAATCCCCCAAAGGATTGCAAGCTTTATTTGCTTAATCATTTGAAATGAGACTTTGGATAAAAAAAAACCTCTCTCTAAACGAGAAAGGGTTAACGTACCATTTTACATGTGGCCAATCACATCTTGAATAAATAGATTTCTCTCCACGGTTAAGTTAACGATTGTACCATTGACATTAACCCACGGTCTTGTAGGATGTGAGCGATCGGAGAACACGATCTCACCCACACGGTTGTCACTTAGCTTCACAAGCGTTCCGTTACTGATTTGCGTAGATTTATTCATAAAGACTTGGACAAGTGTAGGATCTACTTTACCGAAGGATTCATTCAGTAATTGTTCTAATACAACGTAAGGCGATAGTGCTGCTTTGTAGTATCGTTCATTCGTCATCGCATTATAAATATCGGCAATGGCTACGATTTTCGCATAGATATGAATCTTATCGGACTTTACACCTAATGGATAGCCTGAGCCATCTTCACGTTCGTGATGTTGGAGAGCTGTTAACTTCACACCTTCGTTGATACCAGACATATTCTTAAGAATTTGGTAGCCGATCAGTGTATGTTGTTTGACTTCATCCATCTCTACAGCTGTTAAAGGCGTCTTCTTCTCTAGCAGTGCACGATCTACTTTACTAGTACCAATATCGTGGAATAACCCTGCTAGTGCAATTTGGACTAAATCCTTCTGAGGAAGACCTGCCCATCTAGCAAGTGAATAAGAGGTTAAGCTCACTAAAATACTTTTATGATAAATATACTCATGAAGCTGCCGATTTTTGGGAGTGAAGGTGAGTACTTTATAGGCATCAATATGGCGAATAAGCGCTTCTAGGCCTGTCCGAATTTCCAAAATAGGAAGCTGTTGGCCGCCATTAGCAAGAAGAAAGACTCTTTTGAGCAGCTTCACCATATTCTGATATTCCAAATAAAACGGATGTACCGTCTCAGCTTCTTTCGCTTTAGGTTCTTCGCTCGCTTGTTCTACTTCGTTGCTTTTGGATTCAATATAAACAGAAGGAATAAGAAATGCTTTCAGAATCTCAAGTTCCCTCTCCTGAATAACTCTTCCTTTGTGAAAAAGCGTATTGCCCATCTTGGTTATTACGATATCGCCTAATCTTTCACCATATTTTAATTGAGAAACGGCTACTGTCGGCACGGTCATTCACTCACCTTACTATTTCGTATACTCCATATTGTAAAGTAAAAGGGATGGGTTTGTAAGCCCCCATCCCTACATTTTATTCCTCTGATTCTGTGGACTCTGTGGATTCTTCCCAGTCGCCGTCTTCCTCAGTCTCGTTCTGCTCTTCATTCTTCTGTACGCGAGCTAATGTTCCTACTTCATCGTCTTCACGTATGTTAATCAGACGAACACCTTGCGTATTACGTCCCATGACAGAGATGCCGTCCATACTTGTACGAATGACTGTACCGGATGCAGAGATAATCATCAGATCCTCGTCTTCTTGTACCACTTTGAGACCGACAATCGGACCGTTTTTCTCCGTGACATTCAACGTTTTGATACCTTTACCGCCACGTGATTGAATCCGATACTCGGACACTGGTGTACGCTTACCGAAGCCTTTGGAAGTTACAATTAGTACACTATTATCTTCATGGACAACGTCCATATCGATGACGGCATCCTCATCATCCAAGTGTATACCTTTAACTCCCGTAGCCGATCTACCCATTGATCGTACATCGCTTTCTGGGAAGTGGATGGACATGCCTAGCTTGGTCCCCATAATAATACCCTGGTTACCATCCGTTAGTTTAACTCCGATCAGATCATCATCTTCTCGTAAATTGATGGCGATTAACCCACCTTTACGAATGTTGGAATAATCATCAATCGGCGTTTTCTTTACAACCCCTTGCTTCGTTGCAAAGAAGAGATACTGCTCTGTTTCAAAGCTTTCCACCGGAATTACCGCATTAACGGTTTCTCCTTGTTCGATTTGAATCAGATTTATAATTGGTGTTCCACGAGCTGTACGGCTCAAATCTGGAATCTCGTAAGCTTTCAAACGATAGACTTTACCTTTGTTCGTAAAGAACATCAGATAATGATGTGTATTCGTAACGAACAAATGTTCGACGAAGTCATTATCTTTTGTATCCATACCGACAACACCGCGTCCTCCACGCTTCTGGTTCCGATAAGTCGTAACCGGTAGACGCTTGATGTAGCCTGTATGTGTAATCGTAATGACGACATCTTCACGCGGGATAAGGTCTTCGTCTTCAATGCTTTCTTCACCAACGGTAATTTCAGAACGTCGGTCATCACCGAACTTTTCTTTAATTTCATTGAGTTCTTCGCTAATGATTGCGAGAATTAGCTGCTCATCTGCAAGGATGGCTTTAAGTTCAGCAATTCTCTTCATCAGTTCCGCATATTCAGCTTCAATCTTCTCACGTTCCAAGCCAGTTAAACGCTGTAAACGCATATCGAGAATGGCTTGTGCTTGATCAAGGCTCAGACTAAATGTTGTCATGAGTCCTTCTCTAGCCTCATCCGTTGTTCGAGAGGAACGAATTAATGCGATTACTTGATCCAGGTGATCAAGTGCAATTCGTAAACCTTCTAAGATATGTGCTCTAGCTTCCGCTTTGCGCAGATCAAATTCGGTTCTACGACGAATGACTTCTTGCTGATGCTTAAGATAATAATGCAGCATCTCACGAAGATTCAAAACTTTTGGTTCTCCGTTGACAAGAGCGAGCATAATAATTCCGAAATTTGATTGCATTGCCGTTTGTTTGAACAAGTTGTTCAGAACAACGTTAGGGTTAACATCACGTCGCAACTCGATGACTACACGCATCCCGTTACGGTCGGACTCATCTCGAAGATCTGTGATGCCATCAATCTTCTTCTCACGCACAAGCTCAGCGATTTTCTCTACTAATCTTGCTTTATTTACTTGATAAGGCAGCTCATTCACGATGATTCTAGCTTTGTTATTATTCTCTTCAATAACTGTTCTAGCTCTCATCGTAACAGAGCCTCTACCTGTGGTATAGGCTGATCTGATACCTTCGCGTCCAAGTATGAATCCGGCCGTCGGGAAATCAGGTCCTTTAATCGCTTGCATTAACTCCATCGGCGTGACATCCGGATTCTCGATCATCATCTGAATACCCTCAATAACCTCTCTTAGGTTATGTGGGGGAATATTCGTTGCCATACCTACGGCGATCCCTGAGCTTCCGTTAACGAGTAAGTTCGGGAATCTAGAAGGGAGAACGACGGGTTCGTTTTCTTCACCATCGTAGTTTGGTTTATAATCGATAGTCTCTCTGTTAATATCACGAAGAAGTTCCATAGCAATCTTCGATAAACGAGCTTCGGTATAACGCATAGCTGCCGCCATATCACCGTCGATGGATCCAAAGTTACCGTGGCCATCAACAAGCATATAACGCAAAGAGAAATCTTGTGCCATCCGAACCATGGTTTCGTAAACGGCCGTATCACCATGTGGATGATACTTACCGATAACTTCACCAACGATCCTCGCTGATTTCTTATGTGGCTTATCTGGAGACATGCCTAGTTCAGACATCGCAAACAAGATACGACGATGAACCGGCTTCAGACCGTCTCTAACATCTGGCAGTGCGCGACTGACAATGATACTCATCGCATAGTCTAAGAAAGAGGTACGCATTTCGGTCGAAATGTCAATTTCTTTGACTTGCGAATGTAATTCTTCGCTCATGAATGTTCCTCCTGAAAGCTTACATCGTTTGCAACGTCTCGGACGACGTTAGATATCTAAATTTTTCACGTATTTTGCATGTTCCTCAATGAAATCACGTCTAGGCTCTACATTATCGCCCATCAATGAATCAAAGAGTGTATCCGCTTCTATAGCATCTTCGATCGTTACTTGCAAGAGTGTACGGCTTTCCGGATCCATGGTTGTTTCCCATAGCTGGCCCGGATTCATCTCGCCAAGTCCTTTGTAACGTTGGACATTGACTTTCACGCCTTCACCAAACTCTTGCATAATGATTTCACGTTGCTTCTCGTTATACGCATATCGAATTGTTTTATTGCGCTCAAGCTTAAAGAGTGGTGGTTGCGCAATATACACATAGCCAGTCTCAATTAGTTTTTTCATGTAGCGGTATAGGAAGGTAAGCAGCAAGGTACGAATATGCGCACCATCCACATCGGCATCCGTCATAAGGATAATTTTGTGATAACGTGCTTTGGCAATATCGAAGTCATCACTGATCCCTGTGCCGAAAGCTGTGATCATGGCGCGAATCTCGGTATTAGATAAGATACGATCCAAGCGTGCTTTCTCTACATTCAAAATTTTACCACGCAGAGGTAGAATCGCTTGGAAGTGACGATCACGTCCTTGCTTAGCTGAACCACCTGCGGAGTCACCTTCTACAATGTAAATCTCACTGATTGAAGCGTCTTTGGAAGAACAGTCTGCTAGTTTTCCAGGCAGGGCACTGACTTCTAACGCGCTTTTGCGGCGAGTTAATTCTCTGGCTTTGCGCGCAGCTTCTCTTGCTCTAGCAGCCTGAATACCTTTTTCAAGGATTTTCCGCGCTACAGTTGGATTTTCTTCAAGGAATTCTTGCAATTTTTCTGCGAAAAGGGATTCCACAATACCACGAACTTCACTGTTTCCAAGCTTCGTCTTGGTTTGACCTTCGAACTGTGGCTCTGGAATTTTCACGGAAATAATCGCAGCAAGACCCTCACGCACGTCATCCCCAGAAAGATTCGAGTCGCTTTCTTTGATGGAATTATTTTTACGGGCGTAGTCATTCAGGATCCGCGTCAATGCGCTTTTGAAGCCTGATTCGTGCGTTCCACCCTCGTGTGTGTTGATATTATTAGCAAAAGAGTAAATATTCTCGGTATAACTATCGTTGTACTGTAGCGCAATCTCAATCGAAATATTGTCTTTGGCACCTTCAACATAGATCGGGACTTCATTGACGACTTCACGATTACGATTTAAATGCTGCACAAAGGACACAATCCCGCCTTCGTACATATGCGTTGCTACTGTATCCGTACGCTCATCAATTAAGTTAATCTCAATGCCTTTATTCAAGAAAGCAAGCTCACGAATTCTGGATTGCAGCGTATCGAAATCGTATTCCGTTGTTTCTTTGAAAATTTCCGGATCTGGTTGGAACGTGACTACCGTGCCCGTTTCTTCCGTTTCACCGATCACCTTTACGTCGTATTGCGGCGCACCGCGGCGGTATTCTTGCTGATGAATCTTGCCTTCACGCTTTACTTGAACCGTCAGAAGCTCTGACAGCGCATTTACAACGGAAATACCTACACCGTGTAGACCACCGGATACCTTATAGCCGGAATCATCGCCACCGAATTTACCGCCTGCATGAAGCACGGTTAATACGACTTCAAGCGTTGGTCTTTTCAGCTTTGCATTCTCTCCGACAGGAATCCCGCGTCCGTTATCAATAACGGTAACGCTGTTATTTTTATGAACAATAACATCAATCTTTGTACAGAATCCTGCCAAAGCTTCGTCAATACTATTATCTACAACTTCCCAAACGAGATGATGAAGTCCTCGGGCACTGGTTGAACCAATATACATACCCGGTCTTTTGCGAACGGCTTCTAAACCTTCCAGAACCTGAATCTGACTGTCATCGTACGCATTTTGATTCACAGACATGCTACTCTTCACCTGCTTTTTTATATTAAAAAGAAGTTAATTCGTCAATAACTGATTAGCTCTTTTCTTGAGCGTTGTTGAGGAAATAGGGGAATAATACACTTTGTTTTTGGTCACGACGAGTGACTTGCAATCTTCTTCACCAATTTGCTCGGTTCTTTTATCTTTTAAAGCTTGTTGAATGAACTGCTTTGATATTTTGGACGATTTCTCAATCGAGATATCAAAAATAGCAATTAACTCGGAGGCTCGAATAATTTTCTCTCCACCCAAATGAATAAACATGCTCCTCAGCTCCTGCCGCTTACATTTCCTTTCAAAACATGAAACACGGAAGCATGATCCAGTTGGTCCAAATGAACACTTTCTAGACCTGTTGTCGTAATAAATGTTTGGACTTTCTGCTGAAACGTGCGAATTAACTGTGTCTGTCTATATTCATCCAACTCCGAAAGGACATCATCTAGCAATAACAGGGGATACTCGCCCACTTCCTCATGAATGAGTTCAATCTCTGCGAGCTTGAGTGATAGCGCCGTTGTGCGCTGCTGACCTTGGGAGCCGTACGTTTGGACTTCTTTGTCATTTATGTAAAAGAGAAGATCGTCACGATGAGGACCTACCAAAGTTACGCCTCTTCGGAATTCCTGATCTTTCACCAAAGATAACTTTATCATAAATTGGTTTAATAAAACAGATTCATCTTCAAATGGCTCCATGTCAAAAGAAGGGGAGTAGCGAATAATCAACGATTCACTATCGTTTGTTATCCCTCTGTGGATGTTCTCCGCCCATTTCTGAAGCTTCTTTATAAAGTTTTGACGCTTTTTCATAATTTTAACACCATACTGTGCTAATTGTTCATTCCAGATGTCCAGCATCGCGTCAGGAGTGCTTTTTCCCGGGTAATTTTGCTTTAAATAATTATTCCGCTGCACCAAAATTTTCTGATACTGCGATAAGTCATGAATATAGGACGGCTGTACTTGGCCTATTTCCATATCTAGAAAACGTCGCCTAATCCCTGGCGTTCCTTTGACGATCTCTAAATCCTCTGGCGCAAACATCACTACATTTAGGGCACCAATAAAATTACTGAGCTTTTTTTGCTCAAGTCCGTTAATCTTCGCCTTTTTCCCCTTTGTTGAGATAGAGAGATCCAGCTTGCAGTTCCCGTACATTTTCTGTATCTCTGCATGCAGCAGGGTTTGTTCACCATTCCAACCGATTAATTCTTTATCTTGGTGTGTGCGATGTGACTTGGTCATGGCCATTACATAGATGGACTCCAATAAGTTGGTTTTCCCCTGTGCGTTGGGTCCGACGAAAATATTGACGTTATTCGATGTTGTTAATTCAATATGATCGTAATTTCTATAATGACTGAGTACGAGTTTATTCAGAAACATGGCCGATCATCCTCCTGGGTAATCCGATCAGGAGCTTACGACCTCGAATTGTCCAAAACCTTCCACCTTCACGACGTCCTGCGGCACAAGTTTCCGACCTCTGCGATTTTCAGCTTGCCCGTTTACTTCGATTTTGGTTTCCACAACGAAAAATTTAGCTTGTCCACCTGTGGATATACAGTCCGATAATTTCAGAAACTGCCCAAGTGTTATATATGCGGTGTTGATAACTATTTGTTTCATGCGAGAGCGCTCCCTTAATTCGTTGTGCGATATGGCAAAATCAATTGCAAAATACTCGTGGAATCTTGCGGTTTCATAATGATTGGCTGCATAGCCCCGGTAAATCCAATTTGAATAAACTCGGAATCGAGTACCTTCAATGCATCCAACATATATTTGGAGTTAAACGAAATCTTAAGTAAATCACCAACAATATGCTGCAAAGTAATTTGCTCAGTTACTTTACCTAGCTCAGAAGAGCTCGATGAGATTTCGATGGTTTTGTCTTCGAGCATCATCATTTTAACAATATTCGTTTTGTCTTCTTTGGAGAGAAGGTAGGCACGATCAATTGCTTCCGCCAATTCTTTGGTTGGAACAACCATTTCGGTTTGAAAAGATTGCGGTATTAGCTTGGATGTATCCGGATAAGTACCATCCAAAATACGCGAATAAAATAAAATCGATTGAATTTTGAATAAAACCTGGTTGTCCGCAATAACTATATCTATAAGGGTGTTTTGATCAGGCAAAATTTTGCTTAATTCGTTCAAGGTGCGTCCTGAAATAACGATGTTAGGCAGGTTTTGCGCAAGATCATTATCAACCGTTACTTCTCTACTTGCCAGACGATGACGATCGCAAGCAATAAATTTCAGCTTATCTCCTGTAATGTTCCAAAGAACACCCGTAAGAATTGGTGTTGATTCATTGGTCGATACCGCATAGGACGTTTGTTTAATCATCGTTTTAAGCAAATCACTAGGAAGACGAAGCATTTTGCTTTCTTCGATTTCAGGCAGAAGTGGATATTCGTCTGGATCTAAGCCCATGATTTGAATTTCAGAAGATCCTGAACGGATGATGGTTTGGAAGTTAGCTCTGACTTCAATTTCGATGAGTTGAGCAGGCAGCTTACGAATGATTTCAACGAAAAATTTAGCAGGAAGTACAACACTCCCAGCTTGGATAAGTTCAATAATTTTAATTGTGCTGTTTTCACTGGCCGTAAAGCTTTGAATGGAAATGTCGGTATCACTGGCTGTTAACGTTACACCGCTTAAGGTTGCATCTATTTTGATCCCTGTAAGAATGGGTATCGTTGTTCGAGAGGATATGGCTTTGGAAACGTGACCAATGGATTCAATTAAATGGTCTTTTAGGATAGTTAATTTCATGACTTCACTCCTGCAGTTCTTTTTTTACGATGCGTTAGCATAATCATTATATAATAACATTCTTTATTAGTAATAGCAGTAGGGGCTCTGGATATGTGGATATGTGGATGAACCTGAGATAGAGCAAGCCTATCCACATGTGAATAGATTGTGCATAGGCTGATGTAAAATGTGATGTTATTAAGAGGGGTTTTTGATGCGCTCCGTTAGGTTATGGACAATCTTATATAATTCCTGATCGACTTTCAGCTGCTGCACGATTTTCTCATGCGCATGTATAACCGTTGTATGATCGCGACCCCCAAAATTATCTCCGATTTTCGGCAATGAGAAGTCTGTGAGCTCCCGTGCTAAGTACATTGCTACTTGTCTAGGGAAAGCCACGGCTTTTGTGCGTTTACGCGCTTTGAAATCTTCCAGCTTTAAACCATAGAATTCTCCAACTCGCTGCTGAATATCCTGTATCGTAATGACTCTAGGACGGTTAGAAGGGATGATATCCTTCAATGCTTCAGCTGTCAGATGAACGCTAATATCTTGATTAATTAGGGAAGAATACGCAACAACACGTATCAAAGCGCCCTCCAGCTCACGAATGTTCGTATCAATCTGGTTCGCGATATAGATCATCGCTTCATTCGGGATCTCGAGATTTTCAGCTTTGGCTTTTTTGCGTAAAATCGCGATACGCGTTTCTAGGTCAGGCGGCTGAATGTCCGTGATAAGACCCCACTCGAAACGTGAACGCAACCGATCCTCCAAGGTTGGAATTTCTTTTGGCGGGCGGTCACTGGAGATAATAATTTGCTTACCTTCTTCGTGAAGTGCGTTAAAGGTATGGAAAAACTCTTCCTGCGTTCCTTCTTTACCTGCAAGGAATTGAATATCATCGATGAGCAGTACATCAATCGTACGATACTTATTACGAAAGCCTTCCCCGCGGTTATCACGGACGGCATTGATGAACTCATTAGTAAACTTTTCGGAGGATATATATAGAACCCGAGAACCTGGGTTATGTTCAAGTACATAGTGTCCGATCGCATGCATGAGATGTGTTTTACCTAGTCCAACACCCCCATATAAAAAGAGGGGATTATACGCTTTCGCCGGTGCCTCAGCTACTGCAAGAGAGGCTGCGTGAGCAAATCGGTTGCCTGAACCGATAACGAAAGTATCAAAGGTGTACCTTGCGTTCATCATACTTGTAAAGTTTTCTTCACCCGCAACGATTGCCGGGCCTTTGGGGGGGATGACAACAGGTTGAATCGCTGTCGTCGATTGCGACTTCTGCTCTTCGGTTTCGATGACGAATTTAACGGATACATGCTTGCCGGTAAAATCATAGATCGTAGTTTCGATCAGCTTCGTGTATCTGCTTTCTAACCACTCTTGCGCAAAATTATTAGGTGCGCAAATGATGACGGTTGAATCGTTGAAAACAGTCGCTTTGGTTGATTTGAGCCACGTATCAAAGCTCGGCTTACTGAGCTTCGTTTGAATTATCGTTAAAATTTGTTGCCAAAGGTCCGTAGAATGGCCTTCCACAGTACTTCACTCCTTTTGAATCAAACATGTGGCATAGGCCAGGAAAACGTTGTTTATGATGTATGGATAAAACGTGAAAATGAGAAAACTCACGTTGGAATCTTAATTGAATAGGTAGTTAGCATATAGTGTGCCCAAATATCTTCTAAAAGAATCTTATGTCCACTGGGGTCAAAAAAGGATGACTTTTGTCGGTTTTATCCACAATATTAAGGAACCGCAGAAACAACTTATTCTTGTAGAGGGTAGTTTGTGCACATTTTTATCCACAGGATGTTGATAACTTGGAGGGTTAGTGGCGTATATCCACAGCAGAAACATTACTATCTTAACAAAAGATACCCTGTTAATCAACGGATTGTTTCGCATTATCCACAATAACAACAGCTTGTGGGTAGAAATTGTTCACAACACAAGATATTGTTGATATTCTGTTGATTTTCGACAAAGTTTGTTCTTTCTCGTCAAAACTTTATACACAGGTTATTCTTTTGACAGAAGTTGCGAATAATACCTTACCAACCTCACTCCCAAATACTGCACACTTGGGTAGGTTGACTTTCTTCTGTGAAAATGATTTAATGAGTAGTAGAAATTTTGTAGGATGGATATCCTCAGCCAGGTAGGGAGGTGCTATAGATGGGTCCAACATTTAACCCGAATACGAGAAAGCGTAAGAAGAACCATGGTTTCCGTAAAAGAATGAGCACGAAGAACGGTCGTAAAGTTCTACAAGCTCGTCGTCTTAAAGGAAGAAAAGTTCTTAGCGCGTAAGGAAGAGGCTCCGAAAGGGGCTTTTTTTTTTGCATTTTGTTGTGCGGTTTACATCGAGCTGGTTTTGTTAAAACTAGATAAGATATGTAGTGTTCTTTCAACTAATGAATGTGATTCTGTCTGGAGTGTACATGGCTGTGGAGAAACAATATCGGTTAGCGAAAAGAGAAGACTTTAGTAAGGTATACCGCTATGGGAAATCCATGGCTAATCAGCAATTCGTTCTTTATTATTTGCCGCAGCCTAAAGCAGAAGAATTTCGTTTCGGTGTTTCGGTTTCCAAAAAAATCGGCAATGCAGTTGTTCGTAATCGATTGAGACGTATGATGAAAGAAATCATTCGATTAAAAAAGGAAAACATGACACCTCAATATGACTACATTCTGTTGGCTAGAAAACCAGTTTTGGATATGGCCTATGCAGACATGGAGAAGAGTATTTGGCATGTTATTCGTAAAGCTTCTTTATATAGAAAAATTGATGCTACAAAAAAGTAACGCAATATTTCCTTGCGAGCTTAAGATGTGTTATAGTTTATGTTGGAAAAGACATTTAGGAGGATCTCATTTTGACTCGTCGAATTTATATGCTAGCAGCACTGTCTGCGGTGATCTTGCTTCTATCAGGATGTACCCCTAGTGCAGCTACAACGCCAATTGATCCAGAAACGGCTAATTTCTTCACTAAGTATTTTACGTACCCGCTTTCCCAAACGCTTGACTGGTTCGCTGATCACTTATGGGGTCAATATGGATTGTCCATCTTGGTCGTAACGATCATTATTCGATTAATTATTTTGCCGCTTACGCTTAAGCAATACAAAAGCTCCAAACGGATGCAGGATCTGCAGCCTGAAATGAAGAAGCTTAAAGAGAAATATAAAGATGACGCGAAAAAGCAACAAGAAGAAACAATGAAATTGTTTCAGCAGAATGGTGTCAATCCACTAGCTGGTTGTTTCCCTATCATTGTTCAAATGCCAATTCTTATCGCCTTGTATCAAGCGATTATGCGAAATCAAGAAATTCATGAACACACATTCCTATGGTTGAATCTAGGAAAGCCGGATCACTTGTACATCCTTCCTTTGGTTGCCGCGGCTACAACGTTCGTTCAACAAATGTTTATGTCTTCCCAAATGAATCAGCAAATGAAAAGCTTGATGTACATTTTCCCGGTTATGATTTTCGTCATGTCCATGAATTTTGCATCGGCACTTCCGCTTTACTGGATTTACGGTAACATTTTCACAATTATTCAGTCTTACTTTATTTATGGTTCTCCTGGTTCACAAAAAAAGCCTGGATCTCAAAATAATAAGGGTGGCTTGTCTAAATGAAGAAAATCGTGGTGACTGGAAAGACAATTGAGCTAGCGGTTAATTCGGGTCTAGCACAATGGCAAGTTTCGGAGGATCGTGTACATATTCATATTTTGGAACAGCCCTCACGAGGGTTGTTCGGGTTTATTGGAGCCAGAGTTGCAAAGGTTGAGCTCGAATTGATACCTGATCCACTTGAGGAAGCGATAGCTTTCTTACAAGATATGTTCGAAGCGATGCAAATTTCCATCACCATAGATACACATAAAGATCGTGAAGGCTACATCTTAAACATGAGTGGTTCGGAATTAGGTATTTTGATCGGCAAAAGAGGACAAACACTCGATGCACTTCAGTATTTAGTTAATATTGTAGGAAATCGGTATGCGAATTCTCATTTCCGTATCATCTTAGATGCGGAGAATTTCCGTGATCGTCGGAAGAAAACGTTGGAAGAGCTGGCTTTAAGACTGGCTAACCGCGTTATTAAGTCGAAAAAAGAAGTCATCTTGGAGCCGATGAATTCGCAAGAACGCAAAATCATTCATGCTGAATTACAAGGTCATCCTGTTATCAAAACCTACAGTAAAGGCGAAGAACCGAATCGTCGGGTTGTCATCGCTGTTAAATAACGCAGATTGCAATGACTTGGTTCATATGTCATTGCTTTTTCTTTAAGATGAGGTAAATTCGAGGTGCAAATACTATGTTAAATGATACGATTGCTGCTATTTCTACACCGCTTGGTGAGGGTGGGATAGCGGTTATTCGTGTGAGCGGCGAGGAATCTGTCACATACGTTGAACGTATTTTCCGCTCAAAAACGAAATTATCTGTTGCTGACACGCATACGGTACATTATGGATTCATTATAGAACCTGCTTCTGCCGAAAAGGTAGAGGAGGTTCTAGTTACGTTAATGAAAGCCCCACGTTCTTTCACCATGGAGGATGTCGTCGAAATTAGCTGTCACGGCGGGATTGTCTCTGTTAAAAAAGTGCTTGATTTACTGCTTACGCAAGGTGTTCGATTAGCTGAGCCAGGTGAATTCACGAAACGTGCTTTCTTGAATGGTCGTATTGACTTAACACAAGCAGAAGCGGTTATTGATTTGATTCGAGCTAAATCGGATCGAGCATTCAAAGTCGCTTTGAAGCAAGTGGAAGGCAATTTATCGAAGCAAATTAAGCATTTGCGCTATGTTCTTGTAGAGTTAATGGCCCATGTAGAGGTTAACATTGATTATCCAGAGCATGATGTCGAAGAAATGACGAATGCTTTCATTAAGACGAAGTGCGACACGGTCATGTTTGAGATTGATCGTTTATTGGTGACCGCAGAACAAGGTAAGATTTTGCGTGAAGGCATTGAGACGGCGATTGTTGGTAAACCTAATGTTGGAAAGTCTTCGTTATTAAATGAATTAGCGCAAGAGAATCGGGCCATTGTTACGGATATTCCTGGGACGACGCGGGATGTCATTGAAGAATTCGTTAATATTGGTGGTATTCCGTTGAAACTGCTGGATACGGCAGGGATACGTGAGACCTCAGATATTGTCGAACAAATTGGTGTGGAACGATCGAAGACAGCGTTAGCTGAAGCGGATCTCATTTTACTTGTGTTGAATAGTAATGATGAGCTTCAATTCGATGAGATCGCACTAATGAAACAGTTGGCCGACAAGCAAACGATTGTCATTTTGAATAAGATTGACTTGGATCGTAAGCTAGACGTGGAACAAGTACTCAGTTATTTCCCACTAGAGCGTATTGTGGAGCTATCGCTGATTGAGAATAAAGGTATTGAAGATTTGGAGAAAGCGATTGCTGCGATTTTCTTTGAAGGCAAGCTTGAATCGAGTGATCTAACGTATGTGAGTAATGTTCGTCATATCTCGTTGTTGAAGCAGGCGAAGCGTTCCTTACAGGATGCCTTGGATGCGAATGAGCAATATGTACCGATTGATATGATTCAAATTGATATCCGAGCTGCTTGGGAGCAGTTGGGGGAGATTATCGGTGATTCGGTAGGAGAGTCCTTAATCGATCAAATTTTTACACAATTCTGCTTAGGAAAATGAAAATCGACAGCATTTGCGTTTTCATAAAAGAGGGAGGGACGTTTCTATGGGATATCACGCAGGAGATTATGACGTTATTGTTATCGGTGCTGGTCACGCAGGTTGTGAAGCTGCATTGGCTTCAGCACGCATGGGCTGCAACACGTTGCTATTAACGATCAATTTAGACATGGTTGCTTTCATGCCTTGCAACCCATCTATCGGGGGTCCGGCTAAAGGACATGTAGTTCGTGAGATCGATGCACTCGGCGGTGAAATGGGTCGCAATATTGATAAAACCTATATTCAACTTCGTATGCTGAATACAGGTAAGGGTCCAGCTGTTCACGCACTACGCGCTCAAGCGGACAAATTTTCGTATCAGCATAAAATGAAAGAAACAATCGAAGCTACTCCGAATTTGACACTTCGTCAAGGGATGGCGGAAGAGCTTATCGTTGAGAATGGTGTTTGTAAAGGACTCATTACCAAGACAGGAGCTGAATATTACGCAAAATCTGTCGTTTTGACGACGGGTACGTATCTGCGCGGTAAAGTGATTATGGGCGAACTGATGTACGAGAGTGGACCTAATAATCAACAGCCATCTGTAAAACTATCAGAGTCCCTGCGTAAGCTGGGCTTCGATCTTGTTCGTTTCAAAACAGGAACGCCGCCGCGTGTTCATAAGGATACGATTGATTTTAGTAAAACAGAAATTCAACCAGGCGATGAGCAACCGAAGTTTTTCTCTTTCGAAACGAAAACAGGTTCGAATCATAATGAACAACTTCCGTGTTGGTTAACGTATACGTCTGCGGAGACTCATCAGATTATTAATGACAATCTGCACCGTGCTCCGATGTTCTCTGGTGCGATTGAAGGGACCGGCCCTAGATACTGTCCTTCTATTGAAGATAAAATTGTTCGTTTTAGCGATAAGCCGAAGCATCAAATTTTCTTAGAGCCAGAAGGACATAGTACTTCCGAGTATTATGTACAAGGTCTATCTACGAGTATGCCGGAAGATGTTCAATTGGGAATTCTTCGTTCCATTCCTGGTTTAGAGAAAGTGGAAATGATGCGTACGGGTTATGCCATTGAGTATGATGCGGTTGTGCCAACGCAGTTAAAACCTTCCTTGGAGACGAAGTTAGTTAGTGGTTTATTTACGGCAGGACAAATCAATGGTACTTCGGGATATGAAGAAGCTGCGGGTCAGGGTGTCATGGCCGGCATTAATGCAGCTCGTAAAGTGCAGGAGAAGGAAGCCATTGTATTGGATCGTTCGGAAGGCTATATCGGGGTTCTCATTGATGATCTCGTGACTAAAGGGACGAGTGAGCCGTATCGCTTGCTTACTTCACGTGCGGAGTATCGTTTGTTGCTTCGCCATGATAATGCGGATCTACGATTGACGCCAATTGGTCATGAAATTGGATTGATTTCTGAGGAGCGCTACGCGAAATTTTTGAATAAAAAATCATTGGTAGAGCAAGAAATCGTTCGGTTATCTGAAGTGAAAGTGAAGCCAGAGCCGCACGTTCAAGAATTGCTTCGTAGCTTGGAAAGTGTAGAATTGACGAATTCGGTACCAGCGATTTCCTTGTTACGTCGCCCTGAGATTGAATACAAACATATTGAACAAATGACGATGTCTCCTTTAGAGTTAGATGAAGATATGAAGGAGCAAGTCGGTATTCAAGTGAAGTATGCGGGTTACATTGAAAAGCAAAGTAATCAAGTTGATCGTTTGCGCAAAATGGAGAAGAAAAAGATTCCTGATGACATTGAATATAGTGAGATTCATGGTATCGCTACGGAAGCGAAACAAAAGCTCGCTAAGATTCGTCCTATCTCCATTGGTCAAGCTTCGCGGATTAGTGGGGTTACACCTTCTGATATTTCCATATTGCTTGTTTATTTGGAACACTACAATAGAGTCATTGCTGCAAGAGGTTAAGATATGGATGCTATTCAGCAACAATTTACTGAGTTATTAGGAAAAGAGAATATTATTCTATCTACACAACAGTTGGATCAGTTCGAACAGTATTACAAAACTCTCGTAGAGTGGAACGAGAAAATGAATTTAACGGGAATCACAGAGAGGGATCAAGTGTATCTCAAGCATTTCTATGACTCTCTCTCAGTGGCTTTTAATTTTGATATGGGGAAAGTTAAGTCACTTGCCGATATTGGTTCAGGTGCTGGCTTTCCAAGTATACCGTTAAAGATTGCTTTCCCTCATCTCCAAGTGGCGATCGTAGATTCATTGAATAAACGCATTCTATTTCTAAAAGAAATCGTTTCGCAGCTCGGTCTATCGGATATGGACTGTGTGCATGGTAGAGCAGAGGATGTCGCTCGCTTACCTCGCTATCGTGATCACTTTGATCTTGTTACGGCAAGAGCTGTTGCGAAACTCCAAGTTTTGAATGAGTTCTGTCTTCCTTTTGCGAAAAGTGGAGGAACCTTCATTGCGATGAAAGGCTCAGAAGTAGACGAGGAGATTAACGATTCTTCTTTTAGTTTAGTAGAATTGCGAGGGAAGGTTTCGAATGTCATTCGGATGATTCTACCTATTGAAGAGTCCGTAAGACACTTTGTGGAAATTCGAAAGACTGCCTCTACGCCGGCTAAGTATCCTCGGAAAGCAGGAATACCGTTAAAAGAGCCACTCTCTAAATAAGGCAAATGTTTCACGTGAAACATTTATCTACTTGCCTATAGATTAGAAGGATTATTGTCTTCGATGGAGAATACCTATATAAGGTGAAAGCCGGTCTGATACTGGCTTCGCCTTAGATTTTTATTTGTGATGTTGTAGTTGGATATTCGCAATTGATAGATTAAATTTACTAGAATCATACAGCATGAATGACATCGTCTCGGTATGGCGAATAGATCTTTTCACCTTGTATAGGACGGATAGGTCCCTTATCTATGACTGTACTGATCGCTTAAACTACGGGAAGAGTTGGTGGTAAGTTTTCCTATGAAAGAACAAATATCAAAGCTATTTGGCCTTGCAGATCGGTCAACGACGGATGAGGTCAAAAACATACCCGTAAATAGTATTATTCCAAGTCCCTATCAGCCAAGAACACTGTTCGATGATGATCGAATTGACGAACTATGCCAAACCATTCGTACACATGGTATTATTCAACCCATCGTTGTTCGAGTCAAAAATAATACATTTGAATTGATTGCAGGCGAACGGCGTTTGCGTGCTGTTAAAAAGCTAGGAATGGATACAATTCCAGCCATTGTCCGCGATTTTAATGACTCACAAGCGGCATCCATTGCGCTTATTGAGAATTTACAACGCGAAGGGCTTACTGCGATCGAAGAGGCTGCGGCCTATCATCAATTGATCGAGATGCATGATCTCACGCAGGAGAGCCTTGCGCAGCGTCTTGGTAAGAGTCAATCTACGATAGCGAATAAGATTCGTCTTCTTCAATTGAGCGAACCTGTGAAAATGGCTTTGATGGAACGTAAGATCACCGAGCGTCATGCTCGAGCTCTACTGGCCTTAGATCAAGAGGAGCAACAAGTTAAATTGCTTGAAGAGATTATCTCCAAGGAGTTAAATGTTAAACAAACGGAAATAAAAATCAGTTTCCTAAAGGAAGCTGCGAAGATTAAGAAGTCACGACGTGTTTCTTTTACTAAAGATGTGAGGCTAGCTCTGAATACGATTCGACAGTCGGTAGAAATGGTTTCAAGTTCGGGATTACATATTAATACCTCTGAACAAGATCATGATGATCATTATGAAATTATAATTAAGATTCCTAAGCGATAATTTAGGCATTCCTGCTACCTAAAACGGCGCAAGCCGTTTTTTTTGCATCTAATGGCACGAATCTATCAAATATTCATAAGGTAACTGGTTGATAGATATGGTAAGATAGTACTACTGCTTGTTAAATAGCATTATGGAACATAAGCGATAGAGGTGAAATGGTTTTGTCTAAAATTATAGCAATAACGAATCAGAAGGGTGGCGTCGGTAAGACGACGACTTCTGTGAATCTAGGCGCTTCATTAGCTTCGCTTGGTAAACGCGTTCTTCTGGTCGATATTGACCCACAAGGGAACACAACAAGTGGTATTGGCGTGAATAAAGCTGATGTAACAAATTGCATCTATGATGTTCTGATCAATGATGTTCATCCGAAGGATGCAACGGTAGAAACGAATGTTCCAAATCTTAAAATCGTTCCTGCAACGATCCAACTGGCTGGAGCAGAGATTGAATTGGTTCCTACCATTTCAAGAGAAGTTCGATTGAAGAAGTCACTTCAACTTGTCAAACACTTATATGATTATATTTTGATAGATTGTCCTCCATCACTTGGCCTTTTGACAATTAACTCCTTAACTGCTGCTGATTCCGTAATCATCCCCATCCAATGTGAATATTACGCATTAGAAGGTTTAAGCCAACTCTTGAATACAGTGCGTTTGGTGCAAAAGCATTTAAATACAGGACTTCAAATTGAAGGCGTTCTATTGACGATGTTTGATGCAAGGACGAATCTAGGTATTCAGGTTATTGAAGAAGTTAAAAAGTACTTCCAAACGAAGGTTTATCAAACGATTATTCCTCGTAATGTACGTTTAAGCGAAGCGCCGAGCCATGGGCAATCCATTATTACGTATGATCCTAGATCAAAGGGCGCAGAAGTGTATTTAGAACTTGCTAAGGAAGTGATCTCAGTATGACCAAAGGCCTCTCTAAAGGTTTAGGTAAAGGATTAGACGCGTTAATTACGTCCTTGCATATTGATGAGAGCGATAAAGTCATTCAAATTCCACTGGCTCAATTAAGAGCTAACCCGTATCAGCCAAGAAAGCATTTTAATGAAGATAGCATCAAGGAGCTTTCGGAATCGATCAAGGAGCATGGCGTCATTCAGCCAATCATTGTTCGTAAGGTTCTCAAAGGTTATGAAATCATTGCAGGTGAACGTCGATTCCGTGCTTCGCAAGTTGCAGGCACGCCTACCATTCCAGCTGTTGAGAGAATTTTATCTGATCAGCAAGTAATGGAAATTGCGCTGATTGAAAACGTTCAACGTGAAGATCTTAATGCGCTGGAGATTGCTTTTGCTTATCAAGGCATTATTGATCAGTTTTCATTGACGCAAGAGGAGCTTTCAGCCAAGGTTGGTAAAAGTAGATCGCATATCGCTAACTTCCTAAGATTGCTTTCTCTGCCAGAAGCCATTAAACAATATGTTTCACGTGGAACATTATCTATGGGTCACGCAAGAGCAATTGTTGGTGTGAAGGACGATAAGATTAAGAAAGAATTAGCGGAATCAACGATCTCGAAACAATGGAGTGTTAGAGAGCTTGAAGAAGCGATTAAAATGCTAGAAGAACCGCCAGGACCTGAGAAGGAAAAGGCGAAGCAAAAAGAGAAAAATAGAGATCCGTATATAAGTCAAGCAGAAGAGCAATTGCGAGATATTTATCGGACTTCAGTAAAAATTAAAAGCCAGCAGGACAAAGGGAAGATCGAGTTGCTCTATTACTCGAAAGACGATCTCAACCGACTGCTAGAGTTGTTGCAAGGTAAAATCTCTTAAAAATTGCTAGCATACCTATGGAGGCTGTCTGTTCATCTGACGGTGAACGACTGTCTCCTATGTTTTTCTTTCGAGTAGAAAGAAAAAACTGAGGTATGCTATATTTGTGACCACACATAGAAGCATAAGATTTCGGTTGACGGGATGATACCACATAGGAAAGTATAGGTTTTCGGATGCCGAAAACCGCTTTCCTATTGGTGATAAAACTAACATCTAAACGCGGTCAATGAACATGATATAGCTGCACAAGAGTTTTCTCAGAAGGGGCTGAAAACATGAAGGACGTAATGTATTTCGACCAAGCGGCATCCTCGTGGCCAAAGCCGCCAGCGGTGATGAATGCCATGATGCAATGCATGCAAGAGTATGCAGCGAATCCCGGAAGAGGCAGCCATCAGATGGCTGTAAAGGCAAGCCGGGTACTTTTCGAAACGAGAAAAAATTTGGCGAAGTTATTCGGTGTTAGAAATCCGAACGATATTTCATTCGCATTAAATACGACTCATGCATTAAATCAAGCGATCAAAGGGTTTGTTAAACCTGGCGATCATGTGATTTGTACGAATGTTGAACACAATTCAGTGAGAAGGCCGCTTGAATATTTGAAAGCATCGACGGGAATCGAGCTTACATACCTACCACACGATGAGCAGGGAAACATGCAAATAAATGATCTACGAAATGCACTTCGCTCCAATACAACACTCGTTGTTGTGAATCACAGCTCGAATTTACTTGGCACCATCATGCCAATCGGTGAAATCGGAGAGATCTGTAGAAGCCATGGTGCGAAGCTCCTTGTAGACGCGGCTCAGAGCGCCGGTGTACTGCCTATACATGTCGGAGATATGAATATCGATATGCTGGCCTTCCCTGGCCACAAGGGGCTCCTGGGGCCTCAAGGGACGGGTGGTCTTTACATCCATCCGGACATCGATTTGGAACCGTTGCTGCATGGAGGAACGGGGAGTCAATCGGAAGCGATCCACCAGCCAACGGTGCGTCCTGATCGCTATGAAGCCGGAACGCAGAACACGGCTGGGATCGCTGGCTTGAATGAAGGCGTGAAATTCGTGCTTGCCGAGACGGTGGCTAAGATTCACGAGAAAGAGTGGGCACATACGCAACAATTAATGGAAGGGCTACTGGGAATTGAAGGGGTGACGATTCTCGGGCCGAAGCTTGGACAAAATAAAACAGGAATCGTTTCCTTTAACATTCAAGATGTGGATTCATCGGAAGTTGCTTTCATTCTCGATCAATCCTTTCACATCGCTGTGAGATCGGGGTATCATTGTACACCGCTTGCGCATGAAATCGCAGGGACTTTGGCCAAGGGAGCCGTTCGGGCGAGCATTGGATATTTTACAACGGATGAGGAAATAAGTGCACTAATTGATGCAGTGAGAGAGATTCAAACGCAATACGCAAACTAGAAAGAGGGATTGGGCATGGGGGAACTGTTTGGCTTGAATGCAGAATATGTGATGTTAGTTTGCTTCGCATGCATAGTGGTATTATTTATTACGATCATCATCCTTTCAATTCGTTTGTCATCTTTACGGAAACAGTATATGCGAGTTATCAATGGTTCTAGTGCTGAAAACATGGAACAAGTGCTGATCGACATGCAGAATGCCCTGAACGAGCAAAAGGCCGAATCCTCGAGGGCCTCGGCTAATATTTCTAGTATTCATCAGTCCATGATGAAGATGACATCAAAGATAGGCATTCGCCGCTACAATGCTTTCAATGAAGGCGGAAGTGATTTAAGTTTCTCCTTGGCATTGTTAAATGAAGAACAGGATGGTGTGATCGTCACTGGGATACATAGTCGAGAGCAGATGTATGTATATGCTAAGCCGATAGCCAAAGGTCAGTCGAGCTACACATTAAGTCCAGAAGAGAAAGAAACGATTACTCAAACTTTAAAGCAGTCGTAGCACTCGGAGTAAAAGATTGAGTTCGCCTGATGGCTGCATAGAGGGCATCGCCAATAACAGTGGCCATATTCATAACAAGGCTAAGCCGCGTATTTTGCAAAACGAAATATTCCATAAAACCGCCAACGTTGACGATGCCCGTCACATGAATATCACCAACCGGAGGCAGGTCTTTATTAACGCCAGCACCTGGCTTAAGAGGTCCATGAGCAACCTGGATGCAGCCGACACTAGCAACTTGACCTAAGCAAGCGTCAACGGCAACGATAAAAGGGTTCTGGAATTGTTTGTGAATCCTATCCACGGTTTCGGCTAAATTCATAGCATGGACGGGTTCATTCAGGGTACCGAACAAATGGAGATTGCGAAGTGATGTGGTACGGTTTAAGTGAGAGCCAACTAGAGGTCCGAGGGCATCACCTGTGGATCTATCGGTTCCGACACAGATCACAACGATAGGTTGATAGGTTGGTAGTTTACTGAAAATTGATTGCAAATGTTTGGCAAGAAGATAAGGTGTATTAGAATCGGTATGTTGAATTTTCAAAGGCTCTTGCGGTGGGGTTTTATCGCCGTCGAATCCAAAATGGAATTTCATGATATCCCTCCAAAGTAGTAAATCTTTTTTACTAGTATATGGAGAGAGAGGTACATTTATACGTAGAGAGGAGAGCTTTCTCTGGAATTTTCTATCATGTTGCTAGCTTTCGATTCTACACAACAGGCCTTAAGAGCTGAGATGCTGCTAGAGTACGCAGATATTGAGATAGATATCAGGCCCACACCGAAAGAAATTACAGCTGGATGCGCACTTTCTATTGAATTTCCTGGAGCGGATCTTGTACAAGTTCGAGAGATAATAGAAAGCGAGAAAGTTGAGATCAGGGGAATCTATTTTAAAAAAGAAGATGGATATGGTACCATAGTAGAAAAGTAAGGAGGCTTACTAGTGTCTTTTGAAACACATTACTTCGAAGAGTTGATGCATTGGATTCGGGAGCATATCAGTAAACCTGAAATCATTGCCTCGGTATTCTGGATCGTTATCAAAATAGCTCTTATTTATGTTATTGCTAGAGTCATTATTAAAATCGCCGATAAGACGATTGCTCACATGGTGATTGCGAGAGAGAACTCACCGCTAAACATTGATAGAAGAAGATCCAATACGATCTCTATTCTCATACATAATCTTATTGCCTACACAGTAAATCTAGTTGCTATCATGTTGATCCTTGGCCAAGTAGGATTGAATTTAGGTCCTTTACTCGCTGGCGCAGGTGTTCTCGGGTTGGCGATAGGTTTCGGAGCACAAAGTTTGGTGAAGGATGTTATTACGGGGTTCTTTATCATTTTTGAGGATCAGTTCGGAGTTGGCGATGTCATTCAAATCGATCAATTCAAAGGTACTGTTGAGGAAATTGGCATTCGCGTGACACGTATCAAAAGCTGGACCGGTGAGGTTCACATCATCCCAAACGGAAACATCAAGCAAGTGACGAACTTCTCGACGTATAACTCGATCGCAATAGTTGATGTGGCGATATCTTATGATGCAGATATTGATCGTACAACTGATTTACTGCGTGAGATTGTTGGCGAGGTACACGAGCGTACAGAGAATATCGTCAAAGTGCCCGAGGTGCTAGGTGTACAAATGATTGGGAATTCGGAGCTGAAAATAAGGGTCATTGCGGAGTGTAAGCCTAACACACAAGGGGATGTGGGACGAATTCTGAATGCTGAAATTAAAAAGCATCTGGATGCGAATGGCATTGAAATCCCTTATCCGAAGGTCGTGACCTACGTGAAACAGGAAAAGGTGGAGGGGAACTAAGATGGAGAAGAAGGAATACCAACTTGGCGACGTTGTACAGATGAAAAAGCCCCATCCATGTGGAACAAATGAAATGGAAATTATTCGAATGGGGATGGATATTCGGATTAAGTGCGTAGGCTGTAAGCACAGTGTCCTGGTGCCAAGAACGAAGTTCGAAAGCAAGCTCAAGAAAATATTGCGCAGCAATGCTGTGCCAGATGTCATGATAGACGAAGAGACGAGCTAAGTTTCCATAAAAAATAGTAAAACACTTGCGAGAGACAGACTTTTTTGATACAATAAGTCCTGTTCTCATTTTTCTTGGAAAGGTACCCAAGTGGTCCAAGGGGGCTGACTCGAAATCAGTTAGGCGTCGCGAGGCGTGCGTGGGTTCGACTCCCACTCTTTCCGTTCTAGAAGACATTAGATGAAAGCCGTTTGTATCCATGTTGGATATAGACGGCTTTTTTGTTTGTTCAGAAACGAGGGGGCGAGGGATAAAGTTCCCAAATGCAGGCAAACTAACCGTTAGGAATTGGAACATGATCAAGGAGGCAACTGATATGAATTGGAAGATATGGATGACAGCCATTGTGGTGTTTGCTGTGGTGGCTTCAGGCTGCGCTAAGAAGGATGATACGGCGACTGCTAGTCCAACACCAGGTGTGACCGTTCAGCCCACAGCAGGGGCTTCTGCGACGCCTAGCGGGACGAATGCAGGAGGGGCTGTGACAGCAACGCCAACGCCTAAGGCTACTGCGGGTGGCGGAGCCGCGGAGCCAACTTCAAAAATAACCAAAGAACAAGTCGAGAAAATCACACTGACGAGCACTTACGATGATTTGGTTAAGCAAACGGGCTCCAAAGGGCAGTTAGTCAAAGAGGAAAATGGGAAACGTACCTATCAATTTGCTATCACCAATCAAGCAGGGTACATTGCTGAATTTGTCTATTTCGCGGATGGGAAGATTTCAGAGAAGCGTGTGTTCAGAAGTAGAGGATAAAGTACAAGAACACCCCTCAAGATCTCAGAAGGGGTGTTCTTGTTCATTTTAATAGATGAAGCTACATCCGTTTGCCGCCTTTTTTATGCCATTTGCGATTATGATTGCTCGTTGCCGGAAAGGTATCGCCTTTTCTCAGAGTAACCGTCTTGGGATTGTTGATCCCCATATGGAAGGCGTTCTCGCCAATTTCCATATACTCACCGTCGTTAGGAACATGATCGCCTTCATTAAAATGTGTCCATTCACCCACGATTGAATCACCTCTTTATCAGAATAACAATCATAGTTAGGATTGCCCCAAGAGGGTGGAAGCATGTACCCAATGGACTTCCAGCTTCCACCTGTGCGAATCGTGTGATAAAAACTTGTAATTTGCCGCGTGATTTGCTATAGTATTCAGGTGCGAGTTTTGAATAAGAATCCTCGCTCCTTGCTCCTTCGCTTGCCTAGCAAGTTTGAATAGGAGCCGCTTAGTCCAAAAGGAGGTGAAATACATGCGCAAATATGAATTGATGTACATCATTCGTACTGACGTTGAGCAAGAAGTTGTTCAATCTACGGTAGAAAAATTTCAAGGCATCATCACGAACGGTGGGGGAGAAATCTCCAAACATGACCTGATGGGTAAACGCCGTCTTGCGTATGAGATCAAGAAGTTCCGTGACGGGCACTATGTGCTAGTACACTTCAACGCAGAACCTGCTGTTGTAACTGAACTTGATCGCGTACTTAAGATTTCGGACGAAGTTATTCGTCACTTAATCGTAAACGACGTAGCTTAATCAATGCCAGTATTTTCGTCAGGAGGGTTATTCCATGTTGAACCGTGTCATTCTTATCGGTCGATTGACCAGAGATCCAGAGCTTCGTTATACACCAGCTGGGGTAGCAGTTACCCAATTCACACTTGCTGTAGATCGTCCTTTCACGAGCGGTGGCTCGAAAGAACGTGAAGCGGACTTTATCAATATCGTCACGTGGAGGCAGCTTGCCGAAACATGCGCGAACTACTTGCGTAAAGGTCGTTTAACAGCAGTTGAAGGACGCATTCAAGTACGGAATTACGACAACAATGAAGGAAAACGTGTTTACGTGACCGAAATTATTGCCGACAATGTACGTTTCCTTGAATCTAGCGGCGGCGGGAATCGCGAAGAGGGCGGATCCTCTAATGCAAACGCAGGCGGCTATAGCGGCGGCGGAAGCAGCAATCGTGGCGGTGGATCGCGCGAGCAGCAGGATCCTTTCATAGATGACGGAAAACCGATCGATATTTCCGATGATGATTTGCCATTTTAAACGTAGAAAGGACTGAAGAGACACAATGGCTTTCCAAAAAAGAGACAACAATGGTGATGACCGTGCTGATCGCAAATTTGCTCCTCGTGGCAAAGGCGGTAAAGGCAAACGCCGTAAGGTTTGTTACTTCACTGTAAACAAAATCAAGCATATTGATTATAAAGATATCGAGACTCTTAAAAAGTTCATCAGTGAGCGCGGGAAGATTCTTCCTAGACGTGTAACTGGTACTTCCGCTAAGTACCAACGTGCATTGACGATTGCGATCAAACGCTCCCGTACAATCGCGTTGCTTCCTTACACAACGGAATAGGTTTTAACACAAAGGCAGCTGGTCAAACGGCTGTCTTTTTTGTATGCCTGAAGGCAGACGAATGCTGAAATTCCAATCATCTCAACATCGTCAACGACTAGTGAACGAATACCGATGCAGAGGCTTTCTTTTCTAGTGCATTTTTGTGGTATAATTAACATTATCGTTCTGGTGAGATGAGGAGAGATGACGGTTGCTGAATAGGGAAAAAGATGTTGACCTAGCCAGACGGGCCAAAGTCATTGAGTGGCTCAAAACAGAAGTCGTAGATCATGTAGCTCATCTGCTCAAAGGCATGTGGGAAGGTAGTCATGCGAAGATGATCGATGGATTGGCCAGTTTGATTTCGAGCGGCTACATTTTAGGCCGGAGACTGGGGATTTCTTATCGCAGTTTGGACGAAGCTATTGTTGAGAAAATGAAGAAGCACCGCCAAGAGGGCCATCAACTTGAGGACTGGTACGGCGACATTTCATCGCTCGAAGAACATTTACGTAAGAGGTGAGCCCGGTTGGGGAATCGAAGTTGGCAAAGTGTCATCTGGAGCGCGGTAATGATTCTTTCGTTGCTGTCGTTGATGACGCCATTTATTATTTTCACTTGTAGTTTTCTGTTGGTTCCAGTGCTTATGTTATATGTCAAAACAAGTACGAAGCGTTTCGTCGTTAGCTATGTGCTTAGTCTGCTCGTTGTTTACATACTTACACAGTGGTTAGGCCTCTATTTGATAACAATTGCGTTGTTTATTTTACCACCTGTGTTAGTGATGGGTAATTTGTATAAACGCAAAGCTGCAGCAAGATCGGTTCTAACCGCGGGTATCGTTACGATCCTGGCTGAGTCATTGTTAAGCTTGCTTCTAGGTTTTGCATTGGGTCTTGATCCGGTTGCGAAGTTCAAGCTATTCATGATAGATAGTATCGCAACTATGCCGCAAAGCATTCAGGAGATTTTACCGAAGGATCAAGACTGGTATGTTGGCTTTATTGTGCAAGTGATTCCCTTGTATTTGATTTTCTTGGCTTTGTTCGTGACCTTCGTGACGCACGGCGTAACGCGCTGGTTCCTGAACAAATCGGGCGAAGGAATCCCAGGTTTACGACCTATGAGAGAGTGGATGCTGCAAAGATCACTCGTTTGGATTTATTTAGTGGCATTCGTCTTGGATTTATTCACGAAGCCTGATTCAAGCTCGCTCATTTCCACGCTTCTGATGAATGCGATGCCGCTGTTGATGCTCGTATTCGCAGTTCAAGCGATAGGCTTCCTGTTCTTTGTTGCTCATGCGAATAAGTGGAAACCCATCCTGCCAATCGTGGCGATCATCATCCTGGTCTTCATGCCGCCACTATTTATTGTTTATAGCTTATTAGGGGTATTTGATGTTGCGTTTCCAATCCGTGAACGGTTCAAGAAAAATTTATAGGATTAGGAGCTAGTTCGAATGCCGAAGTTCCTTTTGAAGCGGTGGCACGGTCAACATATTGTGTGGATGTTCGTTCTGCTCATCGCCTTGACAGCTACTCTGTATATGTTCAAATGGTGGCTGGGCCTAACAGCTTTATTACTCTGCGGAGTGATGGCATACTTTACACTGCAAGCGGAGACAGCTTTTCGTCGAGAATTGAATACGTACGTCGGAACAATAACCCACAGGGTGAAGAAAGCCGGCAATGAAGTCATGAGCGGGCTGCCCATCGGCATTATTTTATATAATGAAGAGAAACGCATTGAGTGGCACAATCCTTTTGTAGCAAAGATGCTAGGGCAGGACTCGGTGATCGGTGAGCCGCTCTTTGATTATTTCCCTGATCTCAAAAATAAGAAAGACAAAAGCGATAAAATGGAGTTAAAGGTTGGCCAATTTATATATCAGGTCTGGTCCAAACCGGAGGAGAGACTTCTCTATCTACGTGAAATTACAGAGCAGGCGCTGCTTGCGAAGAAATACGAAGATAGCAAAACGGCGATTGGTATCGTCATGATGGATAATCTGGAAGAGGCGACGCAAGGACTGGATGATCAGGCACGCAGTATTATGCTAGCCAAGGTTACCGGTGAGATCACCGAGTGGGCTCAGAAGAATCAGCTGTATTTACGCCGGACATCGTCAGATCGCTTCCTGATTCTGATGGACCAAAAGGCATTACGTCAGCTTGAACAAACACGGTTCGAGCTGCTGGATGACGTACGTGATCTAACGATTGAGAACAAGCTGCCATTAACGCTGAGTATTGGGATCGCATCAGGGGCTGAACAATTGACGGAGCTTGGTCAAATGGCACAAATGGGGCTGGATATGTCACTCGGCCGCGGCGGTGATCAGGTGACGGTGAAGGTCGGACAGCGCCTGTCCTTCTACGGCGGAAGAACGAATGCGGTTGAGAAACGCACACGGGTAAGAGCCCGAGTGATCTCGCATGCACTGCGCGATTTGATGAAGGACAGTGACAAGGTCATCATCATGGGACATCGGTTTCCGGATATGGACTCTATCGGTGCGGCGATTGGTGTGCTCAAGGCGGTACAGGTTGTCGGCAAAGAAGGCTACATCGTGCTGGAGGGTGTGAATCCTTCCATTCAGAAAGTAATGGAGACGATTTCGGCCGATGAGCGACTGCACCGTTGGTTCATTACACCGGAGCAAGGGATGCAGATTACGACACAGCGTTCCCTTGCGGTTGTTGTAGATACGCACAAGGCTTCTATGGTAGCCGAGCCTAGGCTGCTACAGCTGACACACAGGGTCGTAGTGGTCGATCATCACCGTAGGAGTGAGGAATTCATTCACGATGCTACGCTCGTCTATATGGAGCCGTACGCGTCCTCTACGTGTGAGCTGGTGACCGAGCTGCTGCAATATATCAACGAGAAGCTGTCGATGGAAGTCCTAGAGGCCACGATGCTGCTAGCGGGGATTGTTGTGGACACGAAAAGCTTCAGCCTAAGAACAGGAGCAAGAACTTTCGAAGCAGCATCGTACTTGCGACGCAATGGGGCAGATTCTGCACTCATACAGAAGCTGCTGAAGGAAGATCTGGATTCTTATATTGAGCGTTCCGAGATTATTAAACACACAGAAACGATCTATGATCATATTGCTTTGGCAGTTGCTGAGCCACAACGTAAATATTCTCAGTTGATGATTGCTCAAGTTGCTGATACATTGTTAAATATGACGAATATTATGGCTTCCTTTGTAATTGCCGAACGACCGGACGGATTAATTGGCATTAGCGCGAGATCGCTGGGTCAAATGAACGTTCAAGTGGTCATGGAGCGTCTAGGCGGCGGCGGGCATCTAACCAATGCAGCAACACAGACGGAAGGTACATTAGAGGAAGCAACGAAGCGATTAAAACAAGTACTAGCGGATATAGAGGAAGAGGAGGGACTTTTCGAATGAAAGTAATTTTACTAAAAGACGTTAAAGGCCAAGGTAAGAAGGGCGAAGTGAAAGAAGTATCCGAGGGATATGCACAAAATTTCCTAATCGCACAAGGACTTGCCGCTCCAGCTACACAGGGCACAGTCAAAGTGTTGGATAATCAAAAGAAAGCTGAGCAACGCCGCAAGGATCAAGAGAAGGCGGATGCGCAGACACTAGGCGAGAAGCTTAGTGAAATGACGGTTCAAATTAAAGCGAAGTCTGGCGAAGGCGGCCGTTTGTTCGGAGCCATTCCTAGTAAGCAAATTGCAGAAGTACTTGAGAAACAATATAAGATCGTGATTGATAAACGTAAAATCGTGCTGGAAGAGCCGATTCGTACACTAGGTGTAACGAAGGTTCCAGTTAAGCTCCATGCGGAAATAACAGCTAGCTTGAACGTGCAAGTAACGGAAGAGAAGTAAGCTTTTCGGTGCAGGGCATGAAGATTCGAATAGCCAGTAGGAAAGTGCGAGAGTCCCAGTCTGGGGCTCTTCTCTCTTGTAGACATAAAACTAGTAAACTATTAAACCGTGAAAATGAAAGGCGGGCACAGTAGCATGAGCAACGGAGATAATATGTTTGTGGATCGTGTTCCGCCTCAAAATATAGAAGCTGAGCAAGCCGTCCTTGGTGCGATCCTGATTAACGGCGATGCGTTGATTACCGCAATGGAGCGGATCACAAGTGACGATTTCTATCGCGGCGCTCATCAGCGCATCTTCGAGTCGATCGTAGAGCTCGCAGAGGATCAAGAGCCGGTCGATCTCATCACACTAACAGCTCTTCTCCAAAACAAGCAGCAGCTTGAGGAGATCGGCGGTGTGACGTATTTGTCGGAGCTGGCGAACGCGGTGCCAACCGCTGCCAACATCGACTATTACGCGGCAATCGTCGAGGAGAAGTCGATGCTTCGTCGTTTGATCCGGACAGCGACCCAAATCGTCACCAATGGCTATGCCAATGAGGATGATGTCGGGGCGATGCTCAGCGAGGCGGAAGCGAAGATTCTTGAGATCTCGCAGCGCCGCAGCTCGAGCGGCTTCGTCGTGATCCGCGACGTGCTGATGGAAGTGTTCGAGAAGGTTGAAAACCTCTACTCGAACAAGGGCGGGTCAACGGGAATCCCGTCAGGATTCATTGACCTAGACAAGATGACGTCTGGCTTCCAGCGTTCAGACTTAGTCATTCTGGCCGCCCGACCTTCTGTTGGTAAAACCGCGTTCGCTCTGAACGTGGCGCAGAATGTCGGCGTTCGGGCCAAAGAGACCGTCGCGATCTTCTCGCTCGAGATGGGCGCCGCGCAGCTCGTACAACGTATGATCTGCGCCGAGGCTAACGTCGATGCGAACCGCATGCGGACTGGTTATCTCGAAGGCGACGACTGGGAGAAGCTGACGATGGCGATCGGCGCCTTGTCAGAGGCGAATATTTATATCGACGATACCCCGACGATTACGGTCGCGGATATCCGAGCGAAGTGCCGTCGTTTGCAGCAGGAAAAAGGGCTCGGCATGATCCTCATCGATTACTTGCAGCTGATTGCTGGCCGTGGCGGTAAAGGCGGCGACAACCGTCAGCAGGAGGTCTCTGAGATCTCCCGTACGCTGAAGCAAATTGCCCGTGAGCTGAATGTACCGGTCATCGCGCTCTCGCAGCTGAGCCGGGGCGTAGAGCAGCGGCAGGACAAGCGTCCGATGATGTCTGACCTTCGGGAATCCGGTTCCATCGAGCAAGATGCCGACATCGTAGCGTTCCTCTACCGGGACGATTATTACGATAAGGAATCCGAAAAGAAGAACATTATCGAGATTATTATTGCCAAACAACGGAATGGTCCCGTAGGCACCGTCGAGCTGGCCTTCCTGAAACAATTCAATAAATTCGTGAATATGGATCGTAGTCATCAAGAAGCAGCCGGGCAGTATTGACGGCTGTTTTTTGGTTGTCTGAAGAGGCTACCGACGCAAATTGCCCGCTGAAAGCGTGAAAATCATCCCTACGGAGCCGAATCTCGCTAAAATCTCTACTGTAACGTTGAAATCCACCCTACAGTCATGTAATCCGCCCATCACATAAATCGACTTCGTTGTATATGCATAAGTAGTCTGCACTTTCCCCTACCAAAATGACATAAAAAATGCCCTGAAGAGGCATCTTATGGAGAAGAGAATCAAGGAGGAATGGGCAAAGCCAGAGGTTTTTCTTCTTTTAGCGGCGGCAATGAAAAAGTTTGCGTAATTTCCGAACAATTATACAGACACCCCTATAATCGTTCGTTTTTCATTGACTTTGGCATGGGGGACTGCTAAACTAAAGACGGTGAAAAAACCTTGATCGACAAGCCGGCTTGTGGCAGGTAACTCGAAATAAGGTCGTTTTTTCATGCCGAAGGGTGGGTTTCCTTCCTGCAGATCACTGCCGAAAGAGACCAGATATTCCTTTGCGGTGAGTAAGTGAGAGTTAGCTCTCTTATCTGTTGCCGCGTGTAGCAGTGCATAGAGGTAGTTGCATCACCAGAATCGCCAGAGGGAAAGTGCAATGGACGCTGAACGCTTTAGCGCTTTAATGAAGTCCAACTTTCCTCTGTGGTCTTACAGCCATAACGGCTTATTATGGGTGACTAGTCACCGTACGGAGGTAAGTGCATATGTCAACGGTTGTTGTTGTCGGTACGCAATGGGGAGATGAAGGAAAAGGTAAAATCACGGATTTCTTAGCGGAATCTGCTGAGGTTGTTGCACGTTATCAAGGTGGTAACAATGCAGGCCACACGATCATTATTAGCGGGAAAAAGTACAAGCTAACGATGATTCCTTCCGGTATTTTTTACAGAGATAAAGCTTGTGTGATCGGGAATGGGATGGTTATTAATCCGGCTGCACTCATTGAAGAAATTAATTACATTCATGATAATGGTTTTACAACAACGAACCTGAATATCAGTGATCGCGCGCATGTGATTATGCCGTATCATTTGTTGCTTGACGGTCTGGAAGAAGATCGTAAGGGTGATAGCAAAATCGGTACGACCCGCAAAGGGATCGGTCCTTGTTATATGGATAAAGCAGCACGTAACGGTATTCGTATCGCGGATTTGATGGATGCGGAAGAGTTCGAATTGAAACTTCGTCGTATCGTTGCTGAGAAAAACGTATTAATCGAGCAAGTCTACGGTTCGACAGGTCTTGATGTAGAGCCAATCCTTAAAGAGTACCTAGCGTATGCTGAAATCATACGTCCTTACGTGAAGGATACATCTGTTATCCTGAATGAATATATCGACCAAGGTCGCAGAGTATTGTTCGAAGGCGCGCAAGGCGTTATGTTGGATATCGATCAAGGCACATACCCGTATGTAACTTCTTCGAACCCGACAGCTGGCGGTGTGTGTATCGGTTCTGGCGTAGGCCCGACGAAGATTCACAACATCATCGGTGTAGCTAAAGCCTATACAACACGTGTCGGCGACGGTCCTTTCCCAACGGAATTGGACAATGAAATCGGCGCTTGGATTCGCGAAAAAGGCTTCGAGTACGGTACGGTAACGGGTCGTCCTCGTCGTGTTGGCTGGTTCGACAGTGTTGTTGTGCGTCACGCAAGACGCGTTAGCGGCATCACAGGTCTGTCCTTGAACTCTATCGACGTTCTGACGGGTCTAGAAACGGTCAAAATTTGCACAGGCTACATGTACCGCGGTGAGCTGATTGAGCACTACCCAGCTAGCTTGAAAGCTATCTCCGAGTGTGAAGCAGTATACGAAGAGCTTCCAGGTTGGACAGAAGATGTTTCTGAAGCTCGTACGCTGAGTGATTTGCCAGAGAACGCAAGACACTATGTAGAGCGCGTATCTCAGCTTACAGGTATTCCAATCGCGATCTTCTCCGTAGGCCGTAATCGTGAACAAACGAATTTGGTTCGTCCTATCTACGCTTAAATCATAGATAACCTAAATAATCCTCTAGGCTGCTTTCACAGCTTAGGGGATTTTTCTTTTGCCTACAGGGATATAATGGCAGGGTTTTCGTCCATACTGGGAGGAGAAGCTTATCTAGCTGTGAGCAATGTTAGGAGTGATATAAATCGTATGAAACTGTTAACTTGGTTAAGTAAAATCGTCATAAGTACCGTCCTTATTACATCAATTACGATGTTTACAACATGGTACGTGGTGAACATGTACGTGGAGGATATATTTCGACAATATCAGCTGCCTGCGATGGGTAAAAAGATTCAATTTGGTGAATTTGCGTCAAGATTGGCGGAAGAGCTGAATATAGTTAAGGGGAAAGACGGGGGGAAGAAAACGGCATTAGGGGAAAACCCTGCAACTACGCCGTCACCAACTCCTAGTCCCAACCCGTCAGGGGCCTTTCCAAGCCCGAGTTCAAGTCCAAATCCGAATGATCAACAACCTGTAGGCGGTATTAGTTCGTTAAATGGTGCAGGCAATTCCACAGGCAGCCAAGACGATGCCATAGCCGTGATGGGAAGCGCTCGAACGGAGGAGAGCGAGAAGAAGGAGCTTGTCATGTCCACGGAGGATTTTGCGAAGAAGAAAGAGGCACTCTCAAGCGATGATAAAATGAAAATATTTTCACTTGTTGTCGCTAAGCTTCCTCAGACTGAGGTGCAGAAGCTCTCCGCAATTTTGGAAGATGGGATTACAACACAAGAGCTAGACGAAGTAAACTCGACACTCAAGAAGTATTTGAGCGACAAAGAGTTGTCACAGTTAACGGATATTTTAAATAAGTACTAGGTTCAGGGGAAGTTGCTGACAATTGAGAAGTTCATCCGTAGCTCCCCTTCTAAGTTTCACTATGTTTCGCCAAATCCTGTAAAATTAAGTGAAATAGTTGGGATTTCGTACAAAAAATAAGCGTTTTAGCGACTTCTTTTGGCGGTAGACACGAATCTATCACATGGTAATCGAGTATTTTGTTGAAATAGGCACAGAAAGTGTGTTAAATTTAACAAATGAAAGAAAACATAATGGATATTATGTCTAATCAAGGTTTATTTATGTATCTTTGGAGGTAATTCCAAGGATGCAAAACCGTTCAAAGGGAGAAGATCATGACAGGTTTCAGGGGAATGCGTTTTGTCATGGATCTCATGAAGAGATTCACGTCTAAGCGAGAAAGCTTGACCGGAAATGAATCATTATCAGACAAGCAGCTAGAAGAGGTTCAACTAGACGAAGTTCCGACAACAACGACACTAACGGTTATCAAACGACATAAATGGACTATAGCATTAGGTGTAAGTGCCATTGCACTTACGGGAGCGATTACGTTCACCGGACACCAGTATGTGGAAGCGGGCATGGATAATGTGTACCATGTGATGCTTAACAATCAAGAAATAGGTGTCGTAAGCGATAGTAAGCTAATTGATGAATATAAGATCAACAAACCGTTAGAAGTACAGAAGAATTTCCCAAATGTTCACATCGTTCTTAAAACGGATGGGATCACCTACACGCCTGAAAGGGCTTACAACAAGCAAACGGACGATGCTGGTGTCATTTCCTCGTTGGATGAGCTGCTCGTACCGCAGCCAGTAGGTGTTGCACTGAAGGTGGATGGCAAGACGATAGCGATTGTGAAGGATCAGGCAACTGCTGATCGGATTCTTACGCAAGTGAGCGAACCGTTTACACCTAAAGGGAAAAATAGTGAAAAA
Organism: Paenibacillus sp. J31R30; assembly: GCF_059692115.1. Lineage (NCBI taxonomy): Bacteria > Bacillati > Bacillota > Bacilli > Caryophanales > Paenibacillaceae > Paenibacillus > Paenibacillus sp. J31R30. Next base: position 354,452 of record NZ_JCAUAV010000005.1, on the reverse strand, counting down.
GTTGCTGCCTTATCTACCGGTCTAGGTGAGGATATTGCAACAGCGCCATCAGAGCTCGAGAAAGTAGAATTCGTTCAGAAGGTCGATACGGATGAAGTTCCCATCGATCCGACAGAAATAGCGAAACCAGAAGATGTAGTGAAAACACTACAAACAGGCGATGTCGCACCAGCCAAATACACGGTTGTCGAAGGCGATTGTGTATCCTGTATTGCGAAGAAACTGGGTATTACGAAGCAATTCATTTATGATAACAATCCAGGCATTCAAGATGATAAGCTGAAAATTGGCAATCAATTGGACGTAACGGTGCTGAAGCCAACGCTTTCAGTGAAAACGACGGAGAAAATCGTGAAGAATCAAGAGATTCAATACGATACTGAGTATGTGAAAGACGACTCGATGCGCGTAGGCGTAGTCCAACCGATTTCAGCAGGAAAGAACGGGCTTAAGAAAGTAACGATTCAAGTGACGAAAGTTGATGGCTTACTGACGGAAGAGCAAGTTGTGAATGAAGAGATCATTGATCAACCCGTCACAGCCAAGGTGAAAAAAGGAACGAAGGTCATAAAGGGTGAAGGTACCGGGAAGTTCGCATGGCCCGTCATTTCTCCTAGTATCTCAAGTACATTCGGTTATCGTTGGGGCAAGCTACATAAAGGCATCGACATCACAGGTAACAGAAACATTATGGCTGCAGATAATGGCAAAGTTGTTGAAACGGGCTATAAGTCAGATTACGGCAATTATATTATTATTAATCATCTAAATGGCTATGAGACACTGTATGGACATCTAAGTCAAATCCTTACGAAGTCAGGCACTATCGTCGAGAAAGGCGATAAAATTGGAATTATGGGGAGCACAGGCGATTCTACAGGCGTGCATTTGCATTTTGAAGTGCAGAAAAGTGGAAGCGTGGAAAATCCTTTGAAATATTTGAATCGATAGAAAAAAATGGGGCAAGGTCAATCCGGACAACTCGGGGGCCTTGTCTCTTTTTAGTTAAAACTATGTTAAAATGGAAATGAGCTTGAAGGAAATAACTGGCTGAAATTGGATCTAACTCTGGCAGCTGCGCTCGATGGAGCATGGCAATGTCAGTTACTTTATAGTAGGCGGTGGTCACATGTTTGGGAAAATTCTCGTGGTGGATGACGAACAACCAATTGCAGATATTTTGAAGTTTAACCTGGAGAAAGAGGGCTATCAGGTCATCTGTGCGTACGATGGTGGAAGCGCTGTAGAGCTAGCGTTCTCGGAGCAGCCGGATCTGATCCTGCTTGATCTCATGCTGCCTGTCAAGGATGGCATGGATGTATGCCGTGAGGTGCGCTCTAAGCTCAATACACCGATTATTATGCTGACAGCGAAGGATACGGAGCTAGACAAGGTTCTGGGCTTAGAGATGGGCGCAGACGACTATGTGACGAAGCCATTCGGCACAAGAGAGCTGCTGGCCCGTGTGAAGGCGCATCTGCGCAGACAGACGAAGGTGCAATCGGCACCGAATGAGCCGGAAGCACAGCGGAATGGGATGCGCATTCATGCGCTCTTTATCGATAACGACATGTACATGGTCTACAAGGACGGGACGCCCCTTGATCTGACACATCGGGAGTTCGAGCTGATTCAGTATTTGGCCAAAAACTCAGGCAAAGTGATGACCCGTGAGCACCTGCTGCAGGCGGTGTGGGGTTTTGAATATTTCGGCGACGTGCGGACCGTCGATGTGACGATTCGTCGTCTACGCGAGAAGCTGGAGACGGATCCAAGCCGTCCGGAGTATATCATGACGCGCAGGGGCCTTGGTTATTTGATGCGCAGTCCTAAAGCCGGAGGCTTCTAAAGATGAAGGGCATCCGCTTCTTTCAATCGATTCAAGCGAAGCTGATTATTATTTATGTCCTGCTGATCCTTATCGCGATGCAGCTGATTGGCGTGTATTTCTATAAGACGGTGGAGACATATTTTAAAAATGATTTCCTAGCATCCCGCAATAGTCAGGTTACGCTGCTTGCTGGCTTCGTTGAATCGTATTTGACGGGGGATCAGGAGAGCAAGAATGCAACCGAAGGTAAGAAAACGTATGCAGATTTGAATGAATTCGTTAGCAATCTTTTCTCCATTAATAATGCCGAAATTCAAATTATTGATGCGAACGGGAACGTGATCAGTACATCGGTTCCGAGCCATTTGAAGCAGAAGAATACACAGCCGGAAGTGATTCGGGCCCTGCAAGGGATTAAGGATAACCAACGAATTTTTACGGATGAGGATGGGTACCGGAAGGTTATTATTGCGAAGCCGGTCGGAAGCGGGGCACGTGTCCTAGGTGCGGTTTACATTATCGCATCCATGGAGGATGTCTATAAGACAATTCGCTCAATTAACCGTATCCTCATTTCGGGGACGTTGATTGCCTTGGGGTTGACCGCACTGTTAGGTGTTCTCTTAACAAGTACAATTACGAATCCGATTAAAGAGATTACGAAACAAGCGACGGCTGTCGCCGAGGGGAATTTCGATCAACAGGTCGTCATTCAAGGGACCGACGAGATCGGGCAGCTGGGGCAGACCTTTAATTTTATGATGAATCGGCTGAAGGAGGCACTCTCTCTCAATGAAGAAGAGAAGGAGAAACTCGCTTCGATTCTGACGAATATGAATGACGGGGTCATTGCAACGGACGACAGGGGTCAGGTCATCGTTCTGAATCGTCGGGCGAAGCAGATCCTGCAAGTGGAAGAGGAAACGACATTAGGTTTAGAAATTTCCGAGGTTATCGGGATTCCGATAGAAACGATACGTGCTTTAGTTACCGGGCAAGTGAATACGACGCTGCTAGACATCCAAATGCCTGACGATGAGGACGAGCAGTCGTCCGTTCGGATTACGTTCACACCGATTCACCGTCGGGGTGAAGGCCAGCACGGGATCATTGCGGTGCTGCAGGACGTAACGGACCAAGAGAAGCTGGAGCAAGCCAGACGAGAGTTCGTAGCGAACGTCTCGCATGAGCTGCGCACGCCTCTGACAACGATCAAGAGCTATCTCGAAGCGCTCGATGACGGAGCGATTGAAGAGCCGCAGCTCGCCTCGCGCTTCATTAGCGTGACGCGAAGTGAAACCGAGCGGATGATCCGCTTGGTGACGGATCTGCTGCATCTATCGCGACTGGATTCGAAGCAGTCCATGATGAGCAAGTCCTCGACGCTCGTCAGCGAGATGCTGGAGGAGGTCGCGGACCGGTTTTCTTTTCAGCTGCAGCAACGGAAAATTCAAATAATGTTACACGTGGAACATGGCGTGACGAGCCTTATGCTGGATCGTGACAAAATCGATCAGGTTCTTGATAATTTGGTCTCCAATGCGATTAAGTATACAGGTGATGAAGGTACAATTCGATTGGAAGCTCGTAAGATTGAGAAAGAAATGCTGGAAATATCCGTGCAAGATAACGGAATGGGGATCCCAAAGAAGGATCTTTCACGCATTTTTGATCGCTTCTATCGCGTAGATAAAGCGCGCTCTCGCAACATGGGAGGCACAGGCCTCGGCCTGTCCATTGCCCGGGAAATAGTGAAAGCGCACGGTGGAACGATTGCTTTAGAGTCCGAACTGGGTCAAGGCACACGCGTCCTATTTACATTGCCAATTGGGCAGGAAGAGGAGGGGGAAGTATGATTGAGAGCCTGAAAACGATCTTGTTAGTTCTGTTGATAGGAACAAGCTTGTATCAGAGCTTTATCCTCGCTTCCTATAGCCCTCCTAAGATTGAGCCGATTCAGCAAAGCAATTATGTTCAGACCGAGACGCTGGGTAAGCAAATGGAGTTGGCGGATATGCTTTTTCCAGATCAACTCATTATTCACTTGGGAAATCAGCAGCATTCTGTGTTATACCCGAACAATTATTATTACACGAGATTGCTGGATAATATTAAGCAGCGCAGTTTCAAAGGCTTCCGCAAGACGTCGATGTATCTCGTCAATGTGAACTGGGAAGAAGTGCGGACGAAGCAGCTTGGTGTGGAGATTCGGTTCCGAGATGGGATACCGTTCACGATTCTGCAGCAGCTGTTCCGAATTGAAGGTGAAATTCCCGTCGAGAACGACAAGATCACGAAAATTTGGATTTATTCCAAAGGGACGAATGAAGAGGTTCGTGCGTTCTTTTTCACGGATTCGCCTGGTGTTGGTTATGAAGTTATTGGGGCGGATTTCACAAGTAAGGACGTTGAGAATTTCGTGGCCTACGGGGAACCAAACAACCTATACAAGACAACGAACAGCGGTGATTACTATCTGCCGTTGAAGACGCTGCATCTGCCTAGCTATACGTTCACGTATACCCAGCTTACGGCGGATCAACTGAAGCAAAGCTTATTCGTCGATCCGGGTATTACTCGCTATCTGAGAGAACGCGATGGATCTGAGATCTACACCGACAGCAAGCGCGGCTTCCAGCTCAACCGGGATCAACGATGGGTCACGTATACGGATCCTGTTGCGCCTGCGGCAAGCAAAACCGAGGTATTGGATGATCTGCTGGCTGGCATCAAATTTATCAATCAGCATATTGGTTGGGATGGGAAATATATGGTTTCCCACACCCCGGAGAAACAGCTCATAGATAATCAGGATTTCACATTCCGGCAGTACTATGAATCACTACCCATTATAACGGCACAGCCAGAGAGTTTTGGCATGATGAAGTTGCAGGTTCAAAAGGGTGTCATCTCCGGATTCGAACGATCGATGGTCATTCCTGATCTAAAGTCAGGGCAGCGCCGCGAGAACGAGTTGATGTCGGGTGAGACGATAGAGCAACGATTACAGTACTACCAACGCCGATCAAGTATCGTTTCTATATTCCCAGCGTATCGTCCTGTCATCTCAGATAAGACGTTAACCTTAACTAGTGCGTGGGCGCTGGAATTGCGCGATGGTACGTATGATTTTATTGAATAGGCAGGACCTCATGGAAAGGTTGGTGAGATTATGAATTGGAGCAGGGCCAAGACGATTTTGATTGCTTCGTTTTTACTGTTAAATATGATTCTCGGCTTCCAGCTGTGGTCCACCAATCGTTCCAATGACACGGAAATTTCCTTGGATCCATCCAGTACGGTGGAGGACTTGAATCGTGCGCTCCGCAATAAAAATATTCGTCTTACGGACGAGCTGCCGACAGATCCGCCTAAGTTGAAGGTCATTACAGTGAAATATGATGATAACATCAAGCTGGGCGAGGAGAAAACGCTCAAAACACCCATCTACATGAGCACACTGCTCGGTAAAGGGGCTAGTAAAGAAGTTCAATCGCTGTCGGAGATTCCAAACTTCGCGATGTATCAACTGGATTCGGTCATGAGCCGAAATGGTATCTATGTGTTCTCCCAATTGTATGGGAAGATTCCACTCTTTGATGTGACAGTTGAGCTGAATGAGAAAAATGGAGAAATTACCAGTTACCGTCAAGCTTTCGTTGAAGTAGAATCAGAGGTAGAACAGACGGAGCAGAAGTTGATTTCGGCCCAATTAGCGGTTCGCAGCTTAGTGGACAATTATTTGAGCGATGGCTCGATTATTACCGAGGTTCGCTTGGGGTATCACGGACAACCTTATAATTCGCAAACACAGCCGATGTTTCCGCAGTGGCGGATTACGATCGATAACGGATATGTGTATTATGTGCAAGCGTTCAATGGTGCGGTGGAGTCCCTGCAAAAAGGGTCTGAGCCTGTCCCATTTACGCCCGATGGAGGCGGGGGAGCATCGGCTTCTCCAGCTTCAGGTGACAAAAGCACGCCTAAGAAATAGCAACGAATAACCAACTGGCACACAGGTAGGATAGAGGAGCAGGAAAGATGGGAATTCGATTTACGGTGTTATCAAGTGGTTCTACGGGGAATGCAACGGTCGTCGATAACGGTGAGGTTAAGCTGCTGATCGACGTAGGCTTCAGTGCGAAGAAGATGGAGCTGTTAATGAAAGAGCGTGAGCTCGCGGCGAGCAGTATTGATGGCATTCTCGTCACACACGAGCATTCCGATCATATCAAAGGGTTAGGTGCGTTTGCGCGGAAATATGATGTGCCGATTTATGCGAATGAGAAGACGTGGGTGGAGCTAGATCGCCAGATTGGCGTCATCGCCGAAGGCAACAAGCGTGTCATGGACACGGGCGGTGTAGAGGAGTTTGGATCATTAAAAGTGGAATCCTTCGGGATTTCGCATGATGCGGCGGAGCCGGTGGGTTATGTTTTTTATGAAGGGGAACAGAAGTTAAGTGTTGTAACGGACCTCGGGTATATGAGCGAAAAGGTGAAGGAAAAGATCTCGGATTCGGACGCTTTGGTCCTAGAGACGAATCATGATGTGGACATGCTGCGCGTGGGGCATTACCCGTGGAGCATTAAGCGACGGATTCTCGGTGACAAGGGACATTTATCCAACGAAGCCGCAGGTGAAGCGCTCTGTGATATCATGACGAATAAGACGAAATCTGTCTATATGGCGCACCTTAGCCGTGATCATAACTTAATGGATTTGGCCAGGCTGACCGTGAATAACATAGTACAAGAGCGAGCGCCCGAGGCGAAACAGCTGCGGCTGATGGATACGTATTTTGACCGTTCTACGAAATGGGATGTATTGGATTCGGAGTAAGCGCAGCGTCGAGTTCCTGTGACTTGAGCTGGATTTCCTGTGCGGTGATGAGACCTTTATCAATCAAGACCTGAATGAGAGATGAGAGGACAAGGGACTGGTGATAGTGACTTTCCTTGAGGTCAGCGAGCTTACCGATCATATTAATTTCTTCAAAATGGGAAGGAATACGGTTCATTGTGGCATTCTCCTTTTAAATAAGGTCTAGTGATAAAACTTCTATCGAGGCCAATCAAAGATGAGCTACCGCGTTTAGAGGTAAGTTTTATCGCCAATAAGAAAGCAATTTTCGGAAACCGAAAACTTATACTTTCTTATGTGGAAAAGTTTCCTTAAACTCTAGTAATTCGGTAAGAGATTTGGTTTACTATTATTGTAGGCAAGAAGCGAGCGAAACATTCCTATTATTTGCAAAAAACCAATCACAGGATGATTTGAACTTGAACACATCCATGGATTGAAATAAAGCAAGGCGAGTGAGCTTCAAACCCCGACAGCGAGGAGGGACCCGAAATGAGTTTGTTTGATGATGATTTTTATTCGACCAAAAGGTCTAGAAGGCGCGAGCCGGTCTGGCGTCCCAAGGGGACAGGGAATTTCACGAGCTTTACGAGCTTTGCTGGTCGAAGACGGTATGTTGCCCTCATCGCAGGGCTCATCGGGGCTATAGGCATGCTCATCGTAGTAGGAATTGTTCAAGCTATTGGAGGAAGTGACTCTTCGGAGAACGCACTAGCGATTCCTGTGGTAGCCAAGGCGGATGTGCATCCGATGAATGGCAATGACTCGGTTGTTGCTGCGACGGACAAAATAAAGCCAGCCGTAGTCAGTGTCATCTCCTCCAAGAAGGACGAAGCGGGGCAAGAAACGGGCATTGGCATCGGATCAGGCGTCATGTTCGCGCGGAGCGGGGATAAAGTTCGCATTGTGACGAATAGTCATGTCGTGGAGAATGGGAATCAATTCGAAATCGTGAACTTCGAAGGCGAGCATCGCAAAGCGACGTTGGTTGGTCGGGATCGGATTACCGATTTGGCCGTGCTGGAGGCCGATGGCAAAGATGTTAAAGTTCTTGCTGAGTTCGGAGACTCCGACAAGCTAAGAGCGGGTGAAATGGCGATTGCCGTGGGCAATCCGCTGGGTCTTGGCTTCTCACCAACGGTGACACAAGGCATCGTTTCCTCACCGAAGCGGACGATTCCTGTCTCGCTTTCACGTGAAGGCACTGATTATGACTGGGAAATGGATGTCATCCAAACGGATGCCGCGATTAACCAAGGCAACAGTGGTGGACCGCTGGTCAATATCGAAGGCAAAGTGATCGGTATCAATTCGATGAAGATTTCGGACACAGGCGTTGAAGGCTTGGGCTTTGCGATTCCGATTAATAGTGTGACACCGATTATTGATAGTCTCATCAAGGACCACAAGGTGAAACGACCGTTGATAGGTGTGTCGACGCAGGAGCTGCAAGCTTTTAAAGGAACGGATGTATTAAAGCTGCCTGCAGATGTCAAAACTGGAGTTATCGTCTTCGACGTCTCTGGCCCTGCGAAGGAAGCGGGACTGAAGGCGCAGGATGTGATCGTGCAGTTGGACGATCGCAAGATTGATAGCACGATTTCGTTGCGGAAGTACCTTTACAATGAGAAGAAGATCGGCGATAAAATCAACGTAGTGTACTATCGCGGCGGGAAGAAGCTGACGACGGTGCTGACGCTGGTTGAGGCGACGGATAAGTAGTTAAAAGGAAAGATAAGATTAAGTGAAAGAAAAGAAATCTACAGAACCGTTGCGGATGAGAGGTACTAAACATGCATGTCGTTTGTAAAGATCATGTGGAAATAGCCATAGATGAATTTGTTGATGAGTATGAGGAAGCTCCGGACGTGGTGGATTTGCAGAAAACCCACTTCGCCCACTGGGCACCGCCTGAGCATTGCGAGCATTGCCAGTCATTATCACGTTTTCTTATAGTTTGAAGGGAGGCCTGTGGGCCTCTTTTTTCTTTGTAGGGACGGTGGCTGCAAATGATCCAATAGAAGAGGACGAGTGTCGTTGGTATGCTCATGCAACGAATGGTATGATGAGAAGAATGACGAGAGTGAGATGAAGAGGGGCACGTTATGCACATACAGATACTGACCGTTGGTAAATTAAAAGAGCGCTATCTCGTGGACGGGATCGCGGAGTACGTGAAGCGTCTTGGGCCGTATGCCAAGATGCAAATGATTGAGGTGCCGGACGAGAAGGCACCTGAGAACATGAGCCCTGCTGAGGAGCAGCAGGTGCGGGATCGTGAGGGCGCGCGGCTGTTGGCGGCGCTGCGCCCGGATGTTTACGTCGTGGCGCTGGCCATCGACGGCGAGATGTGGACGAGCGAGCAGCTGGCGAGCTCGCTCGATAAGTTGGCCACCTACGGGCGGAGCCAGGTGGCCTTCGTTATTGGCGGCTCGCTGGGGCTGTCCAGCGAGCTGCTGCGCCGTGCGGATATGCGGCTGAGTTTTGGCCGCATGACGCTGCCGCACCAGCTGATGCGGCTGGTGCTGGTGGAGCAGATTTATCGCGCGATGCGGATAAATCGTGGGGAACCGTATCATAAATAAGGCTGGGTCTGCCTCAGTGTGGCCGGGATAAACAGAAGGACGGCAATCGGCATTCTAGGAACGCGGCGAGCAGTTTTAGGAAGACAATGCTTCCTTCGTTATCTGCTCAATGTCGATCGGAGAGCGGGCTCCTTCGCTTACGAGGTCCGGCAAAATGTGCTGCAGGAAATAATCGACGCAGTGCAGCCGGATGCCTTTGATCTTGATCAGCGCATGCCGGTACATCACGATGAATTCTTGCTCAGAGTTCCCTTTCTGCAGCTCAGCGAATGCTTCGTAGATTTGATCCATTTTATCGGCAACTACGAGAATTTGCCCTTCCACCGAATCATCTTTCCCTTCACGCAGTTGTCTACGGAAGATCGACTTGAATCCCTCGGGAATATGCTCTTCGATGAAATGGGCCACCATACCTTCTTCGACTTGCTGTAGCATGGAGCGAAGCTCCAGGGAGTAGTGCTTGACGGGCGTTTTGATATCGCCGATGAAAATTTCACCGTAGTCGTGACTGCTGGTGATTTCATAGAGCTTCTTCCAGTCGACAGCGACGCCATGGCTTTCTTCGATATCGGCCAGTGTTTTGGCATACTGGACGACTTTCCATGAATGCTCAGCAACGCTATGCTCTTGGAATTTGAATTTGCCGGGACAACGAATGATTCGCTCCAAGTCGGTTAGTGATTGGAAATACGCATGTATGCCCATAAAGTCGGTTTCCTTTCTTAGATGAAGGGTTGGCTTGCTGCTGCCGTAAGTCTAGTATAAAGGCAGATTGTTAGCGGATCGTTAATTCGAAACTGGCAATCGATGGACTTGATTTCGGTGAGCCGTATCCTAAATAAGGACAAGTATTTTAGAGTCCAAGTATTAATAAAAGGTCGATTGGAGAGGTAATCATGGGAAATACAGATAAGTTTGAAATGATAGCTAATAGTTATGACACTCCTGAAAGAATCCAGATTGCAAAGGTATCATCTGATGCCATTCGAGAATGTTTAGTTGACGCTAAAAGTAAGAATGCTATTGATTTTGGGTGTGGAACAGGTCTTGTCGGAATGAACTTGTTAAACGATTTTAATTCTATGCTTTTTCTGGATACGTCACCAAACATGATTAATCAAATAAAGCAAAAAATCTCTGATTCGAATATTCAAAATGTAGATACATTATGCTTTGATTTTGAAAAGGAAGATCTATCGGATTTACATGCTGATTATATTTTTATGGCGCAGGTTCTACTCCATATTCCTGATGTTGAATTCGTTTTATCAAGATTATTTGAGGTTCTAAATGAGGGAGGTCATTTACTAATCGTAGATTTTGATAAAAATGAAAAGGTAGTTTCGGATATTGTTCATAACGGCTTTCATCAAGAAAAGCTAGCTGACATTATGACGAAAATAGGGTACAGGAATATTCAATCCAAAACTATTTATACTGGAAGTAAAATATTCATGGGACAAGATGCATCTATGTTTATTCTTGATTCTCAAAAGTAAAGGTATCATAACCAAAATGCGAACGTTTATATTGAATTATTTTTGGTATAATATTTGGTAGAGAAGAAAGATTGAAATAGTAGGAAATCATGAGAGAAAACGAGGGATGGAAATGTCGTATATCGTTGATTTTAAAAATGTGTCTACGGTTGGTTTAGAGTCTTCACCTGTAGTAGATGCGCTTGCTGGGTTACGCGCTAATGAAGCTCGTTATTTTATGAACAAATATGAGCATGAATTTACGGTTGTGCCAGCTAGCGAAAGTCAGGAGAGCCTTGACTATGTGAACCTAATTTTGAAAGAACGTGATATTGCGTTTGCGGCTAAGCCTTTAGAAACGTCGCGGTTTCAAGTGGAAAATATCCAATTTACCTATGTATTTTATGAAGATGGTCTTTCTGTTAATGTCATGTATACGGTTGATGACCCTAAGAAGCGGGCCGTTGGATTTAAGCTTTCTGAGGGGATGGAGATACCAAAGGAGTTAGAAGCGAAGTTTAAGTTTGCTAGGCAGAAGTCTAAATTAGCTGGAACCATTCGGGGCTCGTTTTTTGTAATTAAAGGGCAATATTAGATGGGAAACAAAATACAAAAGATCACGCCCAACCTGTGGTTCGACTCGCAAGCGGAAGAAGCGGCTAAGTTTTATATCTCCATATTTAATAATTCCAAGATGGGCAGAACCACTCGCTATGGCAAAGAAAGTTATGACAAGACATTTGAAGGAAAAGTTATGACCGTGGAGTTTCAACTGGAAGGTCAAGATTTCGTAGCATTAAATGGCGGCCCACACTTTAAGTTCACAGAGGCTATATCGTTTATTGTCCATTGTGATCATCAAGAAGAGTTGGATTATTTTTGGGAGAAGCTCTCTGACGGAGGAGACGAGAAGGCTCAAGTATGTGGGTGGTTGAAAGATCAGTTCGGCGTATCGTGGCAAATCATCCCCAGCAATTTAACAGACATGATATGCGACCCCGATCCGGAAAGATCTGAACGAGTGATGAAGGCAGTGCTTCAGACGAAGGCTAAAATTGATATGAAATCGTTAGAGCAAGCTTACGAGGGATAACGTAGATTAAGGCCATCTCACAAAGGATGGAGCACCGTGTTATAAATGACAAAAAAATGAAGAACCTTTGGTAAATAAAGGTTCTTCATTTTTTTTGTCAAAATTAGTCGAGATTAAGTGTGATTTATTGAAAAAAAAGGAAATGGGTCTAAAAACATAGAATGTTAATAAATGGTAGACCTAAGGTAAAGTAACATGTTTACAATTTAAGACAATAACTCAGGGGGAACTCGTCGATGGTATATGGAAATAAGTTTTTAAAAGTGCTGCTTGGTCTTTTTATTGCAGTTTCAGGGTTATTTATTGCTCAACCACAAGCTGAGGCGGCATCATATTCTGCTTATTGGTATCCGCAAGATAAAGTTGGATTGATGAAACCAACGATCGTGTTTGAATTTAAAAAAAGCGATATCACACCCGAATTCAGAAGTTATACGATGAAAATCGACCAAGTAAAGGTGGATGCACACTGGGACATGGGTAGTATGATCCTGTCTTATACGCCAGTGGCAGATTTAAAAGCGGGAGAGCACACCGTTAATATTGTATTGGAGCTTAAGGATATTGGCTATTTACCGATTGAGAAGAGTTGGACTTTTCAAATTGATGAAAAAGCGATCTCTGATTTGCCTTCAAAGCCTACGACCCAGCAATTAGAAGGCATTAAGGCGATAAACGATTACAGGGCTATGTATGAATTAAATCCCCTTACCTTCAATAAGAACCTAACGTATGCAGCAAAGCTGCATGCTCAATATTTAGAAACAAACAAGGTCGTCGAATCTGGGGTATCGATGCACGAAGAAAATAGTAAGCTTCCTGGCTATATCGGAAGTAAACTGAATGAGCGAGGTATGTACGCGGCTTATGCCGGTAGTTTCTATGAAGACGTATCTTATAATGGAAGCTCGCAAGTAACGATTACGCAAGCGATTGATGGTCTTTTCGATGCCCCTTATCACCGTACGCCATTCTTAACGCTTGATGCCGTAGAAGTTGGTCTCGATAAACAAGGTGATTATACGGTCATTGAATTTGGAATAAAGAATGAATGGAACTCGCGATTAGTCGTTTCTCCGGCTCCTGGCGATCCTTATGTTCCGATTGATTTTGATGGCCATGAGGCACCGGATCCAATACGTAACCATTCTGATACGAAGTACCCTGTCGGTTATCCGATCATGGCTCATCTATCAGGAAGATTTGTTAAAGATGTAAAATTAGTAGAATCCACGCTGACGGACAGTACGGGCAAGAAGCTGGACCTATTGCTGAATACGCCGACAGACGACGATCATCTGCAGAATGAGGTAATGTTGATTCCGACGAAGCCGCTCTCCCCAGATACGGTCTACACGGCATACGTTAAATTGTCTGTTATTGAAGATAATCAACCCAAAATCTATGAAAAGAAGTGGGAGTTTCGTACGGAACCTACTGATAATTTAGGGAAAAATAAATTGCATAGCGATTCTGCCGAGTATTTAAAGAAAATGAATGAACCTGGCAAGCTGCAACATGTGGTTTCTTTTGGACTAACAGATAATAAATTTATCTTGGATGATGTCAAGGTGCCTATGAAGCAAAAGCCTATCATTAAAGAAGGGAGCTCTTATCTTTGGATAAGAGATTTAGCAGGGGCACTCGGGGCATCTGTAACATGGGACGATAAACAGAAGGCAGCCGTATACACGAAACAAGGCAGGACCATAACACTCTATACGACCAAAAGTGCCTATGCACTAAATGGTGTGGAGGTTGCGACGGATTCCCCAGCCATTTTGGACAACAATTCTACGATTATTCCGGTGAGACTGCTATCTGAAGTGCTTGGAGCTAAGGTAGAATATGAGGATAAAACACGTACGGTAAAAATTAGTTATTAACTCTAGAGGTGGACGATTGGAGTATCATCCATGCCTTAACCCCTACGAAAGAGATCGTCGATAGCAGACGGTCTCTTTTCTCTATGTCTTAATATTTAGCAGAAAATAGAGAAAAGATCTCTTTGCCGATTGGAATAAGGGACCATTAGCATTTGATTTACATTTGCTTAAGCAGCACAGGAGATTATAGGTACAAACTACTATAAATTAATCATTTTAAAAATGAACTAATACAAAAGTACTATTTTATCGACAAAGTTCGTGTTATAATTTTCTGAAATAGGAAGGAGGGAAATAATACTAATAGAAACTGCCAATTACGAGCTATTGGCTTATTTTTGTATTTATTTTATTTTCAAAAAATTTTAATCATTCAATTCACCAGCATGTTTCCTTCAACGATAGGCCACTCCTCCACGTATAATCGATTTTCCACATTCCGCAAGTTGCTCAATTTATCATTCTTGCCTCACTAGAGATAGGGCTCACCGTATTGTACCTAAGCACTAAGTACATGTTTATCCGCATGGGGGGATAGAGCTTTGGAAGATCACAACGAGATGACATTAAGCTCATATATACATAAAAATACTTTTGATCTTTGGTTTTTTTTCTCCGTAGCACTGGAATTAGTGGAGTGGATTAGACAGCTGCATCTAAGCGGTGTCGTTTTGCATAATTTAAATCCTGAGAATATTCTCGTTAAACCCCAAGAGGGGCGTTTGAAGTTAAAGCTGACCCACGATTCCAGCTCAACCCGAATCGATGTGCTAACCTTGAAACTGCAAGAGGATCTCATCCAAATGTTTGCCTACATCTCACCAGAGCAGACCGGTCGCATGAAGTGGAAGATTGATCAACGCAGCGATTTGTATACTTTAGGTGTGCTTTTTTATGAATTGTTGACAGGGGAACTTCCTTTTAAGGCTAACACAGCAAATGAGTGGATACATGCCCATATGGCATTGCTTCCACTTCCTCCGAGCGTAGTTAAACGGGGAGTTCCACAATTGTTAAGCGATCTCGTGATGAAGTTGCTTTCAAAAACAGTGGGGAGGCGTTATCAAAGTGCTTATGGTCTTCAGGAAGATTTGCAAAAATGCTCTGATCAGTTAAAGCAGTATGGAATGATCGAGCCCTTCCCACTAGGTATAACAGATAAACTAAGCTGTTTTCGGCTACCAGATAAGCTTTATGGCCGAGAAAAAGAGTTGCAGGAACTGCTAGACGCTTATGAACGCACCTGCTCGGGTTCCAAGGAGATCTTGTTCATCGGCGGTCATGCGGGAAGTGGTAAAACGACGTTAGTCCAAGCAATTCAAACGTCCGTTATGCATAATAAGGGGTACTTTATTTCAGGTAAGTTTGACTCATTAAATCCATCGATCCCGTATGCATCACTTATCGCGGCGTTTCGTGATTTAATAAGGAAGTTACTGACAGAGGACGAAGACAATATTTTCTTATGGCGAAAAAAGATTTTAGAGGCAGTAGGACATTGCGGAATCGTTCTTATTGAAGTGATAGCCGAGTTAGCCTTGATCATAGGAGAACAACCCCAAGTCGAGGCACTGCCCCCAGTAGAAGCGACGAACCGATTCCAAACGTTGTTTTGTAATTTTATTAAGGTCTTTGCAGATATGAAGTATCCATTGGTAATTTGGCTGGATAATTTGCAATGGGCTGATTCAGCCTCGCTTGATTTGCTTAGGGTTTTAATGAATGATCCATCGAATAAGTATCTTTTCCTCATCGGGACATTTCGAAATAATGAAGTAGATGAAAGCCACGAATTAACTGGCATGTTTTTGGACATCTCGCCTACAAGGTCTATTGGTTTCATCAATCTAGAAGCGCTGGGTTATCTAAGCGTAATCCAATATGTTGGTGATGCGCTTCATACCGACCAGAGCAGGATAGTGTCGTTGGCAAAAATCCTATATCAAAAAACAGCGGGGAATCCCTTTTATTTAAAGCAAATGCTGCAAATTTTTTATGAGAAAAAGCTAATTTATTTCAATTCGGACCAGAAGCGATGGGAGTGGCAGATACAAGAGATTAGAGAATGCGACGGCTTTCAGGATGTCATTAGCCTGATCATGGGCAGGTTTGACACGCTTCCGGATGAAACTCGTGAAGTACTGCGTTTAGCGGGTTGTATTGGAAATTCTTTTGATATTCACATGTTATCCATGATATGTGGGCAGGAGACGGATCAGACGGAACAGGATTTATTGCCCGCATTACGTGTAGGTTTGGTATTAATTGAAAAGGATCGCTATGTTTTCTTGCATGATCAGGTGCAGAGGGCCGCCTATGATCTCATACCGAAAAAAGAGAAGAAGCAAGTCCATTTGACAATGGGCCGATTCATGCTTTGTTATTTTCAGTCGGATTCTTGGGATGAGCATCTATTTGAGGTCGTACATCATCTGAATTTAGGCAGCGAGCTTATGACGGACAAGACGGAAATTGAACATTTGGCCATGCTTTGTCTCCGAGCAGGAAGAAAGGCTAAAGCCTCTGCAGCCTATGTTCAGGCATTGGAACTATTAGAGAAGGGTGCTCAATTAATTGCAGCCGAGGGATGGTCCCAGCACTTTGATCTATATGCCAAACTCTTGATTGAAAGCTCGGAATGCCAGTACTTCTGCGGTCACTTTGACCAGGCGGAAACAGTTCTAGAGCAGTTATTGCTAAATGTCAAAGACGTTACAGATAGAGCCAAGATCTATGTTATCCAGATTACGATGTATGCATTTCAAAAAAAAGTGAGAGAAGCAAGCGACATTGCTCTAAAAGCGATGGCTGAGTTTGGGCTTCGTATTCCCTCCAAATCCTCGCGTCTATCCATTATGGGGGAGATTATCTACACACAATTAAAGCTTGCGAGAAAACGGAGTCATTTAAAGGACTTATCGCTGAGCCAAGAGCCCATGTATAAAGCATTAGCGGAAATTGTTATGGCCTCATCATCGATATTATTTGTTGTCAATGAGGAACTAGCTGTGATTTTGTTTGCAAAATACGTACGAATGTCTTTGAACCAGGGTCACTCCGATGCGTTGGCTATTGCGCTTGGTTCTTATGCCATTACGTTAGCCTTTGGATTTAAATGTTATGGAACTGCGTTACGCCTAGCCGAGATCGCGCTTCATTATTCCGAAAAAACGGATAGCTGCCTTCTAAAAGGGAAAATCCAAGTAATTGTAGGACTCATATTACAATTTGTACGCCCGCAGGAAGCGGGTTCTTATTTTCAGAAAGCGGGACAGTTAAGTTTGGAAGGCGGTGATTTGCTTTATGCTGGACATGCCCTTTCCTGCCAATTAATTACGGGCAGCAAGGATCTGCGGCACTTAAGTCAAATATGTGAAACGAATGCTGTGAAAACTGCTCGAGCTTTGGATAAATTGACGTTGAGGGTATTGAATCAAACCATGCAATACGTTGATCTCTTACAAAACACGACGGATTCCGACCATCTGAGTTTCAACAAAGGGCATTTTGACGAGAGCGAACTGAAGCAGGAAGAATTCGTAGTAACTCAGCAAAAAGTAAACCTATATTATTATTACACCTGTAAGCTAGAGATTTTTTATTTATATGCCCATTACTCGGAAGCTGTGGCAATAGCGGAACAATCGAAGGACCTCGAGGCGGCTGTGCTGGTGCCAGTTAAGCAGAAGCACTGCTTCTATCATGCATTAGCGATTATAGCTATATATCCGAGTGCTCCGTATCGTTCGAGATGCGGCTATCGTAAAATACTTAATCAGTTACTGGCTCAAATGAAACAATGGACAAAGCTCGTTCCGGAAAGCACATTGTCTAAATATTGGGCCATGCTTGCGGAATTGGCTGTTTTGGATCAAGAATATGCTAGAGCGGCGACGCTGTATAATCAAGCTATTCAATGGGCGCAAGATAACGAATGTTCGCAGGATGAAGCGATTGTAAATGAACGGGCAGCGCTCTATTACTTTCAGATAGATAATCATAAAAAGGCGGAGGCGCACCTTAAGGATGCCTGTAGGGCCTACTTTAAATGGGGGGCATTAGGAAAGCTGAAAAGTTTACAGGAACGCTATCCAATACTAAGGACCCTCTCCTTTAATGAGTTGAATGAGTCCGAAGATCGTAGCGGCCATGCAACGGAAGGAGCCGCGGCAGTTGATAAAAGTCTCAATAATGGATTTAATAGCGAATTAGACATGGATACGCTTCGACAGGCTTCCAAAATTGTATCCAAGGGCAAGGCTGAGAAAGAGTTGTTGAAAGATTTTCTTAATCTGGCCATGAATAATGCTGGCGCCGAAAGGGGGTGTATCCTTTTAGGAATCGAGGGGGCATGGATCGTAGAGGCCGAGAAGGACATCAACCATAATAAAGAGAGCCCTGGGGATGCCAGAGCCCGCTTTTCAACATCGGTGGCACAATTCGTGATGCGAACACGGGAATCCATCATTCTTGGCAATGCGCGTCAAAGTATATTTGTATCAGATTCTTATATTCGACTGAATCAACCCAAATCGATTCTGTGCTTGCCTTTTCGATATCCGGATCACAGAGATGGCATTCTGTACTTGGAAAACAACTTAACATCCGATGCATTTACTGCAGATCGTTTGGAAGTATTAGAGATGGTATTCTCGCGAATGGCCTATATAAGAATCAATTCCCTTGAGGATGCAAAAAGTGTTGAAGTCATGGAATCACCTACTTTGGTTGAATCGCTTTCGAGTCGAGAAATAGAAATTCTTCGTCTACTGGCAGAGGGCTTGTCCAATAAGGAAGTTGCCTTGCGGTTAGAAATAACGGAAGGGACCGTAAAAAGTCACGCTTTCAACATATATGGAAAGCTGCAAGTAAATCGAAGGGTACAAGCAATCTCCAAAGCAAGAGAGCTCCAACTATTGGACTAATGGTGTTAATTCCTGTTGAAGCAACTCTCCCCGCACAATAGGGATGTCTTGAGGTGCTTCGATTGCAAGGCGTAAGTGGCCCTCATCACTTTTAATAACTCTAACAATGATCTTCTCGTCAATCACGATGAATTGACCTGGTTTTCTACCAACGACCAGCATCTTATGCACTCCTTAAATCGTATTTTTTCATGAGACTCGTTAGCCTCGGTAATGAGTATTATCTTAATTTGTTCCCATGAAAAAGTAATCAGACGAAAGTTACAGCGGATTAAAAATTTTAAATATGGCAGCAAAAGAAGGCGAAAGTCCTTTGTTTTCGGTAGAAATGAGAGGGTTGAATTCATCCATAAAGAAAGTTGGAGGATGATTTTACAGAGGAGTATAACGAAAGTTATATTCGATTTTATTCGACAAGAACTGTGAAAAAAAGTTCTAGGTGAAATTTGGTGTCAAATTATAGAATTAAATTTTAAAATAGGTATTAACAATTCAACTATTTCCGCCGATATATGAGGTAAAGGATATCATATCCACTCAAGGACGAGTGAATAAGCATGGCATTTTTTCAGGTTGCATGAAAAAATACCTATGCGAATTTACTCGTCTTTTTGTGTTTTTTAGATAGAGAGATTTGAAGCAATAACAATAGCATAGAGACTTACGGATGAGCAAACAGCTCGATTGTCAATCTTCAGGATGAAGACGGACATCGAGTCGTTTGCTCATCTTTTTTTTTCATACTAACTCATAGGGAGATGAGATGGATGTTGGTTTTGGGAAGAAGACCTGGAGAGTATGTGTTGATTGACGGCAAGATTATGGTGAAAGTCATAAAAAGTGAAGAGGGGCATTTGCGCCTAGCGATCGATGCACCGCGGGATATTTCTATTGTTCGTGGAGAGCTGTATGAAGAGGAAATGAAAAATAAACATATAGATATCGAATAAGATTACCTTCCATTCAAGGCCGAGTGGTGTGGATCAGGGATGAGCGGGGTTACGGATCTTACAATTCATGTTGGATAAGCGCGCAATCCAACGAGCAATTGTGGGAACGTATCCCAAAGCTTTAATGAATGCAAACGGATGTGTATTCAAAAACCCACATGGAGGTAGTTAATTATGAGAATTAATCACAACATTACAGCAACAAACACGCACCGTCAGTTGAGCACGAACACAGCAAACCAAAGCAAATCTATCGAGAAATTGTCTTCCGGTCTTCGCATTAACCGTGCAGGTGATGACGCAGCAGGTCTAGCAATTTCCGAAAAAATGCGCGGTCAAATCCGCGGTTTAGATCAAGCTTCCCGTAACGCGCAAGATGGAATCTCTTTGATTCAAACAGCTGAGGGTGCACTTAGCGAAACTCACGACATTCTTCAACGTATGCGTGAGCTATCTGTACAAGCAGCTAACGGTACGAACACAGCGAATGACCGTGATGCGATTCAGTCAGAAGTAAACCAATTGACTTCTGAAATCAACCGTATCGGTAATACAACTGAGTTCAATAATCTTAAATTGCTAAACGGAAAAATTAACGTGACACCAGCTGTTACAGCAAATGTTAAGGGTGGACATCTTTCTTCCGGTAACATCGACATTCTAGCTGCTGCTACGCAAGCTACAGCGAAAGGTAGTGCTCTTACTAGCACTTCAACACAAATTTCTGCAGTAGGCGGACCAACAGTTACTGGTACAAAAGCATTCACTACGCCAGGCGTTGCTGACTCCGGTCCAAACGTTGGCGAGACGAAGGCTGTTCTTACAGGCGCAACGCTAACTGCACAAAACGTTGGTGCATTTCCTCCTTCAGTTACAGGTACGAATGACTATGCAACTGCAGTAGGACCTAACCTTGCGACTACAGGTGCAACAGCAGTTGGTTCTACAGTTCTAACGGGGAACTCTAATTTCAAAGTCTCGTCTTCTGTACATCAAGAGGCAGTTGGAACAACTGCGTATTCCGTGGCCGGTGCTGCACCTGGTGAAGTTGTAGGTCCGAATGTTACCGCTGCGAATAACGAACTTACATTTACATCCAATGGGACATCACACACTGTCACTTTGACTGTCAAGAACTATGACGGAGCATTGGCTGGAGATGGCGTTAATGATTTCGTAGCTGATCTTCAAACTGCGATGCAAGTAGCCGATCCTGATGTTACTGTAAGCTACAATGCAACAAGCGGGAAAATAGAGTTTGGTTATTCAGGAGCAAGCCAAGATTTCAGCATCGATGGCGGTAATTTAACATCGCACCTTGGTGGTATACCAGCAACAACGGATTACGTGCAAAATGACACGTTATCATTGACTGTAAATGGTACGACTAAAAACATTACGTTGGCATCTGCTGGTTACGATTTAACAGCAGGCGCAGGAAAAACAGCTTTCTTGGCTGATCTTAACACAAAACTGGACGCTCAATTCGGGGCGGGTAGCGTTGTTGGATCATTTGATGGATCAGGTAAGTTGAAGTTGACTGACGGTGCTACAGGTTCCGGAAGCACGATTACCAGTATTACGGGTAACGGAGCAGCATCGCTTGGGTTGGATACTGCGACACTTACGCAAGGTACTGAAAATAACTCCTTAACATTAACGTATGGCGGCGTACAAAAGACCATCACAATGGGAGTGAAGAACTACGATAACAGTGGTGCTGGTACAACGACAGCGGATTTCCTAACGGATCTAAACGCTAAGCTGACAACAGCATATGGCGCAGGTAAAGTTACTGCTTCCTTAGATGGAAGCAATAATATTAAATTCACAACACAAAATGCTGGTGACACGCTATCGCTTGACAATGGCGGTTTGCTTGATAAAGTGGTAAAAAACAGCGCGGCTGACACTTTGACTGCTAGTACACCAGTTGCTAACAACACGCTGTCCTTGTCTGTGAATGGTACGAACAAAACAATCACATTGTCAGGGAACTATACAGACCTTACTAATGCTGGTCAGCAAGCTAGCTTCATAACGGATATCAATGCTAAGTTGGATACTGCATTTGGCGCAGGAAATGTTGCCGCATCATTCAGCAGTGGTAAATTGGTACTTACCGACAATACAACTGGTACTGCGAGCACTATCGATAACATCGGTGGTACAGCAGCAACAGCTCTAGGCTTGAGCGGCAGTGCGCAAGGAACAGAGTCCAACAAGCTGGATTTAACGTACAATGGTGTATCAAAAACAGTAACACTTGCTACAGCTGATTATAGTGCTGGCGGAAATGACAAAGCGACTGACTTCCTTGCTGACATTCAATCCAAATTGGATACAGCATTCGGAGCAGGCAACATCAATGCAAGCTTTGATGCTAACAATAAAGTAGTCTTCGCAGCTAAGAATACGTCCGACACATTATCTATTGATGGTGGTGGAGCGGCAGCCCTTTTGAAAGCAGCTCCTGCGGATTCCTTTACAACAGGCGTGTCAGGCAGTAACAATGCGCTGAATATTACTGCAAATGGTGTTAGCAAAAGCATTACATTGGCTGATGCAACGTATGATTTCACTAACGCTACAGACAAAACTAACTTCCTTGCTGATCTAAACGGGAAGTTGAACACGGCATTTGGAGCAGGAAATATTGTTGCTTCCTTTGATGCAAGCAACAAATTGACATTAACAAACGGCTTATCGGGATCTGAAAGCAGCATTACTTCAGTTACTGGTTCTGCAGCTAACGCTTTAGGCTTAACTTCCACGACTAATACGCAAGGAAGCAATGCTAACAATACAGGAACAATCACAATTGATGGAACTGCTGTTAACATTACACTTGCGGCTCAAAATTACACAACTGGTGGTCTAGCATCTGATCTTCAATCGCAAATTCGTGCAACTGCAGGTCTTGAGAATGCATCTGTAAACTTTACGGACGGAGCATTCCAAATTACTTCCGGTACTAACGGAGCTGGTGGAAGTGTAAGCATTTCAGCTGGCGACTTGGCGAAAACATTGAAGCTAGATGTATCCAATGCAACTAGCACTGCGGGCGCTGCTACTGCAGATAAAGGTTTGCGTTTCCAAGTAGGCGCAAATGCTGAGCAAACGATTGCTGTAGGTGTATCTGATATGCGTAGCCAAGCATTAAATATCAGTGATTCTGCTACGGGGACTGTAACAGCTAGTGATGGCAAAACAGCATCCTACACAGCAGTATCAACAGTAACGGATGGCACTAGCAACACTAACACAGAATTTGCGTTGGATATATCCTCCACTGAAAAAGCCACCGCTGCTATTAGCGTATTGGATGATGCGATTAACGCAGTGTCTACACAACGTGCGAGCTTAGGTGCTTACCAAAACCGTTTGGAACATACAATTAACAATTTGAATACGTCTTCCGAGAACTTAACGGCTGCAGAATCTCGTATTCGTGACGTAGACATGGCGAAAGAAATGATGAACCAATCTAAAGCTAGTATCCTGGCACAAGCTGCACAAGCGATGCTTGCTCAAGCGAATCAACAACCTCAAGGCGTTCTTCAATTACTTCGTGGCTAATCATAGCTTTATCAAAAGGGGCTCTAGAATTTCTAGAGCCTTTTTTTATTTTGAGATTGGGTGAACAAAAAAGGAAACATATTTCCATTTGTGTTCATAGAGACTATACTTCAATAGAGACAATTAGAAGAAAGAAACGGCATTTCGCATAATCTATTGTACATAGAAAGAGAGCACACCCATAATGAATAAGAAAACGCTGTTTAATAATGGATGGGAATTTGCCAAAAGCGGCCTAGAAGTTACTGAAAGCGCTGCTTTGGAGTTTGAGCCGGTTGATATCCCCCATGATTGGCTGATCTATAATACTTTAGATTTGTACGAAAATAGCATTGGTTGGTATCGTAAGCGGTTTACCAGTACGAAAGAAGCCAATTCGATCCTATTGTGCTTCGATGGCGTTTATATGGACTCATCCCTCTATGTGAATGGTCAATTTATAGGGGAATGGAAGAATGGTTATTCTTCTTTTGAACACGAGATTACAGATGCGCTGATGGATGGCGAGAATGAAGTTCTAGTGAAGGTGGTACACCAGAGTCCGAATAGCAGATGGTACTCGGGGGCTGGTATCTATCGGAATGTGTGGCTGAAAACAAGAGATCGGAGTCATATTGTCACGGATGGCATTTATATATCAACGAAACAGGAAGCGGATGGCTGGCAGGTAGAGATTGAGACAGAGATGAGCATCCATGAAGATGTGCAAATCTCACATACGCTTTTATATAAGGATCAAATAATCATATCGGCCTCAGAGAAAGTTGTTGCAGGGGGCATCACCGGCTTACGTCAGCAGCAACGGCTAGTGGTGAAAGAGCCATTATTATGGAGCACAGATACTCCTCATTTGTATCAGGTTATTACGCAATTGCAGCTAATTGAGGCAGATCAAACCCTAGAAACGATAACTCAGCATATCGGGTTTCGAGACATCACCCTTGATCCTCAGCAAGGTTTTCACTTAAATGGAACGAAGATGAAACTAAATGGGGTTTGTGAGCATCATGATCTCGGAGCCTTAGGAGCTGCGTTTAATAAGGAGGCACTGAGAAGAAGGTTTGTGATTTTGAAGGAAATGGGCGTTAACGCGATTCGAACGGCTCACAATATGCCTGCGGTAGAATTGATGGATTTGGCAGATGAGATGGGACTGCTGGTCGTCTCGGAAGCTTTTGATATGTGGGAAAGATCCAAAACGCCTTATGATTACGCAAGATTTTTTAAAGAATGGGCTCCTAGCGATGTGAAAAGCTGGGTTATGCGAGATCGGAATCGTCCGAGCTTGCTGATGTGGAGCATTGGCAATGAGATTTATGATACGCATGCAGACGCGAGAGGGCAAGAAATAACGAAAATGCTCATGGATGAAGTATTGAAATATGACCCTATGCAAAATGGACGCGCGACCATTGGCTCGAATTATATGCCTTGGGAGAACGCTCAGAAATGCGCGGATATCGTAAAGGTTGCCGGATATAATTACGCAGAGAAATATTATCACAAGCACCATGAGGAACATCCAGATTGGATCATCTATGGCAGTGAGACAGCCTCTGTTGTACAAAGTAGGGGGATCTATCATTTCCCTTTTGAAAGATCGATTCTTGCTGATGATGACGAGCAATGTTCGGCACTAGGGAACAGTTCAACGAGCTGGGGAGCCAAGTCGGCAGAAGCATGTATTTTAGCTGAAAGAAACGCACCCTTCTCTCTCGGTCAATTCATATGGACGGGCTTTGACTATATCGGAGAACCAACGCCTTATCATACGAAGAATTCTTATTTTGGGCAGATCGATACAGCTACTTTTAAAAAGGATTCTTACTACATCTATCAAGCAGCATGGACAGATTACAAGAGGAAGCCAATGGTGCATATTTTCCCCTATTGGGATTTCAATGAAGGTCAACTGATTGATGTTCGTGTGTGTTCGAATGCGCCGACAATCGAGCTGCAATTCAATGGTACTACCATTGGTACTCACGTTATTGACCATGCGAATGGCACTCAACTTGTGGGCTGGTGGAAGCTTCCTTATGCAAAAGGTGAATTAAAAGCGATAGCCTACGATGAAACAGGCCATGTGATTGCGACCGATGTTATCAAATCCTTTGGTGATGCGAAGAAGATTGTTTTGCAAGCGGATAAGGAGACAATGATTGCGAACGGTACGGACTTAATCTTTGTAGAAATATCCATGGAAGATGAAGCGGGCCATCCTGTAGCGAATGCGAATAATCGCGTGCGTGTTGATGTGACAGGAGCGGGACGTCTAATTGGACTGGACAATGGCGACAGTGCCGACACTGACCCGTACAAAGGGTTAAGTAGAAGATTATTCAGTGGCAAGCTCATGGCCATCATAGCGGCAACGTTAGAACCCGGAAAGATTGGGATCGAAGTGTCTTCCCTGGGTTTTGAAAACCAGATAGCTGAATTGGAGTCTCTTCCAGTAAGGGATGGGGTTACAGAGGGGACTTCTGCTCATACGAGGAACATAGAGTTGCCTTATGTCATGGGAAATAAAGAGGAAATACCGCTTCGGAAGATGGACATCATAAGTGATCTTGGCCAAATGTTTGATCCAACACGACAAGAAATGGTTGTACGGGCTGAGCTATATCCTACAGATACTTCTTATCAAGAAGTGGAGTGGCAAGTTGTGAATGATGCAGGGATTGCTTCCAACATTGCGAAAGTAGAAGCGTCTGCGCATGAAGCAAAGATTACGGCTTTAGGTGATGGCGAGTTCCGACTTCGCTGCATGAGTAAGAACGGCACGGACAAGACAAAGCTTATTTCCCAGCTGGAATTCAAGGCAGTTGGACTCGGCACAGCCTACAAAGATCCTTATGCATTTATATCTGCAGGACTCTATGATTATAGTAAAGGTGAAGTTGGCAACGGAAACGAAAGAGGCGTAGCTACAAGTAGAGATGGCGAAACCCAAGTAGGTTTTCATGAGATAGACTTTGGTGCGTATGGCTCGGATACGATTACGGCTTCCATTTTTGCTTTATCAAGTGACCCGTATGCTGTGCAGATTTGGGAAGGAATGCCTGATGAAGAGGGCAGTGCGTTAGTAGCGGATGTCATATATCAAAAAGAATCCAAGTGGAACGTGTATCAAGAAGAGACCTATCGCTTATCCAAAAGACTTCGCGGTATTACTTCGATTTGCTTCGTCCTCCGCCAGAAGGTGCACATTAAGGGGTTTTCTTTTGAAAAGAAGAATAGGGCCTTCGAGCAAAATATCGCTACGGAGTGCGACCGCATTTATGGGGATACGTTCACAATCACCGAGAATAGTGTGGAAGGTATCGGAAATAATGTTTCCCTCGAGTTTGAACATATGGATTTTACGAGTGAGGGTCCTGCGAAGCTTGTCGTATATGGCAGGTCACCTATTGATAAGAACACCATTCATATTCGATTCGCTACTGATGAGGGTGAAAGTGTTCAACTGATTGATTTTGTACAGTCTGAGGGGTACGTAGAGCAAGTATTTGCATTGGAAAAAGTGACCGGCATACAAAAAGTGACCTTTATCTTTCTGCCAGGAAGCCATTTTGACTTTGGATGGTTCCGGTTTGAGCGGTAGGAGGGTGTATGACTGTGTTGTCAGCAATTATTATAAATTGGAACTAATTTTCAACCACCTTGCGAGTCTAGCTTGGTGGTCTTTCTTTCGTATCGTTGCCGCATATTAAAGCTACCCAACACATATCAACTTTAAAGTTTAAACTTCAAATTTCAACCGCTAAAGTTTAAACTCTAAACTTTAACATTCAAACCTTAAACTTTACTTCCTCCCCCAAATCAAATTTGTTAAAAATTCCTAATAACCCTCCCAAAACTCCCCAGCAATCCGAATCTATTATACTATCTCAATAAGGTTGGGAGAGGAAATAGACATGGCCAAACAGGATATTCTTACCACAACCATTCACTTATCCATCGATAACGGCAGCAGTCATATTAAAGGCATCTACGATGATTTGAACAACAGTTTTATTTTCCCTAATGTTGTCGCACAACCGTTTGGGGAGCGCTTCCTGTTGATGGAACAGGGGGATCCCTTAGACTTCTTAGATGTGCAGATCACATCGCCGGCGATTGATACGGAGCAATACCGTCATGTCTACGTTGGAAATTTGGCAATCGGGGATGAAGGGATCGTTCATGAGATTGTAGGAGATAAAGCCGTTCAGAAGAAGGCCCAGCGGCCGGAAACGATGGTAACCCTCCTCACGGCTGCGGCATACGCCATTGCGATGAAGCATGAGGCAGCAATTAAACGCGGCAAGAATCGCATTAAGGCCACTGTACACTTAGGAACGGGACTGCCCATCAGAGAGATCACGAAGTTTAGCGAAGAATTTGCACATAAAATAACAGGCGGTGTACATACCATCACGTTTGTTACGACACCGGGGCTTAAAGGTGTAACGGTGGAGATGGAGTTTACGTTGCCATCGGATATTAGCATTGATGATGTATCAGGTGTTTATGACATGGAAGCTACTTCCAAGTCGCAATTGTCACATAAAGGCTTCGGGATAGCGGATGTTGGCGGTGTCGATATGGATATCGCGTTTTTCCGACCAGGGCTGGATCTGGATCAACGGCATTCCACAGGTGCCAAAATCTACTTAAACGACGCATTGGAGAGCATACGAAACGAGATCAATGCGCAAGGCGAGGAGTTAATCTCCAGCACAGCGGAACTGACACTCATGCTCGTCAACAAGGAGTATGAAATCTACGCCGAGGGTAAAGTTGCTTTTGACATGACAAACCTCGTAAACCGTCACATGCGCATCCTAGCCGAAAAGGTGTTGAAATACGCCCGTAACTCATGGAAGCATGTTCGTTACGCCAATGAGTTTTGGTTTATCGGTGGCGGGGCGATCGTACTGCAACCTTGGATCGAGAAATTGAATGCCGAACTAGGCTTACCGATCCGATTTGATAAGTCAGAGTACAGTCAATTCCGCAATGCTCGCGGTACTTTCTTTTTGCTGGAGCATGCCTTGAAACATACGAATAATGAAGCAGCGGCTGGCATTGAAACCCAGAAGGAAACTGAGGCTGGGAGCGGAGCGGATTGAAGAAACGGAGATCGACTGTTTTGGTGAGTCCGGGTAAGGATGTGACGCTTTACATTCCGACAGAAACACCGCCAGAGGTCATTGCCTATATGAACCAATTGAAAGCTGAGGGCATGTTTAGTCATGGTATTATGGATATTTTGACAAAGCATATTCTTCATGAACAACCGCTAGCGGCGTTGGTTGGCGAAGAGGCTCTAAATCACGTTAGCGAATCATTTGCAGATGATGATATTTTCTTCACAGCACCTAGGGAAGACCAGGCATCTAGGGATGCCTCGGTTGTTAACAGCCAGAAGAACTTCAGTCTGGAAGACATATTTCGGCAAGCCAGCCGGAATGCTGGCAAGCTATTGTAGGATATAACTGGGTGGGGTGAACTCCGATCATTCATGAAAAGGGGGACATCGAAATGTCTAACGAACAAGCACAAGAGGGTAAGCGTACTTTTACACTTTCGGATGATATTTTTCGTCAACCAGGTTTAGATTTATGTTCTCAAATGGTCTATATTATTTTGAAAAGCTTCGGCTCTGAGTCGAATTTCCCTCAGCTATCTGAGATTGCCAAGCTTGGTCGTATGACAGACAAGCAGGCGATAAAGGCCTTGCAAGATCTCGTAGATCTGAGAATTCTGCCGCATAAGCTGTTCCAGCGGATGGTCGGTGATTTCCAAGATGACCGTCTCTCCTGGGCGGCAAAGGGATTGCTCATCTTTTGCAAGGAGAACCCGCATGTTCACTTACATGACTTGCTGGAATTATCCAGCCAATCGGGCGAGGATGAGCTCAGCATTCGCAATTCGATACGAGAGTTAAGCCAGCACGGCTATCTGGATGAATATCCAGAATGGCGACAAATCGCGAACTGATCCCGAGTGAGGATAGTTTGGGGCCAAATGAGACACATTAAGGCGTATGCCAAGGCAACGCGTTTGGCAACCCAACCATTAACGTTAAGAGGTGATCATGTGAGCGGTAGAAATAATAAGCCGGATAATGACGGTCCAGCAGGGAAGCCGGGCAGGCTTGACCAGTATGGCGACACGCTGGGGTCGAGCAATGAGGCGGAGTTCGCAGCGGCAGCCAATCAGGCTTGCGACGTTTCCTCGACAGAGGATTTGAACGATCAGGGACAGCACGAATAACGGGAGTTTAAAAAGTAAGACCGTAAGACCATCCTACGCCTAGGATGGTCTGTTTTATTTCTTATGGAAGTAGAGGGAGATCCTTAATACTTTACAAACAGTCATTGGATAACTCTGCTAACATTTACCCTGTAAAATAGTCCCTGTAGAACCAGAAAACTATATTATACGAGTAAGGGAGATCTTAAAATGTCGTTACGGAGTAAGCTTATTCTATCCTTCACCATGATTCTCATCATCCCGTGTTTGACTGTAGGCTGGTTTGCTTACCAGACCTCTAAAGATAAGGTCAAAGAACAGATTATGCACGCGACTGCTGAAAATGTGAAATCATTAGACAAGCTTATCGACGCGTATATCAAACCCATCCAGAAGGATGTTGATTATCTAGCGCAAAGCATGTCCAACCAAGCACAAATTCAGGAAGTGTCCGTGTCTTCACAGCAAATTTCGAGCGGAGCAGAACAGACCATCATGGCGATGGATGTCATCTATCAAGTCGTGGAGAATAGCGCGTCGGCAACTCAGAATGTGTCAGCGGCGGCACAGGAGCAGCTTGCATCCATGGAGGAAATAGCGGCGTCATCAGAGACCTTGGCTAAGATGGCAATTGAACTTCAAGAGATGAATGAAAAGTTTATCGTTTAACGAAATTGACTAGCGTGCAGGCGTAGAAGGGCATCCATACGGGGCTCTTTTCACATCAAAATGGGCTGGGGGAGAGCTGTGTTGCATCTCCGTCTGGGCACAAGAGGAGTTCGGAATCTTTTGTCGAATCATGTAAAAAACGATTCTATTTGGAGGCCTAAATGAACCCAGCGCAAGCTTCTAAAATTGCAGTTCATAACTTATTAAACATGCCATCGAATCGTTCACAACGAAGATTTGTCTTCATCATTGGTGCAATTGTTTGCTTTATTTCGATGCTTTCCATCCCTTATGCCAGAGTGAAGCTGTCGGAATTGCAAGCGTATCAACCAGCGATCTTTTCGACGGTTATTTGCTTTGAATTAATTACAGCTTACGTTTTGTACAGTCAATTCCGGGTCAGCCGAGCACCTTCCATGATCGTGCTTACTGCGGGGTATCTTTTCTCCGGCGGCATGAGTTTGATGTATCTACTGACTTTCCCTGGCATATTTGCCCCGTCAGGTTTGTTTCACGCAGGCACTCAGACAGCACCTTGGATCTATCTATTCTGGCATGCGGGATTCCCGTTAGCTATTTTCGTATATATGCTGCTTGAATATAAATGCAAAGATGTGCAGTTAAGCCCACGGATGGCCCGGAATGTATCGGTGCTGACCGTGTTAGCCGTCATTCTTCTCATTAGCGGGTTTACCGTGCTTTCAACGTATTTCCATGATCGGATGCCGGTTGTTTTCTTTAACGGAAGTCTCAAGCCATTGTTCACATATGGAATTGGATTGCCGATCGTGTTGTTCAGTACGATTGCTCTGGTGCTTTTCTATAGAATGACGAGGGGCAGTACGGTGACCGCGGCCTGGCTTTGTGTCGCGCTGTTGGCGTCATTACTTGACGTAGCCATTGTCCTTTGCGGCGGGGGCAGGTTCAGCGTCGGCTGGTATGTGGCCAAATGGAACACGTTCGTATGTGCGAATGCGGTATTGCTGGGAATGATTTATGAATTTACTAAAATGTATGTAAGCATGACGGAACTGTATCGCAAAGTGACCGAAAGCGAAAGTAGATATAAGGTTTTATTCGGTGAAAGTCAACTGGCGGAACGGAAGATTGCCAAACAGAACGAGATCATCGAACGTATGCTCGAATCCAGCCATGAAGCGATTGTGATGTGCGATGTTCAGGGGCATGTCGTTTTTGCAAATCGGCGCTTCGAGCAGTTGTTTGAAAGACCTCTATTGAACGGCCAGAAGCTGGCGGATTACTGTGTAAGCATGAAGGCAGCGCATGGAACATTGGCTAGCATTATCGAGAACTATTTCAAAGGGCGAATGCAGCCGTTTCGTGAGCGAATTTCAATGGTTACGAGTGGAGAAAAGACAAGATATTATGAGTGCTATGTTAGTCCACTTGCCGATGAAGCGGATGGGATGCTCCATGGCCATCTATTCGGCTTCCATAATCGCACGGACGAGGTACGTATGGTTTATTATGATGAACTAACCGGACTCCCTAATCGGAGATATCTGGGGGAGCGTCTCATGGAAGCATTAGAGCGCGCGAAAGACAGTATTGCAACATTTTCCGTATTCTTTATGGATTTGGATGGATTTAAGAAGGTCAATGATACGTTAGGGCATGAGATGGGGGATCGTCTGCTGCAAGAAGTCGCCCATATTCTACAGTTGTGCGTAGGGAATCGCGGCGTTTGCGCTAGATGGGCAGGCGATGAATTTATCGTTTTGCTGGAGATCATTGAAGGTCGGGAGCAGCTGGAAGAAATCGCTCAGAGCATTATACAAGCTATCCAGGATCTGCGTGAAGTAGACGGTATGAAGATCCATGTTACGGCGAGTATTGGCGTTGCCATCTATCCAAATGACGGATCTGAAGGGAAAACCTTGCTGCAGCGCGCGGATCAAGCGATGTATGAAGCCAAGATGAGAGGCAAGAACAATTGCTGCTTTTTCACGCCAGCTTCTGAAGATGAGTTAGGTAACCATTAGGAAAATATGCCACACCGAGCTGCCCTGATGAGGGTGGCTTTTTTAAAAGGAATAGGACTTTATTACTATCCCTATATATACGGCCTCTCGCCGAAGGTGCTACAATGAAAGCAATAGAAATAGGTAGAATCGTGATTGAAAAGTAGCTACTGGGGGGCTTCGTCGTGAGTGAACACGCATCTGCACAGCGGACAACAAATAACCAGACATCGGTCCAATCTCCAACGAGTTCTTCAGCCGAGACGGTAGCTCAAGGTACGATGGATGCACGTCAAATGACATCAGCAAGAATTATGCAAATGCAGAGAACCATGGGTAATCGGGCTGTGCAGGGCATGATTCAAAGGATGGGCAGCGGCCAATCGATCGTCCAACGAACATTAACCCCAGCACAGCAGCAGAAAGCGAAATTGGACACAGAACGTGACACGAAGGTTGCGGATCTTGCAATAGCGTCCTTTAATGAGATTAGAAAAAAAGTGATTACAAATCTCGAGACGTATTTGACGACAGATTCGGGTGCGAGTGCGATACGTAAAAATGTAAAAGACAAAGCCATCTCCGAAATAAAGAGCAGTATGACGACGGGTACGCAAGAACAGAAAGATGACGCCTTGAAATATGCGCAAGAGAGCGCAGAAGGCATTATGATAGCAAAGCTAAAAAAGTATTCGGAAGACGTAACGGATGGTGAGTTTAAGTTTGCTGATAAAGAGAACGTTTTAAAGGCAGAGGCAAATAGTGCTTACAATGTTACACCTAGTCTCAACGAGGCCACGTTTGCGAAGCAAAAGACGAAAGCTGCCGCTGACGCACAGAAGAAGTTGAATACACTGGCTAAAACGTTGCTTACGAATGCAGTAGCAAGTTCCAAAACAGTGATCGAAGCCAAATTTGCAACCCCGACTACACCGGGAGGCGTAGCTGGTTTTGATCGTATTGACGTAGGAGATGTTGGGACGAAAGAATTAACAAAGCGAATTGGTCTAGATGACAAATTGGTTGATCAAACGGTGCTCAGAACGGAAACTGGCGCTGGCGGTAGTACGAAAGAAATTAGGGACATGGAGCATATTTATTTAAGCAAGCTTTTTGAACCGTTGAAAAAGGCTGTTTTATTGAAATTAGGTGTAGGTCGACGTGAATTTAGAAGATCCAAAGAGCTGAACGAGTATCGCAATGGACTTAAGCAAGCGGCTCGGGAGAAGGTTAATGCGCAAATAGATGCCGAAATCACACGTGCAGGGCAGGCTGCCGGTACGGGTGCTGCAAGTACAGCGGGTGCAGCTCCAACTGGGACTGCGCCAACGAGTGTCCCATCAACAAGTGCACCAACAACGGCTACGCCTACTAGCCAAGCGCCTGCTAGTGTCATTGCTTCAAGTGGCATGAATAAAGCTGAGTATATGAAAATGGCTACGAAAGCAGCTGCTTATAAGGATTCTAAACAACTTGTAGATGATGTCATGGGAGAGGAAGCTATCAAGATTATTGAGCTCCTTCTTCCGAGGGCCGCAACGATTGAAAAGCTGATGATTGCTGGAAAGAGCTCAGCCTATGAAATAGCTAGAAAAAGTCCCGCAGAGAGGGCTAAAATTCAAACTGCGAGTATTGTAGGGGCTAATGCCCTGGCAGAGAAATTATTGAAAGATAATAAGGATAAGGCTGTACTTGAAGCGAGAAAGCTGAGCAAGGGCACGAAGAAAACCGCGACTACGGCGGCAACTACCCCAGATGCAGTTAAGGCTGGACAAGTGAAAGCAGCTATTCAGGATAACGATAAGACCGAGAAACTTGCGAAAGCTGTCATCAAAAAGACAGTTGAAGCACCTGATTTAAACACGGGCTTTAACAAAATGGGTAAATTGATCGATCTATCTACACCGAATGCAGGCGATTCCAGTTCATTGGATTTTGAGCTGAAGATCCCGATTGCATCGGCCGCGGGCGGAGGGAATGCGTACTTCCTGTTCGGCTTCGGGGGTGAGGCTGAGCGAGAAGCGGAGGACTTGACCGTAAACACCCAACTGACGTTCGGTGCCGGGTTCACAACCTTTGGTTTTGACGCGAATGCCCGGTTCGGTCTGTTCCTAGAAGGAAAAGGGAAAAATACAGACAGTGTCATGAATTTACTCTCCTACGGCTTATACAGGGAAATGAATAGCATTAAGCCTGCTGCTGCTGCGCACTTCTGGGGCATGGGCGGAAGATCCGGAGATTCCAAGCTGGTCGAAGCCGAGAAATGGGCCATGATGATCGAAGAGCAGCATATGGACAGTAATGCCGAGGTCAATGTAGGCGGACTAGTGAAGCTGGCGATGGAGGCGAATGTAGGCGTTGCCGAGTTCTCCGCAGAGCTTGCGATCAAACGTCTTAGTAAGTACAACAAGGAGATTATTGAGAAGAAAGGGAAGGATCCTACTTCCGGAGCGGCGATGTCAGCAAGCGAGCGGTTAGCTGGTAATAAAAACGCGATTGGCAAAGGCGAAGTTAACACGACTGTTGAAGCGGGGACAGAAATTGAAGTTGGCTTTGGGAAAGACAAAGTAGCATTTGGACTTGAAGGCTCTATGACAAAAGCGAAAGATGAAGCTCAAAATGAATGGTTGCTCAAAGAATTGAGTCTGCAGCTCTCCGCAAGCATTCCGTCGCAATTCGGTGAAGAAGGCGACGATTTCACTAAATATGTGTCCAAAATCGTGACAGCAGCCATCGGCGGTGGTAAAAATGTGTCTGCCTTACTCCACAAAATTTTTAGTAAGGAAAAGAGGAATGAGGCAGATAGTAAAAAAAGATCAGCGGGGACTGCACTTGATGCGGGAAGCGATGCGCTCTTCACTGGCAATTACTTCGATGACATTGGAGCTAGCTTTGCAGAGAAGATAAAGGGCGACGAAACCGTGAACGACACGATGCGCTCCTGGCTTCCTGGGCAAGACGACAGTGCATCTGATATTGAGCAAGTTAATAAAATCGGCTTGTCCAATGCCCTGCAGCTTTCTGTCGGATTCAAGAAAGAGTACGATGGCTGGGGCAACCCAGGGAATTGGGAAATATCGATTGAAGCTAGCCAAGTCAAATCGCTCGAAGTTGATGCCGAGATTGTGAAGGTCGCTGTTGAGAAAGCGAAACGATTGGGCAAAATCGAATTCGCCAAAGGTAAAAAGGTAAAAGGTGAGTTCCTAGGGTTTAGCGGGGGCGGTCAAGATCGCCCAGCACCAGCTAGTACAGTGGCGCCAACGGTAGCGCCAGTACCAGCTAGTACAGCAACGGGCGGTCAATCAGCGCCGACTCAAGCCCCGCCAAGTACGGGAAGCGCGGGAAGTCAACCCACACCAGCGCCAGCAACAACGGCCACAGCTACGGGAGGCCAAGTCATTGTGCCAACGCCATAAATAATGCACATATAGGAAGGGAGGCTAGTAGATGGTTAATATAGGAACCGGTGACAACGCTGGGAAGTCACGGATTGATTTGGACCATCCGATCTCGTTCATCACGCTAACTGGAGACAGCCTTAAGGCTTCAGTGAAACGCATCACCCTAACCGTAACAGAAGAGACAACGCTATGTTCGCTCTCGCTTGAAGTGGAGTGGCGGGTGTATCAAGAGATGATCACAGGAGAATGGATGGGTCTGCTCGCAACTGCAAGAGCGTCGGAGATTGATTTCGAGGAAGATCGCTTGATCGAGCTTCGAGTTAGGTTAAGGCAAAGCCTTTTGAAAGCAGCCTTCCATCAGGGAGCAGAAGTTGAGCATGTGCTGCAAACTTTGCTGCAGGACACGGAAGAAGCGCATAAGCTCAGACTGAGCGAAAGTTGGCTGGTGACTGAAGTGAAACAGCAAATGGAACTGCCTGACGAGTTTGAGGCTGGCGTGTTGAAGAGAGGCTACAAGACACTTTGGGCGGAGTTCAAGGGGCTGCACGTTTATAAAGAAACCAAGCCTATTTTGAACGAAGTGGTGGAAGGCTATTTGAATCGCATAGCTATGCCCTATGAATGGGTAGGAGAATCGATTCTTCGATTCGATTACACGGGCGAGCAAGGCGCATGGATTGTTTTAGTTCGCACAGACGAAGAAAAGCAGGTCTGCATCGTATATTCTATCTATCCTGAGGTCGTCTCTGAAGAGCATCGAGCGGATATGGCTGTGTTCCTAACCGAGGAAAACTATGATCTGGTTGTCGGCAACTTTGAGTTGGATACAGAAGATGGAGAGCTGCGTTATCGGACAAGCATAGATGCAGAGAATGCCCAGTTTACCATGGAGCTGTTCGCCCGCATGCTCGCCACGAACGTAGAGATCATGGATTATTACTTCCACGCCCTCAGTGACCGTATGGAGCAATAGTTAGTTCTTGTTCAGTAATAAGCTTTGAGTATTGCTACCCTAACGAGGGTAGCTTTTTTTATTTGGAATAATTCTCAATAATAAACCGGAATTGTAAATCTCTATTATTCTCTAGTAGTTGTATTTCACCTGACAGATCACCTGGATTGATATTTATACTGCATGTATATGTCTCGTCAATGTAAACGGTCTAGTGTATAGCCCGTATTTCTTCTAAATAGCAATTAATGTGCTATTTCACTAGAACAGGCCATTTTATAGGTTCATACACTGATATTGCAAACACCCATTTAGATAAATGTTCCCTAGTAGCCAATACATCCATTTCTGAAAGGAGGGGTTCATCATTATGAATCGATCGCAAGTCTTTTTTAATCCTAGAGCTTTTGGTACGAAAACATTTCGTATTGAAAAACTTGTTGCCAAACTTAGTCCGTACAAGGTAAGGGAAAAGGCTGACATCTCCCAATCTCAAGAAAGTGGCTTAGAGGAGATTTGCATAATATGCAAACATAAAGAGCCATGCAAATGTGCGAAGCATAAGAAAAAGAAGAAAAGAGCATGCCACAAGGTAAAAAGAAGGCCTCAATGCAAAAAACATCACTGTAAGCGATGCCCTAGGGGAGAAAGGGGACCGGCAGGTCCAGCAGGTCCAGCAGGGCCGCCAGGTCCACCGGGACCAGCAGGTCCAGCGGGTCCAGCAGGTCCAGCAGGTCCAGCAGGTCCAGCGGGGCCACAAGGGCCAGCGGGACCAAAAGGACCACAAGGGCCAGAAGGTCCAAAAGGACCAGAAGGACCAGAAGGACCAAAGGGACCTAAAGGACCAGAAGGACCAAAAGGACCGAGAGGACCAGAAGGACCGAAAGGACCAGAAGGACCGAAAGGACACGAAGGACCAGAAGGGCAAGAAGGACCGAGAGGGCACGAAGGTCCGCCAGGTCCATCACCTAAGCCACCAGGTCCACCAAAACCACCAGGACCACCTAAGCCACCGGGACCACATAAACAGGAAGATAGATCTAGCAATGAGGGCTGCAAATGTTGCCACAATGCGAATGATGCTATGCAAAATCTTCTAAATCAACTCAAGAACATTAAATTGAAAGAGCTGCACACACTAGACTACTCCAATGGGAAATATTCGAATGTGAAAATCATTTCCGCCGAAAACCGTATATTAAATTTTGCTAGCAATGGAGTCGAGCGATTCGTACCTATTCATCTCATTGCAGGTTTGGAGATATGGGCGGGAGATTTTGATAGTAAGATGCTGGATGCTGCAGAAAACTCAGATAAAAACGAAACCGATAACAGCGATAGCTCAGCTATGATAAGTTTATTTAAGTCATTAGTCGGTAAGTCGAAGGTCGATTTCAACACATTAGCCGAACAGTTAAACGATGTATCCAATGCGGCAGTGATCGGACTTAACGAGGGTATCGTCGTATTGTCCACGCGAGATACGGTCTATGCTGTTACCTTAAGCAGTATTTCCGATATTTCAAATGTAAAAAGCATATAATTTATGCCCCTCCTGTCAATCGTGAGAAGTGTTTCTTAAATAGATAACTTGTTCTCTAATGATCGGAGGGGGTCTGTGTTTATATCCACGTACAAATACCCTCTAGTGATAAGCGTGGAGTTTTTAAGAGACGGGTCATTCGTTTAGTACAAACCGTTGCCGGGTGCGTATATATACATCATGCAAGAACAACCAACCACTACCTGAAGGGGGAAATGATTATCATGGCATTTGAATATTCTGTGCTGATGGGTAAACAAGTTAGACTTGATCGTGGAGGTCCTGAGTCTAGACAAGGTGAGATTGTTGCAGTAGGTTTCGATTATGTTGGTATTTATAATGAGAAGGATGGACTCATCTACTACAACACGAGTCATCTGAAGAGTCTTACAGTAAATACCAAGGACTCTGTGGAGTATTTAACGACTGCACCGACGCATCCTGAAACATTAAAAGTTATGGAAGCTGACAACTTTGTTGCTTTGTTGAAAGGAATGAAGAATCTTTGGTGCCAAGTGAACCGTGGTGGTCATGAAAGTGTTCAAGGCGTTTTAGCTGAAGCGAATGATGATTATATTACCATGGTTGTAAACCATGAATTGGTGACTATTTTTAACTTTCATATTAAGAGTATGTCTTACGGTATCAAAAAGGAAAATCAAGAAGAGAAAAAGGAACAAAAACAAGATAGTAGCGAGAAAAAACAAGATAATAGCGAAAAAAAATAACACGTCTCTGAATTTGAATCGTAGGTGGGAGGAGGGGGAAATATGCCTAACATTTTAGTTCTGCAGGAGCAGCATTCAAAAAAACCTTCACCTCCCTCTTATTGTCTCCGTTGTTGGTAGAACCAGCCTAATCATAAATATCAACTATTGTAGTGCCTAGCGTTGTAGAGAGAATACTTAACCTTAATACTAGGTTTGCTGTATGGACGGGCTGTCTATAGAAGTGAGAGGGGGTGACATTGATGGACCACTTTCAGAAGATGCTAGGAGCGGTTATTGATGTTGAATTGCTTGGTGATAAATGGCATACAGGCATTCTGGTAGATGCAGGGCAAGATATTCTAGTTATATATAACGGGGATCGTTATATCTATATTCCTTCTTTTCATATTCTCAACCTCTGTATGAATACTCAAAAAAGTTCAACGGACTTCTCTGCTCTTACTGAAAAGCCAATTCATAGTGATAAAATTTCGTATAGGAAAATACTAATGAATTCTAAAGGGGTATTTACAGAAATTTTTGTTTCAGGGAATCAGCCCGTGCATGGTTATATTACCCATGTCATGACAAATTATTTCGAATTTTATTCCCCTGTTTACAAAACGATGTTCATACCGTTAAGCCATCTGAAGTGGCTTACTCCATACAATGACTACCAAACACCCTACCTTCTTGATAAAAAATTTTTTCCTGTAAATCCTTCTGATTTGCCTCTATCTCGATCTTTCGAGGAGCAGCTGAAAAAGCTGGAAGGCAAAATAGTTGTTTTTGATTTAGGGAGAACCCCTAGTAAGATAGGATTGCTAAAAGAAATAGATAACAATACTGTCCACATGATTACAGCGGAAGGCAGGACCTTTTATACAAACATTCAGCATATTAAAAGCGTCCATTCGCCGACCATGTAACTATAAAATTTGGAGGTAATGCATATGCCTGGAGGAAAGGGTCCTGGTAAACACGGCCATGAGCATGGTGAACACAAGAATGAGAATGGCAGTAAGGAACAAGAAGTAAAAGAAACGAAAGAAACCAAAGAAACGAAAGAGACAAAAGAAACAAAAGAAACAAAGGGAACAAAGGGAAAAGAACAAAAAGAGGAAAAGGGCGGTAAGGAAGGTAAGGAAGCGGCAAAAGGATCAGAGCATAAAGAAGAAAAAGGCAAAGGCAAAGAGGGCAAGGAAGGCAAAGGCAAAGGTAAAGAAGAAAAGGGCAAAGAGGAAAAAGAAAAAGGTAAAGAAGGTAAAGAAGGCAAAGAAGGCAAAGGTAAAGAGGAAAAGGGCAAAGAAGGTAAAGGTAAAAAGTAGGTTTTGAAGATCTAATATGCTTGTCTCCAAGCCCGTTTGAAAGCGGGCTTGAAAGGGTCCTAAAGAAGGAAAAGTTACAATATATGATAACGTTTAAGCCACTCTCATAAGAGGTGGTTATTTGGTCGTTTACTAATTGTTGGGTATTTCCAATAATGAAAGTAAAGCTTTTATTTTTATCGTATCAAATTCGGTCAACTGCTTATAATAAACTCGCACTAACTAAAACCTACATTTCAAGGAGTGTGAACAACATGTCAGGTCACAAGCAGCAAGGGCAATCCAGAAAAAATACAACTACGCGAACACAGGATCAGAGCAGCAATAAGGGTGGAAAATAACGCTGAGAATGCTTCCTCACGCATAAAAAAGAAAAGTCCATGCCTCTACTCAGAGGCATGGACTTTTTAATAGCTTTTACAGGAACATGCCGCCTGAAGCTTCGATCCGTTGTGCATTCACCCAACTCATCTCTTTCGTGCACATAGAAGCAATTAAGCCGCCGATATCATCGGGCCGCCCAGCTCGCCCAAGGGCCGTGATGGAACCAATGTAATTCTGCATATCTGGATTAGACTTCAGCACCCCGCCGCCAAAATCTGTGGCAATCGCACCTGGTGCAACGGTATTGACGCGAATGCCTCTACGGCCCAATTCTTTGGCCCAGTATCTCGTTAGCACTTCGACTGCGCCCTTCATAGCTGCATAGACACTGCTGCCTTCCATAGCAAACCGGGTCAAGCCAGTCGAAAGATTCACGATGCCACCATGATCTGCAATAAGAGGCGCTAACTGCTGCGTTAGAAAGTATACACCTTTGAAATGAATGTTCAATAGGCTGTCGAATTGCTCTTCAGTCGTGGCACCAAGAGGCGTACGCAAGCCAAATCCAGCGTTGTTGATCAGAAAATCAAACTGATCTTGCTGCCAGTGCTCCATCAACACGCCAGTCAATTGTGCAACAAATCCATCGAATGAAGCGATATGACTAGCGTCTAACTGTAAGGCGGCAGCTTTACCACCGAGTGCTTCGATATCTTGTACAACGAGCTCCGCTTGATCTTTTTCTTTGTGATACGTAAGGATTACGTCAATACCTTTTGCTGCTAATGCCATAGCTGTGTTTTTACCAAGTCCTCGGCTTCCGCCCGTCACTAAAGCGATTTGTTTGCGATTGTCCATTGTATACACTCCTTGTAATCCGTTATTGTCCATCACTTGTTGCTCGCTATCGGATGGGCTATGATGAGGGTATCACTTCGAGTTAACTCTAAGTCAAGGGTTGGAAGGAGCCAATATTATGAATTACACAATCAATGAGGTTGCCCATCAATTTGGACTGTCCGCACATACGTTAAGATATTACGATAAAGAAGGTCTGCTGCCCTTTATTACAAGGAGCAGTTCGGGGAATCGCGTGTTTACCAGTAAGGACTTAGATTGGGTAGCACTCATTTGCTGTTTGAAAAATACAGGCATGCCGATCAAAGAGATCAAGGATTACGTCTCGCTATGCATGAGAGGCAGCGAAACGATCGGCATTCGCAAAGAGATGATCGCACAGCATCGTCAGATGGTGCTGAAGCAAATCGAGGATATGAAGCATAATTTGGAACTCATTGATGCGAAAATTGCCTTCTATGAAACACCCGGAGTCGGAGAGATGCTGGATGAGCATCTAGGGAAATTCCCCGTCGAAAGTTGAAGAAGGGGCGATCCTTATGCAGGGCAACAACGAGGTCAATGCAAAGAAGCGCTCACCTAAGTAGGTTGCGCTTTTTCGTAGTCTCACTCTAGTGACAAGAAAAAACTATCCAAGCCGAATGCCAATTTCCCAGTGGTAGCCAAAAGGATCGACAACACGCCCAATACGCCAGCCATGGCCTTCATTCATGGGTGCAATCTGCGTTGCTCCAGCGGCCAGCGCTTGCTTGAATAAAGAATCCGGATCGTGGACGGTCACGATCATGCGAAATGAACCTTGCTTTACGTACGCAGCGTCGAAGTCAGGATCCTCTTGCAGCCACAAATCGGCTCCTTGGATGGACAGGTTGATGATGGCGATCTGGCCGGTATCCTCTTCAAGGCGGTACAACTCGCACGCTCCGAACGCGGACTTGTAGAACTCAGCGGCAGCAGCGACGTTGTTCACAGAAAGCCACGGCGCAATTGAAGCCGCAGGTGATAGGGATGAAGCTTGCGTGATATGGTTCATACATCCAAAACTCCCATCTATGCCGGACATCGGCTGATCAGATAAACAACAATAAAGGAGAATTCAACCATGGCTAGCCTAAAACCTTTTGATTATATGGAACAAATCGAAAAAATGGAAACGGAGCTCACACAGCTGAATGCAAGCAGGTCACTGACCGCTGTGGCAAGGAAGCTTGAAGTTAAACAAGTGGGCAAATGTACACTGCTAAGGGACACAACAGGGCAACCCTCAGCTTACTATAATCGGATCAAGGGCTTCGGCCCGGAGGACCTGCACAATCTTGATGTATTGTTCAGCGAATATGAGCCGGCTGCACTGCCTTCATTCGATTTGACACCGAATCACATGACAGAAGAGGTGACTAGTGCGTTGATCGCGCGAGGTTTGGTCCCCGTGGAACAACTGGTTTTCATGGTGATACATCCCGCCGACGCGCTGGAGAACATATCAGCTTATCCCATTGAGCGAGTAACGGAGGCGAGTGCGGAGACATTGATCCAGTGGATCCAGAAGTCACATGGGCAGATGGCTATCAATGAGGACATGATCGCGCGTGCGAAGCCTTATTTCTACAGTCCCAATTTCATTAATTATATGCTGACCATTGAG
Organism: Paenibacillus sp. J31R30; assembly: GCF_059692115.1. NCBI lineage: Bacteria > Bacillati > Bacillota > Bacilli > Caryophanales > Paenibacillaceae > Paenibacillus > Paenibacillus sp. J31R30. The sequence goes on along the minus strand of NZ_JCAUAV010000005.1, from coordinate 311,610 downwards.
GGGGAGCCTGCGGCGATGGCGTCACTCTTCCGAAGTGGTGAAGCGGGGTACATAGCGAATGATTTTACCTTTCCGTCGTTCCGCGGCAGAGGCTGCCAGGCAGAGCTACTGAAACAAAGATTATCGGATGCAGCCCGATTGGGCATCACAACCGTGTTCACGGACGTGGAGTTCGGCTCAACGAGTCACGCGAATATGGAGAGGCTAGGCTTTAAGAGCGTATTTCTCAATACGTTGTGGATCAAAAAGTAACAGACTCAAAAAGAAGGCAGCCCCTGTAGATGTATCTACGGAGGCTGCCTTTACTCTTTACTTTTTCTCATGAAGGAAGCTGCACATAAAACGACGTCGTCTCGTGCTGCACGCTTTTCGCATAAATTTTCCCCTTATGCTGCTCTACGATCGATTTGGCTATCGCTAATCCAAGCCCGTAACCGCCGTGCTTGCGGGAACGCGAGGGATCCGCGCGGTAGAAGCGATCGAAGATCCGTTCCACATGCTCAGGTGAGATGCCTTCGCCTGAATTCGTGACCGTCAGAAGCGTATCGTTATGATGTTTCTTGAAGGTGAGCGTTATAGCGCCCTTCGGTGGCGTGTATTTGATCGCATTATCCAGGAGAATCATGACCACCTGCTTGATTTGCTCGCTGTTGCCATACAGGGTCAACGCAGGCTCAATGGCATAGTCCAGCGAAATATCCTTCTCGAACACGACGGCTTCCATCGTGAGAAGGACGCTTTCCACAGATTCACTCACATTGAAACTGTTGTAAAGCATACGCTCCCTAGAATCGTCCATCTCTGTGAGATATAGGAGATCATTGGTGAGCGTCTTCATGCGTTCCGTTTCGGATTTGATACGGTGCAGCCACTTGGATTGATTCTCAATCGTATCATCGCTGTTAGCCAAGAGCACGTCTGCATTGGTGTTAATGACGGCTAGCGGCGTTTTCAACTCGTGAGATGCATCAGCGATAAATTGTTTCTGCTTGTGGAACGCTTCTCGGACCGGAGCGATGGAACGGTTGGCGAAAAATCGGCTTGTAAAAAAGATGACAATCAGCATCACCAATCCGACGAGCGAGAACGTATACACGAGATTCGTCAGGATGTTCTGCTGAGCGGTGACGTCGAGATAGACGACGCAATAGCCGGTGTCATTCTTTTGAACCATATAAGCCCAGCGGTTGCCGTCAAGCGTGAACTGGCCGATATCCGACGTGCTGGCAGCGGCTTTCTGAATGGCAAGCTCGTAGAACGCGGTGTCCATGTCGTAACGGGAGTCCGTCGCCGTTATGTTCCACTGAGCGTCCGTCTGGAGCTGGAAAGAGACCGACCGCTCTGGCGGCGGGTTACTAGCTCCCTTAGTCTCTTGCTGATGAGGACCTCCGTCAGGTCCGAGCTTCGGGTTACCCTTTTTTCCATCAGGCTTCAAATAGAAATCAGAGACACGGTGCAGCTCCATATCAATGTCGGTCCGCACGTTCTGATAGGTGATGAAGTAAATCGTAGCGAAGGATAGAAGCATGATACAAGAAATGATAACGAGATTCACAATCAGAAACCGGTTGCGGAGCTTGTTGAACATTAGGAAGTCACCTCCTCCAGCACATATCCGACGCCTCTAAGGGTCGAGATTCGGACCGCCGCTTGTAGGAAGGTCAGTTTTTTGCGCAAAAAAGAGATATAAACCTCCACGTTGTTATGCTCCACCTCGGAATCGAAGCCCCATAGCTTCTCGATGATCTGTTCCTTCGATGTTACGGCATGCTTTCTCGTCATTAACAGCTCCAGGAGCTCACTTTCTTTTAGAATCAGCTTAAGCTCCTTCCCCCCGCACGTCAGCTTGAGATTACCCGTATGCAATTCGATGTCCCCGAACCTTAGCGCATCCTCCGGTATCACCACGCCTTTGCGTCGTAACGCCGCGCGTATGCGGGCTAACAGCTCCTCGGTTGAGAACGGTTTGGCCACATAGTCGTCGGCGCCGTAATCCAGTCCTGTAATTTTATCCGAAATTTCACCCTTCGCTGTAAGCAGAATCACAGGTGTAGAGATCCCGTTGGCGCGCAGCGTCTTCAGTATCGTAATGCCGTCCATCTCAGGCAGCATGATATCGAGCAATAGAAGGTCATATATACCGCTTAACGCATTGTCCAGACCAGATTGGCCATCATGAACGGCGTCGACGGAGTAATGGTGTTTTTTTAAAATTTGGGTTAAAGCCTCGGCAAGATGAACCTCATCTTCTACGATTAGTATTCTCATGTTCGTTTCCCCCTTAGTGCCGTCAAAATGCTTCTGAATGGCATGGCTTCATTATAGGCAGTGAACCTTTAATCAACCTTAATAGTAGCACCTTCATGCGGATTTACGAAAACTACATATATTTAAGTTTCACTAAAGGTTTGGGGGCTAAGATACAGTCATGGAACGGCGAACAACAAGCAACATCAAGCAAATCAAGTAGAAGGAGGCACACCCAATGGCCATTGAAGTATTTAATCGATACGAAAATAAGTATCTGATGGATACCAAAGCTTTTTACACCATTTACAATCGTCTGCTTGCCTACATGGAGATGGACGCCTATAACAAGAACGATCAATTCTATTCCATCAGCAACATTTACTTCGATACAGAGCATAATTCGTTAATTCGAACTAGTTTGGCCAAGCCGAAATACCGAGAAAAGCTGCGGATTCGAGCTTATGGAGTTCCTAAAGAGGATGCTAAAGTGTATCTAGAGCTGAAGAAAAAGGTGTTCGGACTGGTGAATAAAAGAAGAACAGCGCTGAAGTTGAACGAATCGTACGCGTTCGTACAATCAGGAATAGAGCCTGAGCTTCAGTCCTATATGAACAAGCAAGTCATTCAGGAAATAAAGTATTTCCTACAGCGTTATGAACTGGAGCCGAAGGTGTATCTCGCGTATGACCGGATTGCGATGTTTTGCAAAAATAACCGAGATTTGCGGATCACCTTCGACACGAATATCCGTTCAAGACGATATGATCTCAAACTGGAGAGCGGGGATCATGGAGAACAGCTAATGGCCCGCGGGCAATGGCTCATGGAAGTTAAGGCGGAGAAGACGATCCCGCTCTGGCTGTCCCATATGCTGTCGGAGCTTCAGATGTTTCGAACGAGCTTCTCGAAGTACGGCAATGAGTATAAGAAAATGCGAATGAATGAACACGAACAAATAGCGGGGGAGAGGAAACAAATATGATCGATTCTATTTTTGCACAGGTCACAGCTGGCACAGAATTAACGCTAATGAATGCCTTATTAACGCTTATTATTGCGATTGCGCTAGGCGCTATGATCAGCTTCACCTATATGAAAACACAAATCAACTACACCCAAAGCTTCACATTGACGATGATCGTCCTGCCGGTCATTGTAGCCATCATTATCCTTCTAATCGGCAGTAATATCGCTAGAGCCTTCAGCCTTGCGGGGGCTTTCTCCATCATTCGATTCCGAAGCGCTCCCGGGGATCCGAAGGATATCGCATTCGTCTTGTTCACAATGGCGGCAGGTTTGGCCTGCGGGGTTGGATCGTTTGGTTATGCGGTGCTCTTCACGCTTATACTTTGTGTATTGATGTTCGTTCTGAAGGTGACCAACTTTGGGGCCAAGAAAGCCGCTCAGAAGCTATTGAAAGTGACGATCCCAGAGACCCTGGGGTACGAGGAAGCGTTTGACGAGGTTTTCATGATGTTCGACATTGCTTATGAATTGAAAAAGGTAAGAACAACCGAGCTAGGCAGCCTTTATGAGCTGGTCTACATCGTGACGATTGACCATTTGACGAGTCAGAAAGAATTCCTAGACGCCATTAGATGCCGAAACGGGAATTTAGATATCACATTAACGATGAGTCCTACAGCATCTGAATTCTAATAAATATGTAAATGAGAGGAAGGATCCCTATGAAGAAACCTTTAAATATGAAGGGCGCAAATGTCCTGTTATTATGTGCTGTTGTGTTAGCCGCATGCAATGAACCGGCAGAAGTAGCCACCAATACTGGGAGTGCACCTACTGCAACAAATACGTCAGCGACGGCTTCTGGTGGAAAAATAACGACAACGGAGGTCATCCAAAAGGTCGAGTATGCGGCTGAGGATGCCTACACGGATTGGGCTTCTGCGAACCCGACGAAGATTGCGCTAACCGGTACTAGCGCGACGATTGAGGGGGAGGGCGCAGCCGCGAAGGACGGAAAGATTACGATCACGAAGGCTGGAACGTATGTCGTTAGCGGTAAATTGAACGATGGTCAATTATCGGTCGAGGTGAAGGATAAAGGCGTCGTTCGCTTAGTCTTAAACGGAGCTGAGATCTCGAACAGCACGACTTCGGCGATCTATGTTGCAGAGGCGGGTAAGACAATCATCAGCTTACAAGAAGGGACCGAGAACGTAGTCTCTGATGGAACAAAGTACGTCTATCCGGATGCTACGACAGACGAGCCCAATTCTGCGATTTTCAGCAAAGACAATCTGACGATCAACGGAACTGGAAAGCTTGTTGTGAAAGGCAACTTCAACAATGGGATTACAAGCAAGGATAAGCTGAGAATCACCGGAGGCACACTGGATATTCATGCGGTTGACGATGGGGTGATGGGCCGTGATCTGGTTGCTGTCCAGGCGGGCACCTTGACCATTGATGCGGGTGGCCATGGGATCAAAACATCGAACGATAAAGAGGGCTCCGAAGGCTACATCAGCCTTGCAGGGGGAACATTCAACATCAAGTCCGGCGAGGACGCTTTGCATAGCAGCGGCGGCCTAGACGTAAGCGGCGGGGAACTTCACATTAACGCTGGCGATGATGGCATTAACGCCGAGCTATCGATTGCGATCGCAGGGGGCACCATCGATATTGCGCAAAGCAATGAAGGGATCGAGGCGCCTGCCGTAGTGATCTCAGGTGGTAAAACCAGCGTAGTCTCCAGTGACGACGGGGTGAATATCTCTAGCGGAGCCGCCGAAGCTGCGGGAGGCGGGGCTGCTGTTCCTGGAGCGGCGAATGGCGGCGCAGCACCTGAAGGACGCGCCCCGGGCGGCGCGCCAGGGGAGTCCGGCGCGAATTCGAGCAATATGCTGACGATTACCGGCGGCAGCTTAACCGTCAATTCCAAAGGCGACGGCTTGGATTCGAACGGCTCCATTACGATGAGCGGCGGTACGGTCATCGTCAATGGACCGACGGAGAACAACAACGGTTCCCTCGACTACGACGGCAACTTCGTGATGACAGGCGGCTTCCTTGTTGCCGCGGGCAGCTCCGGCATGGTGCAAGCCACATCTGATAAGTCGACGCAAGCCGGCGTCCTGATGACGTTCACGAAGACCCAGCAGGCGGGTGCGCTGGTTCATCTCGCTGATAGCGCAGGCAACGCGATCATCACCTTTGCGCCAGCGAAGAACTACCAATCGGTGTTCGTCAGCTCACCGAATCTGAAGCAAGACACTTCGTACACGCTGAGTTCGGGAGGCTCGTCGAGTGGCACTGCAACGAAAGGTCTCTATGACGGCGGCACGTATCAAGGCGGGACGAAGGTCGTCGACTTCAAAACGTCGACACTCATCACGTGGTTGAATGAAACAGGCGTAACCACGGCTCGAAGCGGGATGATGGGTGGCCCCGGAGGCGGCGGCCCTAGCGGACAGGGTGGCGGTGGAGGCGGACAACGCCCACAAAGATAATATAGAGCTGTCCCACATGAACCAGTGTGGGGCAGCTTTTTTACTGTTCCGTGTGGGTTTGGGGTTGCGGAATGCTACCGCCACAAGTAGCTGTTGTGCTTCTCTCAGACCGGAATCTGCGTTTAGTCCGATTTCTTTGAATTAAATCGGGGGTTCCTGTCGAAAGAGGCCGAATAGTTCGATTCTGCCGAATTAAATAGCCGTTTTTCTTAATTAATGACGGTTTGGAGCGTTTTAATTGGGCAAACTCGGACTAATCAAGGAAAGCTGGCGCGAACAGCGCAAGTTGTTCGATATATTCGGACTAAACGAGTTGGGTGTTGAGAAAGCCTCGCCAACTGGTCATGTCCATAAATAGACATTGACAATACGAACAAATGGAAATATTCTTATAGTGCACTAGTTTAATAGTGTACTGGTTCACGGTGCAGAGGAGGGTAGGACAGTGCAACTTAATTTTAACAGCCCGAAACCGATTTATTTGCAAATGGTCGATGAGGTCAAGAAGGCGCTAGCCAGAGGTGAACTCTCGCCAGGGGACAAAATCCCGTCCCACAAGGAACAGGCACAACTCTTACAAGTGAATCCCAATACAGTCATGCGGGCTTACCAAGAGATGGAACGTGAGGGGTTGACGGAGACGCTACGAGGACAGGGAACTTTTATCAAGAATGATCCTGCCATTCTGCGATCGATTCGCTCTGAGATGGCGCAAGCCGCGGTGCAGCAATTCATTGAAGAAATGCGCGGTTTGGGCATTGAGCCGGAAGAAATGGCGCATATGCTCCGTGATACGTTAAACAAGGAGGGGTAGACCGTGTCCAATGCAGAGAATCCTTACATGATCGAATTGAAGGATATACATAAGAAATATTTATTGAAGCAAGCCGTAAGAGGGATTGATCTTCAGATCAAGAAGGGCACGATTGTTGGATTGCTGGGGCCTAATGGCAGCGGCAAATCAACTTTGCTCAAGATGCTGGCCGGTCTGATTTATCCCACTTCAGGCAGCATCCTCGTAGGCGGCAGAAAGCCTGATGTACACAATAAGCAACAGGTGGCCTACTTGCCTGAGATTGATCATCTCTATGGGTGGATGACGGTGAAGGAAACACTGCGGTTTATAGCTGGATTTTATAAAGATTGGCAGGAAGATAAAGCAGCAGCCATGCTGGTCAAGATGGAGCTGGATGAGAATCAGAAGGTTCGGAACCTCTCGAAGGGAATGCGGGCTAGGTTGAAGCTGATCGCAGCGTTGTCGCGCAAGGTTCCGTTAGTTCTGCTGGACGAGCCATTCTCGGGCATTGATCCTTCATCTCGGGCCAAAATTATCCGCTCGATTATAAGCGAGTTTCAATCTGATGAGCAGACGATTGTGCTTTCTACGCATTCCGTGAATGAATCCGAGCCCATGTTCGACGATGTTATTTTTCTACAGAATGGCCAGATTACGATATTCGACTCAACCGAAAATTTGCGTGAGGCGTACGGTTGTTCGTTAGAGAACATTTGGGAGAAGGTGTACGGGTAGATGGCATTCTGGAACCTATTCAAGAAAGAAGTAAAGAGTATTTTTCCCTTATACGGTTTTTTCGCGGTGGCGGTTGTTGCCCTGCATTTGTTTCTATTATTCAAAAATGCCGCCTTGGATATCGATTCGGCTGTCGCGCTATCCCTATTTGGTCCGTACTTATTCCTAGCCGTCATAGCGATAGGGACAGGTTATTATCAGCTACATGTGGAGTGGAGAACGAACTCGATTTATCTCCTTTTGTCCTTGCCTATTCGCGGGTGGAAGGTGTTGACGGCCAAGCTGGCGGCAGTGCTAACTTGGCTCATTGCAACGTCCCTATGGATTAGCGCAAGCTTTGCGATCGTGCTACTGCGTGTCATGTGGGATGAAGTAGGCGCAAGCGAGGATTGGACCGATTTAGGTCCGAGTCTTCTTAGTCTAGCGGTTCATATGTTTTGGATCGGCATTTTTGTTATTTTGTTCTTTTTAATTGTCGTGCAGTTCACGTTTCTATGTGGGCAGCTCGTTGCAAAGTTCAAATGGCTTGTGATGCTCAGCGCATTTTTTGGCATCAGCTGGTTGGTTCTCCGATTCAGCCCGTTGCTAGCTAACCTGCTGACTTGGACGCCAGAGATCGTTATTGGACATGAAGGTTCAGATATGGCCTTTTTACATTCGGGTCCTTTTATTGGACTTGCCTTGCTTAGTATCGGGTTAACTGCCCTGAATGGTTTTATTTTTGAGAAAGAAGTGGAGGTGTGAAGATGTCTTTTCACAAAAAAAGGAGTGTTCTTCTAGCCTCGGTTGTCATTCTGTTCGTACTCGCGATTCTGGATGTGTCCTTCCGTAAGGAAGATGTTTTTCAAACTTTTGGTGAGCAATTTGTGAATGAAGAGAAGATGGATGACTATTGGGGGGCGAATCGAGCCGCAACGGCAACAGCTCAGCTTCAATCGGATATCACGAAGCAAGACATCAAAGAAGTGCTGCTCTCTAGTCGCAGCGGCAAAATATCTGTCATACGCTCGGAGTCTCCCAACATTCGGTTGCAATATACCGTTACAGCAACGGCCGCGGATACAGAGTCAGCCAATCGCAGACGAGATGCCGTCAAGGTAGAAGAGGAAATCCAGAGTGGACAGCTAACCCTCGTGACGAAGGCCAATGACAAGCCCATTGATCAAGACTTCATCGCGATTGATTATGTGCTCTCTATTCCCGATGCCATGAAGGTGACGGTCCAGAATGAAGAGGGAGCCGTACGAATCAGCGGAGTTAACGGGAATGTTTCAGCTACTTCGACTAGTGGCCTTATGGAAATCGTCGATGTAAAGGGTGATCTTTCGGTAAAATCCTCGTATGGAAGTCTATATATGGCCAATATTACGGGGAATATGGCACTGGTAAGCCGCTCTAGTAAAGTGAATATTGACAATTCACAGGGTAATCTTGATCTCAACAGCCAATCCGGTAATACCAACATAACTGACATAACGGGTAAGGTTACCGGGGATGCGCAATATGGCTCTGTTTATTATCGAGGAATAAAGGGTTCTGTAGACGTAATAGGACGCGGCTCCGATATGCAATTCGACCATATCCAGGGTGATACCCGAGTGGTCTCGAACGCAGGAGGCAATATGACATTCATTTTGTCGAAAGAAGAGGGCTATACGTTGGATGCCGCGGTGAGTGAGGGAAGCATTCGGACCCTGCTGCCAATACCGATCCAAAAGGTGAAAGACAGCGAATATGAAACCCGCATGAGCGGCGTTGTGGGAAAAGGAACAAGGAAAGTAGACGCCAAGTTGAAGTCGGGCGATATGACCTTTCAAGTTAACTAATGATTGCTGCAAAACCAATCGAATTGAGAAGGAGGTCTCCTCATGAGTAGTGAGCCTATCGTAAGTCTGCGGGGCGTTACTAAGCGAATCGGCCGCACCACGGTTATTGATAATCTGACCTTTGATGTGCCGAAAGGTGAGATATTTGGATTCCTAGGGCCCAATGGGGCAGGAAAGACGACAACCATCCGCATGATGGTTGGCTTAATGTCCATCACGCAGGGAGAAATTGTGATTAAAGGGAAGAACATTCAGCATGAATTTGAGCAGGCCATCCGCCATGTTGGCGCTATTGTTGAGAACCCCGAAATGTACAAGTACTTGAGCGGCTATCACAACTTGGTTCATTACGCACGCATGGTGCCTGGGGTTACGAAGGAACGGATCGACGAAGTGGTCAAGCTAGTAAGGTTGGAAACTCGGATTCATGACAAAGTGAAGAAGTACTCGCTAGGCATGCGTCAGCGGCTGGGTGTTGCGCAAGCACTGCTCCACAGACCGTCGCTGCTCATCTTGGACGAACCGACGAACGGTCTTGACCCTGCGGGCATCCGTGAGCTGCGAGATTACTTGCGTTATTTGACGCGAACCGAGGGAATCACCGTCATCGTGTCCAGCCATTTGTTAACCGAAATGGAGCTGATGTGTGATCGGGTTGCGATTCTTCAGCAAGGAAAGCTTGTCGATGTGAAGACGATACAAGATTTCATGCAAGAATCGAAGGATGGGACACAAACCTATCTGATCGAAGCGTCGCCGCCTGAACAGGTTCATGCGGCACTTATTGGCATGACTGGCGTGAAAGAGTTGAAGGTTGTTCCTGAGGGTGTGGAAGTCGTTACGGAGCGGGATTGCATACCTGATATCCTAGCCCATCTCATGCGTCAGGATGTTCGCATCTATGGTGTACAAGTAGTGCGGCAATCACTGGAAGATCGGTTCTTGGAAATGACAGGAGGCGAACAAGTTGGTTAATTTAATTCTTAACGAGAATATGAAGCTCTATCGGCGTGCACGTACATGGCTCATGGTCGCCATTATGATTGCTGTCGTATTCCTAGGCAGTTTTATGGATTGGTATTATGATGACAAATCGGGAGAGACAGATGCTTGGCGGGATCATGTGATTGAGCAAAAGCAGGAACTCACAGAAGTGCTGAAGGAAGCGAAATTGAATGAGCAGAGCAGGAAGTCCTTTCAAGAGCGAATCGCCGTGTACGATTACCACCTAGAACATAATGTTCACCCGGAAGGGGGGACGATGTGGAGCGGAATTAACGGTTCTGCACAACTGATTATGTTAATCACGTTGTTCACCGTCATCGTAGCGGGGGATAGCTTGGCTGGGGAATTCACAACGGGGACGATTAAGCTGCTGCTGATTCGGCCTGCGAACCGCACCAAAATTTTAGTGTCGAAATATGTATCAATGATTATATTTGGTTTGCTTCTGCTCGTCATCCTGTTTATCGTTTCTGTTCTATTGAACGGACTGCTGTATAAGTTTGAGCTGTGGAACTTGCCGCTTGTGAGCATGAACGACGCTGGCAGCATCGTCGAGAGTAATATGTTTGGGCACTTGTGGAAGTCGTATTTGCTGAACGGGGTATCGACCATTATTTTCGTCACGATGGCGTTCATGATCTCCTCTGCCTTCCGCAGCAGTATCATGGCAATCGGATTCTCCATCTTTGCTCTGTTTGCAGGCACGATCTTTATGGGGCTCCTGCAGCCGTACGCGTGGAGTAAATACTTGTTGTTCGCCAATATTGACCTGTCGCAGTACCTTAGCGGTCGTCCGTATCAAAAAGGGATGACGATGGACTTTTCGATTCTCATGCTGAGTATCTATTTCATCCTGTTCAATCTAACTGCATGGCTCGTGTTTACAAAGCGAGATGTGGCTGCGTAACATGATATAAGCGTAAAAGAGGGCACCCGAGAGGGTGCTCTCTCGTTCTTTAGACCTATTTCCATAATTAGGGCATGAATTATTTAGGTTAATAAAAGGAAACAAGTACTTATTGTAGAACTTTGTAGAATAAGAAATAATTGAGGGTAAGTAAACGCAGAAACGATGATTCATTATTGAAAATAGCGCACATTTTCCGGAAGCGAGGTTTGATGCATGTTTAAAGAACAAATGAGATATTCTCGCCTTGCTCATCTCACCAAATTGATCAATACCAAGCTCGAATTACGTGAAGTTCTGCAGCACGTGACGACGGCTATATCGGAAGAAATCGTTCAATGTAATTCTGTCGGGATTTATTTGCCGCAGGAAGACGGGACATTCAGAGGATATGTTGGCAAACCGCAGGTCATTAACGGTTGGACACTGGATATGCATGTCATTGACATGGAAGTCGACTTACTTGCCAAAGAGGTCGTCGAAACCAAAAAAACCGTGTACATCCCGGATACATCCAAGGACAATCGACCTGATCCTAGGGCTGTAGAAGGATTTCAAATAAAGTCATTACTCGTTCTTCCGATTTCCTTCGAGCAAGACTTGTTTGGACTTGTTTTCCTATTTGATTATGGGATTCCAATGAACTTGACGGAGTCAGAAATTCAAACGGTTGAGGCGTATGTGAACATGGCGGCTGTTGCTATCCAAAACGCCAATAATCTAACGTTCAAAGAAAATCTCATTGCCGAAAAGCAGTTGCTGCTTGATGTAACAAGCGATTTGGCGATGTGCTCCACTATGCAAGAAAGCCTAGACAGCTGTTTTTTCTACATGGGAAAAGTGTTGAATAACTCTAACATTGGCGTTCATCTCTTAGACCCGATTACGAAAAGAAAAATTAGGCCAGCGAGATTAAGTAAGGACAGTGACTGGACCGAAGAAGACTGGATGCAGACACATGGCAAAATGCGCATTGACGAAAGCAACGACCTTGTCTTCCAAGAGGTTATTCGGACGAAAAAAGCGATCCTCATTCCCGATGTTTTTGCAGATGAACGACCTAACTATGAGCTTTGTCGTAATTTTGGTATAAAAGGCCTATTTATGCTTCCTCTAGTTTCCATGGGCGAGGTCTTGGGTGTTATATCAGTTGTTAATTTAGACGAAGGGCAGCTTATATATTCGTTGGCCACGATGCAACTTGCTCAATCGATTGTGGATGCTACAGCCTCGACGCTTTCCAACTTATTGTATATGGAAAAGCAAGAGATCATTATTGAAGAGCGCACTTCTGAAATCACGGTGAAAAATAAAGAACTCGAGAGAGTTGTCACGGAATTAAAGCAGCTTAGTCGGGAAAAGGAATTGATTCTGAACTCGGCGGGTGAAGGGATATTTGGTCTAGATCTTGACCGAAACATTACGTTTTGTAATCCAGCTGGTGTTGCCATGTTGGGCTACGACACGAAGCGTGAGTTAGTCGGGCAGAAAGCCAGCCTTATTTTCAACGGGAAGAACCAAGAGAATCAGGAGGGCACCTCACCTGCATGTGATAGTAATTGGAACAACTACGATAAGGATAGTCGATTTTATAGAAATGATAATTCTAGTTTTCCCGTAGAGTTCGTCATTTCCTCCATCCGAGAAGGCAATGAGATGGTAGGCGAAGTTGTCACGTTCAAGGACATTACCCAAAGGAAGCAAATGGAGGAAGAAATAAAGTACCATGCTTATTTTGATAGTGTAACCGATTTACCTAATCGGGTTCTCTTGAAGGATAGACTGAATCAAGGCATCACGTACGCGCAGAAAAAGGGTGAAAAGTTAGCCGTTCTTTACTTGGATTTAGATCGGTTTAAATTTATCAACGATTCGTTAGGACATAGTTATGGCGATGATGTATTACGTGATGTTGCGAAACGGTTAAGTCTTTGTGTGCCTAAGGGTGCAACTGTATCCAGACAAGGGGGCGATGAATTCACGATCGTTTTACCTCATATAACAGGTGAAAATGAAGTGAAAGAGGTCATTCATCTGGTTATCGATTCATTTATGGATCCATTCCAATTGATGGACAACGAAATTTATATGAAAGCTAGTATTGGTATCAGTCTGTATCCCGATAATGGCGATACATCAGAAACATTAATTAAAAACGCCGATACAGCGATGTATAAATCGAAAGAAATATCGGGAAATAGTTATCATTTCTTCAGTGAAGGCATGGATACACGGACATTTGAGAGCGTTAAACTTGAGAATGCGTTATACCGAGCTTTGGATCAGAAGGAGCTTATCCTTTATTATCAACCGCAAATCAACTATACGACGAATCAAATTGTAGGTGTAGAGGCACTGCTGAGATGGAACCATCCGAAGAAGGGTATGATCGCACCCGACCAGTTCATTCCAATTGCGGAAGAAACGGCTCTCATTGTGCCTATTGGGGAGTGGGTATTAAGAGAGGCTTGCCGCCAATTAAAGGAATGGCACGATTTAGGATATCCTTTGATCAATATGTCGGTTAATTTGTCGGCGCGTCAATTTGAGCAGAATAATTTATTTGAAATGGTCAAAAGCGCCCTGCAGGAAGTGGATATGTCCCCTGAGTATCTACAGTTGGAGCTTACCGAGAATTTAATTATTAAGAACAGAGACCTGACGTTACAAACAATGATAGATTTAAAAGGTTTGGGTATCAAAATCGCCATCGACGATTTCGGGACGGGCTATTCTTCCTTGGGTTACTTGAAAAGCTTGCCGATCGACACATTGAAAATCGACAAATCTTTCCTTCAGGATATTACCAAGGATGAGAAAAACGAAGCTATCACCAACACAATTATTACGTTGGCACAAAATCTTAATCTTAGCGTGATTGCCGAAGGTGTTGAAACCAATCAACATGCGCAGTTCCTATCCGCTCGAAACTGTTATTTGATGCAGGGCTATTATTTCAGTCGACCTATGAATGCAGCAGATATTGCAGAGAAATTCCTTGTCAATTGCGTTCAACTTTAGTTCCGGAGGATGACTACGATGAAAGCAGCGCGTGCAGTATTAGAGTTCTTAAAAGGAAGTGGCGTTAAGCATATTTTTGGCATTCCGGCAGGCTCTGTCAATGCCTTCTTTGATCAGCTTTATGAAATGCCAGAAATCGAAACGGTGGTAACTAAGCATGAAGGAGCCGCAGCCTACATGGCAGCAGCTTATGCGAAGTACGCAGGGCAAATGAGTGTGAGCATCGGCTGCAGCGGCCCTGGAGGGGCTAATTTAGTCACTGGGGCAGCCAATGCCATGCGCGAGCATTTACCTGTACTATTTATAACAGGAGCTGTTCCTGTTAACACAATGGGATTGAATGCATCGCAAGAATTGGATCTTGTTCCTGTCTTCAGTTCCGTTACGAAATATAGCGTAATGGTGAAAGATGGCAAGGAATTGCTTCGCGAAGTGGTTAAAGCTAGTCAAATCGCGATATCTGGCGTGCCAGGGCCTGTTCACATTGCCATTCCGATTGATGTGCAGCATGCAGATGTCGGCAACCCAGAGATACCCGTGCTCGCTGAAAGAAAGCCGATTCTCCCTAAGTTGGAAACGATCCTATCGGCGGCTCAAGCCTTATTGCAACATGGAGATGGCTACATCCTTGTGGGGCAAGGCGTTAGAGGCTCCGTCGACTTCTTGATTGAGCTGGCTGAGATGCTGAATTGGCCGATTCTCACAACGCCGCAAGCCAAAGGATATATTCCCGAGGATCACCCGTTGCTTGTAGGTGTGTTTGGCTTTGCAGGACATGAAGCGGCCTCATCTTTGATTGCGGATGGAGCAGGCAAAGCCCTGCTCATCATAGGTTCAAGCCTGGGTGAAACCGCGACGAATAACTATAATGAGAACCTGACGAAAGGTCGGTTCACGATTCAACTTGATTTTGATCAGACCGTATTCAATCGGAAATATAAAATTGATATTCCAGTTCTAGGGGATATTCATTTGGCTTTATTGATGATTATTGAGGAATTGAGAGTTTTGGGCGTGACGCGGGGAAGCACTCATCTGGTCTTTCAAGAGAGTGAGGTTTCTGTCCATGAAACAGAGGAATACAATACGAAGAATGTTCTGCTTTCGATTCAAAAGTGTCTGCCTGTCAATACGCGATATGCCGTAGACATTGGTGAATTTATGTCCTATGTCATTCACCACATGAAGGTCCTAGATTATGATTCTTTTGGGATTAATGTTCATTTTGGAGCGATGGGCGTGGGCATTGGCGCAGCGATAGGCTCCAAATTAGCGGAACCTGAGCGTCCTGTCGTATGTATCACAGGGGATGGTTGCTTTTTCATGCATGGCATGGAAATTTTGACAGCCAAAGAGCAAGGCTTGCCGATCCTGTTTGTTGTCATGAACAATGCCCGTTTAGGCATGGTGTATCACGGACATTCCTTGCAGTTTAAGCGCACGCATCCTTCCTTCGAGCAGGAACCTGTTGATATTGCAGCGATGGCTGCGGCGATGGGTATTCCAAGCTATCGAATTAACCAATTGGACGAGATCCAATCTGATGTCATTCAAGGGTTACTCCATGCAAATGGACCTTCTATTCTGGAAGTCGCCCTGCAAGACAACAATACGCCCCCAATGGGGGATCGCGTTAAATTTCTATCCTCGTTTGGGAAATAATTGAGCAGCTTAGATCTGAGAGTAAGATTGCTGAATAATTTTCCGGATCGCCATAATCGTTTGTCCCTTGAAGGCATCCGAAACAGCTTCACCTGTCGGATTTGCGTAATAGTAGCCTCTGGATTTCTCCTCATAGTTGAACCCCAATGGAAGTAACTCGTTAATTAAATCAATTGGCAGCTTATCGGAGCCGGTTTGATCAGCAAAGTAGGGCGTTGTGACAATGCGCACATCTACATCTCCGGTTCCGGTATGAATGATGAATAAGTCTTTCGGCTGCTGAAGCATCCAATGACCTTTGGAGTACAAGGAAAATCGCGCCGCTTCCAAGGCGGAGAGGGCATCGAGATTGATGCCTAATGTTTGATTAATTAGGCGGCGGATACCTGGGCCAGTCCTATCGTTCTCAGCGATTGCTAAGTACGCGTCTATGACAGTTCTAGGCATCGTGGGCAAGTCGGAAATGGATTCGATATCGAATTGAAAGATTTGATGAACAATGGCGAATATGGCAGATGTGCTAATTTCTTTGTTGTAAACATTCATAAGCTTGTCCATTGCTTCTGCCTTTGTCATGAAGTCTTTTCGAACTTCCATATACACTGAACCCCCCATAGAATAATTGTATAGCATAATTATACGGTGATTGGTTGATTTTGACAAAAAAAGGTTGGAGCCCTTCAGATAGGTTTCGGCCTTTTTGCGTTGCTTCTCTTTATTTCGCTAAAAATCAACAAATTTCATGGCAAGTTTGATAACATAGAAGAGCTAGGGTGATAGAGGATTCAGGCATGGGGGCTAGAAGCATGAGTTATAATACGTATTTATCCGTACCTTGGTTGCGGATCGAATATATTGATGGCTAATAAACTCATCGTCAAAGGGGCAACGGATACTAGTTTTGCTCCCGATAATAATATCACCCGAGCGGAATTTACGGCCTTGTTGGTTCGTGCACTAGGATTAACTTCGGATGCAGCTTCAGCAACTTTTACAGATGTGTTATCCAGTGATTGGTTTGCTGGCTCTGTAGGCGCAGCAGTCAAAGCTAAGCTTGTCAGTGGCTTTGAAGATAATAGCTTCAAGCCGAATGATACCATCACACGCGAACAAATGGCGGTTATGATCGCAAGTTCCATTAGCGCCGCAGGAAAAAAAGTTGCTGACCCCACTACGTCTAGCAAGTCCTTGGCTAGTTTCGATGACAGAGCCTCCATTAGCAGCTGGGCTCAAGTGGCTGTAGCACAGTCAATTGAAGCCAAGATCATCTCCGGAATGACGGATACGACTTTGGTGCCTTCTGCTAATGCAAGTCGCGCTCAAGCTGTTGTTATGTTGAAGCGGTTGATGCAATACGTAGATTTTATTAATTAAATTATAAAAGCGCAGCAAAAAATACCATCCCTATTAAGGATGGTATTTTACTTTATTTGTGACGTCCATCGTTTACCCAACTACAACTGACTCCTGCGCACACCCGCGTAAGCCATGAGAGCCCCGAGAGCGAAGCACAACAAGGCCGCCATCAAATAATTACTGTAGCCATCATCGACGGATATATTATTGACGATCACCATCGCAGCGTTAGATAAAATGAATGCACTCACGATCAGCGCAGGCATGGTCTTCCGAAGCATGCCGAAATACAGCGGAATCATCGATACGCTCGCGCATGTAAAGGCGAAGATCAGTATACGAATGGCTTCTGCCATAAGCCGATCTTGTGTCAGCGTTTCGGTAATGTAGTGTTGATGCGAATTGACGAACAAGAGCGCGGATAGAATGAAGACGTCGGCAATCAACACCGTGGCAAATGTCCAAACTCCGATAATGACAAGCTTCGCTAGGAACAACAAGTTGCGAGGCATTGGGTAAGCGAAGAGAAGCGTAATCGTTTTGTTCCGATACTCGTCGATGACCATACGGGACATGAGCACCGAGGCGAAGACGATAAACGTGATCCCGGCATAATTCATGATGCTCAGAAAGGCACGGTCATAGGTATGGATTTCATTATTCGGCACGTCGCTACCCACGACCCACAGCATCAGCAAGATATTGGTGATCACAACGCTGAGCAACAACCCACGCCATTTGGTTTTCTTAATTTCCAGCTTGATGAGCTTCCACAGCATCACGGTTTCCTCCTTTAATTAATCCGAGGAAATAGTCTTCGAGTGAGCGCGTCATTTTATTTAGTGCCTCGACGCCAATCTCGTGCTGCACCAACAAGCGATTCAGCACGGCAGGTGCAAGGCTTGGATCATAGATCCGTAAGGTGCCACGGTCCATGATTTTATAATTGGTGATAGCGAGATTATCTTCCAGCACAATAACAGCTCGACGTACATCAGTTACGACAATTTCGATATATTCGCTGTGCCGTCCACGAATCTGCTCCATCGATACTTCTTCAAGCAGCTTGCCATGGTTGATGATACCAATCGTATCGGCTAGTTGCTCCATTTCCTGTAAAATATGGCTCGAAATAAGCAGCGTCATGCCGTATTCCTTGCTCAACATGCGAAACAGATCGCGGATCTCCCGGATCCCCGACGGATCCATGCCATTGACAGGCTCATCTAAGATGAGCAGCTCTGGCTTCGTACAGATAGCCCTAGCGATGCCCAGCCGCTGCTTCATACCAAGCGAAAAATCCTTCACCGGCTTGTTGCCAATGTCAGAAAGTCCGACCAGATCGAGCGTTTCGCTAATCGCCTTTTTATCATAATAGCCCATATATTCGCAGTGCAGCCCCAAGTTACCGCGTGCAGACAGATGTTCATAGAAGATAGGATATTCGATGATACTGCCCATTCGTTTCATTGCTTCATAGGAGTGGGGAGTCAGAGGGGCACCGAACAGTTCAATTTCTCCGCTTGTTGGGCGAATTAGATTCGTAATCATGCGCATCACCGTCGTTTTCCCCGCACCATTGGGACCAAGAAAACCATAGATCTCACCACGACGAACCTGCATATTGACATCAGAGATGACCTCGGACTTTTTGAACCTTTTCGATAATTGCTTCGTTTGAAGGATGATACTCATTCAGATCGGTTTCCTTTCAAAAGCGGAGTGTGGGAAAACGGACCGTAAACACGGTTTTCACATGGGGAACACTGTGCAGGGAAATGCTCCCCTCCATCAGCTCAACCAGCCGCTTCGTAATGGTTAGACCTAGGCCGCTGCCCTGATAGGTCTGATTTCTGGAATCCTCCAGTGTATAAAGTCGCTCAAAGACATGCATGCGGTCACGTTCCCCGATGCCTTTTCCTTGATCCCAGACGTCGATATAGACGCTGTCTGCATCTTGTCGCAACGTAATGCCAACGATACCGCCGTCTTTTCCGTATCGTATTGCGTTGAACAGCAGATTCTGCAGCACACGCCCGAGTGCTTCAGTGTTCCCGTACGCATAGATCGGTTCCTCTGGTATAGCTACATCGACATCCAGACCTTGTGCTTCGATCATGTCGTAATAGAAAAGGATGCCGTTCCGGCACGCCTCACTGAGATTAATTTTGGACAAAGGGACAGGACGATCCCCCGATTCTAGCCGCGCCAGATCGAAAAACTGATTCGTCAGATTAAGAATATCGAGCGTTCTATCGTGAACCTTGAGAGAGAGGCGTCTGCGCTCCTCATTGCTGGCCGAATGGTCGTGCACGATCGTTTCCGTCAGACCCAGCACAACCGTTAGCGGTGTTTTCAGGTCATGGGACATGTTGGCGATCATTTTTTTGATCGCATTTTCCTTGCGGGTGTAATCCGCTTCGCCTTTGCGATTCGCATCTAAGAGCCGGTTGATGGCGATTAACAAGCCTTGGAGCTGAGCAGAATCGGTATGAAGGAGAATTTTCTCAGCGGATTCTTTATCAAGAATGTCAGTGAGCTTCGTCTGTAAATAGCGGAGTTCACGCGATAGGTTGATGCGCTGTCTTAATTGAACGATGGTAAATATCCCGAACAGGATACACAAGCTGGGCCAAAGCAGATTCATATCAGAAATCCCCCATTTTGTAACCGATCCCCCATACGGTCTTGATGTATCGAGGGTTCGCAGGATCGTCCTCAATTTTATCCCTTAGACGGGAAATATGGACCTGAATGGCATTCACATCGTCGTAATAGGCGTCATTCCATACCGAGCGATAGATCTGCTCCTTGGAGAAGGCGCGTTTCGGATGGGACATTAGCAGTTTTAAAATAAGGAGCTCTTTCGCCGTGAGGCCCAAGGGGGTTCCATTTTTGGTAACGAGATGCTCTTCTGGATGAAGTGTCAGCTCATGGATGCGCAAGAGGGCAAGCTCAGCACTCGCGGGAGGGCTGGCATATTGGGATGCTCTTCGCAGCATTGCTTTGACCCGTGCGGAGAGCTCGATGAGTGAGAAGGGCTTGGCCAAATAATCGTCAGCTCCGAAGCCGAGACCCAGCGCTTTCTCCACATCACTATCCTTCGCAGACAGAATGAGAACCGGCACTGTGCTGCCGCTCCGTACCCTGCGCAGAACTTCCATGCCATCCACGCCAGGCAGCATCAGATCGAGCAGGATCATATCATAAGCTTCCTCGGCAAAGAGCCGCAGCGCTGCCTCCCCATCAGGGGCATGACGAACGGTGAGACCCTCCTTCAATAAATGGCTTTCCACCATTTCAGCGATTGCCGTGTCATCTTCTACAAGCAAAATGTGATTGGACATGTCGTTTCCACCTTTTTACTTCATGTGCTTTCAGTATACTTCTTTCCTCGCGCATATTGAAACCACACCACGATTAAATAGAAACATCACGCTTTGCGAATACGTACCAAGCAAGGCCAAGGAAAAGAAGCTGATAGCACGCCAACATGATCAATGAAAAAGAGAGTGACATACTAGGCATGAGCAGCCTGCCGTCTAGATAACTAAGCAAATTTGTATTAGCGAAAATCAGGAATTTGGACCATTCAAATTTTTTGAGAACGTAGGCAAGCTGCCCACCAGTTAATAAGAAAAACAAGGAAATTCCAATGGCCATGGAGCTTGCGCGGAATACGGACGAGAACATAAACGCAAGTGTGACCATGACGATCATTTCGATGCTGCTGTAACCTATAGCTTTCCAGAAGTAAGCAACATTGGAGAAAGCAGCCCCAGTATGAAGATCAGAAGCACCGCCGAATCCGAATAGGATACCTCCGGTAATATACGCAGACAGTAAGAGCAGTAGCGTAAGTCCCAGTCCGTACAAGAGGACGGTCCCGAACTTGGAAAGCAAGATCGTGGAGCGGCTAAACGGACGGATTAGCAGCAATTTAATCGTACCGCCAGAGAACTCGGAGGCCACAATGCCCGCGGCGAGGATGATCGTAAACAAAGTAACGATATCCATGAGATTTGGAATAGCGGAGAGGATTAAGTCCATGAACTCCCACACATTGTTCACTTTAAGCTCATCTTGATCTGCGTATCGACAGAGTAAGCCTGCTGTGATCACTAGGATCGGCACGAACGCAATCATCACCCAGCTGCCGATTTTGGTGAATATTTTAATGAATTCATTCTGTACTAAAGTTGTAAAATTACGCATAGTTGGCAACCTCCGTTAGCCTGATGTACTTCTCTTCGAGTGTTTGCGTTTCAGTCTGAGTCTGTAAGTCCGACAGCGAGAAGGTTGTTCGCAGACGGCCTTCCGTCACGACACCGAAGCGGTCGCACATTTGCTCCATTTCGGCGAGTAGATGAGAGGACACCATTACGGCAATGCCTTCTTCAGCGGCGAGCTTGCGGACGAGCTGGCGCATTTCACGAATGCCTGCGGGATCGAGGCCATTGGTCGGCTCATCTAGAATGAGCACAGCTGGCTTATGCAGGAGGGCTTGGGCGATACCCAATCGTTGGCGCATGCCGAGCGAGTACGTCTTCACTTTGTCGTGGATGCGGGCTGACAGCCCGACTAGCTGTACGATCTGGTCGATGCGGCTCTGCGGGATCCCCTCTACCATGCGGGCGAATTGCTTTAGATTTTGCATCCCCGTGAGATGCTTATATAGCTCGGGATTCTCGATAATCGCGCCGACGTGACGAATCGCTTCCCGGAAGCTGCTGCGAATGCTGTGACCATGAATGGCGACATCACCGTCGCTCATTCCGATCAGGCCGACCATCATGCGGATGGTGGTTGTTTTGCCGGCCCCATTAGGCCCGAGAAAGCCGAATACCTCTCCAGGAAAAAGATCAAAACTGATCTGATCCACAATGTTCTTATTTCGAATCCGTTTCGTCAGCTGGCGAACTTCGACTACGGGTTGAATGTTCATGTGCGTACCTCCAATAAGTTAAGTTTCATACGCTTATCTTACTGGACACACCATGCAAGACTCTTTCCTAAATCTTACGAAAGTCTTTCGGAGCGTATCTACATGCGAGTATCTGCTCATTTCTTGATTGAACAAGCATCAACAGGTAATATGAAACTAGGAAAAGTTGTCATCATTTCTTAGATAGAGATCTGAGGAGGAATCACATGTTAGCTGACTTTCAACCGGTTCAAGGTGGATATTTAGCGCGTTATGAGCGTCATTGGCATCATTCTGTAGAGGATGTGTGGTCATGGTTAACGGAGAACGATAAGCTGGTGCAGTGGTTCCCGGAGCTAGAGGTCGAGGAGCTGCGAGCAGGCGGTATCATTAAGTTTAATATGCCGGACGGAACGTTTATTCCAATGGAGATTCTGGAGCTTACAACCCAATCTGTGCTGGCGTACACCTGGGACGAGGACCGGGTACTATTTGAGCTATATGCAGAATCAGATGGCGGATGTCGATTAATTTTCAGCGAGCATTTACATAAAATAACAACCCATACGCCAAGGGACTTGGCTGGGTGGCATGTGTGCCTGGATGTGATCGAGGCATTATTGGAGGGAAGAACCATCACCTCGCGTAAAGAAATATGGGCTGTATGGTATGAGAAATACAAGCAGCTTACAGATCCATACATGACCGATCAAGCGTAATATGCTGTACATAAAAAGGACGGAGGCGATCGTATGAAGGCGCTATTCATTGGCGGAACAGGAACCATTAGCTCGGCAATTACCAGACAGCTGTTAGCCGCAGGGTGCGAGCTGTATCTATTGAATCGAGGCACTCGCAATGCGGACTTGCCAGCAGGTGCACGTATCCTGCAAGCTGACATTAACGATGAAGCTCATGTGGCGAAGCTGATCGAGGACTTATCGTTCGATGTTGTCGCGGATTTTATCGCGTTCGAGCCATCACAGCTGGAGCGGGATTATCGTTTATTTGAAGGCAAAACAAAGCAATTCATGTTCATTAGCTCGGCCTCGGCTTATCAAACGCCGCTTTCGGATTATCGCATCACCGAAGGCACGCCATTATCCAACCCATTATGGGCCTATTCCCGAAACAAAATCGCTTGTGAAGAATATTTGGTCAAGCAATACAGAGAACAAGGCTTCCCGATCACGATTATTCGACCGAGCCATACGTACGATGAGCGCTCTATCCCACTTGGTGTACACGGAACCAAAGGGAGTTGGCAAGTAGCGAAGCGCATGCTTGAGAATAAGCCCGTCCTCATACACGGTGACGGTACTTCCTTGTGGACGATGACGCATAACAGTGATTTCGCCAAAGGGTTCATCGGGCTCATGGGCAATCTCCATGCGATCGGGGAGTCCGTTCATATTACGTCAGACGAGTCGATGACTTGGAATCAAATCTACGAAGCGATTGCCGATGCGCTTGGCGTGAAGCTTCACGCGGTGCATGTAGCATCTGAGTTTCTGGATGCGGTCAGCACACAGGACTATCGAGGCGGTTTGCTCGGGGATAAGGCGAATTCCGTTGTATTCGACAATTCGAAGCTGAAGCGGCTTGTGCCAGAATTCGTGGCTACAACCCGATTCGATCAAGGGATCAAGCGCACCATCGCCAATATCCTGGCTAATCCTGAGCTTCAGCGCGAAGATCCAGAGTTTGATGTGTGGTGTGATAAAGTCGTTGTAGCGTTAGAGGTTGCGCGTAAAGCTATCATTGAATCTTAAATAGAAAATGAAAAGGAGCTAAGCGGCTTGTACGCGCTTAGCTCCTTTTCATTTTAGGCAGAGGAAGATGTATACGTATCGAGCTTACATTGCTTATAAACAGCATTTTGGTGTTCACAAATCGCCATAATGAGTTCTCGGCCGGATTCTGCCGTTAAGATTTGGCCAGAGGGATGCCGATTGGAGACCATCATGAACTATCCTAATAGCCGTCCGTCCGTTGTCCGGCGCTCTCCGCAAGCTCAGCCCCAGCCTTCGCAGCGACGGAGCCTAGATGCTCCATCTCAACCTTCGCTTGAGCGAGCCCTTCTGACACGCGCCGTCCGTAATCCGGATCGGCCTGCTCGAAATAGCTGATCATGTTCGCCTGAATGACAGGCTTACAGATCTTCAAAGCATCGACCAGATTCGCGATCAACTCCTCGCGCTCCCAATCCTCGAACTTGCGGTACGTATCGCCCGCCTGCCCAAAATCATTCGTGCGGCTAATCTTCTCCCTAACCAAACGGTCATTGTACATCGGCTGATGCTCTTTGCCCGAAGGCACCGCTTCCTGCAACCCGCCGAGCGAAGAGGGCTCGTAATTGACATGCGCGTTTTGCCCAGGCGCTTTGTCAACCGTCAGCATCATCTGCCCATCCCGCTGGTTCGTCGCCACAGGCGATTTTGGCGCATTGATCGGCAGCTGCAAATAATTCGTCCCTACACGATACCGCTGGGTATCCGAGTAGGAGAACGTCCGTCCCTGAAGCAGCTTATCGTCCGAGAAATCGAGGCCATCGACGAGTACCCCTGTCCCGAAAGCGGCCTGTTCCACCTCAGCAAAATAATTCTCAGGATTGCGATCCAGCACCATTTTGCCTACTTTCCGAAAAGGAATCTTCTCATGATCCCACAGCTTCGTCGGATCCAATGGATCAAAATCGAGCTCAGGGTGCTCGTCGTCGCTGAGAATCTGCACACACAACTCCCACTCCGGATAGTCGCCGCTAGCGATGGCTTCGTACAAATCCTGCGTGGCATGGCTAATATTTTTACCCTGGATCGCCTCGGCCTCGGACTGCTTTAAGTTCTTCATCCCTTGCTTCAGCGGTTCCCAGTGGTATTTCACGAGCACGGCATCCCCGTTCTGGTTCACCCACTTGTACGTATTGACGCCCGACCCCTGCATCTGCCGATAGTTGGCTGGAATGCCCCACGGCGAGAAAAGGAAGGTAATCATATGCGTCGCTTCCGGCGTATTGGAGACGAAATCGAACATTTTCTCCGGGTTCTGCAGGTTCGTGACCGGGTCCGGTTTGAACGCGTGCACCATATCAGGGAATTTCAAGGGATCGCGGATGAAAAAGATTTTCAAATTATTGCCGACTAAGTCCCAGTTACCATCCTCGGTATAAAATTTGGTTGCGAAGCCGCGCGGATCCCGCAAAGTTTCTGGCGAGTACGTGCCGTGCACCACGGTCGAAAAACGAACAAAAACAGGGGTACGCTTCCCCTTCTCCTGAAAAAGCTTAGCCCGCGTATACGTAGAGACCGGCTCGTCGCCAACCGTTCCATACGCTTCAAAATACCCGTGAGCCCCCGCGCCGCGCGCATGCACGACACGCTCTGGAATACGCTCCCGATCAAAATGGGAAATCTTCTCGATGTAATGGTAATTCTCCAGCGTTGACGGGCCGCGATTGCCAATCGTGCGGATGTTCTGGTTATCCGAAATCGGATGGCCTTGACGGTTCGTTAAGGTCATATTGGTTTGATTGTTAACGTTACTCGGATCTGTCTTGTCTTTACTCATGTCGGTGATGCAGCCTCCCATCGTTAGTTACAAGTAACTTTTACCAATTTGAGGGAAATTATTCCTCGCAAAAAGCCCTCAACCACTTTCCGAAGAAAGAGGGGAGGACTTGTAAGAATTTGCGAAGGCTTCGTCACCATATGTTGATTAAAAATCAAAATTATCCGGATCCGGCCCAACACGCAGATTCTGATTCATCGCATTGATCGCTGCCATATCCTCGTGCGTTAGCTCGAAATCGAAGATCGAACCATTTTCGAGAATGCGATGCTCCTTTGTGGATTTCGGTATAGAGACGATGCCACGTTGGAAGTCCCAACGCAAGATGACTTGGGCAATGGATTTGCCATAACGTTCAGCCAACCCCTTTAGCGTAGGGTTATCCAAAAGCTGACCCTGCATAAGCGGAGACCAAGCCTCTAACTGAATGCCATGCTCCTTGCAAAAGTCGTGCAAATCCGTTTGAGCGAGAAGGGGATGAAGCTCCACTTGGTTAACCATCGGTGTAATCGTCCCAGTGCTCATCACGTCCTCCAAATGATGAATTTGGAAGTTGCTGACGCCAATGGCTTTGACGCGCCCTTTTTGATAGAGCGTCTCTAGCGCTCGCCACGCCTCCACGTATTTGCCCTGAACAGGCCAATGAATGAGGTACAGATCCAGATAATCCAACCCCAGCTTCTCTAAGCTAGCTTCATAGGCAGCTAGGGTGGCTTCATAGCCTAGATCGGCATTCCATACTTTTGAAGTCACAAAAAGCTCATCTCTAGTTAGGCCATACGCCTCCATGCCCTCGCGAATCCCTTGTCCGACGCTGCTTTCATTGCCGTAAATCGCCGCGGTATCGATACTGCGATAGCCAATTTTTATCGCTGCTTTCACAGCTTGCACGACCTCTGGGCCGTCCTCTACTTTAAATACACCGAGCCCCAGCCACGGCATAGCTATGCCATTATGAAGTGTAGTTGCAGTTTGCAGGTTGTTGTTTATCGTGTTTGGTAGTTGGTTGGTCATTGTGGTATTCCTCCTAAAATAGTTGGTTGTGATCGTTGCGGTTGCTCTGATTTTTCAAGATTCCGGCTCCACAGGGTGAGTAGGACGGCACCGAAAACCATGATTCCACCCACCCATGTGGTATGAATGAGTCCGATGGAATCGGTAATCACGCCGCCTAGGAAGGCTCCGCCAGCGATACCGGCGTTGAAAGCTGCAATGTTGAAGGCAGATGCCACATCTTTGGCCTCAGGGGCGAATCGCTCAGCTAGCTGAACGACATAAATTTGCAGTCCAGGTACGTTCATAAAAGCAAGTAATCCCATAAAAAAGATGGTGATTAAGCCCGCGACTTTAAATGGCGCTGTGAACATAAAGAGAAACAGCACGAGGGATTGTAAAAGGAACATAACAAGCAGCGCTTTACTCGCATTGCGGTTCGCGGCGCGCCCTCCAATAATGTTGCCAATGGCAATGGCAACGCCATACAGCAGCAGAATCAGCGCTACCGTATGCTCTTGAAATCCTGTAATCTCATGTAATAACGGAGATAAATACGTGAACACCACGAACGTCCCGCCGTAGCCTAAGGCTGTAATCGAGAAGGCGAGCAGCAGCCGTCCGTTCGTAACGAGCTTGAGCTGTGTGCCTAACCGAGTTCGTGTGCCTTTACGCAAATTGGCGGACACCAAGATCAGGTTCGCGATGAGAGCCACCACGCCAACCGCGACAATGGCGAAGAACGCGGCGCGCCAGCCTAGCTGCTGGCCGAGGTAAGTTCCGATCGGCACACCAGTGACGGTGGCGACGGTAAGCCCCGAGAACATCAGCGCAATCGCGCTGGCTCTGCGGTTCTCGGGCACGAGATCGGCGGCGATGGTCGAGCCAATCGACATGAAAATGCCGTGCGCCAGCGAAGAGATGACGCGAGCGATTAATAGAACGACGATGCCACTTGCCGTAGCGGCTAATAGATTACCTGCGATAAAGACAAGCATGATCCAGAGCAGCAGCGTTTTGCGTGAGATGGTCGAGGTCAGAGACGTTAAGATGGGCGCTCCAAAAGTAACTCCTAAGGCATATAACGTGACTGTTAAGCCTGCGCCTGTGATCGATATATGAAGGTCTTCAGCAATGAGCGGAAGCAGTCCGACACTGATAAACTCGGTTGTGCCAATGGCGAAGGCGCTAACCGCGAGGGCAAGCAGCGCCAGCGTATTTCGATTGGTTTCTTGTTTCATTGCAATCACTCCAAACTTGTATTTCCCGGCCGGTAAGTGCTATTATCAAGCATTATAGTTGGATTGACCAGTACGTACTTATTAGTACGGTAGGCACTTTTTAGTGCCTATAGGTGGAATAGGAGGGAAACAGCCGAATGGGTAAAAAATTGTACAATATTTCCGTCGAAGCCACGCTCGAAGTCATTGGCGGAAAGTGGAAATGTGTGATTCTTTGCCATTTGACCCATGGTAAACTGCGCACAAGTGATCTCAAGCGTCTGATGCCGAGAATCACACAGAAAATGCTCACTCAGCAGCTCAGAGAGCTGGAGCAAGATGGCATCGTGGAGCGGATCGTGTATAATCAGGTGCCGCCAAAGGTGGAATATGAGCTCAGCGATTATGGGGCAAGTTTGACGCCAATTCTGGACTCACTCTGTATGTGGGGAGAAAAGCACATTATTAAAGAATACGGAGACAAATTCGCTGTCCTTGAGGAAAATGTACTGAATAGACGGGACGAAGAGGTAGAGGTCCTAGTTCACGAGCTTATGGGGAAAGAGGTAGAAATGACATGAATACATCGATCAATCAAAAGGGAGATTCCCAAGTAGCCATCGTGGAGAGCACGGACATTCTTATCAGCAACGGCCAGGATGCGCTAGATCTAATGGCATCAGTCCGATATTTGTCCGGGTGCGACAAGTTTATCATTCATCAGTGGAATGTGACCGAGGATTTCTTCGAGCTCAAAACAAAACTCGCAGGCGATGTTCTCCAGAAATACACGAACTATCACATGAAAATGGCCATCGTCGGCGATTTTGATCAATACGACAGCAAAAGCCTTCGCGACTTCATCTATGAATGCAACCATGGCAAGCAATTCTTCTTCGTCAAAGACGAGCAGGCCGCTTTGGATGCTCTGCATGCTGTGAAGTAGGGGAGCCGACTAAGCCAGCCATTGCAGCCCCACATGCCACCCCCCAACTAACAAAAAAGCAGCGCAGGTTCACCCCCGCGCCACCATTTTATCGCCCGAACTGGCCGGGCCGAATTTTTTTCACATCAAACATGCTAACCGTCGAAGAGATAACGTACTCTGGACGCGGCTGACCCTTACTGTTGCGGTGTCCAGCGATATGCTCGGGGCTTTTTTCCCAGTTTTTCCATGCCTGCTCGGACTCCCAACGAATGAAGACAACGACCTCTTCGGTCTCTTTACTCCGTTTATTGACCATCACGGTCACATCGATAAGTCCTTCCATGCCGTCCAGCGGACCTTCCTTGCTAAAACGTTCTACGACTTTGTCGCTACTACCAGGCTGTACAATAATGGTTCGCTGCTGAATAAGCACGAGGTTCAGCTCCTTCTTATCTGTATTCATGATTATGAGAATCATTATCAGTGAATAAGGAGGAGCCGTCAACACAAGCTTTTCATTTACCAGCTTACCTTGCCCGACTTCGATTGCCACCTGCTGCCACTTATTTACCCCGTACCGCCTCCAGCAACGCTTGCAGCGATAGCTCTTCCAAAGACCCCACCGTACGCGGCTCTCCGTCAAAAGTGAGATACTTCGTCACCGGGTTGGGTACGACGATGTAGTGCATGCCTGCGGCTGCCGCTGCGCGAGCACCGTTAGGCGAATCCTCAATCGCTATCGCCTCATGCGGCTGTACGCCCAGATCCTTTAACGCGAGCTCATACAGCTCGGGATGTGGCTTCACCAATGCGACATCTTCTGCGGTGCGAATCGTCTCAAAATAATCGCCGATCCTTAGCTGCGCCAGATACTTATCGATCCAAGCTCGCTTCGAGCTGGAGGCCAAACCAATACGCAGGCCTAATCCTTTGGCCTCCGATAAGTAATCGAGAATACCTGGACGGATGCCTTCCTGCGCCATCATTTCGGTATGTCGATCGTGTACACCTTGCCGAAATGCTGCCCGATCCAAGGGGATTTTCAGCTCCGTGATCAGATATTCATAGGGATCAAACACATGCAAGGATGTGCCAATGCACTTCCCGTACATGTCCAAAGAAAGCTCCACCTCATGCTCGAGATAAGCCTCTCGAAATGCCTCATACCAAGCCGTTTCCGTATCCAGAATCGTGCCATCAAAGTCAAAAATAAGCGCTCGAATCACGGGCATCTTCCTACAACTCCTTTTCTCTGTAATCCTCGACAATCACCTCAATAGCTGCC
This sequence comes from Paenibacillus sp. J31R30, assembly GCF_059692115.1. Lineage (NCBI taxonomy): Bacteria > Bacillati > Bacillota > Bacilli > Caryophanales > Paenibacillaceae > Paenibacillus > Paenibacillus sp. J31R30. The sequence goes on along the minus strand of NZ_JCAUAV010000005.1, from coordinate 281,662 downwards.
GTTTCTGGGTCCATCATAAAGCCATGTACAAATTCTAAATAAAAAAGTGGAAGGGTTTCTAAAAACTTTGTCGAAATCTAGAGGACTAGCCTTTAAGACCTATATTTGCTAACTGTTGATCTGTACAACTTCGGAGGTGTTTTTTTTAATCATGTCACAAGCTAAACCACAAGGCAAGCAAGCATCTGTAAGGTTTTTTCGATCGCTTTCTTTCAAAATTTCTGCATGGACAGCCGCGGGCTATATCCTTCTCTGCGTGCTGCTCACCTTCGTTTCGTATCAACAACATCAACAACAAATGTCCGATAACTTGAGTGCGCTGGAAGGTGTTTTCCATGCGCCACTTTTGCAGAAAATAGATTTTATTGAGAAAGCAAAAACAGAACTAAAGAAAAATAATGAAGCTTATAAATATGAGCCTGCTGTCATGAATGTTCAGGAAGATATGGACCGCGTTTCCCAAGGAGAATTGGTGGAGAACGCGTACTTATTTTACCCAGAATGGACAACGTCGGAGGGGGAACCTGCCCTTTTGAATCTTTTATCTAATGCGGAGCTCTATGTCGATGAGAAGCCAGCTGAGCCTTATGTACCGGTGCCTGAGCTTAAAGCTGCGTTAGAGGAAGCGGAGAAAACGGGCTTTGGCATCACGGGTACTTATCAAGATTCGCTGGGAACATGGGTTAGTGCAGTAAGTGCGATTCGTGATAAAGACGGCAAACTTGTTGCTTTCGCAGGGCTAGATTTCGATTACGGCGTTATTAAAGCTCAGATGAATACATATACCATGCAATCCGTATGGATTGGGTTAATCGCCATTTTGATCGGAACCCTCTTCATTATCTTCATCGTACGCTTGTATCTGCGCCAGATTAACCCATTGGTCAAGCTTGCACAGGCCGCAGCAGCTGGAGATTTATCGGATTCGGCGCTTACGAAAAGCAAAAGCAAAGATGAATTGGGTGTTTTGGGCAATCATTTGAAGGATATGGTTGGGAACCTGCGCGGGCTCATTGTTCAGATTGCACAGGCCGCGCAACATGTTTCAGCGGCATCGGAATCCCTACAAGCAGGGGCACAGATGACAAGCCAATCCACAGCTTCTGTCTCCGATATGATGGGTCAGCTTGCTTCGCACTCGGAGCAGCAACGCCAGGGTACAGAGGAAAGCAGTCATGCTATGAATGAGATGGCGGTTGGGATTCAGCGCGTAGCGGAATCAGCTGGACAAGCCACGGATATTTCAGGCCATGCACGCAACCATACAAGTGAAGGCAATGCGCGGATGGGGCAAAGCATGCTGCAAATTACGGAAGCATTGCGTTCCGTACAGCAGGCCGTCCAAGCGATTCAGAGCTTGAAATCGATGTCCGAGGAAATCGGCGAGATCACCGTCCTCATCACGAATGTGACGAGACAAACAAACCTGCTTGCGCTGAATGCCTCGATTGAGGCAGCTAGAGCAGGCGAGCACGGTAAAGGCTTCGTTGTTGTGTCCACAGAAATCCGCAAGCTTGCGGATCAGTCTCGCTTGGCGACAGAGCGAATCGCCGAACTCGTCGAACGAGTTCAACACGAGACAGGTGCGGCAGTTATCGCGATGGATCGCGGCCTTGGAGAAGTGGAGGCGATGCAGGTTGTCGTGGAGCAGACGGACGGCACCTTCAAGGATCTCTCTCACACAGTTCAAGATGTTGTCGATCAGATGACAGATGTATCCGCCGTATCGGAGCAAATGTCAGCAAGCTCGGAGGAAGTGCTAGCTGGAATTGTAGAGATGGCAGAGCTGACTCGGATGACAACCGAGCTGACACAAGCCGTTGCAGCCGCAACGGAGCGTCAGTTGAGCACGATTTCGGAGGTTTCTAGAACTGCTAACGAATTAAGCGGCATGTCGAATGAGCTTCAATTGGCTGTAGCGCGGTTCAAGGTGTAAATGCAGAGAGCATGGAAGAAGAAGGATGCCTGAGGGCATCCTTTTTTCATAGGAAAAACCTTGACTTTTTCATTGATAATGATTATCATTTTTAGTTAATGGAGAGAAATCATACAATTATTTAACCCTATATACATATTGGAAAAGGGGATGTTCCTCATGGCAATTGCGACGAGAATTTATACCGAACAGCTGCATGTTTCTTACGATAAATTGAAAATCATCAACGATTTGAGCATTGAGATTCCAACAGGCAAAATTACTGCTTTAGTTGGTGCGAATGGTTCGGGGAAATCGACGATTTTGAAGGCGATGTCGCGACTATTGAAGCCGACCGAAGGGACCGTGTTCCTCGATGGTCATTCCATTCATCATCAGTCGACGAAGGAAATTGCTAAGAAATTAGCGATTTTGCCGCAATCACCATCCGCTCCAGAAGGTATTACAGCCGAAGAATTAGTGGGATATGGCCGTTTCCCGCATCAGCGCGGCTTCCAGAAGATGTCCAGCGCTGATCGCGAGATCATCAACTGGGCGTTTGAAGTAACAGGGATGACACCCTTCAAGGATCGTCCGATCGATCATTTGTCAGGCGGACAGCGTCAACGTGTGTGGATCGCCATGGCGTTAGCACAGCAAACGGATATGCTGTTCTTGGATGAGCCGACGACCTATTTGGATATGGCGCATCAGCTAGAGGTTCTGTGTTTACTCAAAGAAATTAACGAGCGCCACAATACGACGATTGTCATGGTTGTGCATGATTTGAATCATGCGACGCGTTATGCGGATCATTTGATCGCGATTAAATCAGGAAATGTCGTCTACGAAGGCGCACCGATGGATATTGTAACACCGCAGATGCTGCTCGATGTGTTTGCTATTCATGCTGATGTCATCGTGGATAAACGTGCTGGCGTGCCGCTCTGTATTCCATATGGTTTGGTGTCCGATGATGCAGTCGTGGCGGATGAGGAACGCAAAGTGGAAGTGACTAGCGCTTAATTGGCTCGAAAGAGCTTATGAAAGAGGTGCCCCCTATCAGGGAGGTGCCTTTTCTTTGTGGAAATGAGGGTCTTCCCTTGTGTTCAGGGAGGATTTTTGGCACAATACTAACTATATGGTACGCTTCGGCTGCTTAGAGAAATGGACTGCATGTGATAGTCTTGAAAAGAGGATAACGGAATGAATACACCATCCATTTATGGATTAACTTTTGATCAATTGGTCGCTTGGCTCGCCGAGAAAGGCTACAAAAAATCGCGCGCCCTGCAAGTATGGGACTGGCTGTATCGTAAGCGGGTCGCTACATTTGCGGAGATGACGGATGTGAAATCGGATTGCTTAGCAACGTTGAGTGAGCATTTCGCCATTCATACCCTGAATGAACATACGAGACAGGAATCGGCAGATGGTACGATGAAGTTTCTGTTCAAGCTGTCGGACGGCAATTTGATCGAAACGGTGCTGATGCGGCATAAATTTGGCTTATCCGTCTGTGTGACCACGCAAGTGGGCTGTAACATCGGATGTAGCTTTTGTGCGAGCGGTTTGTTAGCTAAAAGTCGTGATTTGTCCGCCGCGGAAATCGTGGAACAAATTATGAAGGTCCAATTTCATTTGGACACGATCGGTAAAGACGAGCGCGTCAGCCATGTTGTGGTGATGGGGATCGGCGAGCCATTCGATAACTTCGTGAACATGGTCGATTTCATCCGTGTCGTGAAGGATCAGAAGGGCTTAGATATCGCAGCGCGCCATATTACCGTATCTACTAGCGGTCTAGCGCCTAAGATTAAAGAGTTCGCAGACTCCGATCTGAAAGTGAATCTAGCGATTTCCTTGCATGCCCCGACGAACGAGCTTAGGACCCGCATCATGAAAATCAACAAGGCGATCCCGATTGAAACGTTGATGGAAGCGATCGAGTACTATTTGGAGAAAACGAATCGTCGAATTACGCTCGAGTACATTTTGCTCAAAGACGTGAATGATGGCAGAGAGCATGCGCTTCAACTCGCTGAGCTGATTCAGCATATCCGCCAGCTGGCGAATGTGAACTTGATTCCGTACAATCCGGTGGATGAGCACAGCCAATATCAGAGAAGTGAGCGCGAATCCGTGCGTGCCTTCTACGATACGCTTAAGAAGCAGGGCATCTCCTGCAGCGTGCGTCTGGAGCACGGGACGGATATTGATGCGGCTTGTGGACAACTACGAAGCAAACAAATTAAACAATCCACAGGGGATAACGTTGTGGCGGGTTAATAGGAAGGTCTGTGGATGAATGACATCCATGGGCTTTTTTGTATCCTGGGGATGCCTGATCTGGACAACCTCCGCATATAATGAATTAAGCGCAGCCAACTTTACCATCACGATGCGCATCTTGCTTTTCAAGTTTAGAAGAAGGGTAGTGGTCACTTATGAAGGCATGGATCCTCGGTTTGATCTGCGGTGCTGTTTTAACAGGTGTAACAGTGGTCTCTGCGTCGGATACGCTACATTCGGTCAGGCAAGTGATGGTAAATGGTAAAATGTTAGATGCCAAAGTTCAAGTTGCGGAAGACGGAACGACTATGACCTCTACGCGGGCAATAGCGGAGTCGCTTGGTGCGAAGGTGACTTGGAACGAACCTTTAAACACGGTTGAAATTCATAGTGTGGAAGGCAAAAAGACGATCGATGATAACCAGATGCCGTACGCTAATTATGTGTCCTTATTGCTTCACGGTAAATATAGCTTGAAAATTGAGGTGATAGGAGAGAACCTCGGGGCTCAATCAAATACGACGATTGTGTTTGCAGACGGGTATGTGGATGTGCCGGATAACACGGATTTTCAGAAGCTGTTTCTTTTACTACTAGCAGATCAAATAGGGGATTTACCTAACAAGCAAATCGAGTTCTGGTCAAACAAGGAGCTTGCCCAAGCTTATGTTGCTGGGAAATATCAGAATGATAGGATAGAAGGATGGTCGGGGCTGGACGCTCGTTTTGGCTTGTTAACGAATGAAGGTGGGGTCTCATCGCTTTCGCATATATTAAGCGTACACGAGCGTGATAACATCTCTATTGGCAAATATAAGCGTTAATAAAAATGGAAAAGCCGTCCCTGCAGTTACTCTACTGTGTGGGACGGCTTTTGGCCTTACATGGTAATTAGGTGCGATTCCGGAAGATCATCATCAGGCCACCCACGACGATGAGTCCGATCGCAATGAGCGAATTGTTATGGAAAATCGCTCCGAAGAGCGAACCGATGGAGAAAATCGCGAAGAACAGCAGCGACATCACCGTTAGAATGTTAATCGGAATCAGCAAATATCTATTGCGGCCGCCAAACCAATACAGTTCGAACAAGCCGACGGCAACCGCTAGCATGAAGCCTGGCCACATGAGGTGCCAGATATCGAACAAGGTGGAGACTTGGCACACGACACCTGCTGTTAAAAGGATTCCTCCGGGAACAAGTACACCTGCACCCCGGCGTTGCGTTATGAAGAAGTACAGCCAATGGAAGAAGACACCGACAGGGATGACGAACAGCGTCGGCCAAAAGTATTCAAAAATGGTACCCGAGCTAAACGCCACATCACCTTTCAAAAACATAAAAACGCCAAGCAAAATCAGGATCGGGCCGAGAAAAGCGCTACGATTCATATTCATATTCAATTGTTTCACTCCTACTGTGTTGGATTCATTACACTAAGAATACCACGATAGGGTACAAGTGTCTTCCGACTATAGGGAAGGACGAAGATCGGTCTGAGGACTGATTTGTCCTTAGGAATATGGATGTAGACATATGCAAAAAACCTTCCCTCCACAATGTGGAAGGAAGGTTTCCAAACAGTGGAGCAGAAGCTCCTTATAAACCCTACTAGAAAAACTTCACGAGCTCATCTTTAATCGCATCGTTCGAACCGCCAACCACCTTCTGGAACTGTGGTTTGTCGAACAGAGCTTGGATTTGCTCCGGATACGTCTGAGCAATACCACGCAAGCGAATCGACTCATCGAACTTCGCCGGATGCGCGGTGGACAAGGACACTGTCACCTCGCCAGGAACGGCGAGCTTATCGGCAGCTGCGACACCGCACGCTGTGTGCGGATCGAGCAGGTACTCGTACTTCGCGTGGTAAGCGCTGATCGTGTCGAGACACTCCTCGTTCTTCACGCCGTACGCGGCAAAATCAGCCTGCACCGCTTGCAGCTTGTCGGCAGGGATAACGACGCGGCCTTCAGCCTTGAACTGCTCCATGATTGCGTTAACAGCCGCTGCGTCTTCGCCGTACAGATAGAACAAGTAGCGCTCGAAGTTGCTCGCGACTTGAATGTCCATGGACGGGCTGTACGTACCGCGGAACTCGCCCGGTTGATACACGCCTTCTTGCACGAAGCGCTCAAGAATATTGTTTTCATTCGTAGCAAGAATAAGCTTATTGATCGGAAGCCCCATTTTCTGAGCCAGGTAGCCAGCAAAAATATCGCCAAAGTTACCTGTCGGCACGCTGAAATTCACCTTCGCGGCCTGTTGCTCTTGTGGTAATTGGAAGTAAGCATAGAAATAATACACGGTTTGCGCCAAAATGCGGGCAATGTTGATCGAGTTAATTGCGCGCAAGTGGTAGCGGTGCTTGAACTCGACATCAGCAAAAAGTTCTTTAATAATACGTTGGCAATCATCGAAGGTACCATCAACGGAAAGATTCAATACATTCGCATCATTGACGGTTGTCATTTGCAGTTCTTGTACCTTACTTACCTTCTGATGCGGATGCAGGATGCAGATGCGGATGCCTTCTTTACCGCGAACGCCCTCGATCGCAGAAGCTCCTGTATCACCGGAGGTAGCTCCGAGGATGTGGATGATGGAATTCGTTTTGCGTGAAACATACGAATACAGATTGCCAAGGAATTGCAGCGCAATATCCTTGAAAGCAAACGTAGGACCGTGGAACAATTCCAGCACATACGTGTCATCGCTCAGACGTCTAACCGGCGTAACTGCTTCGTCACGGAACGTTGCATAGCTTTCATCAACGAGCTGCTTCAGCTCATCGCGTGGAATTTCGTTGTTCACATAGAGCGAGAAGATTTCTAGGGCTAGCTCTGAATAGGAGAGCTTCGACCAGCTTTGAAGCGTGTCAGCGGATAGCTGCGGGATGTTTTTCGGCACGAGTAGACCGCCGTCATTGGCCAATCCCATCAGGATCGCATCGATAAAGCCGATGGGTTCTACTTTGCCGCGAGTGCTAATGTATTCCATATGAGTCCCCTTATACGATTGAATTTTCAGTTATTGTATCAAAAAACAGAACATTTGGACAGTGTACATCCATCATGAATACGACTCTTTAGAAAGCAAAGAACCTTCCCTGTCAGGGAAGGTTCTTATTGAAGATGCCTATTCTTGCGGAGCAGCTATAACGATTTTCCAAGCGTTGCTGATGGGCGGCAAGCTTTTGGTCATCATCGGGCCGTAGAATCCGATAACGTTCGTGCCTTTAACCAATGCGGATTTCTCCACAGGGTTTCCTTTGCCATCCACGACGGCTGTGTCAGCTCCAACTGTAAGAACAATCTCACCTGGTGCATCTTCGGTAAGTCCTTGGCCTTTAACGAGAAGGCTTCCGTCTTCGCGCACAGCATCGATTACACCCGCTGTACCTAGCGCACCTTTATGAGCTGCTGTATCGAGCACAGTGATGTTGGATGCGGACGTTTGCGGCGGCAAGCTAAGTGTCATCGCCAGGGAATGCTCTGCAGTGATCGTTAAACCAACATGAAGATCAGCTAGCGTCAGCTTCGTGCCGTCAAGCATTTGGTAGGTCGTTTCCGGGCTCACATTAAGAACGATACCGCCTGTACCCGTGTCTTGAATGTGAATCTGTGCGTTATCGCCTGTAGTGCGAATAGAGGTAATGACACCAGTCGATTGCATCTTCTTAGCTTCCTCTTTCATCGAGATCGCAACGGAATTCCCTTTAGAAGCGATGGAACCGTGCAAAGTTTTCACATAGCCATTCTCGGTTGCTTGTCCATTTACTTGAACGGCAACATCAAACTGCGTTTTAATGGGCTGAATTTGCTTCGCATGCATATCGGGAACAACAGCTTCCATGGTAGCTGCATAAGCCGCTCCTGTTGTCAGCATGCTGGATAGGGAGAGGATAGCTAGCGTTTTTTTCATCATCGGTTTCATGTAAGTGGTGACTTCCTTCCTTTATGTAAAATATGGTAGTGTCCTGCGCTCTCTGTCGATCGTGTCTGTGATTAGGTTGCAGACGAGCTGAAAGTTTCATTTTAAAAAAGATCGGGTGTGGACTTCACTTAGCTTAAACTATAAAATCAATGAGTATGCCAAGAAATTCAAAAAGAGGTGGGAAATTTGTCTTTTGTTATGAAGCTTCGCTGGTTTTTCAAAGAGAGATGGAAGTATTATGTACTGGCAGTCTCCCTATTAATCGGTGTGAATTTATTAGCGACGATTCCGCCAAAAATGATTGGGAATATCATCGACCATATTCGTACTGGGAATTTAACAGCTTCCGGGCTTCATCATACGGTTTACTTGCTGATTGGACTTTCGCTGCTGCTGTATGTCATGACCTTCTTGTGGATCACGAACCTATTCGGTAACTCTGCTTTGGTGGAGAAGCTGCTTCGTGGGCGTTTATTGACGCATTTGTCCAAAATGTCTCCGCCATTTTTCCAACGCAACTCGACGGGACAGCTGATGGCGCTGGCGACGAATGATATTCTAGCGATTGGTCAAACCTCCGGTTACGGGGTGATGACGCTCGTTTCAACGATTGTTGGCGCATCTGTTGTTATTATTACGATGGTGTCGTTGATCTCCTTCAAATTAATGCTTGCGGCGCTAATTCCGCTGCCTTGTCTTGCCTTGATGATTAATCTGTTAGGCAAAAAGGTGCGAGTGCGCTTCCTGGCAGCACAAGCTTCCTTTGGTGTCATGAACGATCATGCGTTAGAATCGATCTCCGGCATCCGAGTTATTCGCTCCTATGTGCAAGAAGCGCAGGATTTGAAGGCATTCGATGATGTTACATCGGATGTGATGAACAAGAATCGCCGCGTCTCCATGCTCAATGCGCTGTTCCAACCGTTGACCTCATTGATCGTTGGCATCAGCTATTCGATTGGCATCGGATACGGCTCGTATCTCGTGTTTCAAGGTGAAATCACGCTGGGACAGCTGATTTCCTTCAATATTTACCTCGGTATGCTGATCTGGCCGATGATTTCCTTTGGCGAGTTTATTAATGTTCTGCAACGGGGCAGTGCCTCAGCGGATCGTCTGGATAAGGCGCTGTCGCAGAAGGCAGATCTCGTTGATGCCGAGAAGCCGATCGACATCGCTGTGCCAGAACGTATTGAGATGAACGATTTGACGTTCACGTACCCGACTGCGAACCATCCGAGTCTCGTTCATGTTTCTTTTCAGCTAGAGCGAGGACAAACGCTGGGTATCGTCGGTCGAACCGGCAGTGGCAAAAGCACGCTGCTCAAGCAATTGCTGCGCCAATATCCGCTGGAGCCAGGTAAGTTGCGCATTTCGGGTGTACCGATTGAGCAAATTGCCATTGATCAAATGAAACGCTGGGTGGCCTACGTGCCGCAGGAGCATCTATTACTATCGAAATCCATTCGCGATAATGTCGCATTAGGGAAACATACGGCTTCGCCGGAAGAGATTGCGCACGCCGTGGAAATGGCCTCTTTTACCCAAGATATTGCTCAGATGCCAGATGGCTTAGCAACAATTGTTGGTGAGAATGGTGTTATGTTGTCCGGTGGTCAGAAACAGCGTTTAGCGATAGCGAGAGCGTTATTGATTGATTCGGAGATTTTGCTGCTGGATGATTCATTATCAGCTGTTGATGCACGTACGGAAAGTCGCATTCTTCAGCACATTCGCAAGGAACGCGCGGGTCGTACGACACTCATTTCTACGCATCGACTATCTGCCGTGAGTCACGCGAATTGGATTCTCGTTCTTGATGAGGGCAGAGTCATTGAAGAAGGTACGCATGAGGAGCTCATGCATTTCGGAGGTTGGTACCGCGAGCAATGGGATCGTCAACAGATGGAAGCCAGTCTCGAGGATTAAGAAAGGAGGACGACTATTTTGTCTAAACCGACAACGGCCAGACGACTGATTTCATATGCTCTCGTCTACAAGTTCAGAATTCTCGGAGCGCTGCTTATTCTTTGCTGTTCAGTAGCTGCCGAGCTGGGCGGGCCTTATATAACGAAAACAATTATTGATAAGTATCTTTCAACCGGTGCGAATGAAATGGGTCCTGTGCTTAAATTGCTCGGTATCTATTTGGGTTTATTGATAACAGCGGGTTTATGTAATTACTCACAGGCTTATATCCTCCAATCCACCGCCCTGCAAATTATTAAGAACATGCGGATGGATCTGATGGGGCACATTCAGCGCATTTCGCTGCGTTATTTCGATAACACGCCGATCGGCCAGGTTGTATCTCGTATCGCCAATGATACGGAGGCTGTTCGCGATCTCTTTATGAGCTTCATGGCAACTTTCGTTGTTAGCATGCTGCAGCTAGTCGGTATTTACATCGCACTTTTCCTATTGGATTGGCAGCTGGCGATGTTCTGCTTAGTGCTGCCGCCGATTTTTGTGGTGATCATGTACATTCATCTCAAATATTCGAAAGTTTTTATTACTATCATGCGCGCTAGACTCAGCGATATGAACGCGATGATCAATGAGTCGATCGTCGTGATGCCGATCATTCAGGCTTTTCGTCGGGAGAAAGTTACGCTGGATGAGTTCGAAGTGCTCAACATGGATCGATATGTCAACCAACGGAATCAGTTTCGGATTTATGGCCTTTCTACTCGTAACGTGGTGGGGACGATAGGCAGTTTGGTGACAGCGATGGTGATTTGGTATTTTGGCGGAAAATCCTTAGAGACCGCTATTTCCTTCGGGGTGTTTTATGCCTTTATTGATTATTTGGGCCGGATTTTTCAGCCGATCATTGGGATTTTCGATCAGTTGACGAATGCGCAGCGGGCTTTCGTATCCGCGGAAAAGGTATTCACCATCCTGGATATGGAAGGCCAAGAAGTGGAGAACACGGATCACGTTCGCCGTCCCGAGGGCATTGTGAAGTTCGATAATGTCACCTTTGCCTATAAAGAAGGGGAAAATGTATTGAAGGGAATCTCCTTTGAGGCGCGAAAAGGGGAAACGATCGCCCTAGTCGGGCACACCGGATCAGGCAAAAGCTCCATCCTGAACCTGCTCCTCGGCTTCTACGAGCCGAATGAGGGCGCCATTACGATTGATGGGCATAACATCAAGGGGATGTCGAAACAGGCGCTGCGCAAGCATATGGGGATCGTATTGCAGGATCCGTTCTTGTTTGCGGGGGACATCAAATTCAACGTGAGCCTGTACAATCAGAATATCTCATTGGACAGAGTGAAGGCTGCACTGCGTGATGTCGGCGCGGCTGGCTTTATCGAGCAGCTGCCGAAAGGGTACGACGAGCAGGTCGTAGAGCGGGGAAGCACGCTGTCCTCCGGCCAGCGGCAGTTGATTTCGTTCGCGCGCGCGTTGGCGTTCGACCCGTCGATCCTGATCCTCGATGAGGCGACAGCCAGCATCGACAGTGAGACCGAAGGGCTGATCCAGAAAGCGCTGCAGGTTGTGAGCGAAGGGCGGACGACACTTATCATCGCCCATCGGTTGTCCACGATCCGCGATGCGGATCAAATTCTTGTGCTCCACCGCGGCGAGATCGCCGAGCGGGGTAATCACGAGACGCTCATGGCGCTGGGCGGGCGCTACGCAAAAATGTACCAACTGCAGAAGGGTGCTTCGGCAGTTAGTGGGTAAAGAAAAAGGCGCTTCCTCGGGATGAGGAGGCGCCTTTTTCTTTTGGTCGGGTCGGAAGTTGGGCCCGACCGCAGTGGGCTTAACGGGAAACCTATGCTTACTTCACCGTACGTTCCCGCAAATAACTCCACAACATCAAAACAAACCCCGCCGCGGTCAATCCCGCGCCGATCCATGGCAAAGATGGAAGGCCGGTGTGCGTAATCGCCCAGCCACCGAGAAAAGCACCGCCAGCATTGCCAAGATTCAACGCAGAATGCGTTGATGTGGCGGCCAGCTCTGGTGCTTCTTTCGCCAGATTCATGATGCGAATCTGCAGTCCAGGCAAAATCCCGAACGACGCAATTCCCCATATGAATATGGTGACAATCGCGGCAACCGGGTACTGATCTGTATACGCGAAGACAGCTAGAATGAGTGATAATGCAGCAAAATTGCCGATCAAGGACGGCATGAGCTTCCAGTCAGCCATTTTCCCGCCAACAATGTTGCCGAGCGTCACGCCAAAGCCGAACAAGACGAGAATCCACGTTACGCTGCTTTCCTTGAAGCCTGTAATGTTGATAAGAATGGGTGCGATGTAGGTGAATACGGCAAACAAGCTGCTACAGCCTAACGCACCAATCAGAAAAACGAGCAGCAATCGCGGCTGCATAAGCGAGCGAACCTGCCTCACAAGGCTGCTATTCGTCTTCTGCTTAATCTGTGGAATGAAGATAAGAATGCCGATGAATGAGATGATCCCCATGATCACAACGGAGCCGAAAGATGCTCGCCAGCCGAGATGCTGACCGATGTACGTGCCAAGCGGTACGCCAAGAATATTCGCGATGGTCAACCCCGCCATCATCACCGAAATAGCACTGGCGCGCTTCTCGGGTCGGACCAAATTCGCGGCAATGACAGAGCCGACACCGAAGAAGGTCCCGTGTGCCAAAGCGGTGATTAGTCGAGCTACGAGCACGATCCCATAGGAGGGGGCTAGCGCGGCCAAGCCATTACCCAGGATGAATATGAGCATCAGCATCAAAAGGAGGCGCTTTTGCGGCAGCTTATGGGTCAGCATCGCGAGAACAGGAGCACCGAAGGCGACGCCCAATGCGTAACCCGTGATCAACTGACCAGCTTGAGAAATGCTAACGTTCAAGTCATCAGCCACATTGGGCAGAATCCCCATGATCACGAACTCGGTCATACCGATAGCGAAGGCGCCAACCGTTAGAGAGAAAAGGGAGATAGGGAACCGTTCTTTCTCGGCCACTGTCCCGTGTAAGACTTGTGAAGTGTTCATAATTGTGGAAACCAACCTTTCTTACCATTCTTAAAGGCTTAATCATACCACGTGTACTGGCGAACAAGGTGTGACATTCTGTGCATCTTTTTGCCATAAATACGGGAATATGAGTTAGGGAATGATATCGAATATCAGACAATGTGGAATGGCACTTAAAAAAGGTTGAAACTCTTGCTGCATTTTCAATTCACCTGTTGACAATTATCTTAAAGTAGAGTATCTTTAAATTAAGATAAACGAAACAAAGAAATGAGGTGAAGCGACATGAGCGAAACGAGAAATGATTCTCTAGATCTGTACATCGCCCTTTCTAGAGCGAGTGAGTGGGTGAATGCCCACGGGGATCGAGATATTCGCAAGCATGGACTGAACCGCACAGAATTTGGTGTTCTGGAGCTGCTTTACCACAAGGGTGCGCAAGCTATTCAACAAATTGGCAGCAAGGTGCTGATGAGCAGCGGAAACATCACGTATGTCGTCGATAAACTGGTGAAAAAGGAATTCGTCACACGAAATACATCGACGGAAGATCGCAGATTGATTTTTGCTGAAATTACGGAAAAAGGGAAACAATTTATTGAGCACGTATTTCCGAAGCACGCAGAAGTGATCGAGAGTGCGGTAGCAGGGTTGACGGATGAAGAGAAAAGGCTCGCAAGTCAGTTATTAAAGAAGCTTGGCAAATTCGCGCAAGAAGGTTTCAAATAGAGAGAAGCACTTTGAAACTCTTCTTAACTTGATCCAGCAATTTTCAGCATAATAAATAACATCTTACGCAAACTATCTTAAAATAAAGATTCTTAAATATGAAGGAGTTGGCAATTATGACAACAACACAACAAACTGCAGGTATTCACCATATTACCGCTTTTGTACAACATGCACAGGCAACTGTTGATTTCTACGCTGGTATTTTGGGACTTCGGATGATCAAAAAAACAATCAACTTTGATGCACCGGAAGTTTACCATCTCTATTTCGGTAATGAAGCAGGAAGCCCAGGTACCATTATTACTTTCTTCCCTTATGCAGGCTCCCGCAAAGGGCGGATCGGCGGAGGGCAAGTCGGTATAACCACGTATGCTGTGCCAACGGGCAGCCTTTCCTTCTGGGAAGCGCGTCTAGCGCAATTCAGCATCGCCTTCGAGAAAACATCACGATTTGGCGAAACGTATCTGCAGTTCAAGGATCCAGATGGTCTGAGACTTGAAATCGTGGAGCGCGAGCAGGGAGCGCTTAGTCAGTGGGCATTTGGCGGCGTACCAGTGGAAAAAGCGATTAAAGGCTTCGGAGGTGCTGTTCTGTACAGTACTGCTCCAGACAAAACTTCGGAACTCATCGTAAACGTTATGGGTCTGCAAAAAATAGGGCAAGAAGGGGCCTACGCACGCTTTGCCTCCTTCGGTGACCTAGGGAATATCGTCGATATCAACGTAACGCCGATGGACTACGGCGCCGGAGGAGCGGGAACGGTGCATCACATCGCATGGCGCGCCAAAGATGATGCAGAGCACGCACTATGGAGAAGTCACGTGGCAAGCCATGGCTACCACCCTACGCCAATCGTCGATCGTCAATATTTCAACGCGATTTACTTCCGTGAAGAAGGCGGCATCCTGTTTGAAATTGCTACGGATCCTCCAGGCTTTGCAAGAGATGAAGAGCCGGAAGCGCTTGGCGAGAAATTGATGCTGCCGGAATGGTTCGAAGCAAGCCGTGATCAAATCGTGAAAAATCTGCCGCCGATTGAAGTGCGAGTATTGGAAGGTGATAAACAATGAAACATATTTATCAGCAAGGATCTGATGTGACAGCGCCTGTGCTCGTTCTGTTTCACGGAACCGGCGGGACAGAGCAAGACCTGCTGCCTTTGGCGCAGGCGATTTCACCAACCTCCTCCGTACTGAGTGTACGGGGGAACGTCCTAGAGAATGGCATGCCGCGGTTCTTCCGCCGGCTGGCTGAAGGCATCTTCGACGAGGAGGATCTCATCTTCCGCACGAAGGAAGTGTATGATTTCCTCGAGACAGCAGCGGTAGAGCAGGGCTTCGATCGCAGTAACGTCGTCGCCATCGGTTACTCGAACGGCGCGAATATCGCGGGCAGCCTTTTGTTCCATTACCCGAATGCGCTGCGCGCCGCCATTCTGCATCATCCCATGGTGCCGCGGCGCGGCCTGCAGCTGCCAGATCTCACAGATACGCCTATCTTCATCGGCGCAGGCAAGAACGATCCGATCTGCTCCCCTGAGGAGTCTGAGGAGCTAGAGCACCTATTGAGCGACGCTGGAGCCGATGTTCATGTGCATTGGGAGCATTCAGGGCACCAATTGACGCGCTCTGAGGTTTTCGCAGCGGCCGATTGGCTCAAAGGGCTCTCACTCTAACAGTTGAAGAGAGGGGATTGCCACTATGACGATGTTAGGTATAGATCCATCATCACAATCCGAGCGAGAGAACTATAAGCTGCTCATCGGCAGCATTATTCCACGGCCGATCGCCTTTGTCACGACCTTATCGAAAGAAGGCGTGCTGAACGCCGCTCCCTTCAGCTATTTCACCATCGTCACGGCAGACCCGCCGATGATCGCCGTCTCCGTGCAGCGGAAGCAGGGTGTCCGCAAGGACACCTCCCGCAACGCGGTCGATACAGGGGCTTTCGTCGTTCATATCTCCGACGAATCCTATATCGACCAGATCAACCAGAGCGCTGCAGCGCTGCCGCCTGAAGAAAGCGAAGTGGCGCTGACCGGGCTAACGCCCGTCGCGAGTCGCCAAATCGCTGTCCCTGGCATCGCCGAGGCCAGCATCCGCATGGAATGTGTCCTCGAGCAAGCAATCCCGCTTGGCGGAACATCGGATGCACCTGCGGCAGATTTGCTTATCGGACGTGTCGTTTATTTTCACATCGATGATAACTTAATTGACAATGGGCATATTGATCCACAGAAAGTAAAACCTGTCAGCAGGTTAGCCGGCAGCTCCTACGCGAAGTTGGGTGAGCTTTTTACACTGGATCGACCCATTTAACAAAGAGACGAAGAGCTTCGTTCTTACTCAGAACGAGAGGCACTTCGTCTCTTCTCATAAGAATTACTTATATTGCATTTTACAAAATGGGTTTACCCACGTATGATGAGACAGCAATGTAATATTAGTTATCCTATAACGGGAACTTATTTCGATTCGTAACGTACTACTTCAAAGGATATTAACTTACAAGATCCGACACGACGTGGAGAGAGGGAGTTCTAACAGGATGAAGCATGAGGATAAGGGTGGGTGGCGGAAAGATATCGCGCCTTACGAAAGACCACATATGAAGCATAGTGTGTGGCAAATCATCAACACAGTGGGACCCTTTTTCGTGCTTTGGTATTTTGCTTTTCTAAGTCTTTCCGTTTCCATTTGGCTAACTTTCGTGATTGAT
The DNA here is from genome assembly GCF_059692115.1 of Paenibacillus sp. J31R30. Lineage (NCBI taxonomy): Bacteria > Bacillati > Bacillota > Bacilli > Caryophanales > Paenibacillaceae > Paenibacillus > Paenibacillus sp. J31R30. The sequence goes on along the minus strand of NZ_JCAUAV010000005.1, from coordinate 265,099 downwards.
TTAATAGCCGCAGGATTCTTAATCCGCATATTTATCATTTTTCATGATTGCTGTCACAAATCTTTTTTCAAAAACAAACTCGCCAATGAAATTGTTGGCACACTAACAGGAATATTAACCTTCGTACCGTACCATCAATGGCGTCATACACACTCTGTTCACCATGCATCTAGTGGTAACTTGGATAAAAGAGGCGTTGGCGACATCTGGACGCTTACCGTGGATGAATATATGCAAGCAACATGGCTCAAACGAATGACATATCGCCTATATCGCAGTCCGTTCGTAATGTTTGTTATTGGACCAATCTTCATCTTCCTCATTGATTACCGGTTTAACCGCAGGAAGGTAGGCATGAAAGAAAGAATCAATACGTATATCACCAATATCGGTATTGTTGGCAGCATTGCTCTACTTTGTTGGGGCATCGGCTGGCAGTCGTTCTTGCTGATTCAAGGTCCGATGTTCTTCTTCTCAGGTATGGCGGGCATTTGGCTGTTCTATGTACAGCATAACTATGAAGAAACGTACTATGAGAATGATAAAGAGTGGGATTATGTCAAAGCAGCGATGCACGGCAGCTCATTCTACAATTTGCCGCGTATTTTACATTGGATTACTGGCAATATCGGTTATCACCATATTCATCATTTAAGCCCGCGCGTACCTAATTATCATTTGCAAAAGGTTCACAATAAGAACGCAGCACTTCGTAATGTGCAGACGATTACACTGAAAACGAGCCTGGAATCTCTGAAATTCCGTATTTGGAATGAGGAATCCAAGAAGTTCATTCAGTTCAAGGATTTGAAGCAATTCCGAGTAAAAGTGAAGCCTCGTATTATTAAAGCAGTAGACCTTGATTAAGAATTGTGTCCGACCTGTGAGCATATGCGGGTTGGGCTCTTTTTTTTTAATAATAGCGTTGAAATGGCCTAATGGGCGCTGTATAATCCATTTATGATGTCAAAAAGTGAACGGGTGTTTATTAATGCAAATTTTAAAAGATGAAGTCAAAAAGAGTATCCGCCAAGCGGCTTTGGCCGAGTTCAAGAAGCATGGATATTTGAAAGCCTCCATTCGGCAAATTGCAGATGCCGCAGGCATAACACCAGGTAACATTTATCGTTACTTTAAGAGCAAGGATGATCTGTTCGATGAGCTGATTCAGCCCATTCAGGAGCAATTAGCCGAGGTTCTGCGCGTATGTAAGCAAGAGGTGGATGACACCCTTTGTACGGCTTTGTCTGATCATTTGCTGATCCTGCGTAGAATTGATGCCTCTCTGATGCTGCTTTTCAAGGAGTCCAGCACGGAGCTTACGATTCTGCTTAATCTGAGTGAAGGCTCTCGATTTGCTTCGGCGAAACAAGACATGATTACACTAGTGCATCAGATTATCTCAGAAGTATTTACGGCAGAATTGGCGCCATCAGGCACGCTGCCACAGAAAGATCAGCTAGCGGCACGCATGATTGCGACTACAATGATTGAGAGTATTTGTCTTATTTTGCGCGATCATGAGGATGGCGATACGATCAAGATGCTCGTTGATGAACTGTTGTACCTGTTTTGCACAGGTATTGCAGAAAAAATAAAGCTTACACAGCAATAAAAAAATTTAGCTCAATAATGAACGCTTGTTTATTATCGGGCAAGGTGAGTGGAGGAGAAGAGAGAGATGAAATCAATTATTAAATGGCGTTGGGCGATTCTAGCGGTTTGGTTGGTGGCAACGGTGTTGCTGACGGTTTTCCAACCGAATGTGAATGCGATCCTTGGTTTAAGAGGGCAAGATCCGCTGCGCAGTGACAGCCCCTCGAAGGTTGCATCCACGATTTTGAACAAGATCAATGGGGTCGAGGGCACGAGTGATATCGTGGTTTTCCATAACCCTAACAAGCTGTCAGATGCGGATATGAAGGCGATCGAGGCAGGTATTACAAATCTGAAAAGCCATCAAGCCGAGCTGGGCTTCAATCAGTTGATTGATCCTTTTACGATGCCAGAGGCGAAATCTTCACTAATTTCTGAGGATGGCACAACCTTAATGGCGAGCTTTTCCTTGGATAAAAGAGGGCGTCACGTCGAGGACATTAAGCTGGAATTTGAAGATGTTTTGAAGGATATGAAGGTGGAGTATTACCTCTCTGGGGAGGATTTCATCCAGGATGATTATATTAAAGTTTCTGAGTCCGGCGTCGAAAAAAGTGCCGCATTAACGGTCATTTTCATCCTAGCTGTCCTAGTGATTATGTTCCGTTCCGTCATTATTCCGGTGGTCTCCTTGTTAGCGGTCGGTATTTCATACCTCGTGTCCATGGGTATTGCCGCGCAGCTCATCGATAAGTTCAATTTCCCAGTGACGAGTGTCACGCAAATGCTGTTGATTTTGATTTTGTTCGGGATTGGAACGGATTATAACATTCTTTTATTCAATCGGTTCAAAGAGGAATTATCCCATGGCTTATCCGTGGATGAAGCGATCCTTGTGACTTACCGCACGGCGGGTAAAACGATTTTCTACAGTATTTTAACCGTATTTATTGCGTTTGCAGCCTTAACGTTCTCAGATTTCGGTATTTATCAGTCAGGTAATGTAGTTGCGATTGGTACGGCTATACTTCTGCTCCAAATCGTAACAGTAACGCCATTTTTCATGAAAATGCTCGGAAATAAGCTCTTTTGGCCTTCCAAAGGCATGGGGGGGCATAAAGAGAGTAAATTCTGGGCGGGCTTGACGAAAATCGCGGTGAAAAGACCGATTGTAACGACGGTTATCATTTTGATTGTGACAATTCCGCTTGCGCTTGCGAATCATCAGAAGCTGTCTTTTGACCAGTTGAAGGAGCTTGGGAATGATCACCCGTCAACCAAAGGCTTCAGCCTTGTGGCGGATCATTTCAGTCGTGGTCAGGCGCTGCCAACGATGGTTGTTATGGAGAATGACAAACCGCTTAACACTAATGAGGGATTAGCTGCGATTGATAAGGTGACGGAGAAGCTGAAAAGCATTCCAGGTGTCGATATGGTATCCAGCGTGACACAGCCGCAAGCGAAGCCGATTGATGATTTCTATATCTCTAGCCAAACCAAAACCGTGGCTGACGGCATTACAGCCTCGCAAAAGGGTGTAAATCAAATTCGCGACGGACTTACACTCATGCAAAGTAAGCTGGCGGCGCCGGATACATCAAGTGTTGGCCAACTTGTTGATGGCACAGGTCAAGTTCAAGACGGATATAGCAAGCTAACGACTGCATTGGATCAAGTGGCTAGCGGTATTGCGCAAGGTGCTGGCGGTGCAGGTGAATTGAGCGCAGGAATTGCTGCGCTGAAGGATGGCATGTCGCAAGTTGAGAGCAATACGGGGGAAATCAGCGATGGTTTGACTCAGCTGGGGCAGGGCTACAGTGCCATGACGGATGGCTACACCCAGATCGAGGGGCAACTTGCAGGTATTCAGCAAGGGCTTGTTGGTATGAATGGGTTGATTGGCGGACTTGGCAGCAAGTACAGCCAGCTGACCACCGATGCGGATTACATCAAGCTGAAGCAAACGGGTGAGGGGCTTGCCTCCGGCCTGACGCAGCTGAGCGGCGGACTTGGCGAGCTTGGCAAGAACGCAGCCAAGCTGAACAGCGCTTTTGCGGAGGCGACGCAAGGCCTGACGCAAGTGAACGGCGCGCAGGCGCAGCTAGCGGCAGGATTGGCTCAGCTGGAGAGCGGTGCGGCTGAGCTGGCCAACGGGCTGAAGCAAGGCAGCGCGGGCAGCCGCGAGATCGCGGCCAACATGGCGAAGCTGAACGCTGCGCTAGGCAGCGTTAAAGACGGTCAGCAGAAGCTGAGCGAAGGCTTGTCAGGTCTCAGCGGCGGCATGGGCCAGCTGAAGGACGGCCTTGGCCAGAGCGGCAACGGACTCGGTGACGTGTCCGAGGGGCTCGGCTTAACGAGCCAGTTCCTGACGCAGCTGAACGGCTCGAAGACGTTCTTCATCCCCAAAGAAGCGCTGACGAGCGCGGATTTCGGGAAGTCCTTGGACAGTTTCATGTCCAAGGATCGGACGATGACGAAGATGATCGTCATCCTGAAGGATGATCCGTATTCATCGGCTGCGATGGATACGATTGAAGCGATTAACACGGAGCTCGCTGCCATTGTGAAGGGCACAGTGCTCGAGCATGCGAAGGTAGGCGCGGCGGGGCCGAGTTCGACAACGTATGACACGAACAAGGCGCAGCTGAAATCGTTTAATAGCACCGCGATTATTGTTATTATCGGTGTATTCATTGTCTTGCTGTTCGTTATTCGTGCCTTCTGGCCAGCTGTCTACATCATCCTGAGCTTAGTGATTTCCTACTACGTGGCGATGACAGCGACGAATGTCGTAACGGATAAAATCATCGGTGCCGATGGCGTTTCCTCCTTCGTACCGTTCTTCTCCTTCATCATTATTATTGCTGTCGGCGTCGACTACAGCATCTTCCTGATGATGCGGTACAAAGAGCTTGGCGACCTATCGCCAGCGAAGGCGATCGTGCAAGCCGCCAAGCACATCGGCGGCGTAGTGATTTCGGCGATGGTCATCCTTGGCGGAACCTTTGCCACGCTCGTGCCATCCGGCCTCGTTCTGTTGATCGAGCTGGCCGTAGCGGTCATCGTTGGCCTCATCGTGCTCTGCTTCGTCTTGCTGCCGATGCTTCTGCCGGCATTGCTGGCGATGCCAGAAGCGCTTCGTGCGAAGCGTGGCGTTACGGCGCGCAAGGTGTCGACGGAGAGCCGCACAGCGTAACGATGTTTAATAAAAGTGCCTTCCCACCTTTGTGGGAGGGCACTTTTTGTTAGTGGATAGATGCGGGAGTGAGCAGAACCAAAGTTGCGGAACATAGCTCCGCTATTCAGTCGATTTTGTGGTTATTCTGCGAGTTGCGGAACGTGGTTCCGCTAATCTCGCCGAATATCCCTGGAAATAGTGCAAAGCTATGAAAAAGAGGAACGACGTTCTGTTTTGTCTCCCAACCCCAAAAACCTAAAAAAAACACAAGTCGGTGAAAAGTCATTCCATTGTTGAAAGCGCTGTATCAAGGTACGATAGACCTATAACATCGACGAAGATGAGTGAGGGGGGCCAGAGGATGGCGGTCAACGCACAAGCGGTAAAGCAAATGAATCAGCGTGCGCAGGTGAGTAAGGGGAAGGCCTTGCTGCGAACGTTTTGGAAGTATAGGGCACTATATCTAATATCGCTGCCGGGCATTATTTATTTTATTATTTTCAAGTACGTACCGTTGTTAGGCTCTGTTATTGCATTTCAGGATTACAACATTTTCGACGGCTTTACAGGCAGCAAGTGGGTAGGTCTTGAACATTTTACCCGCATGTTTGCACACTATGACTTTATAAATATTTTGAAAAACACGGTACTCATCGGTGTTTATGATTTGCTGCTAGGTTTTCCAGCTCCAATCATTCTCGCCTTACTATTGAACGAGCTCCGCCTAGTGGTGTATAAGCGTGTGCTTCAAACGGTCGTGTACATGCCTCACTTCCTGTCATGGGTAATCGTGAGCGGGATTGCGATCGGCATTCTTTCTCCGTCTACAGGGGCTGTCAACCACTTCATTACTTGGTTAGGATTTGAACCTATTTACTTCTTAGGTGAAGAATCATGGATTCGTACCGTGTTGATCTCTTCAGGGATTTGGCGGGATTCCGGGTATGGGACGATCATTTATTTAGCGGCGTTGGCTGGGATTAATCCCGATTTATATGAAGCGTCTGAGGTGGATGGCGCTAACCGTTGGAGACAAACGATTTCGATTACGCTCCCTTCGTTGCTGCCTACGATCATGATTCTATTCCTGCTTCATATTGGTAAATTCTTAGATTTCGGCTTCGAACGTGTTTTCGTGTTCTTGAATCCGCTAAATAAAACGAACGGTGAAATTTTAGATACGTACATCTATACCCAAGGATTACTATCTCAACAATTTAGTTATACAACTGCTATTGGACTTTTCAAAGCCGTAGTAGGCGTGATCTTTATCGTAACAGGTAATGTTCTAAGCAAAAAAACAACGGGTGAAAGCTTGTACTAAGACGGAGGTGAACGCTATATGAATCGCAAGCCGACAGCCGGCTGGCAAATGTTCAACGGCTTCAATATATTATTTCTTTCTCTTTTATCGCTAGCGATGCTCCTGCCGTTCTTAAACGTGCTGGCTCAATCGTTCAGTTCCTCGGAAGCTATTGTCAATGGAAAGGTATTGTTTTGGCCCGTTGAATTTACATCAATCAATTATCAATATGTATTTAGTGACGCAGCAATCTGGCGTTCTTTCGGAGTAACGGTGTATATTACAGTGTTGGGTACACTCATCAATCTGATTGCTACTGCCTCACTAGCTTATCCGGTGTCGCGCCCTGAGTATGCTGGCCGTAATGCTGTCGTTATTATGGTTTTGATTACGATGGTCTTCACAGCGCCACTCATTCCTAACTTTATTTTGATGAAAAATTTACATCTGACCAATTCACTTTGGGCCTTAATGATTCCAGGTGCGATCAGCGCCTTTAACTTCTTCATTATGCGGTCGTTCTTCATGCAAATTCCGAGTGAATTGATTGATTCCGGACGTATCGACGGATGTTCCGAGCTTAGAATGATCTGGAACATTGTGCTGCCTCTATCCAAACCGGTTATGGCTTCTCTAGGGATTTTCTATGCGGTAAGTCACTGGAATACGTATCAAAGCGCCTTGTACTACGTAAATAAGCCGGCCCTTTGGCCGCTTCAAGTCAAGCTGCGTCAATTGATTGTATCCGAGGATATTAGTATCGATCCGAATGCCGCTCAATTCAGCGGGCTTGCCCATATGGATCCAGAGGGTATCAAGATGGCTACCATTATCATTGCGACGCTTCCGATTATTATTATCTACCCATTCTTACAGCGTCATTTCGTCAAAGGTATGATGGTTGGATCGGTTAAGTCGTAGACATAATCTGCATGAATTGATTAATTTTTACAAGATTCTAAAAAAAAGACAATTCAAACTAAAGAGAGTCCATATCAGCGGAATGTAAACGCTTTTACAATGAGAGCAGGAAAGTATTCATATCTAAGCGAGATGAAAAGAGGGGTATAAATGAAAAAATGGATTCCTGTCACAATGGCTACCGTTTTAATGGCTTCCATGTTGGCTGCTTGCGGAACGAAAACGGAGGACCAACCAGCATCAAGCGCAGCGGGCGCAGCAAGTGCTAAACCTGCAGAAAAAACGAAATTCTCGATCTCTATGCGTACACTAGCATTCGGACATGTTGAGAAATCGCCTGATATCAATCAAGACAAATGGGTGAAGAAGCTTGAAGAGCTAACGAACTCCGATATGAATATCGTGCTTGTTCCACACAAAGAATATGAACAGAAAATGATCCAAATGTTTGCAACAAACGACATTCCTGATGTTGTTCAGGCTAATGGCGGTGTAAACGGCAAAGAAATGGCAGGTTCCGTGAAAGCTGGCGTGTTCATGCCGCTTGATGATCTGCTTAAGAAATACGGTCAGAATTTGCTGAAAAAAGTGCCTAAAGAAGCTTGGGATAAAGTGACGTATCAAGGTAAAATTTTCGCGATTCCTGAATACTTGTCCAACCCATCCCGCCGCGCCATCTTCGTTCGTAAGGACTTGCTGGATAAAGCAGGCCTAGGCGTTCCGAAAACGGTTGATGAGTACATGAAAGTACTTCGCAAGTTCAAGGAAATGGGCGTAGAGAACCCTTATATGGGTCGTGAGAACTTCAAGTACGCGGATTCCTTCTTCGGTGCTTATGACGTCTACCCTTACTTGTCCATGTTCGAGAAGTCAGGCGATCAAGTATTGCCGAAATTCTATGACACAGAAAATATGATGAAAGCTCTTCAAACGTACAAAACGATGTTTGACGAAGGCTTAATCAATAAAGAATTCGCAACGATCAACGCAACAGTGTTCAAGAACACGATTCTTGCTGGTAAAGCGGGTATGTGGTCCATGAACGCGAATGAAATGCTGCAATGGGAAACACAACTGAAAGCTAACGTTCCAGCTGGTGACATCGAAATCATTTCAGCACCAACAGGACCAGATGGCAAAGGTGGTCACTACCTGTATGGAGCAGCACCGCGCGCTTATTTCATTAACAAAAACGTGAAAAATGCTGAACAAATCATCAAGTTCTTCGACTGGATGATGTCTCCTGAAGCAGAGAAATTCTTCACATTCGGTATTGCTGGCGACACGTACACAGAAAAAGATGGCAAAATTGAGTACAAACAGCCAACCGATACTGCAGCTGTAGATGAAGAGCGTTACCGTCAATCCTTCTTGTGGATGGTTCAAGATACAACTTATAATAAAGGGACGCTTGGCTTGACTGAAGAAGGTAAAAAGTTGATGAATATTTTTGATACAACTTTGAAAAATGAAGGCCGCGATGGCATCGAATTCGAACCTCGTTTGGACTCATTAGCAAAGAATCCTGATATTGCACCTATTTCTGACCAAGCACCTCCTGTACTTCTTCAACACATGGTTAAAATGGTTTACGGAAAAGAACCAATTTCCGACTGGCCGAAAGTGTTGGACGAGTGGAAGTCCAAAGGTGGAAATGATGTAATCAAGGAAGCAAATGAGAAATTTAATAGCAAAGATTCCGGTACGACTGTGTCGATGCCAAGAAAATAAGCTCAGATCCTGAGCATGCCGCCTCCTCACGTACCCAACGGTGCGTGGGGAGCGTGCATTTCATCAGGTTTTGAAAGGAGAGTTCCTCATGTACCGCATACTCATTGTCGATGACGAACCGATGATACGCAGAGGATTACAGAAACTTGTCGAACAATCGGAGCTGCCCATTGAAAGCTTGCGAACAGCTGAGAATGGTGTTGTCGCAATGCAGCGGATTCAAGAGGAACGACCTGATTTTCTATTTACGGATATACGTATGCCGAAGATGGATGGTCTAGAGCTATGTGCTCAAATTGCCCAAATGGATGCCGACATTCAAGTGGTCGTTATTTCCGGTTACGGGGATTTCGAGTATGCACAAAAGTGCTTATCTTACGGTGTAAAAGAATATTTGCTAAAGCCGGTCAATATTAAGGGATTTGGGCAGGTGTTAGAGAAGCTCATTGTGAATAAAAGCAAAGTGAGCTCAGAATCTTTTATCGCTGTCACGAAGCTGGAGAACTGGGCTACCCGCATGGAACAAGCCGTGTGGATGCTGCAACAAGAGGAGCTTGAACGCGTTCTTGAGGAGATTCAATCGGAGCTAGGTACCTATAAATTAAAACTTAACCGCATCAGCGAAATTGTGCAGGAAATTTATACACTTGTGCATGGGCGACTCACAGTGCGCGATGTGTATGTGATCCAGGATGAGCTAAGGATTTCCGCTTCGCTAAGCGAGGAGGATGTGTGGCTGTGGTTTACGGCAGCTGTGAAAGGGCTTCTGCAAGAGCTTAAGAGCAAGCGTAAAGGCAAGCAGAAGGATCCTGTTGAAGAAGCGAAACAGTACATGGAGAAGCATCTTGCTGAGGAGGTTTCCTTAGAAGAGGTAGCTGAATTCATTGGATTGAATCCCTCTTACTTCAGCCAGTTGTTTAAGCAAAACACGCAAGAAACCTTCGTTCAGTATCGGACGCGTCGACGGATGGAGAAAGCGAAGAAGCTGTTGCAGCAGCCGCATTGGCGAATTACCGATATCTCCGGTGAGGTTGGGTACGCGGATCATCCGCATTTTACCAAAACGTTCAAAAAGTACGAAGGCTGTCTACCCTCGGAATACCGTCAGCGAATGGGGATTCGTTAATGAAGAGAAAGTCGCTGTCGCGTCAAATTTATGCGTATTTTCTCATCGTAATCGTGCTCTCGTTGGTGTCTGTTGGGGCCTTTTCCTACTGGCAATCCTCGCGGGCGCTGGATGATCAAGTGAAGCAATATATGGAGCAGATGGTCGATAGTGCGAACTATCAGACGGATAGCTACTTACAGGCGTATGAGCTGCTCAGCAATGCCTTTTCATCGAATTCAGATGTGCGGGGATTCATGGAAATTAAGCCGGATGATGGGTATGAGTATTATGTGTACTCGGACAAAATCAAAAAGTTCGCACTCTCCTCTGTTGAATCAATTGTTACGTTGTATAAGCAGCTTAATATGATTTATGTGACGGGGCAGCATGGTCGATCTGTGATCTATGAGAATCAGAACTTATTCAACTTTGATCCGGTTCTAGTTCAGGAGAAGTATGAGAATTTGATGAAATTAACGCCAGATAATCTCAAAATCGTGCTTCTCAATATGAGCATCCGCACCGTCGATAAGGGGGCTGTCGTAACGATGGCTCGCAAGGTAAGAGGTCCTTCGTATGGTGATACGAACCGTGGAGTTGTGGCGATTGAAATCAAATTGGATGAACTCGCGAAGACTTGGGATCGGGTTAGCTTGGGGAAAGAGGGGTTTTTCTTCATCGTGGATGATGCGGGTAATTACATTTATCCGCGGACAATGAGTGAGCGCAAACCGAAAGACGAGCTAGCTTCTCAAGTGCTGTCGAGCGGCAATCAAACATTTTTGTCCAAATACAATGGGGAAGAACGTATGTTTGTATCTCGAAAGTCTGCTTACTCGGACTGGAACCTTGTTGCATCGATGCCTGTTGATGAGCTCCGCCGTCCCGCGAATACCATTCGGACAACAACCATTTTCGTGGGTCTGATTACCTTAGCTGCTGCGCTCTGGCTTGCCTTTCGATTTGGTCGTTCCATCATTATGCCGATTCGGAATCTCAAAGACAGCATGCGCGAGACCGAGAAAGGGAATTGGCAGTATATCGAAGATGCCGGCCGAACGGACGAAATGGGTGGACTCATTCACAGTTACAACCTGATGGTGACGCGCCTATCGGATATGATCGAGCGGGTGTATGAAGCGGAGCTAGAACAGCAGAAGCATGCGCTGGAGCTAGGCGAATCCAAGCTAGAACGTCAGAGAGCTGAATTTCAGTCCCTGCAGCTGCAAATTAACCCGCACTTCTTATACAACACGTTGGAAACGATCAACTGTTATGCCATTGTTCAAAATTCTGGTGAAATCACAGATATGGTTGAGGCCATGGCGTTCATGCTTCGCTACTCTGTTCAGACCAACCTAGAGGAAATTACGGTTGCGAATGAGTTGAATCATGTGCGGAACTATATGATTATTTTGCAGCATCGTACGGAGCGGGAATTCGAGATTGACGTTGCGATTCCGCCGAGCTTGCTGCTAGAGAAGATGGTCCGCTTGACGTTGCAGCCTTTGATCGAAAATATTTTTCAGCATGCTTTTCCCGATGGCGTGGAGGAGCATCACAAAATTCGTATTGATGCCCGCAAAGAGGGCGGCTTGTTCCAGGTCTTCATCGAGGATAACGGCACAGGCATGATGCCGGAACGACTGGCTGAGCTGCGCAGGAAGCTGGAGGAGAACCGCTTGGCGGAGCCGGATGAAGCGAGTACCGGAACCAAGCGTGGTGGCGGTATAGGTCTGATGAACGTCCACCGACGGATTCAAATGGTGTTCGGCGAAGCCTACGGGCTGTCCGTCGACAGCGAGTGGGGACGCGGCACCTGCGTCACGATGACGATGCCGGAGACGGAGCGGCCTCGGCTGCGCGGTTGAGTGGTGGAGTCTTATAGGTTCGTAAAAATAGGTAGTTACGCTGCCTAGCAGCGATTCAAATAAAAAATAGGTTTACATCCATGGGAGGATACCACAATGAACATCAACTTAACGGGAAAAATCGCACTTGTAACAGGATCTAATGCTGGGATTGGACGCGCAATTGCACTAGCTTTGGCTAGCAACGGTGCTAAAGTTGGCGTTAACTGTTTGAACAATGTAACACAAGGACAGGAAGTTGTTGCTGAAATTCAAGCATTGGGTGGGGAAGCAGTCCTCGTGCAAGCAGATGTAACGAATGTAGAACAAATCGACCGACTTGTGAGTGAAGTTGAGCAAGCGTTGGGCGGAACCATCGATATTCTTGTTAACAATGCAGGTCACTTGGTACAACGTGTACCGAACGCTGACATGTTTGAAGAAATGTACGATCGCATCATGGACGTGAACTTGAAAAGCACGGTATTCATGTCCAAACGAGTGCTTGCTGGCATGAAAGAGAAAGGCTACGGCCGCATCATCAACATGACATCTGTTGCAGCTCATAACGGCGGCGGACCAGGATCCAGCATTTATGCAGCAAGTAAAGCAGCAGTGCTAACCTTCTCCAAAGGTTTAGCAAAAGAAGTTGCTGCAAGTGGAATTACAGTGAACAACGTATCCCCTGGTTTTATTGGCAATACCATGTTCCACGCGACATTCACGACGGACACAGCTCGCCAAGCTACGATCAATGGCATTCCGTTGCAACGTGAAGGAACACCGGATGATGTGGCAGGTGCAGTGCTGTATCTTGCTTCCAATCTTGCTGGCTACGTAACAGGTGAAACGATCGAAATCAACGGCGGGATGATGATGCGATGAGTACCGCGATTCCATTAGGCGCAAAAGTAGAGACAATGACGTGGGCGGGTCAAACCGCCCAAAGGCTTAAAGAAGAAATCGACAGGCTGCAGCAAGCAGGCAGCCTGGTCGTTCCTAAAGAACCTGGGGGTTGGTGGCACCAGTATGTTTGTCCACATCATCATACCGAACTGTTGTTCGACGAAAGCTGTGTAGATGCTTCAGAATTTCTGTGCCCACACGGTTGTGTGATCACAGGCGAAGCATATCGCGGTGCATGGCTCGTGTTCAAGCATCAGTCCTTAGCACGAGTGGCTTTGCAATCCGCTGCCGTTTATGCGGCATTGGGCAACGTATCTTATGCACAGATTAGTAAACGTTTGCTAGTCGAGTACGCAGAGCAGTTCCCGCACTATCCGGTTCATCCGGAAGCGCAGAGTTGGATGCTGAAGGGACGCGCATTCCACCAAGCACTGACTGAGGCAATTTGGTCTACCACGCTGATACGCGCCTATCTGCTTCTACGTGATGAAGGTATTACCTTCGATGCGAAGGAACAGGTAGCGATCGACGTGTTCTTAGGTTTATTGGCAGGGAGTATGGAGGAGTACCGCCATATTTTGATTCATGAGCGGAATAATGCGGAGAACAACTACACCGCTTGGCTGAACGCGTCATTATCTTGTGTTTATGCGGCTCGAGGCGAGCAGGCTGCACTTGAAGCGCTTATTGAAGGCCAAGGCGGCTTCATTCATCATCTTTCCATCGGCGTCAAAGCCGATCAATTCGAATTCGAAGGAAGCACGTACTACCATGTATTCGTGCTTCGTGCATATCTTATCGCTGCCGAAATGGCACAGCGCTTCGGTATTGATCTCTACGCCACGACTGGCGCAGAGGGGCAGTCCATGCGCGGCATGCTTGAAGCGTTGGCCGACTTGGCTGACGACCAGGGCGCTCTGCCTGCCCTGCATGACGGGCCGCTCGAGCGGGGCCCTTACGCCCGCGAAATCGCCGAGATCGCTGAGCAGGGGCTCACGATCTATGGCATCCCTGGCCTCGCGCCGGTGCTTCGCGAAGCGTACCGGCAGCTAGGCGCTGCCGGGAATGAGCAGCTCGAGGCGCTGCTCTACGGCGGTGGCGCTGACCGCGCCGCTACACTAGAGCCGCGCAGCTCGCGACTCTGGGCGGACGCTGGCTTCGTCATCGGCCGCATAGCGGAGAACCCGCTGTCGTTCCTCGCCGATTTCGGCGAGCACGGCGGTTCCCACGGCCACTACGACAAGCTGCATCTCACGTTGATGCACAAGAATCAAACCCTGACACCCGATCTGGGGATGGTGCCTTACGGCTCGTCCATGCGCAGATCGTGGTTCGCAGAGACAGCCAGCCATAATACCGTGTCGCTGGCAGGTCAATCTCAAGCGCCGCATGAAGGGCGCATGAAGCACTATGAAGCGACAGAGACTTCCGTATACGCATGGATGCAATCGACGGAAGGCTACGAAGGCTGTACGATGAATCGCCATCTTCTGCTCACAGGAGAATGGTTGCTGGATTGGTTCCAAGTTGAGCTCTCCGGCGAACAACCGCAAGCGATCGAGTGGTGGATGCACCCTGTCGTACCGGTAGCGTCCAATCAACAACCAGCCAGCAAAGAAGCTGACTACAAGCTGTTGATCGCTGAAAAAGTGGGAGAAACAACAACGATCAATGAACAATTGCTGCCTATCGTTGGCCAATTCGTGCCGAACGAAGGTCTTGACGCTACCGGAACGGCGCAACTTCAGGTTTCCTATGAACTAACAGACGCCGTCGTCTTCCATTCCGCTCTCGTTCAGCCAGGCGATGAGGTTGTGGCTGTACAGACACCAGGAGATGCCGTAGATCCAAGTCGCTCACTTACAGCGATGCTTCATCGTCGGAATGACCGTAAGGCGGATTTCATTCATGTGTATCGTGCGGGTAGTGCGGTTCAGCTATTTGAAATGACAGATGATGAAATTAGCATTTCCGTACCGAATGATCCGAAAGGTTCCGTCCGCGTTCTAATGACAGATAAAGGATTACAAATCTTGTAATTTGTCATTCGGGCTTTTGTTCGAAAGTCATACTCGACGCGCAGAAACAGAAACGCAGAAACGCTGTTGAGCTCACTTCTAAATTCATAACGCACTTACGTTACTCATCGATCCTTAGAAGTCGCATTCATTTTTCATATTCCACCATACGCCTTACAGAACAGAGCCTGGAGGGGAATTATCAATGACACAATCTCCACTTTACGAACCGCAGAGCGGTGTGCTAACCGTACAATACGAGCCGAATGAGAAGACGGTGTTGCTGGAGAACCCACCTCGCTTCACTTGGATTCCAGCACAACTGGAGCATGATCGTTATGTGCTGCAGATCGCACAATCAGAGGCTTTCGAGCCTGCCGAAACGCAGACGGTTGGGCCGATTCCATATAACTTATATACACCTGATGCTGCACTTGAAGCAGGCACGTACTATTGGCGCTATGCGCTTCTTCAAGAAAACGGCGAGCAAACTGCATGGAGCTGCGTTCGACGCTTCGAAGTACCGGCAGATTTGCCGGAAACACCACTGCCAAGCAGAGCCAAGCGCTACGCAGAGGTTTCAGCTCAGCATCCACGTTTATGGCTGCAAGCTCCCGAGGTAGAAGCCTTCCGCTCCGAATTAGCGAGTGATCCAACCTATTGTGCATGGGATGTTTTCTATGAAAAGTCCGTTAAACCATGGATCGAACGCGAACTCATTGCGGAACCGCTTCATTACCCAGGAAATAAGCGTGTAGCCAAATTGTGGCGTCAGATGTACATGGATACGCAAGAAGCACTCTATGCCGTGCGTCATCTTGCAGTAGCAGGTCAACTGTTAAACGACGCATCCTTACTAAACCGCGCCAAAACCTGGTTGCTCCACATCTGTACGTGGGACATTAAAGGTACGACAAGCCGCGACTATAACGATGAGGCTTCCTTCCGTATGGCTGGAGCCATCGCTTGGGGTTATGACTGGCTCTATGACCAACTATCCGAAGAGGAAAGAAAGCAGATCCGACACGTTCTGCTCGAACGTACACGTCAAATCGCTCAGCACGTCATTGAGCATTCCAAGATTCATCATGTTCCTTTCGATAGTCACGCGGTGCGTTCCCTATCCAGCGTGCTAGTACCTTGCTGCATCGTGCTTTTGCAGGAAGAGCCGGAGGTTCAAGAATGGTTAGACTATACGCTTGAATACTATGCGTGTCTTTACTCGCCATGGGGCGGGCCGGACGGGGGCTGGGCTGAAGGTCCGATGTATTGGACGACAGGGATGGCTTTCGTCACGGAAGCGATGAACTTGCTGAAGAAATATACAGGCATTAACTTCTATAAACGACCATTTTTCGCTAAAACAGGCGATTTCCCGCTGTATGCGTTCAGTCCAGATACCTTGCGGGCAAGCTTTGGTGATCAGTCGACTTTGGGGGATCCAGTCAGCTTGAAGACTGGATTTAACATCCGTCAATTTGCAGGTGTAACAGGAAACGGTTTGTATCAATGGTATTACGAACGCGTTCGTGAGATCGATACCGATTCGGAAATGAAATTCTACAACTATGGCTGGTGGGATTTCCGTTTTGACGAAATGGTATACCGTCACGATTATCCGCAGGTGGAAGCAATTGCACCAACCGATGCGAATATCCAGTCGGTCAAATGGTTCCGTGACATCGACTGGGTCGCCTTCCATTCGAATATGGCTGATCCAGAGCGTCACATTATGCTCCTCACGAAGAGCAGCAAATATGGCTCTGTCAGCCATAGCCATGGCGACCAGAACGGCTTCCTGCTGCATGCCTATGGCGAGCCGTTAGCCATCGAGAGCGGCTACTACGTGGCGTTTAGCTCCACGATGCATATGAATTGGCGCAGACAGACGCGCTCAACGAACAACATTTTGATCGATGGTCTCGGTCAGTATGCGGAGAAGAACAAAGTACTCAACATGGCAGCCAATGGCTTCGTTGAGATTGCCGAACAGCGCAAAGGATATGGATATTCCCGCAGTAACGCAACCGCGGCATACCAAGAATACGTACCGTATTTGGAACGGTATGTACGGGAACTTTACTTCTTCGGCACCTACGTCGTAGTTGTCGATCATATCGATCTTGCACAGGCTGGAACCGTTGATTGGCTATTCCAGACCCTGTATGAAATGAAGCTGAACGGCCAGACCTTCAAGGTTCAGGGGCGTAAGGCTGATATGGACGGACGTTTCGTGTACTGCTCCTCTGGCGAGCTAGAGCTATCCCAGCATCAGAGCTTCACAGACATTGATCAGTCCGAAATTGAAGGTTTACCGCCGCACTACCATTTGAAGGCGACAACGAAGTCTGCCCGCAGCCATCGTATTGCGACGCTTCTTGTGCCGATCAAGCATGGTGAACCGAAATACGTGTCGTATTTCATGGATGATCAAGGCTTTGACGTTCATATTTACTTCACCGAAGACGGTATCACGAACCGCGTAGAAGTGCCAAAGGCCTACTAATATATGTAAGTAATAAAGCGATTCTAAGTCAGCGCAAGCTGCCGAGGAGTCGCTTTTTCTTTCCTTTTTTACCCCTAATCTGCACCGGGTTTCAGTTCAACTCATAAAAAATCGCCCAAACGGGAAAGTTAGGTGAGGTAATAAATCTATAGAAATCAAACATCATACCTAAAGTTCACACATTGTAAGGGGTGCCAACAACACGGCATAATAGGAACATAAAGACATTCACTCAAACGAGGGGGATTTACATTGGTGAAAAAGTATAAATCACTACAAGTCATTGCGGCAAGCTTGCTAGCCATTAGTTTAACAGCGTGTGGTTCAGGTGGAGACAGCAAGAGCACAGCTTCACCAGCAGCAGGGGCAACGACGGCACCATCAACGGGGAAAAACATTACTATCACGTTCCAAAACATATATCCGGATCCAACTGATCCGAAAAATGGTATGTTGAAGAAAATCGTAGCCGATTACCAAACTAAAAATCCGAATATCAAGATCGAACTTGATTCCTTGAACACGGATCAACAAAAGCTTAAATTGAAAACACAAGCAGCTTCCAAAGAAGTTCCTGACATCACTGTCGTGAACCCAGCTGCACAAATGCAACCATTCGTGGATGCAGGTCTATTTGCTCCTTTGAATGACATGGTTGAGCAAAACGGCCTTAAAGGTACATTCCAAGAAGGTATCCTTAACTGGTATACATTCAAAAATAACATCTACGCTTTGCCAGATGGTAACAACATCGCTGTTGTTTACTACAACAAAGACTTGTTCAAACAAGCTGGCGTTGAAGTGCCAAAAACGTTCGAAGAGATGGTTACTGCTGTAAAAACATTAAAAGGCAAAGGCATTCAGCCAATGGCGATCGGTGAAAAAGATTCTTGGACGGGTTCCTTCTTGTTCATGAACGTCTTGCTTCGCACTAACGGCGGTCCTGGATTCTTGCAATCAGTTGTAGACGGTAAGAAAACGTTCGCTGATCCAGCATTTACGGATGCAGTTAGCTCCTTCCAAGACTTGATCCAAGCTGGCGCATTCCAAGAGGGCGCAACTTCATTTGATTACAACGCAGGTGAAAACTTGTTCAAAACAGGTAAAGCAGCGATGTACTTCATGGGTAGCTGGGCAACTGGCGGTATTGAAACATCTTCCGTTAACGGTAAAGTTGGCGTATTCCAATTCCCAACAGTTAAAGGTAAAGGTAACCCAGACGAGTTCATGTTGGCTCCAGGCAGCGCATTTGCAGTATCTGCAAACAGCAAACACTTGAAAGAAACGAAAGATTTCTTAAACTACTTCATGTTGAACTTCCCTAAAGAAGCTTTCGCAGTTAAAGGCGCTGTAGGTATCGCACAAAAAGTTGACGGCGACTTCAAAGCTGCTGGATACTCCGATATGGCAATGGAAGTACTTGGTTTATTCAAGAAAGTTAAAGGCGGCGACCTTGCGTTCGATAACACGATGAACCCAGGAACAGCTCAAGGCCACTTAACAAGCATTCAAAACCTTTTCGTACAAAAAGTAGATCCTGCAACTGTAGCGAAAGAGCACCAAACAGCTTACGACACGAACAAAAAATAATTTGAAGAAGTAGCCCAATCGGGACTTACCTTGAGTGCCAGCCACGGTGCTTGAGGTGAGTTCTCATTGGTATATTCCCATGAAGGAGGCGAGCCAAGTGAATGTGTTAAGAGTCTCCAAGTGGACGATTGCCATGTTTGTACTACCCTGTCTGTTGATTTATGTTGGTCTTGTTTTCGTACCCATTCTCGTGTCTATGTATAGTGGGTTGCTGGAGTGGAACGGAATTGGCGCATCTAAGTTCATTGGACTTGAGAACTTCCGCACCATGCTTTTCCATGATCCTGTGTTCTGGCCTTCCGTCAAACGAACATTAATGTTTGCAGTCTTCTCCATGATTGAAATTCCAATCGCTTTGGGTGTAGCCATTTTGCTTAACCGTTTTGTCAAAAAACCGAATTTCCTAGTATCTGCTTACTTTTTGCCTGTCATTTTATCAGTAGTTATTGTTGGACAATTGTGGAAAACCATTTATAATCCAGCATCTATGGGCGGTATGCTCAACCAAGTTCTAGATTTACTAAACTTACATAGCTGGACGAGATCGTGGTTAACGGATCCGAAAATTGCTATGTATTCACTCTATTTTGTAGCGCTTTGGCAGTACTTGGGTTATCACACATTGATTCAGTTCACCGGTATTCAGAACATTCCGGCTGACATTTATGAAGCTGCACGTCTTGATGGAGCAGAAGGCCTTAAAGCCGACTGGTATATCACTTTCCCTATGAATATTCCGATTTTCAAAATATCGATTGTCCTTGCATTTATCGGTTCTTTACAAGCATTTGACATGATTATGGTTATGACAGGTGGCGGCCCTGCTCATGCAACAGATGTCATTTCCACCTTGATGTACAATAATTCCTTCCTATCCCTGAAATATGGTTATGGTAGTGCGATTGCAGCCTTCCTGGTTGTGGTATGTCTTGTAGCAACGGTTATTATTAACACAGTCTTCAACAAACTAGAGAGAAAATTTTCGTGAGGAAGGGAAGTGTCACCATGCTAAACGCCAGGGAAGCAGCTTCGGCTAAACCTGCCATCATACGGAGACGCAAAAGCTTCTCTATCCTAAAAATAATTGTCATTGTCTTCTTATCCTTACTTGTGGTCACACAGGTGTATCCGTTGCTATGGCTGTTCATTTATTCACTGAAAACCAATGAGGAAATTCTCTCAGGTCGGTTTTTCGCCTTACCGCACGTGCTTCAATGGAAGAACTTCACCGATGCGATTGATGCAGGAAATTACTTTCAATACTTAAAGAATAGTCTCTTTGTTACCATCGTAACGATGGTATGTGTACTGTTCTTAAGCTCACTGACTGCCTTTGCAATTACACGGTTCAAATGGAAATATGGTCAATTAGTTATGGTTATCTTCCTCATTGGGATGATGGTTCCGATGCAGGCGACGCTATTGCCGCTTATGATCATTTTCAAAAATATGCATATCCTGAACACGCATGCTTCCATCATTCTGCCTTACATTGCGTTTCAGACGCCAGTTGCCGTCTTTATCCTTAGCGGCTTCATGAAATCCATTCCTGCTGAAATTGAAGAGTCAGCGGTTGTGGATGGAGCGGGAGTCTTCAAGATTTTCAGCGGCATCATTCTTCCTATTTCAATTCCTCCGATGATGACGGTGTGTATTCTAACCTTCATCAACATCTGGAACGAGTACATCCTCGCGGCGACGTTCATCTCGTCCGAGCGACTCAAGACGCTTCCTTTCGGGGTAAATAGCTTCGTGAGTCAATATTCAGTTAACTATGGAGCGATCGGAGCCTTTCTCGTCTTAGGTGCGCTGCCGGTTATTCTCGTGTACTTCTTATTAGCGGATAAAATTACAAAAGGTATGGTAGCGGGAGCGGTGAAGGGTTAACTTCACCCCTCTCTTTTTTTCATTTTCGGATTTGGGTGTGGTAGAATAGCAAATACTCCTAACGAAAGGGGACCACGCAAGCGTGAAACGGGGCCTTAATTCCATACATAATCGGCTGTTTTTGCTATTTATCACATCGATGCTTGTGCTCGTGTTACTTGTCAGCGTTCTGTATTATCAGAAGACGACCCAAATTATACATAGCAAGATCAGTGATCTGGCGCAGAAAAACATCTCACAAACGGTAGGTTTATTTGATTTGCTCTTACAAGGCTACGATAGTATCACGAAATCATTGAATAGCAACTACGAAATGCTTCGCTTAATTCAAGATCGCGATACAAACCCCGATGTGACGGCCAGCATTTTCAATGAACGTACCATTACGAATATTTTGGGAGCAATCTATTATTCGCGTGACGATATCATCGGCATTCATGTCATTACTAATGCAGGGAAAAACTATAATTACGAGCGAGGCTTTGACAGCGTCATCGATACCAATTATTCGAGCGCAGACTGGTACCAGAAGCTGCAGGACTCCACAGGGGAGATGGTCTGGTTAGGTCTGGTGCAGGGCTCGGTGATTAACCAGTTCCAGCGAGATCCTCTCTTTGTTTTTGGCAGAAAGCTATACGACCTCACAGACCATCGGGTAATCGGGGTCATGCTGATTGAAACGAATCCGCAGCCGATCCTTGCAGCCTTGTCTAACGTAACGATTAGTCCGAACAGCCGGGTATACATCGTGGACCGAGAGAATCGACTGATTGCTACGACAGCGGAGGATAAAACATCGTTCCCTTCCTTCAGTGGGCTTCCACGCCCGCAACAGAATGAGATCATTATTGATGATCGGACAGATCAATTAATTGTAGCCGCGAAGGCGAAAATGTCGGATTGGACTGTCTTCGGCTTAACACCCAAAGATGACATTAATGCGGAAGTTGTGAAAACGCGGGAGTACTTATACGTTGTCATCGTGGTCCTTATTATCCTTTCTACGGCCTTGGCGAGTCTGATTTCGCAGAATATTGCTTCCCCGCTGAAACTGCTGATTCGTGAGATGAAGCAAGTGGAAATGGGGAATTTCAAAGGCTCGGTGACGGTCAAATCCTTTGAGGAAATAAACTCATTAGTGTCCTCCTTTAATCGCATGGTGAATCGGATGGATGAACTGATTGAACGAATTACGCTAGCTTCGATGAGTGAGAAAAATGCGGAATTGCAGGCGCTTCAATCTCAGGTGAATCCGCATTTCTTATATAACACCCTAGATATGATTTATTGGATGCTGGATGAACGAGAGAATGATCGATTAGGCAAAGTCATCCTGGCGTTGTCTCATATGTTCCGGTACAGCAGCGATTGGCAGGAAGCGTCCAAAACGACGCTGCAGCAAGAACTGGATCAGATGCGCCATTATATGACGATTATTGAGAACCGTTTAGAGGGAAGGGTGCGTACGGAGATTCATATTGATCCGGAGTGGTTGGACGTTGTTCTGCCCAAAATGACGCTGCAGCCCATTATCGAGAATGCCGTTAAGTACGGGCTGGAGCCCTTGCGAGAGCCTGGGGTGCTTCGCGTGTTTACAGAGGTACAAGAACAAGAGCTGCATATCATTATTTCCGATAATGGTGTGGGTATTGAGGAAGTCCTTCTTCGCCAGATGCAGGAGAGACTTGTAGAGGATGCGCGAATGATTGGTGATCCGTACACCTATAAAACGGAGGAGTATGCAAGCGACCTGAAGCCCGTCCTGGATAGCAAAATGACGCGGAGAGGCATCGGTCTTACCAATGTGCATCGTCGTATTGTATTACTGTTCGGAGAGTCCTATGGACTTCGGATACAAAGTAAACAAGAGGTAGGAACTACGGTTATCATAGCGATGCCGCTTCCTCGTAAGGGGGTATAACAGACCATCATGGATATTCTTATCGTTGATGACGAAACCATAATTCTGCAAGGCATTCAACGCACGCTTCAGAATCGCTTTCCCGAGCATACGATCCACTTAGCCTCGAATGCGGAGCAAGCGATTAGTATTTTGCGCAGTCAGACGATTCATATCGTGCTCACGGACATTCTGATGCCGGGGATGACAGGTCTAGAGCTCATGAATATGTCGCGCAGCCGCCATCCCCATGTGAAATGGGTTGTGATCTCAGCGTATTCGGAGTTTTCTTATGCGCAAGAAGCTGTGCGACTTGGAGCCAAGGATTATTTGCTGAAACCGATCGGCAAAGAAGTGCTGAGCGAAATGATTCGCAAGCTGAGCGAGGAGATCGCCCATGATACCGAGCTGATAGAGGAAGCGGAGCTGCTCAAGACGAATCGCAAATTCCTGCAGGAGGCTGTCTTCCAGCGTTGGGTGCAAGGTCTAGATACGGGCCGCATAGACATGGGACCTTTCGTGGAGCAGCACCCTTACTTCTATTTAATTATGGTCAAAATGGAGACCGATAAGGCCGTCTTCCTCGAAAATTTCATTATCGAGAATGTCCTATTGGAGCTGATAGAACGCTACGGCAAGGGCTTCGTGACGGTACACGATAGCAAGAGCCTGTTAGGGCTCGTCACGCCTCCCGATGCTTCAAGTATCGCGCTTCTCATTGAGGAGCTTCGCAGCCATCTCATTAAATATTTGAAGGTTCCCTTCCAAATCATGAGCACGGAACGGATCGAGCAGTTCCAGTCTGTGCCCGCGGAAGTTCAACGGATGCGGCAAGCCTCAACGACACAGGTCTATGAGCATCACGCCAGCGGCAGTGATCGTTCCGTCGAAGTCGCCCTGCAATATATGCGCACGCACTATCATGACGACCTTTCTCTGGAGAAAGTGGCGTCGATTGTGTATTTGAACCCTGTTTATTTTAGTCAGCTGTTTAAGCAGAAGACAGGTCAGGGTTTCAAGGAATTCGTGATTAACCTGCGATTAGAGCAGGCGAAGCAGCTGCTGTTGAATCCGAAGATTAAGCTGGCAGACGTTGCTGAGCGTATAGGTTATCAAGATATGAGGCATTTTTCCCAGGTGTTTAAAAAGAAATATGGCGTTACCCCGTCGGAGTTCCGTCAGGAGCATGCAGGCGATAAAGCGGATACATTCGTGTCAAGAGACTGATTCTCATCGAATTCTCATGAAATTCTCAGAATAATACCTACAATTAGGCGTGACGCGTGTTTTCTCCTTAGTTGTTAAATATTAGGGCATTTGGCATGTGCTATGGTAGTAGCAGGTCAAACAAGTCCATGTTTAATATCAAAGGAGGAAATCAATCATGATTTTTGTGAAAAAGAACCGCCTTACACAATCCATCTTAGGTCTAAGTCTAACTTTGCTAGTTACGGGAACTGCGCTGTTAAGCCCACACGCGGCCTCTGCCGCCACGGCTACCACCAATGCAACAACCATAACTGCGACAGCAACGAGCACGTCCCGTGCAGACAGCATAGTGCGTACTGCGAAGTCTTACATCGGAGATGTTACCTACCGATATGGTACTAGAAATACTAGCCGTCTAATCATGGACTGCTCTGCTTATACGCAACTCGTTTTTAGCAAGAATGGGATCAAACTTCCATGGGGCTCCCAAGCGCAAGCGAAGCTAGGAACCCGGGTCTCCAAGAAGACAAGCCTCAGCAAGGGCGACCTGGTGATGTTCAGTGTATCGACACCAGGCCGGATTAATCATGTAGGTATCTATATCGGCAATGGGCAGTTTATCAGTAATACAACCAGCTCAGGTGTCGTTATACGCTCTATGACCACTGGCTACTGGAAAGATCGTTTTATTATGGGACGTCATTTTTAAAAAGATTGGTGGATA
This sequence comes from Paenibacillus sp. J31R30, assembly GCF_059692115.1. Taxonomy (NCBI): domain Bacteria; kingdom Bacillati; phylum Bacillota; class Bacilli; order Caryophanales; family Paenibacillaceae; genus Paenibacillus; species Paenibacillus sp. J31R30. The sequence continues at coordinate 240,672 of NZ_JCAUAV010000005.1, read as the reverse complement.
TTGACCATAACTCCCTCCAAATGGTATATAGTAGAAAACTATAATCATTAAGGGAGTTAAGGAAAGATGACATTAAAGCTAGCTTTCGAAGCCGTGAAGAAGTTTCATGAGACGTTTGAGCATCCGGTGGGCGCATCACCGCAGCGCCTATCTGTTCAACGTAAAGCCGCGCGTTTGGCGTGGATGCAAGAAGAGTTGAATGAATTTGAAGAAGCCGCTACTTTAGAAGATGAAGTGGATGCGATGATCGATGAATTATATTTTGTACTAGGGACACTGGTTGAAATGGGTGTTGAGCCTGGACCGATCTTTGATATCGTCCAACATGCAAACATGTCCAAGGTTTGGCCTGACGGCAAGGTTCACAAGAATGAAATGGGCAAAACGATCAAGCCGCCAGCCTGGGAAGATCCATTCGACAAAATTAGAACTGAAATTCACAGACAAAAAAATAAGGAAAGTTGAGGTGAGGCGATAATGGCCTTCCATATCCGGCTCAAAGAGCTGCGGCAACAGCAAAATCTCACTTTACGCAAGCTTGGCGAGAAAGCGGGGATCAGTTACTCCATCCTAAATTCAATCGAAAATGGTCGAATCGTCCCGTCGAAAGATGTCGCATTAGCACTAGCTGTGGCGCTTAAAGTTGACGATAGAGAACCCTTTATAGCTTTAGCAATAAATCCCTCTCAGGTATAATTGCAATACCTAATATTGTGTGGTACAGTATTAATAGTCTTAAAGGGAAAACCTGAATTGCGTATTGCAAAGGGTTATCATTTAAGTTAAATGAAACCTTTTCCAATGTGTAATTTTTTTGTTCGAAACAAGAAAAAAGACATGTTAATAAAACTTTGGAGGTATTACCCATGGCAGTAGGAACAGTTAAATGGTTTAACGCAGAAAAAGGATTTGGATTTATCGAAGTTGAAGGTGGAAACGATGTATTCGTACATTTCTCCGCAATCACTGGCGAAGGTTTCAAATCTTTGGACGAAGGCCAACGCGTTGAGTTCAACGTAGTTCAAGGCAACCGCGGACCACAAGCTGAGAACGTTGTAAAACTGTAAGCTTCAGCTTGCAAATATAGCATTCTCTAGAAAGACCCTTAACTTAAAGTTAAGGGTCTTTCTTTCATGTTTAGGGGCTGTCTCGTAGTAGCGATTTCGACTACTGGGGGATGGCCTCTTTTTTGTGTTAGGATTTTTGGTGGACAAATTTGTCATATCAAGCGTACAGTATTCTTTGGGATTCATAGCGTTGTGTTTACAAAGCATCATGCAAGGAGAGTGGATTATTCATGGCGATTAAAGATATGGAGATGTTTAAGGACTTCTCTAACATAGAGCTGGCTAAGCTTTTGGGGAAATTAGATATGTGGAAAAGGCAGGCAGGAGACACTTTGTTCGAGCAGGGTGATCCAGGCGATAGCATGTATCTGATTGAGAGTGGCAGAATTGAGCTGTTCTCTCAGAGCCAAGAAGGCACGCGCCAGTCGCTAGCCAGCTTGCAGGCAGGGGATACGCTGGGGGAAATGGCGCTGTTAACGAACGAGCCAAGATCAGCAACGGCTATCGTAGCCGTCGATAGTGTTCTCTATTATATTGACCGTGAAACTTTCGATCGGTTGGTCGTTGAGCAGCCGCAGATCTCATCCTATTTCATTCGGCTGCTTTCGCAGCGGCTGGTATCCACCAATGGTCGCTTGCAAGCCTCCAAGGAGGCGAAAGCGCAATGGGTGCTGCACGAAGTGGAGCAGCTGCCTGAGCCAATGCGTGACTTTTTATTTGTATGTGCATGCCTGCCAAGTCTGAGTGGGGAGTTGCTGATGCATATGTTCAGCATGACGCTTCAAGAAGCGGATCAGGCCTATGCGGCTCTCGGGCGCTTCGTTCAGAAGGACTTGGAGCGGAACTGTTTTCAGATACGTGCTGAAATTGCACGAGTCATGCTAGATTTATTACCTGGGCGGTATGGCACGACGCAGCAGCAGCTGTGGGTCGAGCAAGCGCTGGAATTCTATCGAGCCAGGCGGAACTGGGCTGCAATGGTTGAGATATATGCCGCACGAAGTGAGTGGGAGCAGGCGCTTGAGATTGCGGCTGTAGCCGTAGGAGAGCAAGTGGAACGAGCGGAGCAGCAGCAAGCGATTGGCCATGCCCTTAGGCGCTGCCCGGACGAGCTGCTTGTCGCGCGCTACGCGGTCTTGTGGGCCTATGTCCGCTACTGCGTGGAACACGCGCCCGAAGCGGGCTTGTCCATCGTTGAGGCGGCGCTGGATCAGCAAGGCGCTGCCTATTCGGCGCAGCAGCTCACCACCGTCTACGAGTGGGGCGCCGATCTGTGCCGCAAGCTGGGGCGAAAGCAGCTTGCGCTCGAGTATTTGCAGCTCGCGGAGGCAACCGCGCTGTCAGGGGAGGGCTCTCCACGCAGCGGAGAGCCGAGCTTTGGCCTGGCCAAGCAGATGCTGGCCAGAAGTAAGAGCGAGCGCCTCGCCGCAGGTGCGGGGCGGCTCGGAGATCGCAGCCGCTGGCTAGGCCTGGCGGCTGTCATCCTGGCCGTGGCCTCGGTGCTCGGCTTCCACATCGCCGAGCCAGTCGCGGGGCTATCCCGCCACGGCATGGACTTCATTGGGATCGGCTTAGCCGCCGTGATCCTCTGGATCGTCAACATCATGCCCGACTACATTGTAGCCTTAGGCATGGCCATGCTCTGGGTGCTCGGCGGGCTCGTCGAGCCCGAAGTAGCCCTGTCGGGCTTCGCCTCGCCGACGTGGCTGTACATGATTTTCATCATGGCGATGAGCGCTGTGATTACGAAGTCAGGTTTCTTATACCGCTTCTCCCTCCATGCCCTGAAGCGCTTCCCCGCTAACTATCGCGGGCAGCTATGGGGCATCGTGGCCGGCGGTATCATGCTGAACCCGATGATCCCTTCCTCGTCAGCGAAGGTATCACTCGGCGTGCCGATTGCACAGACGTTGTCCGAATCCATGGGATTCGGAGCACGCAGCCATGGCGCAGCCGGTTTAGGCCTTACAGCCATGCTCTTCTATGGCTTTACGGCGCCTTTCGTGCTCACAGGCTCGTACACGAACGTACTGGCCTTCGGACTGGTCACCACGGCTTCACCGGTGAACTGGATTCAGTGGTTTATCTATGCTTTACCGGCATTTCTTATTTTTAGCAGCGTGCTGCTTGCCATTATTTTTATCATGTTTCGCAATACAACATCCGCTAAGCCTATATCTGCTGATGTCCTAGACGAGCAGCTGCGGCTGCTAGGCCCTCTAACAAGGGAGGAACGCATTGCAGTTGTCACCGTTCTTAGCTGTATCCTTATGCTCGTGCTGCAGCCGTTACACGGCATCGACAGCGCTTGGATCATGCTCATTGGCTTTGCCGTGCTCGTGATCAGCGGCGTGCTGGATCGCAAAACGATTTCAACCGGCATCGATTGGACGTTCCTGCTATTCCTTGGCGTAGCTTTCAGCTTCTCTGCTGCCGCTAATGAGCTTGGACTTGTCGAAGCGTTGTCTTCGTTCCTTGGTCAGCATATGGGTGTTTTCGTAACGTCGCCGTTCTTCTTCTTGGCCGCCGTCATCTTGCTTTCGTTCATCGTCACGTTGATCGTCCGGGACGATCCTGCCGTAATATTGCTGGTCACGGCACTCCTGCCGTTGGCTGACCAAGCGGGTGTGCACCCGTGGATTCTCGTTTTCGTGGTGCTGTTATCGACGGACCCTTTCTTCTTCGCATATCAATCGCCGACGTATCTGACGGCTTATTATAGCTCCGAGGGGAAAGCTTTTAGCCACCGCCAGGGACAGAAGGTTGCATTTGCTTACGGATTAGCTGTGCTGCTACTAGCTCTTCTGTGTGTACCTTACTGGAAGTGGTTGGGGCTCATTCACTAGAGACCATATAAAAATCCTCCAAACCCGATATTGTATGGGCTTGGAGGATTTTTTAGCTAGTTTAGGCCGAACCAAGCCAACACTAAGAGAAACGGAACGTCAATGCGCTATTCACTCTAAAACGGCCATTTTTCAGCTGAATCGGAACGTGAGGACGCTATTTCATGAAATTTGGCTCGATGAAGGAGGGTTTAGTCAAATTAGTGGAACGTGGTTCCGCAACGCAATCAAAAAGTTCGATTTTGAGCAAATAGCGGTTCCTCGTTCCGTTTCATGCATGGGTCTGGGCTACTTACTTCAGCGCAGGTTCGCCCTCTTCAGCAACCGCTGAATGGAGCGGTTCGCTTCGGGCAGGACGATGTCCTTATCAACCGTCCGCATGATGCGGTTTTCCATGACGATCCGACCATTTATGATGGTCGTTTCGACATCAGCACGCGTCGCCGAGTAGACGATGCGTGAGATCGGATCCACGTCATAGGACGGATACGTGTGGAAGTTGTTGAGATCGAGGATCGCTAAGTCGGCTTTCTTGCCGACTTCAAGACTGCCGATCTCATCGGCCATCCCGACCGCGCGTGCGCCGCCGATGGTCGCCATGCGGAACACCGTCTGCGCGTTCATCGCCGTCGGTCCGTGGACGGGCTTTTGGATCAGCGCTGCGAGCCGCATCTCGTTAAACATATCGAGATTGTTGTTGCACGGCGCGCCATCTGCTCCCAAGCTGACGGAGATGTCCAGCTTGAGCATCTCAGGCGTCTCGGCGATCCCTGAAGCCAGCTTCAGGTTCGAGCCGGGACAGTGGCTGACATGCACGCCGCGCTCGTGGATGATGCGTTTCTCTTGCTCATCGAGCCAGATACAATGCGCCAGGATCAATCGTTCATTCGCTAAGCCGAGATGATCGAGGTAGACGACGTTGCGCATGCCCGTTTCCGCTTGCACGATCTCGATTTCACCAAGATTTTCAGAAGCATGCGTGTGCACTTTCACATTGTACTGTTCCGACAAATTACGAACTTCACGCAGCAGCTCTTCCGTACATGAGATGACAAAACGCGGTGAAAACGCGTATTGGATACGTCCGTCGTCGTGTCCGTTCCATTTTTCGAGCAAATCAACGCTTTGTTGAAGCGATTCTGTCGTATTTTCCTGCAAAGCGAAAGGAACTTCGTCCCCTTTGTCCATCATCACCTTGCCTGACAACGCTCGAATACCGCTCTCTGCAATCGCCTGAAAAGCAAAATCAGTGTGATGCACCGTTTCCATATCCACGATCGTTGTCGTTCCGCTTTGAATCAATTCACCAATACCGAGCATCGCCGAGTAGTAAATCGACTCCTCATCATGGGAGGCTTCCAGCGGCCAGATCCGCTTTTTCAACCAGTCCATAAGCTCGAGATCGTCTCCTTTGCCACGGAACAACGTCTGACACAGATGAATGTGCGTTTGAATAAAGCCCGGAATGACGGTACGATTCTTGGCGTTGATGATTTTATCTGCATGTGTGGGGTTCAAGTCAGGCCCAATCGCGGTAATGCGGTCATTTTCGATCAACATATCCCCTGTCAGAATATCCCCGTTGCGGTTCATGGTCACGATCTGTGCATCTTTAATTAATATCGTTGTCATCGTTCGAAAACCTCCTACTCCCCTAATATATGAAAATGTAGGCATAAAAAAACTAGCCATGAAAAATATGCCTGTGTCAGTGCACATTTTTCGTAGCTAGAAATTTACGGTTTCTAAGTAGAGACCCTTAATCCAATTATTAAGGTTATACGAAAGAAGTCATATGCAATTATGTCGTGCCTGCTTTTCTCTAGAGTAAACTGTCGAGGTCAATTTTGTCAACAATGTGTAAGTTAACATGACATGCCCTCCCTCTTTTCTGAAAAAACGGCTTCCAATCTTGTCGAAAAGGTGAAAACCGTTACTCCGGATGATTCGACGTTGCAGTTCCTACGGAATAAGGCGTCGTAATCCCCTCATACATCAAATGCATGGTCATCCCCGCAGTCGCATGCTGCAAATTGTGGCAATGATCCATCCAGAGGCCAGGATTATCCGCGACAAAAGCAACCTCATACGTCTCACCTGCAGCAACGTTCAACGTATCCACCCACCAAGGACTTCCGGTTGAATGCTGCCCGTTGCGACTCAGCACCAACATATGGTGTCCGTGCAAATGCATCGGATGGCTGGCGTTGCTATGATTGACGATCGTCGTTTTCACAACGTCTCCCTCTTTCACCATCAACATAGGCGTATCGGGAAATAGCTTGCCATTAATCGTAAAAGAGTACGTGAAACCTCCGTTGAAGAAGCCTAATTTTTTATCTAAAATTAGCTGGAATTCGCGGTCGTATTGTCCGTTGAATGCGGCAACAGCGTTGGCGTCTGGACCGCCATACGTCAGTGGGTCCCACACGGGTCCGCGTTTACTCGCAGCATCGTCGAATTCACCGTCCTTGCCATCTGGGCTCATCACCAAGGAGGCATGGCTACCCCGCTCTTTCTCGGACTGTGGACCTAGTAGCACACCCCCCTGCGGCATCGTGAATGTCACGTCATAGCGTCCACCTGGTGCGAGGAGTAAATCTTTCTCTACTAGATCTGTGGTCCCATGCAGGTTCGTTCCATCAATGGCGGCCACTTGAAAAACTGTTCCTACTAACTTGAACGTCATCGGCTCATTGTCTGTATTAATAAGACGTAAGCGGACCGGTGTCCCCGGCGCAATCCGCTGGATTTGGCGCGTATCTGAAGCTCCAAAAGAGATCGTGTTCGATGTGCCATCTACGGTTGAATAAGTGTGTGCAACAATCGGGATTTCTAGTTCATTTGACTTAGTTTCGGCGGAAAAAGCAGCGGGCTCAACAAGTAAAGAGCCGAATAGACCTTTACCAGCTCCCACATACGATTGCTGATGTGAATGATACCAATAGGTACCCGCGTCACTGGCAATGAATCGGTACACATAGGTCTGACCTGGCATGACGGCATTCTGCGTCACGCCTGCCACTCCGTCCTCCGCATTGGGGACGTCAAGACCGTGCCAATGCAGCGTTACGCCATCCTCAATATCGGCGTTTATCAACGTGACTTCCACCAATTGACCCTGCTTCACGCGCAGCTCGGGGCCAGGAAGCTGGCCGTTAAACGTCCACGCCTCCACCAGTTTACCCGAGCTGAGCGTCATGGTTTTCTTCACTGCCGTGAGCGTAAACCGCTGATCCGGCGTCCCCTCGCGGGGACCCGTCAGCGTCGCTACGCTCGTCCAGCCCACGCCGTGCTGGGCGTGCGAGCTGTTCGCCGGCGCTGCGCCGCCGCCGTAGTCCATGACCCCCGCCGCCATGTTCATTTCGGCGGGCAAACGGCTCATCTGGCTAGCTGCGCTCAGCCAGATCCAGAGCACCGCTGCCGCCGTTAGGACGCCGGCGGCAGCGCGCACAACCCGCATCCCGAGCCGTGGCTTCGTCAACGCGGGGCTGCGCATGGCCAGGTATCGGCGGTGCAGCCGATGCCCCTGCAGTGCTGTGCCGACTGCGGCTAGCAGCGTCGGCACGACGATCAGCTTCACCGGCAGCGGAACCGCGGTGAAGAAGGTGTAAAAGAAAACGGTCATTGCGCCCAGCATGACCGCCTGAACCGGCAGCGCTATCGCGATATGCGCGGCGCTCAACCGCACTTCCGCAGGCAGGGCTTTGCCCTGCGGCTCTTTAAAGCTGAGCCGAGTCAACCACCACAGCCTCGGCACGGACCACACCAGCGTCGCCAGCGCTGGGGCGACGAACAATGCCAGTTCCAGACCCAGCTTCACCTGCATGGCTGGCCAACCTATCGGCCAGGAGGTCAAGATGATCGCGGCCTTAGTAAAGGCTAGTACCTCAACCATTAGGATGAGGAAAAGTAGACCTATAGACCTGTGTTGCAGCTGTTTATGCCCCGAGCTATAGGTCAATCGACTGCTCCAATATGCAGCTATGGACCCTGAAAAAAGGAGGCCGAAGGAACTAAATCCTGCGGCTACAAATAGATCTTCTGTCATGTATATAGGTCCCCCATGCCAAAGTTATTCCGGATGATTCTGTGTACCGCTTCCGACCGAATATGGTGTCGTAACCCCTTCATACATCAGATGCATGGACATCCCAGCGGCAGCGTGTATGAGGTTATGGCAGTGGTCCATCCATAAGCCTGGATTATTTGCGACGAAAGCGACTTCATACGTATCTCCGGGCTGAAGATCTAGCGTATCCGACCACCAAGGACTTCCTGTAGAAGGCTTGCCATTTCGCGAAAGCACAAGAACGTGATGACCGTGCAAATGCATCGGATGCTCGACATTGCCGCGATTAATGAACGTTGTTTTAACCAGATCCCCTTCCTTCACCATAAACATTGGAGCGTCTGGAAATACTTTACCATTCAACGTATAGAGGAAATCGAAATTCCGATTATAGAAACCTAACTTATTATCTAAAATTAGTGTAAAATCGCGATCGAATTTGCTATTCGCATCAAAAGGTGTAGCCGCAGGGCGTCCATAGGTAAGCGGATCGAAAGGCACGGTTTGCGGCAGTTCAGGAACGTTCCCTTGGCCGTCAGCTGACAGGAGAATTCCTCCGTTTTTATTAGTTCCCACATTCAAATAAACAGGATGCTCCGGCATAACAAACGTTAGATCAAATCGTCCGCCAGTTGGCACAATGACACGTGTATTGGTCAGGAGATCCGGCTTATTCAAGTCTGTCCCATCGATAGCAGCCACTTCGAAAGGAGTACCCACGAGCGTATATGTTTGATTAATCCAATCATCTGTATTGATGAGTCGCATCCGGACAGGCGTCCCAGGAGCGACGGCTTGACGATCAAGCTCATCATTTGAGCCAATCGCGAAAGTATTCTTCCAACGATGGGTCATAACAGTGATATCTTTCAACGGATTTGTAGATGTTATTGAAGTTGTTGTAGTTGCAGCCTCCTTAGGCTCCACGATTAAAGCTCCGAAGAGTCCTTTGCTGACCGCTTCTTGTGAATCTTGGTGTGAATGATACCAGAAGCTGCCTACTTGCTCAGCGCGGAAGCGGTACGTGTAGGTTTCACCGGGCATAACCGCATTTTGCGTGGCACCAGCAACCCCATCCTCGGCGTTTGGTACATCTAATCCATGCCAATGTGCCGTAACACCAACATCAATGTCTTGGTTCATTAAAGTAACCTCGATGAGCTCGCCTTCCTTCATACGAAGCTCAGGTCCAGGAATTTGCCCGTTGTACGTCCAAGCATCGACGGTTTTGCCGGAGCTGAGTGTGACTGTATTTTTCTGCGCAACGAGTGTAAAACGACGATCCGGTGTCCCCTCTTTGGGACCTGTCAGGTCGGCGACAGACACCATGCCCGCCATTGCGGTCATATCATGATGAGCATGCTCTCCAGCTGCTCCGCCGCCGTAATCATGCGTCCCGCTTGCCATATCGATCTCGGCTGGCAGGACGCTATTGTCCATAGCGAACGTAATTAAGTAGAAGCCGATACCCGCAATCACGACGAGTACCCCTGTCATGGTACCAACACGCTTCCATAAACGTGGAGCCTGATAAGTTTCTACTTTACTAACTTGCTTGTAACGAAGCTGATGTCTCCACCAAAGTCCAGACGCTAGTATGACAAGTACTGCAAGAGGAATGGAAACATCCAACCATTGAAAAGGAACAGGTGGCACAAATGCGAAATAAAGTGAGATTACGGCGCTAAGCGCGGTTAATTGATATGGGAAAATGAGGCCAGGACTAGCCGCTCTTTGGAACATAGCAGGCTCGATTACGGTACCATTTTCGGCTAAGCTTTGTTTGGTTAAGGAGCGAAGCTTTAGCAGTTTAGGGACAGCCGCGAACCATATGCTCAAAAGTGGAACAACGACAAGCGGCGCCTGCAGGAATACACGATCTTTCCAAAATATCGGATCCATGTTCATCTGCAGCCAGACGATGCCAGCTACAATAGCGGCTGATGGAAGGATTGGGAACCATGCCCAGAAAAGCAGCTTGCGCGTTTTGCGGTTCAGCTTCTCTAAGCTGCCGCTGTACAATAACCGGGAGGCTTTGACGCTACCGATCCAAGTGAAAATGACGAACAAAAGACTTACTGATAATATCGTTTGAATACTTGCGTTATACACGATGAAAACCCTCCTAGACTCGATACGTCAAGTATAGTCCCCCTGCCCCGCGCATCAAACCGTCTGGAGACCAAGGGGCAACCTAGACTAAAGTTGGGGAGCCCTTTTTTTGAGTTTTATACTTGTAAAGTCTGGAAATAGTTTGCGTTTTCATAAGGGGTGTGTTATGATAAATCCAATCGACAAATAGAACCTTAATTCACATATTGTAAAGGGTTTTCATTTTTGTTAGTGAACCTTATACAATGTGTGAATTTTTTCTCTTTGAAGAATAAAAAACATGTTAATAATTTTTGGAGGTATTTCACAATGGCTACTGGTACAGTAAAATGGTTTAACGCAGAAAAAGGTTTCGGTTTCATCGAAGTTGAAGGCGGCAACGATGTATTCGTTCACTTCTCCGCAATTCAAGGCGAAGGTTTCAAAACTTTGGACGAAGGCCAAGCAGTTGAATTCAGCGTAGTTCAAGGCAACCGCGGTCCACAAGCTGAGAACGTTGTAAAACTGTAATATAATTAAAAAGACTGCCTTTACTTAAGTAATGGCAGTCTTTTTCAATTTAAAGCTAGCTGACGCTTAGTACTCTAAGGAGGTTTATCCATGTATTCCAGAAAAAAGTCGCTTGAAGAGATGCCTCTAGAAAATGTGACGGTATGGTCTTGTGAAAATGAAGGCTGTAAAGGCTGGATGCGAGATAATTTTGCATTCGATCACGTGCCGACATGTCATTTGTGTCAGTCCACAATGATTCGAAGTGTCAAGTTACTTCCATTAGTTAATAACACGAATAGTGATCAGAAAACGCTCAAAAAGGGCGTACAAATATAGCATAGTGAAACCCGGGGGCATAGCTGTCCCCGGGTTTTTTGTGTTACCATGAGAAGAGCGAAGGAAGAGACGGAAGGTGTCTGACAAGAGGACAACCCATCGTCATTTAAGGGAGGTAGAGCTTCTGTGAGACCAAGAAAACGGCGTCAATGGCCACTGTTGGCTGGCGCTTGCATCCTTGCGGCTTGTACGGTAATTTTTTTCGGTAAATATCCATTTGAGACAACCCCCACGGTAAAGACGAATGTATCTGACACGGTTGCTGCTACACCAGTACCAACGCCTACACCACGTGTGGCTGTGGAATTTCGGATGCTCGATCTAGATCGAGGCTGGGTGAAATATGCGGACGGCATGGTCCAAACCGTGGATGGCGGCGCGCATTGGCAGGAAGTTTCGAGTACGGAGGTATCTCCGGTAGATGGTGGGGCTGATGCAGCGGGCAGTGAAACGATTGCTAAGCTGTTAAGCTTGGAAGCGGGGAGTGGGAGTGTAGCGGCTTCAGCTGGGACAGCTGCAGCAGGAGTGGCGACTCCAGATAGCCTGGCGGCGATTACACTGAACGGGACATCGTTCGCTGTGAAGCAATCCCAATTCGTGACGCCGAAGATTGGGTGGGTGCTTTTGACCCGGACTACGGACAGCAAGAATCCGTTGCTGTTGACAGTAGACGGCGGGCAAACTTGGGTCGATGGCATGACAGAGGAAGCGAAAGCGATCCTTCTAGGGGAGAAGTCGCATTTGGCCAAGCTAAAAGCGGAAGCTTCCTTGTATATAGATGAAGCGGGTGCTAAAGCGGCCATGGGCTCTAGCTGGAAGCTCCTGCCGGAACAGGCTTCGCCGGGGGATATCGTACTTGTGCGTCATAAGGAGCCGGGCAATATTAGTTGGCAGGGCAAGACGTATACGCTGCAGCCTTATGAAGCGGGATACTTCACCTATTTGCCAATCTCGCTAAGTGTGAAGGCAGGCACGTATCCAATTGGCGATCAGACGCTAACCATCAAAGCGAAAAAGTTCGAGACGCAGTATCTGAAGGTCACCGAGCAAATGGAAAGCATGAAACAGGATACGGCGCGCATCAATGCCGATCAGAAGAAGATTGATCTGGCGCGCAGCAAGTCGGAGCCGACATTTTTGTTCCGCGGACCGTTTGTGAAGCCGGTCGAGGGGATTCTGACCACGCCGTATGGGTACACCCGTTATGTGAACGGGAAATACGACAGCTCGCATTTGGCCCTTGATCTGGCCGCCAAAGAAGGCACACCGATCAAGGCTACGAACGATGGGGTTGTGGCGCTAGCCGAAACCCTGTATTTGACCGGGAATGCCATCTATCTCGACCATGGGATGGGGCTGTTCTCGCAGTACGCGCATCTTTCCGAGCTGCGCGTGAAGGTAGGCGACCGCGTCAAGCAAGGCGACATCATCGGGCTCGTCGGCACGACCGGTTTCTCCACCGGGCCGCATCTGCATTTTACCTTCTGGGCGCATAATATTCAGGCCAATCCGGACTTATTTTTTAATACAACCCCGTTTCAGTGGGTGAAATGATAGAAACATGTTATAATAAGGAACAAATGTTCTAAAATGGAGACATGGAATGCTACCTTCGGTAAAGATGTCAGTTCGGTCGCTTGTAGAGTATGTGTTTAGCAGTGGTAGTATCGATTCGGAGTTTCGATCGACCACGTCGCTGAGGGAAGGCACGAAGGCGCATCAAAGGCTGCAAAAGCAATATGGCGAGTTAGACCAACATGAAGTGTATGTGTCTGCGGAGATAGCGTATGAGGGGCTTTTATTTGTCATTGATGGACGCTGTGACGGGCTTCTTATTGGGACGGATGACGATGTCGATATACTAACCGTGGATGAAATAAAATCGACTTCAAATGATATCACGCTCATTGAGGAGAATTCCTACCCTGTGCACTGGGCACAGGCAATGTGCTATGCCTATATGATTGCGCATGATCGCGGACTCAGTTACATGCGGATTCAGCTAACGTATACGCAGGTGGATACGGAGGAGACGCGGCATTTTGTGAGGGAAGCTGCTTATGAAGAGCTTGAACGGTTTGTGTATGAGGTGATTCAGAGCTATTATCCATACGCGCGAGTGAAGCATGACCATGAGCAGCGCAGAAATCAGAGCATCAAGGAGCTGCCATTCCCTTTTCCGCAGTACCGTGAGGGACAGCGTAAGCTAGTGGGGGCGGTGTACAAAACCATCCAGGACGAGCACAAGCTGTTCGCCAAGGCGCCGACAGGGATTGGGAAGACGATGTCGACCCTTTTTCCTTCGGTGAAAGCGATGGGGGAGGGATTGCTCCAACGGTTTTTTTATCTGACGGCGAAGACGATAACACGTACGGCGGCAGAGGAGGCTTTTTACCTATTACAGGACAAAGGCTTGCAGCTGCAAGTGGTTACGCTAACGGCGAAGGAGAAAGTGTGTTTGAAGGACGAGGTCAGGTGTACGCCGGCCCACTGTGAGTTCGCGGATGGTTACTATGATCGGGTGAACGAGGCGGTGCTTGATCTGCTCAGGCAAGAAACGGTGATGACGCGTTCTGTGATTGAGACCTATGCGCGCAAGCATCGGGTGTGTCCGTTTGAGTTTTCGTTGGATGTGGCTTATGCGGCGGATGCGGTGATTTGTGACTATAACTATATTTTTGACCCGCGTGTGAATCTGAAAAGACTGTTTGAGGAGCAAAAGCGCAAAACATCGCTGCTGATTGATGAGGCGCACAATCTGGTTGATCGAGCGCGGGAAATGTACGGCAGTGAGCTGCATAAATCGGTCTTTTTGACGCTGCAACGGGAATTCAAAGGTGTTCGTAAGGAGATTCATGAAGCAGCCAAGGCGATAAACGCCTATTTCATAGCACTCCGCAAGCAAGCGGGGGATCGTGAAATGATGGTGGAGTCCACGCTGCCGGAATCGTTATTGGTTCATGTGGAGGCCTTTATAGCAGTTGCTGAAAAAGAGTTAGCCAAATCGGCCGGCGGTAACACTGCGAGTGCGGTCCTTTTGGATGCTTATTTCGGCGCGCAAAATTTTGTGCGTATCTCTAAGCTATACGATGAGCGTTATGTAACGCTGGTTGCGAATGATCGGAACGAGGTGAGCGTGAAGCTTGTATGCTTGGATCCATCCCACCTGCTGCGGCAAATGGGGAAGGGGTATCGGGCGTATGTGTTTTTCTCGGCGACGCTGTCACCACTGTCCTATTTCATGGACACGTTAGGGGCGGGGGAGGACGATTATTCCGTGACGGTGCCGTCACCTTTTGCCAAGGAGCAGCTGGAGGTTTTCGTGCAGCCGCTTTCAACCCGCTATCAGGACCGGGAGCACAGCCGTACGTTGATTGCTCGTTCTATTTATGAACTGGTCGCGGGACGACAGGGTAATTATTTAGTCTTTTTTCCTTCGTATGCGTATATGAGCAGTGTGTATGAGGCTTTTACGGATCTTGTAGGTGAGCAGGAGGATGGGCAAAGCGAACACCGTGGCAGTGCACTGAACGTGCTCGTTCAGCAGGCGAAAATGACGGAGGAGGAACGGGAGCACTTTCTTGCGGCTTTTCAGGCGGGAGCGGAGCAGACGTTGGTGGGGTTTGCGGTGATGGGCGGCATCTTCTCCGAGGGCATCGATCTCGTTGGAGACCGTCTGACGGGCGTTGTCGTTGTGGGCGTTGGCTTGCCTCAGCTGGGACCGGAACGCAATCTGATCAAGGATTACATGGAGCGTACAGGCAAAAATGGTTACGACTACGCCTATGTCTACCCCGGCATGAACAAAGTGCAGCAGGCTGGCGGGCGGTTGATCCGCTCCGAAACGGATCGCGGCGTACTGCTGCTGATCGACGATCGGTATTTGCAGCCTCGCTATCAGAGGCTGCTGCCGGAGGAGTGGCGCGAGTATACGGTGCTGCCTGTGCAGCGGTAGTTCATGCACGGATCGGCAGCGTAGCGCCGCGCAAAAAAAAAGCGTTGCACCTATGTGCAACGCTTCTTCGCATTCGCTATTTTTATAGCGACATCTGATAAATTTTCACCACATCTGCGCGTGTCAGCTTCTGGAAGTTGCCGAAATCGCCGTAAATCATGGCTTTGTCGGCCATAAGCTCGACCGTGGAGTCGTCGATGTTGTAATCCGCTAAGCGGCTTGGTGCGCCGATGCTGGTGAAGAACGCACGCAGTGCCGCGATGCCTTCTTCTGCAACTTGCTTGTCGGATTTGCCTGTGGCATCGATGCCGAAGACACGCTGTGCGAACTGTTTGTAACGCCCTATGTTAGCATCAAGGGTATGGGTCATCCAGTTCGGGAAAAGGATGGCCAAACCGCCGCCGTGTGGAATATCATGAACAGCAGAAACCGCATGCTCCAGATTGTGCGTCGCCCAATCCCCGCGAATGCCCATGCTTAACGTGCCGTTAAGCGCCATGGTGCCGCTATACAGAATGGTGGCACGGTGTTCGAGATTGTTCAAGTCCTGCAGCAAAAGAGGTGCTGTATCGATAACGGTACGCAGAATCGTCTCACAGAACCCATCCTGTACAGGGGAGTTCGTGCCATGATGGAAGTATTGCTCGAATACGTGAGACATGATGTCTACCATGCCATAAACGGTTTGGTTTTCAGGCAAGGAAGTTGTATGAGCGGGGTCGAGGATTGAGAATTTCGGATAGGCAAAAGGACTTCCCCAGCCAAGCTTATCGTTCGTTTCCCAGTTCGTAATGACAGAACCGGAGTTCATTTCGGAGCCTGTTGCAGCAATCGTTAATACCGTTGCTAAGGGGATAGCTCCTGTGGCTGCTGCTTTACGTGTTGCGATATCCCAGAAATCGCCCTCGAACTTGGCGCCAACAGCGATTGCTTTCGCGCAGTCGATAACACTGCCGCCGCCAACAGCTAGAATGAGGTCGATATTGTTGTTACGGCACAGTTCAACACCGCGGTGAACAGTCGTTAATCTAGGATTAGGCTCGACACCGCTAAGCTCCACGATCGTCGCATCAAGACCTTGTAACAGGGCGAGGACATTGTCGTAGATGCCATTGGCTTTGATGCTGCCGCCACCATAGACGAGTAAAATATTTTTCCCATACTTAGGCACTTCGGAAGCTAGTTTTTCTAATTGGCCCTGACCGAAATGTAGGGTTGTTGGATTATGAAATGTGAAATTATTCATGAGTATACCTCCTCGAACTGACTCGGGAATGAACGATTCCCCTCTTACTATTGTATAGTAAGCATCTTAGAAAAACAAAACCAGCGAGATGTTGGACTTCAGGGGAAGTTATATTTTTTACAATCAACTAAGGGAATTCGTCCCCAACAGGGTTGATTTGGATGTGTTAACGGGAATACGGGCTGTTTAGTATAGAAGCAGGACATTATATCCATTTTATAGAATGAAATTAAGAAGATAGCCGCAGCAGACGAGGTGTTAGATAAAACGAAAGCACATCGCAAAAGTATAGAAGGGATGAAGGAATAGATGGCAACCTTATCACCATATATCTATAGCGCTGACGCGCGTAAGCAGGCTGACTTTTATGTGAGCGTGTTCGGTGGAGAAATCGTCAGCATCCAATCGTATGGCGATCTGCCGGGGATGGACGAGTCCAAGAAGCACTTAGTGCTGCATTTGGAGCTGCAGGCGCTGGGTCTGCGTTTTTTCATGGCGGATGCAGTGGCGGAGGCGAATGATCGCGGCACAGGCATGGATTTAGCGCTCACCTTCAAGGATGAGGAGGAAGCGCGGACGATTTATGACGGGCTAGCAGCCGATGGCGATGTCATCATGCCGTTTGAACGGATGTTCTGGGGCACAATGCTCGGTCGTGTGCGAGATCGGTACGGTGTGATGTGGCAAGTGGCCACAGAAGCGTAGGCACAACAGATTGATAGCTCCCTTGTGAGAAGCCATGCGGCTTTTTCATGAGGGAGCTTTTTTTGTGGCAGAACATCCGGTAACAGTCGAAACTCCGCACTGAACGCAACCCCGTACATCCTTTTCCACCTGAGGACCGATTCAACCTCGTTTATATTCTGTTTAAAATAGGGGAGTATGATCGTAACAGTGTTAGGGAAGAGCAATCATTTTAATAAAGATACAAATCTGAACGGATAAAGGAGTCGAGATAGATGGCTGTTACGAAGAGTGAACAACCGAAACAAAAAAACGACTGGCGGGGATTCACCCGCCTACTGATGGGGGCGAATCCGCCGAAGCTCCTGTTGGGTATTGCGCTGGGATTAAGCGTGATCGCCACGCTGGTCGCCCTGGTCATTCCACTTTTTACGAAAAATGTGGTTGATAATTTCTCCATCTCCTCACTTAATTGGCTGCAAATCAGCGGGATGGCTATTGCTTTTATCGCATCAGCAGTGGCCTCTGGCGTTGCTACGTACCTACTAAATTATTCAGGTCAGCGCGTTGTGGCGGGAATCCGGGATCGCTTATGGAAGAAGCTGCTGGTGCTGCCGGTTCGTTACTTTGATAATCATCAAACAGGAGACACCATCTCCCGGATGACGAACGACACGGCTATTATTAAAGGACTGATTGCTGAGCATACCGCAGGCTTTATTACAGGCAGCATTTCAATTATCGGATCCATCGTTGTGCTCTTATATATGGATTGGAAAATGACTCTGATCATGTTTAGTATATTTCCGATCGCGTTTCTTATCCTTTTTCCTTTGGGTAGACAAATGTACAAAATATCTAAAGGCATGCAAGCCGAGACGGCAAACTTCACTTCTGTGTTAAATCGTGCGCTTTCCGAAATTCGCTTGGTGAAGGCTGCAAATGCAGAGCCTGTGGAGTATAAGGAAGGAAGCGTTGGGATTCAGACGCTGTTCAAATTTGGACTAAAAGAAGGTAAAATTCAAGCGCTTATGTCGCCGCTAATTATGTTTGTCATGTTGATGATGTTCGTTGTCCTTTTCGGTTATGGTGGCACACGCGTGGCGTCAGGTGCAATATCGGCAGGTCAGTTGGTGGCTTTCATGCTGTATTTATTCCAAATTGTAATGCCAATTACGCAGATTACGCAATTCTTCACGCAAACGCAGAAAGCGATGGGAGCAACGGAGACGATTCTGAAGGTGTTAGATCATGAGGAAGAGGATCCACACGCAGGTTTACCGGTCAAGGATGCTTCTCAAACCCTGCATTTTAAACATGTAACGTTCGGCTATAAAGAGGGCGAGGCGGTCCTTAAGGATGTTAGCTTCACGATGGATGCGGGTAAGGTTACCGCAATTGTAGGGCCGAGCGGAAGCGGGAAGACGACGATGTTCTCGTTGCTTGAACGGTTTTATTCGCAGCAGGAAGGCAGCATTTCACTTGGCGAAGAAAGCATCGATCAATACTCGCTCGTCTCCTGGCGCAGCCAGATTGGTTATGTATCGCAGGAAAGTCCGCTCATTGCAGGGACGATTCGGGATAACATCTGCTATGGCTTGCAGCATGAAGTGACGGAAGAGGCGTTAAAGCGTGCTTCCGAGATGGCCTACGCCGATGGTTTCATCGAAGAGCTTCCGCAGAAGTACGACACGGAAGTTGGAGAGCGCGGGATCAAGCTGTCCGGTGGACAGCGTCAACGGATTGCGATCGCAAGAGCGCTGCTGCGGGATCCAAAGATCTTAATGTTGGATGAAGCAACGTCGAGTCTCGACAGCAAGTCTGAGGTCGTTGTGCAGCAAGCACTGCAGAATTTGATGCAGGGGCGGACAACGCTAGTCATCGCCCATCGCTTATCCACAGTCGTGGACGCGGATCAGATCGTGTTCCTCGATAAGGGCGTTGTCACAGGCCGCGGTACGCATCAAGAGCTCATTGAGTCGCATGAGATGTACCGTGAATTTGCCACGCAGCAGCTGCAGATTCAAGAACAGTTGATTGCGGAGCATGCTCCAATGGCTTCCGAATCCGTGCAGACGGTACAGGTGCATTCCTAATTAATTGTAAATGCCTCTACACCCGAGAAATACGGGTGTGGAGGCATTTTCTCATACGTTAGAATTCAATCTTGGCTCAGGTTCTCTTTCATAAGCGCGGCAATCTGTTGCTCGGGATACCCTTTTTGCTCAAGTGCTTGAATAATGCGTGTTTGGCGCTCTTTTGGCTGGTTCTGGCTCAACTTGGCCTTGCCTTCTATGCTCGTAATGGGCAGCTTGAAGGCTTGAATCCCTATACTCAGCCCAGCAATATAGTGAGGGTCAACGCTCTCTAGATCATACGAGCTATCTGGTTCCTCGTACTTGAGTGTCAACAGCTGCAAGACGCGTAATACTTCCTGGTCATCGTACAGAAGTTCAACCTTGCCAGTGACATGAACAGCCGTATAATTCCACGTAGGAACAGCAGCAGGTGTACCATACCAGGAAGGTGAGATATAGCAGTGAGGGCCTTGGAAAATAACCAAAACCTCTTGCTGCTCCATATCTATCCACTGCGTATTGGAGCGGGCGAAATGGCCGTATAAGATTTGATCCTCGTGACTTAATAATAAGGGAATATGCGTCGCGAAAGGCCGCCCTTGATGATGAGAAACGACTGTACCGAAGCTATGGGCGTCTATGAAGTCATACATTTTTGAAAGGTCTTCTATTTTAAAATGAGAAGGAATGTACACGGTTTCCACCTACTTTATGGATTAATAGATATAGAATAGCAACTTATGTGGTACATACAAAGTGCCAATTATATTGATTTTGACTAGACCACTCACTTACTGCTCGTTCGAGGGATCATTTGAGTTAACATTTTTGGCACAGGAGGTCGCCGTCTTCTTGTCGAATACCTAACTAACTACATAATCACGAGGAGGCTACAACAGTGGAGAAGGTACGTTGGGGAATTATCGGCTGCGGTGACGTGACGGAGGTCAAAAGCGGTCCTGCTTTGCAGAAGGCAGAAGGCTCGGAGCTAGTCGCGGTTATGCGCCGCAATGGGGCATTGGCAGAGGATTACGCGCAGAGGCATAATGTGGCAAAATGGTACGATGATGCGGCAGCTCTAGTCAATGATCCAGATGTAAATGCCGTCTATGTCGCAACTCCGCCGGGATTTCATCATGAATATACATTGCTCGCTGCAAAAGCAGGGAAGCCCGTCTATGTGGAGAAGCCGATGGCTAGAAATCACGCGGAGTGTCAGGAAATGATCGCGGCCTGTGAGGAAGCGGGCGTACCTCTTTTCGTGGCGTATTATCGCAGAGGATTGCCGAAATTCGTGGAAATCAAGCGGCTAATTGATAGCGGCGCAATCGGTGAAGTACGTTTTGTACAATCGACCTATCTGCAACCGGCAAGAGAATATCAAGAAGGGCTAGAGCCATGGCGGATTCAGCCTGAGCTGTCAGGCGGCGGACTATTCGTAGATCTGGCTAGTCATACGCTAGATATCCTCGATTACTTACTCGGGCCAATTGGTGAGGTCAAAGGCTTTGCAAGGAACCAAACAGGTAAGCAAAAGGTAGAAGACATTGTTACCACCAGCTACGCATTCGAATCCGGTGTGATGGGTACAGGGGTTTGGAGCTTCAATTCCTATACGCGCCTAGATTTGAATGAGATTGTCGGTAGCCGCGGTAAGCTATCGTTCTCCACCTTCAGTGGGGATCTGCGCATTGTAGCTGAAGATGGTTCCGTAGAAGAGTTGAATATTCCGAATCCTCCCCATGTTCAGCAACCGCTGATCCAGACAGTGGTAGATGATCTCAGAGGCATCGGGCAAAGTCCAAGCACTGGACTGACAGCCGCGCGTACCAATCGCGTGATGGATGAATTGCTGCGCGATTTCTACCGCGCCTAAACCAAACGAAAACCCCAGACTGATGTGTGTGATGACACATCGGTCTGGGGTTCTTTCATTAGGCATTACGCTTTTGGGCTTGGGGCCACGATTGGAGCAGGTGCCGACGCCGAAGGATTGTCTGGCGCTAAGGAGCGCTTGCGAATGAACAAGCTAAGCGGCAAAGCAACAAGCACAATAAAGGTTGCAAGCAAGTAGACATCATTGACACTCATGGTAAAGGCGTGCGTACCAATTTGTACTTTGTCCGTCATTCCGCCAGTAGCTAAATCCTTGCTGTGTGTAACGGTTTGGGACGATAGAACAGATGTGAACAGGGCAATCGCAAAGGATCCGAATACGTTACGAACCCAGTTATTAATGGATGTTGCATGACCGGATAGGGTTCTTGGAATTTGTTCCATACCCGCATTACTTGCAGGCATCGTAGCGAAGGCAATCCCGACGTTCCGAACGATCATCCAGAACACAATGTAGCCGCGAGAGACGTCTGTACTCAACCAGCTCAGTGTGAGCGTACCTACCGCGATTAAGGTAATACCGATAAAAATAAGAATACGAGGCCCGACACTGCTATACAGCTTGCCTACAATCGGCATACAAAGCGCCATCACAAGTGATGCCGGCAATAAGATTAATCCCGTATCAAGCGGGGTGACATGCTGAATATTTTGCAAGAAAATCGGTGTCAGGAAAGTACCTGAGTACAAGCTTATCGTAACAATACTGGAAATAATGAGAGATAGGGTGTAACGCGAGTTTTTCAACACGCGAATGTTCAATAACGGTGACTCCACCTTAAGCTCTCTCCAGATGAACAGCAGCAGAACTAGGAACCCTGTTATAAATAGACCAATGACACGGCCTGAAGTCCATCCCCAAGCATGCCCCTGCGAGAAACCAACCAGCAAGGCAAGACTGCTGACGACGACGGTCAGTAAGCCGATTAAATCAAATCTTTTTGGTACAGAAAGACGGTAATAAGGGATCAGTTTGAAGACGAGAATAATAGCAACAACGCCGACAGGTACGTTCATAAGGAACAACCAGTGCCAGCTCCAATTTTGCAGTAACCAACCGCTTAATGTAGGCCCAATAGCAGGCGCCATCATCGCTGATAAGGACCAAAGTGAAATCGCAATCGGTTGCTTATCACGCGGAATCACTTGATAGACAATCGTCATCGTAGCGGGCATAATCAGACCACTGAAAGCCCCTTGAATAATACGGAATGCAATAAGTGATGATGCATCCCATGCTAACGCGCATAAGAGTGAGAATACAGTAAAACCGATCAGTGCAATGGCATATAGCCGCTTGTAGCTGAATTTCTCCCCGAAATACCCTGTAATTGGAGCGATTGTACCGCTTGCGAGCATGAAGCCTGTAATCGTCCATTGGATTTTGCTTAAATCGGTATTGAAATGCTCGCTAAGTATCGGTATGGCGATATTGATCGTACTCATACTTAGGATCGAAACGAACGACCCGAAGAAAATAGCGATCATGATTGGCCAGAAGCGCACTTGCTGTAACTCATCCCTACTCAAAATAATGCCTCCACTCTATCATTGATCTTAACGATAGTATTCTCTATAATTTGAATGAAAATCATCATACTACCGATATGTTTATATGTCAATAATGACATAGTGAAGGAGCGGAAATGAATACCCTTTCATATGGATTACTAAGCCTTTTAACGAAAAACTCCCGTTCGGGGTATGAGCTCATGCAGCATATACAACCTTTTTGGTCAGCTAAACACAGCCAAATTTACCCACTCTTAGCGCAATTGGAGCAAAAGGGGCACGTCGCTTTCGTACATGTTCCTCAATCCGATAAGCCAGATAAGAAAGTCTACTCCATTACGGAGCAAGGGAAAGATGCCTTACGGGGATGGATTGCAGAGCCAACGGATGAACCTGTGACGAGGGATGAGCTTGCCTTGAAGATGTATTGCATCGGTTTAGTGGATAAAGAGCAAGCGAGGAAAATGCTCGCGGTACGAGAAGTATATTATAAGAAGAAAAAAGAGCGATTCAACCTCCTGATGGATAAGCTCCAACAAGGAAGTGATAAACCGCTCGACCAATTAGAGATTGGTGATGATGCATTTGGGATGTACGTCCTCGTGCATAAAGCTACAATGAAGGTAGATACGGATCTGTATTGGTGTGAGTGGATGAAGGAGAAACTGAAGTAAATTAACCGCCAATTTCCTGAATCACCGTTTGGATTTTCTGCAGACGAATGTATTCGGACTTCTCTAATTGAGGTCGGAAATAAGCATACAGATAGGCCGCATCCTCGAAAGTTAAGGCGGGGTAACAGACAACCTCTTGCACGACGAGTGGATTATCCATGATAACCTGCCATTCGCCGGCCCTTTCTGCTTGGGGGATGTTGGTGAAAATGTGCTTCTTGGCAGCTATGGTTGTCTCCAGCTCTGGCCAAACGTTCTCCCAGGACGGACTGAAATCCACGGGTTCAGGAAAAAGCCGCTTCGCTTTAGCGACCGACTGTTCCACGGTGACGATGTCCGTGTCTCCTGCCGCTTTAATTGCATCCGTGAGACTGTCGAGTAACCGCCTGAAACCTGCGAATCCTTCTGAGAGCACCTCACGTTGAAACAGGGCTTCCGCTTCCGCGGTAGTCAGCTTGTTGAAATCCGCCAATGTGTTATTAGTCATACAGGCCATATCCCCCCAAAAGAAACTGTTCCTTCCCCAAATTTATCATAAAGTTTTTACCAAATAAAGCACTTTCATTCGTAAAAAGGTCCATGGGTTTAAATTCAGTTTATATGCTTATGCTATCATGCACTCATGGAAGCAGCGAAGGAAATGAGCAAGGGAACGATAGAACTCAAGAAGCGAGGATGAATGAACCATGGCACCCATTATGATCGTAGATGATGATCCGTATATTCGTGAGCTGGTCCGTGTTTTCATGTTGAACGAGGGCTTCGATGTTGTGGAGGCCGCGGATGGCGTCGAAGCGCTCAAGAAGCTGCAAACCGTCCAAGTCGATATGGTCATCCTCGATGTGATGATGCCGAATATGGACGGATGGGCGCTGTGCAAGGAGCTCAGAGAGCATTATGATCTGCCGATTCTCATGCTGACGGCCAAAGGAGAAACAGCCCAGAAGGTCAAAGGCTTCGAGCTGGGTGCAGACGACTACCTCACGAAGCCTTTCGAGCCGCTTGAGCTGACGATGCGAGTGAGAGCGCTGCTCAAGCGCTACAGAATCGCCTCCGCGCAAACCATTCAGGCGGGCGATTTGAGCATGAATCGCAAAACGTATGAAGTCACCGCGGGCGCAGAGAGCATCACGCTGCCACTTAAGGAGTTCGAGCTGCTTTATAAGCTGGCGAGCTACTCGGGCAAAACCTTCTCACGCGATCAATTGATCGAGCAGATCTGGGGATTTGACTACGAAGGAAACGAACGCACCGTTGATGTGCATATTAATCGGCTGCGGGAGCGATTTCCAGAGGAGAGGCACGCTTTTCGCATCGCCACGATTCGTGGGCTCGGCTATCGTTTGGAGGTACTGAAGTGACCAATAAGCGGAAAGCGGAGAGAAGAGAGCGGAGAGAAAGACAGAAAAAACGGCGGTTAAACCACAAGAACCAATCCTTCCTCCAGCGAGTAGGAGGCTTCTTTTTTGGCTTTGGGATATTTGTTCTCATTATCGCGTATTGGCTAGCTACCTTCTATGGGATGGAGCATCTCTACACGTATTTGGGGAAACGCCCTGCCGAAGTCATTGTACAGCTGATCAACTGTATTGGCGGCATGTTCCTATGGGGGATGACAATGGCCATCCTTGGCCAATTTTTGCGTAAACATCAGTTGATATTCTTTCAAAGCTTGAATCAAGCGATACGCAGCATGTCTAGAGGGGATTTCAATGTATCGGTGGATAATAACCCTCGGAATGGTCCCTTTGTGGAGCTAGCGGAGTCCATCAATCAAATGGCGACTGACCTCGGGCAATTGGAGCGAATGAGGCAGGAGTTTATTTCGAACGTCTCCCATGAGATCCAGTCCCCTTTAACGTCCATTAGCGGATTCTCACGCGCACTGCAGAATGATCAGCTGTCGCCTGAAGAGCGTAAGCATTATTTGACTATCATTGAAACGGAAAGTGTACGTTTATCCAAGCTCAGCGAAAGTCTGCTGAAGCTGACTTCATTGGAGTCTCAGAACCACCCTTTTGAACCGAAGAGTTACCGACTGGATAAACAGCTGCGCAATCATATTCTCGCTTGCGAGCCGCAGTGGGTCGATAAAGCAATTGAAATGGACATCGAGCTAGATGCTGTGACGATTGCCGCGGATGAGGATTTGCTCAGTCAGGTATGGACCAATTTGATCCACAACGCGGTGAAATTTGTGTCTGAAGGCGGGATCATTCGCGTGCGTGTGGTAAGTAACGGGGAAGAAGCGATTGCACGCATCTCGAATAATGGTGCGAGTATTCCAGAAGAGGATCAGACGCATATTTTTGAGCGGTTCTACAAAGCCGATAAATCTAGAAATCGCACAGCGGGCGGCAATGGGCTTGGCTTGTCGATTGCGAAGAAAATCGTGGAGATGCATCACGGATCCATTACAGTAGAAAGCACAGTTGATGAAATGACAACCTTCATCGTACGACTGCCGATTGTGCAGAAAACACAGCTGCCAAACAAGTAACCCGGCTTGAACGCAAATAGAGACCCCCGCTTATCTATGATAACCGGAGGTCTCTATGAGTCATTTTGACTATTCAATTGTTCTTACACACACTCCATTCCCCGAAAAATCATGCATTTGTTTCAGAAAGCAATAAGTCATTCTCAAAGTAAAGTGTCCTTTCCTCGTAGTTAATCTCCGTCTTAATCTCCATCTCATTCTCCAACTAATCACCTTTACGACAAGCCCCTCACTTTAGTTCCTTTCCTCAAATGATGACCTGCCTGATCTCATTTCCCGCATGCTGGTTGAACGAGTGGGACGTTCCTGCACAAGGCTCCTGTCGTTTAGAGCGCAGGTGAGTAGCATGCTTCGCTAACGTGGTCCAATGGACTATCCCCTCTCATAGAAGATTGCTAGGCTCTTCGTTGATCCTTACACCGTCTGGTGCGGGTTGTCCTCCCTGTCTGCCTTGAATTCATAATAGCCCATTATTAAAATATTGTAAATATTCAGATTATTCAAAAATCAGCGGAATTTTGTCGATTTTTAGGTGTTATCTTGGTAATGCTTGCGATTACGCTGTTTTGAAATACCATATGAATGAAAGCGCTACCTTTATGAAGGTGAATATGAGATGAGAGAAGAAATTGAACGATGAAAAGGCGTAAGAAAATGCTGAAGATTACTCATTCTAGAGGAAAATGACATGCAAAATAAGGCTTTTCATCACAAATGTGCGAAAGCAATGTCGAAAGGTGACGAGACTATTTGGCATTGCGTGAGTTGCCTTTCATAAATAGAGGGGTTTCAGTAGATTGGACTGTAAAGACAGGTCCCTGCGGTAGAAATGCGAGTAGACAAGGACCTAAACAGCCTGTTTGCGTTCGAATTCTTTAAAGCGAGTACCCTGAAACGTTAAATTTCCCGTATCACCCTCGACCATATAACCAAATTGCTGCCGTCCTATCCATAGCTCCACTCTGCTCCGGTCCTCGAACTCGAATGTAACGAAGTAAGAGGTGTTTGAACCCGAATTACGAGAGCTTCCGGAGAATTGTATTCGTTTGGCCACAACCTTACAGGATCGATCTTGAATGGGCGCGTAGTTGTTAGATGTCCAGACCGAAAGGGATTGTATAATGATGAAGAGAAAGATGCCAATAACGAGAACTAAGACGCTCATGAATAGGATAAGAACCAGCGTACTTAAAGATCCTTCATTAAAGCCAGTCAGCACACGTCAGCACTCCTTCGTATGGGTAATAAAATAAGGATTATTCAGCTTTCTTAGGTTAGAGGAATCGTTTGACGAAGCGGTAGCCAGATTCATGGAAGCCAATGGGGGCTTTGGGGGAGCGGGTTTTATCGGCGGATTCCACATCTGTTAGCCACATCATCCCGGAGCAATTATGATCGCTGGTAAGCTGTTCGGCATAGCTTTTCAATTGTTCCAACGGTGCTTGGTTACTGTCAGGATCCTTCTGTAAGGAAATAACCGAAATTTCACTAAAGGTCAGATTCCGCTCTTCATGGTCTCTGCGGATACGAAAGCTTAACGTGCCAAGAATGCGATTCTTTTCTTCGTAGACATAAAGTAGTTCGTCTGGATTATTTCGCATGTTATGCAGCCTGTTTTCAATATGTAAAGGGGAAATAATCTTGCCGGTAATATGAGAAACAAGTGAGCTAATCGCTGATGTATCCTTGGGTGTTGCTTCACGAATGATTGAGGTCATGGGTATCCTTCTTTCTAAGAACAAGTTATATTGTTAATTGTACCATATATTGGAACATTAGTTCTATATTTATGAAAAAAATGTCAAAATTTTATATAACAGGCGACGATAGGTATAATATAGCGTGAAATAAAAAAGTGACCGTCCAGCAAGTAGGTTATTCTACTTAAGGACAGCCACTTTATTTGTATATAGAGATGAAGCCGAACCGAGAGGCGCTTTTTAGATGCAGACAATTAGCGAAATATCGCCCGCCTGGTTAGCGAGTCATCACTCATGCACCAGCATGAATGGTGTTTAAAGTTGTGCGATCGCTGGCTTGTACCAGCTTGATCAGCAACTCCTTCGCCGCGGCATAATCATCCACGTGGAGAATCGACGCGGAAGTGTGAATGTAGCGCGCGCATACCCCAATCACAGCGGATGGAATCCCTGTGCCTTGCACATGTACCAGCCCGGCATCCGTGCCGCCTTGCGAGATGAAGTACTGATACGGGATCTTATGCGTCTCCGCTGTATCCAGAATGAACTCGACCATCCCACGGTGTGTGATCATCGTGGGATCAAAAATCCGCAGCAGCGCCCCGCGCCCCAGCTGCCCGAAAGCCTGGCGGTCGCCGGTCATATCCCCGGCCGCACTAGCATCGAGCGCGTAGAACAGGTCCGGCTGAATCAGATTCGCAGCCGTCCTTCCACCGCGCACGCCGACCTCTTCCTGTACGGTGGCACCGGCGTACAGGACGTTCGGGAGCTTCGGCCCGCCGTGAAGCTCCTTCAACAGCTCAATCGCGAGGCCGACGCCGTAGCGATTATCCCAAGCCTTGGCCATAATCCGCTTCGGATTGGCCAGGGGTGTGAACGGGCAGATCGGCACGATCTGCTGGCCGAGCTTGATGCCGATGGCGATGGCATCGGCTTTATCTTCAGCGCCGATGTCAATGTACATCGTCTTAATGTCTGCGGGCTTGCTGCGCGCAGCTTCGTCCAGCAAGTGCACGGGAACGGAGCCGATCACACCGATGATCGGTCCGTTCGCTGTCATGATCTGCACGCGCTGCGCGGGCAGTACTTGACTGAACCAGCCGCCGAGCGGCTGGAACTTGACCGTGCCGTGCTCGGTGATGCCGGTCACGAGGAAGCCGACCTCGTCGAAATGGCCAGCGACCATAATGCGCGGTCCTGTTTCATCGCCGCGCACAACCCCGAAGAGGCTGCCAAGGCCATCCTGCACGAATTCGTCGGTATATTTGGCTAACTCGCCGTGCACAAATGCACGGATTTCTCGCTCAAAACCAGGAGCGGCTTGCAATTCGGTTAAGGTTTTAAAAAGCGCCAATGTTTCATTATTCATAAGGGGACCTCACTCACTTTGTATGTACTGAATGGCAAATATGAGAACTATTTTACCACAGTACAATAAAGAACACTCAGACATTTGCTCGGATTTCGAATAGAGGGATATTGTCTCTTTACAAAACTAATGACATTAGTTATTATCCTAATATAAGTAGTTAAAAGGAGGCGTTTCAAATGAAAATAACGCAAAACGGACATTTGTACCAACTGGCTTTTATGCCGAGATTTTTCCCGGTGAATTGTTACCTGGTGGAGGAAGAATCCGAATTAACCTTAATTGATGCGGCTTTGCCTTTCAGTGTGAAGGGCATCCTTCAGGCAGCAGAGCAAATAGGGAAGCCGATTACACGCATCGTTTTAACGCATGCACATGGTGATCATATTGGTGCCTTGGACGGTTTGAAAAAGGTACTGCCGAAGGCTCAGGTCTACATCTCCAGAAGGGATGCGAAGCTGCTGGCAGGCAATGTGGAGCTGGAGGCTGGTGAGCCCCAAATGCCGATTAAGGGCGGCATTCCGAAAGGAATTCAGACGAAACCCGATGTGCTGCTCGCAGATGGGGATCGAATTGGTTCATTGCAAGCCTTCGCTGCTCCTGGCCATACACCAGGTTCAATGGCTTTCCTTGATGTGCGGAGCCGGGCGTTGATCGCTGGGGATGCTTTTCAAGTACGAGGCGGTGTGGCGGTGTCGGGTGTGGTGAAGTTCTGGTTCCCGTTTCCGGCGATGGCAACCTGGAGTAAAGATGCGTCCTTGGAAAGTACGCGCAGACTGAGACAGCTAGAACCTAGCTTGCTGGCAGTGGGACATGGACGAATGATTGAGCAGCCTGTTGCGATCATGGATGCAGCGCTCGAAGAAGCCACCGCTAAATTTCAAGGCGCATCAGCTGCCATTTAGAAAAGAGGGGCACAAGATGGCTATTCGACAAGGGTTAGATGCAGAAACGGTCCTGCAAGCGGCAATAGAAATTGCAGATCAACAAGGTGTTGAACAGCTTTCACTGGCTGTGTTGGCTGCCAAATTAAACATCAAAACACCGTCCCTTTACAATCATATAAAAGGTCTGCCTGATCTGAGAAAGCAGCTTTCGAAGCGAGGGCTTATCCTTGTGAAGGAAGCGATGATCGAGGCTGCGATTGGAAAATCCGAGGATGACGCGCTGTTGGCTGCGGGTGTGGCTTATGTGGGTTTTGCCCGGAAGCAGCCAGGCTTGTATGAAGCGATCTCGGCGCTGCCCGATTATGAGGATCCCGAGCTGAAAGAGGTCGGCGCTGGAGTTGTCAGCTTCCTGCTTCGCATCCTTGAGCCTTATGGGCTCACTGAAGAAGACGCACTGCACGTGGTGCGTGGGTTTCGAAGCATGGTGCATGGCTTCGCCTCGCTCGAGCATCGGAACGGCTTCCGCATGGGGATAGACCGGGATGAGAGCTTGCGTCGGTTGTTGCAGACGTATTTGCGGGGGCTGCGTGCGGATGCGAAGGCATGATAAAAGTGGAGAGCGTGAGTGGCCTATGCGGCAACTTACGCTTTTTCTTTGGGAAATGAACGCTTTCACAATCAAGGCATGCCTATGTTGTATTTATTGCAACATAATGGAGTGAAATCCTCAAAAATGGCTTCTAATGTTGTATTACGTACAACATTAAGAGCCATTCTCGTGCTTTTAAGCAAAAATGTTGTAGGTTATGCAATCTGGGGAGTTAAAAAGGTTGAAATGTCCTCATCATGTTGTACAAAATGCAACATCGCAGGCGGAGATGACCTTAAACAGAAGGGTGGAAGTAAATACTCTCCCTCAATATGCTATATGTACTTACAACTGCATCGGTTTCTCACACGCCTCCACCGGCAGGCCGGAATCCACGAGCCCCGTGTCGATCGCGCGCCATAAATAGAGGGAGCCGAAGCTGCGATAGGGTGTCCAGCCTTCGGCGACGACGGCTAAGTAGTTTTTGTCTTTGCGCTCAGGGAGGGCATGCAGCCAGCGGGCCGCACGCTGCAGACCGGCATCACCGAGCGACATAATGTCGGGCCGGCCTAGGGTGAAGATGAGAAACATTTCAGCGGTCCATACGCCGATGCCTTTGACACTAGTCAGCTGCTTCAGAAGTTCTGAGGTATCTACATCCTGCAGCTGATCCAGCATCACCTCGCCATTCAGCACCTTAGTACTGAGGTCGCGGATGTAGCGGATTTTGGGATAGGAGACACCGCATTGGCGGATTGCTTCCTCATCTGTGGCCAGAACATCCTCCGGGGTAATGGTGGGGATGATATGTTTGACTCTCGTTTTGATGGTTAATGCGGCTTTGGCCGAGAGTTGTTGTGAAATAATCGACATGACGAGAGACTCATAGGGGCGAAAGCTAGGTGTGAGTGTGAGCTCACCAATGAGTTCGATTAGACGGGCTAGTTTCGGGTCCGCTTGAGATAAGGCGATGATGGCAGGGTGCTGGCTATGAAGTTTAATGGTTGTAGTAGGCACAGTAGGCTGGTGCATAACAATTCCTCCTCTAAAAAATCATGTCCAAACGGCGCATTTTTGCTAAATATCCTCTCAAGCTGAGAGAATTGGGTGACTTATCCAAATCGACTCTCTTTGAGTATAATAGAAGAAAGAATGAAAGCCAAAGGGGCCGGAGCCGGAATGACAGATGAGAAACGCATAGTGTCGAGAAGGAACGTAGGGATATTTGCTCACGTCGACGCGGGGAAAACGACAACGACAGAGCATTTACTATATCTAAGTGGGCGTATTCGCGCGCTAGGCAGCGTAGATAGTGGGACGGCGCAGACGGATTCCCTTGAGGTGGAGCGTGAGCGGGGAATTTCGGTTCGGAGTGCAACTACGAGCTTAGTATGGCAAAATACGTGGATTAATCTGGTAGATACGCCAGGTCACGTCGATTTCTTATCGGAGGTGGAACGCTCCTTACGAGTGATGGACGGAGCGATTCTGATTATCTCCGCCGTGGAGGGTGTGCAGTCGCAGACTGAAATGATTTGGCATGCGCTGCAATCACTTCGAATCCCGACTTTGCTCTATATGAATAAATTAGACCGCATCGGCGCAGACCCTGAGCGTGTCCTACAGGACATTCATAAGCAGCTCACGGGAATGGCGGTGCCGATATATGCGCCGCTAGGCATTGAGGACACGTTCCGCGGAGCGCGGAACGTGCTGGACGACGCGCCGGCAGTCGGCGCGCTCCATGGATTCGACCTCGCAGCCGCGGTCGAAAAGCTCTCCGAGCTCGATGAGCCGATGCTCACGAGCTACATCGAAGGTGCGCCCATCGCGGCGCACGAGGTCAAGGCCACCCTGCAGCGGTACGCTCGGCAGGGGGAGGCCTTTCCTTTGCTGGTCGGTGCCTCCAGCAAAGGGCTCGGTATCGAGGAGCTGCTAGCAGCGATCCTCGATTACTTGCCTGAGCCGCGCGGCGATGCGGAGCGGCCGCTTTCGGCTGTGGTGTTCAAGGTCGAACGCGACAAGACTATGGGGCGCATGGCGTACGTCCGCCTCTATGAGGGGACGATCCGTAACCGGGACACCGTCGTCAATGCCACGCAGGGCGTGGAGGAGAAGGTGACCCAGATTCGCCGCATCGACGGGCGCAAAGCCGAAGATCTTGGTGTAGTCGCGGCCGGCGACATTGCGGCCGTCTGCGGCTTGACGCAGGTGCGCATCGGCGATGTGCTGGGCCGGCCAGACAGTGTGCCGCCTGCGCCACGTATGGCTGTTCCGCTGTTGACCGTGCAGGTGCATGCTGAGAGCGACGCTCAGTACCCTGCTCTCGTCGCCGCCTTGCAGGAGCTCACGGATGAAGATCCGCTGCTCGATCTGCAGTGGCTGCAGGACGAGCGTGAGCTGCACGTCAAAGTCATGGGCGCGATCCAGCTCGAGATTCTGACGAGTCTCTTGAGCTCGCGCTTCGGTCTTGCGGTAAGTTTCGATCAACCTTCCGTCATCTACAAAGAAACGCCTTCGCAATCAGGCGAAGGATTCATTGCTTATACGATGCCCAAGCCGTGCTGGGCCATCTTACGGTTTCGCATCGAGCCTGGTGCGCCAGGCAGCGGGCTCGTGTATGAGTCCCAGGTACGCGGCGAGCAGCTGCTCGTGCAGTACCAAAATGAGGTGGCGCGCCGCGTGCCGGAGGCGCTGCAGCAGGGGCTGCTCGGTTGGGAAGTCACCGATGTAAAGGTGACGCTTGTGGAGGGTGAGCATCATGTGTGGCACACCCATCCGCTCGATTTTGCCGTCGCGACGCCGATGGGGATTATGCAGGGGCTGGCGCAGACGGGCACGACGCTGCTGGAGCCTATGCTGCAAGTGCGCATTACCGTGCCGGAAGAATTCGGCGGTAAGGTGCTGAGCGACCTGGTGCAGATGCGGGCGAGTTTTGATGCGCCTAGCATTGCTGGAGGCCGTTTCGTCTTAGAGGGGCGGCTCCCTGTCGCGACATCGCTCGAATATCCCGTGAAGCTAAGCGCTATGTCAGGTGGGCGGGGCGTGATTACTTCTTCTTTTGCAGGCTATCAGCCAAGTCCTCCTGATGTACATGCTGAACGTAAGCGGCGCGGTGTTAATCCGCTAGATCAGTCGAAGTATATTTTAGCTGTACGCAAGGCCTTATCCACCTAAGCTCTGGGGGCTCCCATTGACATGGCATCCCCTCTTTCAGTAAAATACAAGTAAGTTAATAACATGTGACGGAGAACAGGAGACTCACTTGGATTGCCCTTTGAATAGAGAAGGCATATCTTGGTGAGTCTTTTTGTTTCAGAAAATCGAGGTGAAGCGCATGTCGCTCCAGGATCAATGTATTTTACCAGCCATCCGTAAGATGAAGGATTTAGAGAGGCTCATGAAGTCGTCATACACGTATATCGTGCTGCTCGACAGTCATATTGGCCAACTCAAAAGCATTGTAGACCTGGGCCGAGCCCACGGGAAGAAGCTGCTGCTGCACGCAGATTTGATCGAGGGGCTGAAAAACGACGAGTTCGCGGCTGAATTTCTATGCCAAAGCATTCGCCCTGCGGGGATCATTTCGACGCGTGGCAATGTGATTACGAAAACAAGGCAGAACGGCTTGATCGCGATTCAACGGCTTTTTCTGCTGGATAGCTCGGCGCTGGACAAAAGCTACACCCTGCTCGAACGCTCACAGCCAGACTACATCGAGGTCATGCCTGGTGTCATTCCGCACATTATTAAAGAGGTGAAGGAGCGCTCGGGTATTCCGATTTTCGCAGGTGGACTGATCCGTTCCATTGATGATGTGGAGCAGGCGCTTGCGGCAGGTGCGACAGCTGTAACGACCTCGAACCATGAGCTATGGCAGCATTACGATGGCGTGACAAGGAGGCATAATCAATC
Organism: Paenibacillus sp. J31R30; assembly: GCF_059692115.1. NCBI lineage: Bacteria > Bacillati > Bacillota > Bacilli > Caryophanales > Paenibacillaceae > Paenibacillus > Paenibacillus sp. J31R30. Next base: position 206,742 of record NZ_JCAUAV010000005.1, on the reverse strand, counting down.
ATGACAACAACGGGATCTAAGCCCTCATATATCCTTTCCCTCGATCAAGGGACAACAAGCTCTAGAGCCATTTTATTTGATCAAAAAGGAAGTATTGTGCACACCGCTCAACAGGAGTTTAAGCAGTATTTTCCGAAGCCGGGCTGGGTGGAGCATGATGCGAACGAAATTTGGCTGTCGATTCAAAGTGTGATCGCCACGCTCCTTTCCGAGACCGGGGTGCAGCCTGCGGAGATTGCGGGTATTGGCATTACGAACCAGCGGGAGACGGCGGTTGTATGGGATAAGCATACGGGGATGCCCGTGTACCATGCGATTGTATGGCAGTCGCGGCAGACCGCAGACATTTGTGAGGAGCTGAAGACAGAGGGTCTTAACGACCTGTTTCGGGAGCGGACGGGGCTGCTGATTGATGCGTATTTCTCAGCGACCAAAATCAAATGGATCCTCGATCACGTTGATGGCGCTAAGGCGAAGGCGGAGCGCGGGGATTTGCTTTTCGGCACGATGGACACGTGGATCATCTGGAAGCTGACGGGCGGCAAGGCGCATGTCACGGATTACTCGAACGCCTCGCGGACGCTGATTTATAACATTCACGAGCTGAGGTGGGACGAGGAACTGATGGGGCATTTGGACATTCCTGCAGCGATGCTGCCGGAGGTTCGCTCGTCGTCAGAGGTATACGGGTACACGCAGGAGAGCCTCTTCTTCGGGGCGGCGATTCCGATCGCGGGCGCGGCGGGGGATCAGCAGGCGGCACTGTTCGGTCAAGCCTGTTTTGAAAAAGGGATGGCCAAGAACACCTACGGCACCGGCTGCTTCATGCTGATGAACACTGGAAATCACGCGATTCCGTCGCGCAGCGGCCTTTTGACTACGATAGCTTGGGGATTGAACGGGAAGGTTGAGTATGCGCTAGAGGGCAGCATTTTCGTGGCGGGATCAGCGATTCAATGGCTGCGAGATGGGCTGCGGATGATCAAATCCGCGAAAGATTCGGAGGACTATGCCAAACGAGTCGTGTCCACCGAGGGTGTGTACGTGGTTCCAGCCTTTGTCGGGCTAGGTACTCCCTATTGGGACAGTGATGTGCGGGGCGCGGTGTTTGGGCTGACGCGAGGGACGTCGAAGGAGCATTTTATCCGGGCAACGTTGGAATCACTCGCTTATCAGACGAAGGACGTGCTGAAAGCAATGGAAGATGATTCGGGGATTGAGCTTACGAAGCTGCGTGTTGACGGCGGTGTGGTGAAAAATGACTTCCTCATGCAGTTCCAAAGTGACATGCTGGGAGTCACGGTTGAGCGTCCGGTGATCAATGAAACTACGGCGCTTGGGGCGGCCTATTTGGCTGGCCTTGCGGTAGGATTCTGGCAGGATCAGGCGGAAATTGCCGCGCAGTGGCAGATGGATCGGGCCTTTGAGCAGGAAATGGCAGCGGATTTGCGTGAGAAGTTGTATAGTGGATGGAAAAAGGCGGTAAACGCAGCAATTGCTTTTAAATAAAGGCATACCGTGTTATACTACACCTAACAAGTTCATATTCGGTTGGAGATTGGGAGAAACCACAGCGGACCTTTACGTGCAAACGTAATAGGTTGTTGTGGTTTCTTCTTTTTTTTCATACAAGGGAGAGATTGGGATGACAAAAGGGCAAGCGAACGCGGGACAGCAGAAACGGACAGATCAACATAGACCATTCAGTGGGTTACAACGTAAAGAGATGCTCGAAGCGATGGCGCAGCAGCAATTTGATGTGATCGTGATTGGCGGCGGGATTACCGGCGCGGGTATTGCGCTTGACGCGCAGAGTCGCGGGCTTCGCACGGCGTTGATTGAGATGCAGGATTTTGCTTCGGGGACGTCGAGCCGTTCGACGAAATTGGTGCATGGTGGATTGCGGTATTTGAAGCAGTTGGATGTGAAGGTTGTGGCAGAGGTCGGCAAGGAACGGGCGATTGTGTACGAAAATGGACCTCACGTGACGACGCCGGAGTGGATGCTGCTGCCGTTCTATAAAGGCGGTACGTTCGGCAAGCTTTCCACGTCGCTCGGTCTACGCGTTTACGATTTCCTAGCGGGGGTTAAACGCTCGGAACGACGCAAGATGTTCAGCCCGGACGTGACTTTGCAGCATGAGCCTTTGTTGAAGAAGAAGGATCTCAGAGGCGGCGGATACTATGTAGAGTACCGCACGGATGATGCGCGGTTAACGATTGAAGTGATGAAAAAAGCGGTGGAGCTCGGCGCGATGGCGGTGAATTATGCCAAGGCCCAGGAATTGATCGTGAAGGATGGCACGCTGGTTGGTGTGAAGGTTGTGGATCAACTGGCGAAAACAGGAGGAACAGATGGAGGGACAGATCGGAAAGTAGGGAATCAACCCGCGTCCTACACACTGTATGCGAGTAAAATCGTAAATGCGGCTGGTCCTTGGGTGGACACCCTTCGTGAAATGGACCGTTCGAAGCAGGGCAAAACGTTGCATTTGACCAAAGGCGTGCATTTGGTTTTTGATCAGAGCCGGTTCCCGCTGGGGCAGGCGATCTATTTCGATACGCCGGACGGGCGGATGGTGTTTGCGATTCCGCGTGATGGCAAAACCTATGTCGGCACGACCGACACGAACTACAAAGGGGATATTGCCAATCCCCGCATTACAGTAGCTGATCGCGCTTATGTGCTGCGTGCCGCGAACGAGATGTTTCCGTCCCTCGGGTTGACGGAGGCTGACGTCGAATCGAGCTGGACCGGGCTGCGCCCGCTGATCCATCAGGAGGGCAAAGACCCTTCCGAGATTTCGCGCCGCGACGAAATCTTCATCTCTAACTCCGGCCTCATTTCGATGGCCGGGGGCAAGCTGACCGGCTACCGCAAAATGGCGGAGTCGGTCGTGAACCAGATCGCCGCCATGCTGGTGGCGGAGGGCAAGGTCTCGGCGGCCTTGCCTCCGAGCCGCACGAAGACGCTGCCGATATCCGGCGGCGATGTGGGCGGCTCCGCGAAGCTGGCGCCGTTCTTGCGCAGCAAGGTCAGCCAAGGCATGCGGCTGGGGCTGACCGAGCCTGAGACGATGCAGCTCGCGCAGCGATACGGGTCCAACGTGGACGCCGTATTCGCGCTGCTGGAGCAGCACCGGGTTGAAGCGGAGCGGCGGGGCATGCCTGCCGCGGTGCTCGCTGCGCTCGTGTACGCGATCGAGCGGGAGATGGTCGTGAAGCCGGCGGATTTCTTTATCCGCCGCACGGGCGCCCTCTTCTTCGACATCGCGTGGGCAAGGCAATGGAAGGCGCCTGCGACGGCCTTCCTGGCGGAGCGCTTCGGCTGGAGCGAAGCGCAGACAGCGGCTTATACCGCCGAGCTGGAGCAGCTGCTCCATGAGGCGGTTCATCCGCTGGAGGCTTAAAATATAATGTCTTTTAGCTAAGTGGTTAAGCTTACGAAACTAGTAGTGTAAATATCTAAGTTTATAATCTTCAATAATAAGTTTTTCTACAACTTCTTGTAATCGGGATAATTCCTTCATTATCAGCTGATGGTTCTCTTTTTGCATCTGTAAAGACGGGCTCTCATCCTCCATCGCGTTAATAAAAGCAATTCGATTACATGTAGGTGGATGTGTAGCGTCTAATTGTGCGGTATCTAAACTTGATAGTCTCTTCATTCGTTCCAATTCTTTGGGGGGCAGTATGTCGATTTGTTCAATAAAATCTTCGAATAAATGCCCCTCTCTCTTCGTATTTATTACTTTAAGTACAGTGAATTCAAATAATTCATGGAAGTGCAGCTTATTAAGTAGAGACAGAGTAGCTTCTTTACCTGCTGTTGTAGCCGCTAAGTGATCTGCTAGATATTCTGCTCGCTGAGAGTCTCTCCAGTTCAAATGGCATAAAATGTATAAGAAAAGGTATACAATCTTTGAAAGAAGCAGCATGAGAATATTTGCGAAAATCATAAAAAAGGCCCCAGAACGGTAACGCATATCAAGGATCTTATCTGGTTTTGTAATCTGAAACCAAGATGAAAGTGTTTGGATAGCAGAACCAACCCAGAACCCTCTGTTAAGATCACCATTTATGCCATGCGCAATTTCATGAGAAATTAGAGCGACGAGTTCTTGTTGATTTAATACGGACAGTAAAGGCATCCCTAAACGAAGTATCTTCTTTTGTTTCCAGCCTATTTGAGAAAAGGAAGCATTATATTCTTTATCAAGGATAATTCCGTGAATCTTATCAGCGTTGAGTCTCGCTGAAATATCATCAGTCAATGCATACAAATGTGGGAAATGTTCTCTAGGAAGTAGGACTTGTCGAAGTTGACTTGGCTTTGGACGCGTACTCCAAGACAATAATAGTAAGGACAGCCCTACTATGATAAAAATAACGTTAGGGAAGTCACTGAAGATGAGGTAACAACCAGCCAAGAAAAAGCACAAACTCACTAAATGAATAAATATTGATGTAAGTAGGGTCAATAATTTTAAGCCGGAGAAGCGAGAGCTAACATGCCCTTGTTCAATTACAGCTTCGAACAAGCTTCTACTAGATTTTTCCACTGCGCTTGCATAAATCTTTTCGAATATGTTTTTAGGAGAAGATGGTTTTGCGGTGTTCAAATTCCAATTACATCCCTCACACCAAGAAACATAGTTTTTGTCCACTGTTATTAATTGTTTGCAATCTGGGCATTCAATTATTTCTGTATGTACGACTGTCTGTTGCATGAGATTCTAATCCTCTCTAAATTGCAAGATAATGGTATATTAGCATGAAATAAATAGGAAGTGTTGAAGTTTCTAGATAACTAAAAAGAGCGCAACCTCAAGGGATGCGGTCTTGCCTCATTTCAGAATGTAAGCCGCTCGCTAGAGGCTTAAAATAAATATAACGCAAAGTCTTACGTAATAAATTACGTAAGACTTTGCGTTATAAATGGAGTATACTTGTTACTACATGGATCATACTATAGGGTAAAGAGGAGAGAAAAGAGATGGTTACGATGGCTAAGCCAACATTTACAGCTGATCAACTGGTCAGTTCCTCCGTTGCATCCAAAAAGTTTGGTGAGTTACGCAAAAAGGCGAAGCAACTGCCTCAATTCATTACGGAAAATGGTGCAGTGGATACTGTTTTAGTTGGATATGAGTACTACGAGCAGTTATTTGAGCGTCTGACCCAGCTTGAAGAGCAGGAGGAAGAACGCATTTTGAACGAGCGTGTAGATCGTTTGAATGGGTATCCGGAATCGGCAAAATCGTGGAAAGAAATTCGTAGGGAACCTCATGAATGAACGCTTTGATATTCGTTTTGATGTCGAGGCAGAGAAAGAATATCGAAAGTTAGATAATTCAGTGCTCGGTATTGTAAACAAAGCGATTGACGAGCTGGTTTATCGTGCGGATGAGGTCGGTAAACTACTCAGCAATAAAGCCAATACAAAATTAGCAGGCTGTAAAGAGATTAAGCTTAGAGATGCTGGTATCCGTATTGTGTTTCGGATTACGAACGAGACAGTTGAGGTTCTTCGCGTAGCATATATCTTAACAATTGATTGAGCGTCGTAGTGAGGATCTTGTTTTCAAGATCGCTGATCAAAGGCTGAAGACATTTAAAAAGATTCCAGAGGTTCAATTACATAAATTCATTCAATCCAAACTGAAATGGACTACAAAAAGAGACAACCAATAAGACCGCACCCCTAAGGGTGCGGTCTTATTTCAATCTACCACTCCGCCACCGTACCATCCTCTTGCCGCCAAATCGGATTCTTCCAATTGTGCCCGATGGCCGCCATTTCACGAACTTTCTCCTCATTGATTTCGATCCCTAAACCGGGAGCAGTCAAATTCTTCACGAAGCCGGCCTCATATTGGAACACAGTCGGGTCTTTCAGATAGTCCAGCAAATCACTGCCTTTATTATAGTGAATGCCGAGGCTTTGCTCCTGAATGAACGCGTTTGGCGAGCAGATGTCCAATTGCAGACAGGAGGCAAGCGCGATAGGGCCAAGCGGGCAATGCGGTGCAATCGCGATATCATACGCCTCGGCCATTGCGGCGATTTTGCGGGTTTCTAATATCCCTCCGGCATGTGAAAGATCAGGTTGAATGATGTCCACGATACCTTGAGCCAACAGTTCTTTAAAGCCCCAACGCGTATACATGCGTTCGCCGGTGGCGATAGGACAAGAAGTATAGCGAGCGATTTCTTTCAGTGCTTCATTGTTTTCAGGCAGAACGGGCTCTTCAATGAACATTGGGCGATAAGGCTCGAGCTCTTTTACGATGATTTTGGCCATCGATTTATGTACTCGGCCGTGGAAGTCGATTCCGATGCCGATGTCTTTGCCAACAGCTTCACGGACGGCAGCAATACGGGCAATGGCCTCATCTACTTTGCTAAGTGAATCAATGTAGTGCAATTCTTCTGTAGCGTTCATCTTCACCGCGGTGAAGCCAGCTTTAACCTGCAGCTTTGCTGATTCACCTACGTCGCTTGGGCGGTCTCCACCAATCCAGGAATAGACACGTGTGCGATCACGACATGCACCACCTAGTAAATCGTAAACTGGGGCGTTATAGAACTTGCCTTTAATGTCCCAGAGTGCTTGTTCGATGCCGGAAATCGCACTGGTAAGAATGGGCCCTCCACGATAAAATCCACCGCGGTAGAGCACCTGAAACATATCTTCAATTCGCATCGGATCTTTCCCGATGATATGCTCGCTCATTTCCATCACGGCTGCTGCGACGGTATCCGCTTTTCCCTCTACGACGGGTTCGCCCCATCCTGTAATACCTTCATCCGTATCGATTTTCAAAAACAACCATCTTGGCGGCACTTTAAACAATTCTAATTTCGTAATTTTCACGGAAATACGTCCTCTCCCTGTTACCCTAGAATGTTTGACAGTTCACATGTTGAATTTCGTGAAGCGCTGCCAAACTCCTGCATTTTTGCTGTGTAAACGAGAGACACCATTTTAACCATTGACACCTAACTCTACTCGGACTAAAATGTATAAAAATACAATATAGTGAATAATTATGCGAAAGCGGTGACGAAGTTGCAACACATTCTGTCCTTGCAAGAACTCGATAAAGAGACCTTGTTCTCCATCATTCTCAAAGGCATAGAGATCAAAAACAATCCCGAGGCTTACTACCACCACTGCGAGCGCAAAGGACTGCTCATGCTTTTTCAAAAATCATCGACCCGAACGGCGCTTTCCTTTCATTCAGGTATTCATCAAATGGGCGGTTATGCGGTGAATATGGACTGGGATGCTAGTAATTTTAGTATTTCTCCAATTAGGTACGAAGCCCGTTATGCATCAAGGAACTGCGATGTGATCATGGCTAGGCTCAAAAAACACTCCGATTTACTTGAACTAGCTGCATACTCCGGGGTGCCAGTGATTAATGGATGCTGTGACAAGTACCACCCGTGCCAAGCGCTTGCGGATTTAATGACGATTTATGAAGTCAAAGGTACGTTTGAAGGCGTAACCGTAGCTTATGTTGGCATTCATAATAACGTGGTAAATTCCTTAGTTGCAGGTTGTATGATCTTGGGACTCAAACTGTTGCTAGTCACCCCGATCGTCAATGAAGCTTCATGGGACGAAGAACTGATGCAGCGAGCCTATCAAAGTGGATACATTGAGGAAGTTGAGGTGTTGTCTGCAGCGATGAAAAAGGCCGATTTCATCTACACAGATACGTGGGTTGACATGGAATTTTTCTCCGATGTACAGTATCAGGAAGAGAAAGCTAGACGAATTGACATTATGATGTCTTTTCAGATCAATAAGCGGAGCCTTGGGAAGTACTCCCCTTATATCATGCATGATATGCCCATTCATCCAGGCTTTGAAATCGCAGAAGATATCATTGAATCGGAGAATGCTATCATTTATCAGCAAGCGGAGAATCGGATGCATGTTCAAAAAAGTCTGCTTTTACACCTACTGAACCTATAACACACCGAAGGGGGCCATCACGAGATGACATTTACGACGCTGCTAGCTTTCGCCTTAGTCTCGCTAGGCATGGTGTGCACGCCAGGACCTAACATGATCTACTTAATCTCACGCTCGGTCACGCAGGGGAGGATGGCTGGGGTTATATCACTGCTGGGCATTATGCTAGCATTTCTAGTTTACATCGTGACCACGATGTTAGGGCTTTCGGCGCTGTTTTTGGCGGCTCCGTATGTATTCGACGCTGTAAAGCTAGCGGGTGCTGCTTATTTACTCTGGCTGGCTTGGCAGGCTGTGAAGCCTGGGGCCAGATCCGTTCTGACTGCTCGGGAACTACCTTTGGACCCGCCTAAGAAGCTATTTCTTATGGGGTTCATGACCAATCTGCTGAATCCCAAAGCGGCGGTCCTGTATGTATCGCTCTTACCTCAGTTTGAGGACCCTGCACGGGGTTCCTTATTGTTGCAGAGCGCAACGCTCGGACTCACACAAATCACGGTGAGCTTTACTGTGAATCTCTTGATCGTGTTAACCGCAAGCCACATCGCCTCATGGTTTGGCACGCGTCCCAAATGGCTGCAGATCCAGCGGTGGCTGATGGGAAGCGTATTGACGGGGTTGGCTGTGCGTCTCGCCTTCGAGCGGAGACAATAGAAGGCAAAAGACCCGCAGCAGATTGCTGTGGGTCTTTTGCGTACAGGAGAAGGCTGGGGCATAAAATTGTGAATTTTGCTCAAAATAAACCATGTTCGAGAATTGCAGACAGAGGAGAAGATACATTTTGAAGCGAAAAATCGTAATATCCATGCTACTGTTAACCATGGTTCTCTCCTTCACTTTTATGCCGTTTGGCGTACATGCCGCTGGAAAGGAACCTGGTTCTGCGCTGTGCATGAACGCTGCGAAAGTGAAGCTCAAGCAAGACATGAGGAGACTTTGGGTTGATCATGTGGGCTGGACGAGAAGCTACATCATCAGCGCAATTGCAGGGCTGGAGGATCAGAAGGATGTTTTGGCTAGGCTGCTGAAGAATCAGCAGGACATCGGTGATGCGGTGAAGCCGGTTTATGGAGATGCGGCTGGGAATAAGTTGGCTGAACTGTTGAGGGAGCACATCCAATTAGCTGGTGGCGTAATAGACGCGGCAAAAGCTGGCAATCAAGCCGAACTAGCCAAATTTAACAAAGAGTGGTACCGAAATGCGGATGATATCGCCAAGTTTCTAAGCGCAGCGAACCCGAATTGGTCTGAGAAAGAACAGCGGGACATGCTCTATGCGCACTTGCAGTTTGTGACAGATCAAGTCACTGCGAGACTGAAAAAGGATTGGAAAGCCGATATTCTTGCCTTCGATAAGGGTGAGGATCATATGATGATGTATGCCGATATGTTGTCGGATGGGATTATCAAGCAGTTCCCCGATAAGTTCAAATGAGTTCGCATAAGTTGTAATAGGTTCAAAAGCCAAGCTGATACTGGATGCATCCGGTGTCAGCCTCTTTACCGTGCGCAGGCGCAGGCCGTCGTGCTATAATCGTGCCATATGAACGAGAGGAGAGAAAGGCTGAATTCAGTAGGCTTTTCACACGCATATGGATATCAAAGAGCTCTTATCTTATTTAACGGAAGAGAATCTGATGCTGCTTCTGGACAAATACCGGTCACTCGGGCCGTTGCCAGGGTTGCTGCTTCCTTTTATGAAATCATTTATTCCACCGCTCCCAACATTGGTGATCATTAGTGTGAACGCGGCTGTTTATGGGCTCTGGCTCGGCTTTCTCTACTCCTGGATCGGTATCGTGTGCGGTTGCTTAGTGACGTTTGCGATTGTCAAAAAAGTGGCCGAACACCCCTACCTCGTGCGCTGGTCGCAGAAACCGAAAGTCCAAAAAAGCCTCAACTGGGCGCGGCGCCAAGCTTTTAATTATGTTTTTATCCTTAGCTTATTCCCATTGGGACCCTTCGTGGTGATTAATATGGCGGCGGGACTGGTGCGGATGCGTTTTCGCTCATTCCTAGTGGCGGTTGCTGCGGGGAAGGCCGTGATGGTGATGACCGTTAGCGTCATAGGGCATGATTTGAAACGTTTCTTGAATAACCCGTACGAGCTTATTTATGTGGCCTTATTCATTGGTATTTCATTGGTGATTAGCAAAAAAGTAGAGAAGCGGTTTATGTGATTATACGCGATGACCCCGCCTCTCAGCGATGGATAACGGTTCCCAACTCGTGGGGCGCCGCTGTCTTCGCTGGGGCAGGGTCATTTTTTACTAGTTAGGCAAAATTACTTGGAATCGCTCAACACGTTAAGTGTTAAGTCGGGATAGGAGGCTGCAAACTCGGTTGCTTGTTGTTGGATTGTGGAAAGGTCAAACGACTGACTGAAAATAGCTCGATCCGGCAAAAACGTAACACTCGTTCCCGTCTCCTTCGTCACTCCCACCGTTTGGACCTCACTCTGAGGGATGCCGTGCTTATAGTACTGCTGATAAACGCACCCATCCCGCTTGATCGTAACGGAAAGATTGAGAGAAAGTGCGTTGACAACCGGCATGCTGATGCCCTTTTTACTGCCAGGGGCGAAGAACTGGGCACTCCCGCGAAGGTGACTCATATCCGTGAGAATAGACTGAACTCGAGGCAATTCTGCACCAGGCAAGGCATGAACGGGGATGCCCCGTCCGTTATCTGAGACCGTTATACTGCCATCCTCATGCAAAATGAGATTAACCTCCGTGCACGTGCCATGCTGGTGCTCTAAAAGGGAGTTCTCCACGACAGCCCAGAGCAGCAGATGCGGGTTGTAGGCATCATCGGCGCCGCCCAGGTAGGCTGGCGCATTCGTCCGTGCCTCCGTCATGGCGATGTAATCTGTTGTGTCCATCAGATCCGATGCGGCTGCCAGCAGTAATAATAGAGGAAGCACACGATGGCCGGGGATCGCATACGTTCCGCCTCGCTCTTCTTGCACGAGCAGATCCGCACCGACCAAGGCTTTCATATGATGATAAAGCTGCCCTGTCGTTCCCATATTCAAGCGTTCCACAAGCTCTGGCCCCGTAAGCGGCTCCTGTAACACTAGTCGCAAAATATCCAAACGCTGCTTATGCGCAAGCGCCCCCAGCACTTTAGCCGATTTATCTCCATCAAGTTGAAGCAGCTGACTGACGACTTTGTCCTGCGGCTCCCAGCGGTAGCTTGCCTTCTCTCCCCGATACTGCCCGGCATAAAATAATCGGCCTAACTCAGCGGAAGCGGGGTTCTCTTTCGTATGCGTGAAAATAGGGGAGTGCTCCTGCGCATCCCGTTTCAGTAATTGCTGAACCAGCTGTCCCAGTTGGTTCATTTGTGCCTGCAAAGTATCTAGCTCGGCGCCATAATCTCGTGTTGTTGTCAAAAGGATCACCTCATATAAATTATTTAATTACGTAATTACATAATAACATAATATGATTGTCTAATGGAAGGGGGGAGGGCACGAAATGAGGGATTTTGGTCCATTTCGACGAAGAAATGCACGGTATTTGTCCAATGACCTTGATCTGCAGCGTGAAACAGAACAACCAAAAAGCCGCAAAAAAGACGAACCAACGCTTACTACAGCGCCTGTTCGTCTTGAGCTGTGTCTAGTCCCGTGTACACGCGGAACTGATTTTGATCATCCATGGTTGCGAGTACAACGTGCTCGAGCTCAACCTTTGCAGCATGAAGCTGAGACTCCAGCCATGCGAGATCCTTGCCTTGCTGCGCGAGCAGCTTTTTATCGTAGGCACCTTGTATGATAATCGGCTTCACGAGGGAGAAGGGATCGCTGGGGATAGCCATGTCTTGAGCAGTCACTGACTGATGCTGCGGCTCCAGGAAGACCGAGACCATCCCGCCAGGCTCCCACAGTGCAAGCGCAACCTTCTGGATATCCTCAATTTGTTGCTTGCGCAGCTCGGAGAAAAGGTGATCGACGGAGATTTTGGCTTTGCGCAGGCCGTTCATACGGAGCAGCCCGTGTTTAATAAGCGTCAATGGTGCCGGTTCAAAGAGATGCTTGAGGAAGTTCCATTTTAGACTCAGCCAAGAGGTAGAGAGATACAGCACAACGAGCACAAGGGTAGTGATCATGGAGCCTTTGAGGGCCAAGTGCTCGTCGGAGAGCGGGTGAGCCATAATGTTGCCTAGGATAAGTGCGATGACGAAATCAAGAAAGCGCAGCTGTGAGATGGAGCGTTGGCCCAATGCTTTGGCGGTGATAAGCAAGAAAAAGTAGCCTACGATGGCTCGCAGAATCCACTGCATGGTAGTTAGCGATTCTTGACTACGGAAGAAGTCCAAGGGTCGTCACACTCCGCAAATAAGGTAAATGCTCCCTATAACGTACCCTTATATTGGATGAGCTATCCGTCGATTTGGCGAGGTCGTGCGTGCATGACGTCCGTTACTTAGCGGTGAGTCCGACCTGCTCTTCGCTCCAAGTCCAGAGCTGACGTGCTAGCGCGTCGTCTTTCGCTCGGGCCGAAACAGGCGCAATCTGCCGCCTGTAGTAGTACTCGCCGCTGACCCTCCGCACGTCCGGGCTCGTGGCCAAAAACACCGCCGTATCCGCACCCTGCGCTGCCGTCAAGAAAAACGGCCGCATCATCGCATGCACGGCCTTCCCAAACCCGGTGTCGCGATCGACACCGATGTTCGTGGCCACGGCTCCTGGATGGAGCGAGTTGGCCGTGGCTGAAGTGCCGGCGAGCCGCTTCGCGAGCTCGCGGGTGAACAGGATATTCGCCAGCTTCGACTGGGCGTATCCGTTCCAGACCCGGAACCCTCGCTGCAGGTGAGGGTTGGTCCAATCGATGCGCCCGATTTTGTGGGCGCCGGAGGAGACATTGACGATCCGCCCCTGCGGAGCGCGGATAATGGCGTCCAGCAGAAGCTGGGTCAGCAGGAAGTGGCCGAGATGGTTGACACCCATCATGGCCTCGAAGCCATCTGCTGTGATTTGCCGCTTCACGGTGACGACGCCCGCGTTGTTCACGAGCACATCCAGCACGTCGTGCTTGGCCAGAAACGCCGCAGCAAATGTCCGAATGCTCGCCAGCGAAGCGAGGTCGCACAGCATCAGCTCGATGTGCGCGGAGCCGCTCTGTCGGCGCGCTTCCACGAGCGCCTGCTCGCCGCGCTCGCGGCTACGGCAGAGCATGATAACCTTGGCGCCTTGTTTGGCCAGTGCCACTGTGGTGGCAAGGCCCATACCGGAATTGGCGCCAGTGACGAGAGCTGTTTGATTTTGCATCGAGGTTCGCCTCCTTTTTCTTCCAGTATAACGGATGAGACGAATCCCCGCATACAATACTGCACGAACGGCATTCCGTTGAAATTTCCTTTTTGTGTTAAAATAGTTAGATAGTATTCCGATCAGTGGAAGTTAGGAGTGTGCACGGGTGGAAGCCAAAAAAGCAGCAGCAGAATTAGCAATCGAAGAGATCCAAGAGGGGATGATCGTTGGATTGGGGACGGGCTCGACAGCCTATTGGGCAATTCAAGGACTCGGTGTTCGGGTACGTAACGGCCTGCAGATTCAAGCAGTTGCCACCTCGGTAGCGTCCGAGAACCTAGCTAAAGAGTTGGGTATCCCGCTGATTCCTTTTGCAGATATTACAGAAATTGATGTAACGATAGATGGGGCAGACGAAGTTAGCCCTGCATGGCACTTAATCAAAGGCGGTGGAGGTGCGCTGTTGCGAGAGAAAATCGTTGCCTTTTCGAGCAAGAAACTGATCATCGTGGTAGATGAAAGTAAAGTCGTTGCTCAGCTGGGGACCTTTCCACTCCCTGTTGAAGTTGTGAAGTTTGGTTATGAGTTGACGATGCGGAAGCTCCGTGCCCTAGGCTGCGAGCCCAAAGTTAGAGTTGCCGACCATCAGCCCTATGTGACGGACAACGGGAACTATATTTTGGACTGCCACTTCGGGAACATTCCGAATCCTGCTGTACTTCACCATGAGATGAATGGGATTCCGGGTGTTGTGGAGAATGGGCTTTTTGTGGGGATGGCGAGTCAGGTGATCGTGGGGTATAAGGATGGTTCGGTGGATAGGCTCGTAGGGGATAAAACGTCTAACAAATAAAAAAGAGTTGTCCCACAAGTTCTAGAGTTCAGAGGACCTGTGGAGACGACTCTTTCTGTTTGATGCCTAAAACAAACGTAACGGAACGAGAGGACGCTATTTTGATAAAGATCCTGCTTTTTACACTAATGGCTGCATACCCATTTCAACCCAGCATTCCTTCGTCGGACCATAAATGTCCGGAACGCGCAGCCCAGCTTGGCGCATCAATACGAACATTTCTCCGCGGTGGTGGATTTCATGCGAGATGAGGATGCGCAGCGTGAGCCCATTAGGCCACTGATCGCCATACATATCGCTGGTTTCGGTCAACTTCGCCTCTGTCCATTGCGACTGAATCGCTTCGATGGCTGCGGCAGCGGAGGAGCGGTAGGTGTCAGCGATGGTTTGGGCAGAAGCAGGGGCATGCTCTTCTCCTTCAGGTGCGGTGAATGTCAGTCCAGTGCGAGACAGCATTTCGTGGATCGTTGTGGCGATGTGCCAAGCGATTTGCCCTAGGGGGCGGAATTCAGGCGTGATGCGTTGGGAAAGGGAAGCATCGGTCAGAGCATCCAGTACACGCTGGGTTGCTTTGGCTTCTTGTGTGTATTCAGTTACAAAATCCGCAATCGTTTTAAACATTAGGGTGATCCTCCTCAAATTTGTTACCACATAAGAAAGTATAAGTTTTCGTTTCACGAAAACCTGTTTTCTTATTGGCGATAAAACCTACCATTAAACGCGGTCGCTCATCCATGAATGGCCTCGATAGAGGTTTTCTCATATCCACATTATAGACAAACATCCCTGACAACAGAATGTCAGTGAGTCGAATAGAGCGCAACTATTTTTTCGGCCATCTCTTTGACTGCGTCTGCGATATGCGCAGGCTCTAGAATACGCAGGCTGGGACCATAGCCGAGCAGCATGCCGTGCAGCCAAGGCTCATCGGGCTGTATAGCTCTTACCATCAGCGTTCCATCGGTCTGGATGGTCACTTGCTCAGGGCGGAAGTAGTCTTCGATCTTCGCCCTGATATTCGGCTGCGCATGGAGCACGAGCGTAATGAGGGTGGAGGGGTCTCTTTTGCCCCAGCCATAATCCAGCTGTTCCAGCGTTTCTTGCTTGCGTTCGAACGTTTGGGGGAGCACGTCGACTCCATGCATACGGGATAATCGAAACACTCGAAAATCCTCCCGCAGCAAGCAGTATCCGTACAAATACCAGCCGAAGCCTTTGACCACGATGCCCATGGGCTCGACGGTTCGCACGGAAGGTTCACTTTGCGATGAGATATAGGAAAAGGTGACGAGCCTTGTCTCCTTAATTGCGGTGCGGAGGGCTGTTAGCTGCTCTAGATTTTGATGCCCATTCTGCCATGGATTGATGTCGAGGATGAGTTGGTTGCCTAATTGAGCTGCAGCGGGCTGCTCGGATTTGGCCACTAATGCGCCGACCTTATCTAGCAAATTGCTGATCTCTTGGTCGCCGACGGAAGCGCGAATCCCTTTGAGACCGATGATGATCGATTGCAGTTCTTCCAGGGATAGAAACTGGCGGTCGAGCCGATATTGGTCCATGATTTCATAACCACCACTCAGCCCCGCATAGGAAACGACGGGAATACCAGCTTGGTTAATGGCTTCCACATCCCGATAGATGGTGCGCAAGGACACTTCAAATCGTTCAGAAAGCTCCTTGGCACTAATGCGTCGACGATTGAGCAGCAGCATAGTGATGGCGAGTAGACGATCTATTTTCAAAAAAAGCACCTCATTGATTCTGGTAGTGTTGTAGAAGGTATAACACAAAGCCTAGGGAATAAGTGTAGCATGAATAGTGGAAGGGTGGCGGTGAAAGATGATGCTTATATCGGACGAATTTATGGCAAACGCAGATATTCAAACACTTCAGCTTGCGATGGAGCGACAGGAAACCAGCTCGGTAGCATTGGTTGCCTACTATACAGGGCGTATCGAAGCTTATAATGCCAAAATTAATGCTGTATTGGAGCTAAATCCAGATGCGCTAGAGATGGCGGAAGCTTTGGATCGGGAACGTCGAGAAGGTAGGAGTCGTGGCCCACTGCATGGGATTCCTATTTTGCTCAAAGATAATATTCAGACCGCTGACCGCATGCATACCAGTGCAGGGTCGTTGAGTTTGGCGGAGCATGTGGCGACAGAAGATGCCTATATCGCAGCCAAGCTGCGTGAGGCAGGTGCTGTGCTGCTCGGCAAGGTGAATATGACGGAATGGGCGAATTTCATGGCTGTTGCGATGCCTTCAGGTTATAGCTCAAGAGGTGGGCAGGTAGTGAACCCTTACGGACCGGGCGTATTTGAGGTAGGCGGCTCTAGCTCGGGGTCAGGTGCGGCGATTGCGGCGGGCTTTGCAGCAGGTGCCATCGGCACTGAGACGTCAGGATCGATCGTCAATCCGGCAGGTCATAACAGTCTAGTCGGCTTGAAGCCAACCGTGGGTTTATTAAGTCGTTCAGGCATTATTCCGCTTTCTAGCAGTCAGGACACGCCAGGTCCAATGACTCGAACTGTGAGCGATGCAGCTGTTCTGCTCGGCGTGATGACAGGTGTAGATGCTTCGGATGCACATAGCTTAGCGAGTGACGGTCAGGGTCATCGGGATTACACGGTATTTCTGGAAAGAAAAGGGCTTCAGCAAGCCCGAATAGGGATTCCACGCTGGTATTATCAGCAGTTGGATGAGGAAGAACGGCAGATCGCCGAGCGGGCTATTCAAGTTTTACGCGACGAGGGCGCGGTTGTCATTGATGATGTGGTGCTTCCTTGCCAAGATGCCGAGTGGAACTATGATGTGCTGCTGTACGAGTTTAAAAGAGACCTGGACGCCTATCTCGAAAAGCTAGCTCCACATCACGTACACTCGCTGCAGGAGGTCATCGCCTTTAATGAAGCTCATGCGGAGAAGGCGCTAGTTTACGGGCAGGATACGCTGATTAGCTCAGAGGATACGCATGGAACGCTGACTGAGGAAGCTTATTTGAGGAGTCTCCATCGATATAGAGAGCTCACACGCGCGCAAGGGATTGACCATGCCCTCCAGACGTATCAACTCGATGCGTTGTTCTTTCCAAAAGATGAAGGCGAGGATATTGCCGCCAGAGCAGGCTATCCGCTGCTGATTGTACCCGCCGGTTACACGCGCAAAGGCCCTATGGGTGTTATGTTTGCGGCCGGAGCATTCAGTGAACCGACGCTGATTAAGCTTGCATATGCCCTTGAGCAGGCAACATTGTATCGCAGACCGCCAGTTTTGTAGTTGTTTTCCGCATACCTCATGGAAACATTTGAAATAATATACTGAATTCAATTCCATGATGGGAAGTGCGAAGAATGTCTCGTTTTAGAAAAAGGTTTACAATAGCGCTGCACACCGCAGCTATCGGTGTTATTCTGAGCGGCGGCTTGGCCTTCGGCGGATCGGCAGAGGCCTTCACTCAGACGGTGCCTCCCCCCTCGCCACAACTAACGCCGCCTCAAGGTGGACAAGGCCAGCTCATCCAAACACGTGAGATCGACGTCACGGGCGATGGCAAATTCGACATCGTCTCTCTGGTCGGACTCCAATCGGATATGAACAGTCCTTATTATGACAAGCTGTTTATCTCCGTCGTTGGACAGGGTCAGGCACAGGTAGTCATTCCGCTGGAAGGCGGATATAACCCGAAGATGGATTTTTGTGACTTTATCCACGACAAGCTGCCTCAGATCTATGTAACTTCCGATACCGGGGGCAGTGGCGGGTTCACTTCGAATTATATTTATTCGCTCAAAAATAACGTACCCACTGCAATCCCGATGCCAGAACCGCTGCATGTCAAAGCGACCTTTAAGAATAACTATAAGGTGAAGATGAAAATCGAGGAAACCGGTAAATCCTTCACACTAGATATTGCGGATCGCAAGGAGGCTTACGAGCAATTTGGCATCTACAATCAAGGGAAGATTGTGAAGCCGATCATCGTCAATGTGGATGCATACAGCTTGTTGAAGCCTGTCGATGTGAAAAAAGACGGCTCTTGTGAGTTGAAGGGTGTTCAGCGTATCACTGGTATCGCCAATGCGGATACGTTAGGCTATGTCACTTCGATGTGGAAATGGCACAAGGGCAAGTGGCAGCTGAAGAAGGCGGCCGTCGTTCAAACATTGCAGACCAGCATGATGAGTGCACCGGGTCCAGAGGACGAGGATTAGACACACAGAAGACCGCTCAAACCTGGAGATACTCCAAGGTATGAGCGGTCTTCTTACGTTATATAGAGGCTTCCGGTCGAGCCTTATGCCCAGTTTCCATTACGGAATAGTGGCTCGCGTGTACCGTCTGCTTGAATTCCGTCAATCGCCATATCCTTGGATCCAATCATGAAATCCACATGGATTAAGCTCTTGTTATAACCGTTTTCAGCCAGTTCTTCGGCGCTCATTGCAGTCCCACCCTCAATGGTGAACGGATAGGAGTTGCCGAGCGCGACGTGACAGGAAGCATTTTCGTCAAAAAGTGTGTTGTAGTAGATTAGGCCTGACTGTGAAATCGGCGAGTCGTAAGGTACGAGGGCAACTTCGCCCAAATAACGAGAGCCTTCATCCATATTCAGCATGTTGTTGAGCACTTCTTGACCCACTTCAGCAGTCGCTTCGACGACGCGGCCATCTTTGAAGGTTACGGAGAAGCCATCGATTAACGAGCCTTGGTAGCTTAGCGGCAGGGTGCTGCGAACCGTCCCATTTGTTCCGTTACGAGCTGGCATTGTGAACACTTCTTCGGTCGGGATGTTCGGTACGAAGAAAATGCCCTTCTCGGATTCGCTGCCTGCGGCAACCCATTGATGCTTCGGTGCTAGCTCTATGTACAGGTCTGTGCCTGGTGCTTGGAAATGCAGCTGCTTGAACTTCTTGTTGTTAAGCAGGTTTTGCTTCGCGGTCAAGGTGCCGATATGTTCTTTCCATGCCGTCACAGGATCAGCTAAATCAGCACGCGTCAGCTTGAAAATTTGCTCCCACAGCTTCTGAATTCGCTCAGCCTCGCCTAAATGCGGGAATACCTTCGCTGACCATTCAGGTGTTGGGTAGGAAACCATAAGCCAGTTGACTTTGTTACTGCGTGTATAGTTCAGGTAGCCTGCTCGGGCTGTAGCTGCTGCTTTGCTGGACATCGCGACGCGAGCTGGATCAATATCTTTGAGTAAGTCCGAGTTAGGCGCATAAATAGACAAGAACGCTGCACCTTCTTTAGCCATCTCTTCCATCCCGTTGGCGCGCCATGCGGGGTAGGTCCGAAGTGTATCTTCGGGTGCATGCTTCAGTCGAAGCGCCTTCACTACGTCGTCATCCCAGTCTACGACAACATCCTTGGCACCAGCGTCATAGGCCTTCTGCGCCAGCTTGCGTACGAAATCCGCACACGCTATCGGTGTTGAGATGACGACGGTTTGATCCTTTTGTACATTTAATCCGACGCGTATGGCCAGCTCTGCATATTGATCTAAGTAATGCTCGAATGATTCCATCTCATTGGCTCCTTTATATTTGAGTACCATTTAGTGTATGATAGAAAATAAAACTTTAACCCGTGGGAGAAAGGCTGGGCACATATGGAAACGAAGAGTACAGTAGCAACTGCAGGTACACCCTCTAATTTCATTAAGAACATTGTAAACGAAGATTTGAAATCAGGCAAAGTTAGTCAGATCGTGACCCGTTTTCCCCCGGAACCGAACGGTTACCTTCATATAGGACATGCGAAGTCAATTTGTCTTAATTTCGAGCTTGCAGATGAATTCAAAGGAAGAACGAACCTGCGATTTGACGATACGAATCCCGTTAAGGAAGATACCGAATACGTGGAATCCATTAAAGCGGATGTCGCATGGCTTGGCTTTGAATGGGACGGCTTGTTTTTTGCATCGGATTATTTCGAGGAGATGTACCAACGTGCGCTTGTGTTGATTCGCAAAGGCTTGGCTTTCGTGGACGACCAAACAGCGGATGAAATCCGTGAAACGCGTGGAACACTGACACAACCAGGAACGAACAGTCCTCACCGTGATCGTACAGTAGAAGAGAATCTTGCGCTGTTTGAGCGTATGCGTGCTGGCGAGTTCAAGGATGGCGAGCGCGTGCTTCGCGCCAAAATCGATATGTCCTCACCGAATATCAACTTCCGTGATCCGGTTATTTACCGCGTTGTACATGCGCATCACCATAACACAGGAGACGCTTGGTGCATCTATCCGATGTATGCTTACGCGCACCCGTTGGAAGATGCGATTGAGGGCGTGACGCACTCGATTTGTACATTGGAATTTGAAGATCAACGTCCGTTCTATGACTGGGTTATTCGTGAGTGTGAAATGCCGAATGTGCCGAGACAGTATGAATTTGCACGCTTGAACTTAACGAATACGGTGATGAGCAAAAGAAAGCTGAAACAACTCGTTGACGAGAAAGCTGTTGACGGTTGGGACGATCCGCGGATGCCGACCATCTCTGGACTTCGTCGCAGAGGCTACACAGCGGAATCCATTCGCAATTTCGCGCGCGAAATCGGCGTGGCCCGCAGCTATAGCGTTGTCGATGCGAAAATGCTGGATCACTTCATCCGCGAGGATTTGAAGCTGAAGGCGATGCGCACGATGGGCGTGCTAAATCCGCTGAAAGTCGTCATCACCAACTATCCAGAGGATCAAGTCGAGATGTTGGAAGCGGAGAATAATTCCGAGAACCCGGAAATGGGCAATCGCATGATTCCGTTCTCCCGCGAGATCTATATCGAGCAAGACGATTTCATGGAAAATCCGCCGGCGAAGTATTTCCGTCTTTTCCCTGGCAACGAAGTGCGCTTGAAAAACGCCTACTTCATCAAGTGCAACGACTTCATCAAGGACGCCGATGGCAACGTTGTTGAGTTGCATTGCACCTATGATGTTGAGACGAAAAGCGGCAGCGGCTTCACTGGCCGTAAAGTCAAAGGCACCATCCACTGGGTGGATGCGAAAAGTGCGGTACCAGCGGAATTCCGCTTGTATGAGCCTTTGATCTTGGACGATGAGGAAGGCGAAGAAGGCGCATCGTTCCTCGAGAACTTGAACCCGAACTCCTTGCAAATCGTACAAGGCTTCGTCGAAGACAACATGAAGAGCGCGAACCCGCATGATAAGTTCCAGTTCTTCCGCCACGGCTACTTCAACGTGGATCCGAAGTACACAACACCTGATCATCTGGTGTTCAACTTGATCGTATCGTTGAAAAGCTCGTTCGTCGTGTAACGAACGAATATAAACCAAGACCCCCTAGCGGATGCTAGGGGGTTTTCATATTTCAGGCCCCGCAATAAGGGGCGGGCTCCATGCTTCCAGCTCCACAAAACCTGCAAAAGTGCAAATGTGCAGGCTTTGTTGGGCCTTTTGTTCGAAATAGGCAGGAAAGATGCAAATATGCAGTTATTTGGAGGGAAATCACCCGGAATGGGTTCATTCATGGGGAAAAGATGCATTTTCGCAAGCATGTACTTCTACCTAAGAAATTTGCGGGTAAAAGGATGCCTATTTGCATTTTCTCGCTATTCGCGCATAGCAGGACAGCGTCAGTCCTTCGCGAATAGTTTAGGAATGGAAAAATGAATTGGAATTCACGATAAAAGGAGATTCGAATGGATCAACCAACGGATTGGTCAGCGGAAGAACCCGACAAAAGGAGTCGTATCAGAGTTGCAGCTAAAGTAATAGCAATTATTGTTTTCGCAACAGGTTTAACCATGAGTGTAGGCTTAGCTATGTTGTTTTTTTTGGCGACTAACTTGTTTTCAGGAATGTGCGGAAATGAGATTATCTCTGAACATAATCAGCCCGATGGTAATTACAAACTAGTTGTGTTTAGAAGAGACTGTGGAGCTACGACAGACTATAGCTATCATCTTTCACTGATTAAAGCTAATTCTGATTTAAAGAACCGTAGTGGAAATATATTCATTTCTAATGATGAGTTTATTGCCTATTGGGAAAATGACAAATCCATATTCGTACATGCAAGGTCAAAAGATCAATTCAAGCATAAAACAAGCTATAAAGGCATGCAAATCCGCTATAGCAACTAAAATGCGTATATTAGGGAGCGTATTTTCTCTTTTTCTATAAAAATGTGTTTTATAAATAATTTCTTCACAATTATTCAGTAAAATAAAAGGATAATGGTTCAATTAGGGAGCGTGACCTCGCGTGACAACGGTATTAGTCGTAGATGATGATCTGAATATATGTAAAATCACGAAGCTGTACCTGGAAAAGAACGGCTTCGAAGTGGCGACCGCGAACGACGGTGAGCAAGCGCTTACGAGGTTTAAGGAGCTGCAGCCGGATTTCATCGTGCTGGATATTATGCTGCCGAAGCGCGACGGTTGGTCTGTCTGTCAGAATATCCGCGCCCAGAGCGATGTGCCGATTCTGATGCTAACAGCGCGGGGCCACGTGGATGAGCGCGTCGAGGGCCTGCGGATGGGAGCCGACGACTATCTGGTGAAGCCGTTTGACCCGAATGAGCTGGTCGCACGGGTAACGTCGATTCTTCGCCGAACGGTGCTGCGCACGCAAGTCATGCCAGCGGCGCATATCTATGAGATCGGCAGTCTGCGCGTGGATAGCGTGGGGCATGAGGTGATGGTCGAAGGGCAAGCGGTGTCTCTACCGAAGAAGGAGTACGAACTGCTGCTGTTTTTCGTACGTAATCCGAATCAAGTATTTACCCGTGAGGATCTGATCGCCAAGATCTGGGGGTGGGATTTCGATGGTGAGGATCGTGTAGTCGATTTGTACATCAAACGATTAAGACAGAAGCTTTCGGCACTCACGGAGCGGAAAGAGGACTGGAGTATCCGCACGGTATGGGGAGTCGGGTATAAGTTCGAGGGACCTGGCGCATGCTGAATTCCTTTTATAGCAAGCTATTATTCATCTATATTTCCATAACGGTGGTGTCGATTCTAGCCATTTCGAGCACGATCGGCTACACGATGAAACAGAAGACGTATGAACGGAGCGAGAAGCTGCTTCTGGAAAAGGTGGAGCAAGTGGAGGAGCTGGCGAAGGATTTGTTCGATAATTCGACGGCTCAGAAGGATTTCCGCAAGCAAATTAATACCCTAGAGCGCACGTCGAATGTGCGTGTTTCTGTGATTCGGCATCCTCGCGCTACCTTGGATAAAATTCAGACCGTGGGCGAGGTCCCCGCGAAGTTCGGTTGGGTGGAGAAGGTGCTCGCCGGCAATCCGGTGACAGTGAAGAGTAATTTTACCACGAACAGTACGGTCAAAATGCTCATTGTCGGACGTCCTGTCCTACAGGACAGTCGGGTGGTTGGGGCGATTTTCCTGTACACGCCTATCGTGAACATTCAAGGTACGATCAATGAGATTAATCGCGCTATTTATGCATCTGCGCTCGTTGTCGCCTTACTGGCGATTGCAGTTTTGTATTTTGTTTCGCGTCATTTTGTGAAGCCGATTCAACAAATGAGCAAGACCGCCGAGGCGCTGGCGCTGGGGGATTTTGGCGGCAGGGTGCCGGTGCGTGGCAAAGATGAAATCGCCTCGCTTTCCGGTTCCCTGAACCGAATGGCGGGCAAGCTGCAAAAGGTCGAAGAAGGCCGCAAGCGGTTCCTCTCTGAAATTTCACACGAGCTGCGGACTCCGTTGACGACGATTCGGGCCTCCTTGCAGGGAATTACTGATGGCGTAGTAGGGCCTGAGGATGCAAAAGAGTTCATCGATATCTCCCTCCAGGAGACACTCCGATTGAGCCATTTGGTGGATGATCTGCTGGAGCTGTCCTCTTTTGAGGAGAAGCAAGTGAAGTTAACTATGCAAGCCGTTGATCTCCCTGAGTTGATAGGGCTCGTGGTGACACAGCTGAAGATGAAGGCGAAAGGCAAAGGCATCGAGCTCAGCGCCGACGTGGAAGGCCCATATACCGTACAGGCTGACGCCGATCGGTTGAGGCAGGTGTTCATCAATTTGTTGGACAATGCGATTAACCACATTCCAGAGGGCTCGCAAGCGGGGATTCGAATCAAGGCGATCAGACATGAGCGCTGGGTCGAAGTCTGGGATCATGGGCAGGGCATTGCACCGGAGAAGCTTCCGTATTTGTTTGATCGTTTCTACAAAGCGGACGAAAGCCGCAATCGAGCTGGCGCTGGGCTGGGTCTGACGATTTGCAAACACATCATTGAAGCGCATGGCGGTTCGATTCGTGTGGAGTCACAGCTGGGGGCTGGGACGGTTTTCAAAATCTTTTTGCCAATCGGAACAATGTCCTCGCATGACAAACTTATGACATAACTATGGGTTAAGATAGGTTTCGTAAGGTACACAACCATTAAATGAATCGAGGAGTGATTCCACATGTTGAAGAAGTTAGCAGGAATAGTGTTGGTAGGTGCGATTGTATGTTCCGTTCCGTTAGCGGCATTCGCCGAAGGTGCACAAGGAGATGCAACAGCGTCTTCGACACCGAAATTTCATCCTATGAAGCAACTGTTACTAGAAAAAGCGCAAGCTTTTGGCATATCGACGGATGGGAAAACGAATAAGGAGATCAAGGCTGAGCTGAAAACAACAGTCACAGCTAAGCACACTGAGAAGTTGAATGCTGCGGCAGCGAAATTGGGAATCTCCACAGATGGCAAGACAGCTGAGCAGCTCAAAACAGAAATCAAAGCCGCTGTAACCGTGAAGCTGCAGGAGAAGGCGACTAAGCTCGGCGTGAGCGCGGACGGGCTGACGAACAAGGAGCTCAAAGCAGCGCTGAAAGCAGCCGCTTTGACGAAGCTGCAAGCGAAAGCGACCGAAGCGGGTATCGTGACGGATGGCAAAACAGCCAAAGAAATTCGCACAGCTATGAAGGCTGCCAAAGCAGCAAAGAAAGCAGCGAAACAAGCGAAGGTATCCGAAGCTGTGACCAAGCGAGCAGCCAAATTAGGTATCTCCACGGATGGCAAAACAACCGAGCAGGTTTATGCGGAGATTGAAAGTGCTATGCAAGCCAAATGGGCAAAGAAAGCTGCAAAATAAGCTGGAGACAGCCTGTACATGAAGATAACCCTGGTGCCAACCAACTTGGCGCTGGGGTTTTTCCGTATCCATGGTATTTTCTCATTCCTTCATATATAAGCGTTTTGGATGATATGCTACAATGATTGCATTGGTAAATGTTAGGCGGATGCCTGTGAGGAGGTCACCATGCTTTTCTTCTCGAAATTCCTTTTGCGTCTGATAAGGTGGAATAATCTCTTTGTTTTTGGCCTAGCTGTTGTGTTCATTGCGGGCAGCTCCCTGTTAGCGTATGAGCTCGAACCGAGCACCTTCGAGAGCCGATTTAATGGCTTCTGGTGGGTGATGACGACAGTTACGACTGTCGGCTATGGCGACTTTTATCCCCATACGGTCGCAGGCAAATACTTAGGTATCGTCGTCTACATCTTCGGTATCGGCCTTATTTCTATTACAATTAGCAAAGTCGTGGACGCCTTGTTTGTATACCAGCGCATGAAGGAGGAAGGGAAATTGAAGTTTGCGGGGTCGAACCATTTTGTCATTATTGATTGGAGTCAGCATGCGGAGAATGCGATTAAGGAAATTCTGAATTCAGACCCCCTTGTGGAGATTGTACTCATAGATACACTGGAAAAATCGCCCATTCAGCATGAACGTGTGCATTATGTGCTTGGCAACCCGCAGCTCGTGACGACACTCGAAATGGCGAATACGTCCAAGGCGAGAGCGGTCTTCATTTTCGCTGATGAGGTGACGCAGTTCCAGAACACAATTCGAGATCCGGCCTTCGTCGATGGCAAAACCTTACTGGTCGCCACGACCGTCGAACGCAACTATAACCACGTGTATACGATTGTGGAGATCCGTGATAAGCAGAATCTGCCCAACTTTCAACATATTCGGATTGATGAGTTCATCTTCGGCAGTGAAACCATTTCCCAGCTCGCGGTACGCTCAGCGTTCAACCCGGGCAGTTCTAAGATCCTAACCCAACTGCTGACACGCACGCCGAGTGGTGAGGACCTTTACGAGATCCCTGCTCAGACGAAGTGGGTGACGTTCCATGATGCTTTTCAGGATTTGCTGCAAAAGGGTGCCACACTCATCTCAGATGGCGAGCATCTGAATATTAACAAAAGGCTCCATGAGAAGATTCCGCAGGGAGCCAGATTGTTCGTCATTTGTGATAAGGAAACGTACGGACGGTTGACGAATAAATAGCAAAAGCGCCAAGAGGGATAGACCTCTTGGCGCTTTTATTGTCGTTATAACCATGCTCGGCGGATATGTCGAGAATGTTAACCCCGGACGAGTGGCTCGATGACGTAGGTCGATTTCGCTTTAGGAGAATCGGCCTGCTCGCCGCGCACGACCCACCCATAGGAGAGCACATCCGTTAAGCGGCTATGCTCTTCGGCCGTTAGGCTTGCCACGACTGATTCTTGACCTGGCTCCAGGATCAACTCGGGCTCATGTCCGAACACGAGGCTGATCCAGCCGGCGATGCCGCGAATCGTATTGTATTTGATCTGATAGCCATTACGTACAGCTTGCTCAAACGCATCAGGATCGCTGCTCGCGAGCTCTGTTAAGCGCGTATAGTCGAATTGGAACTTGCTGTCGTCGATGGGAAGCTGGCCATTCTGGACGCGCTGAAGCAGCTCGTCTGCAGACCATCCTTGGGAGTTGATCGATTCCAAGGTGAGGGCATCCCATTGCGATAGTTTAACTCGGTTTGTTTCGGGAGTTGACATCTTTGTTCGCTCCTATCTGTGCGTGTGACTTTGGTATGAAAGAGACTGCCCAACCGTCATATCGACGATGAGGCAGTCTTCTTCGCATGTTCTGCTGTTGCGTTATTTTGTGGATTTGCTGGCGTTATACTTGCTCAAGAAATCCTTCACTTTAGCAGAGTCTGCTTTGACTTCAAGTCCTGTTTTGACAAGCGGACTTAATGTCGAGATCGCTTTGAACTTATTGTTCTTGTAGTAAGCAAGGAATTCATCTTGATTGATGGAGTGAAGCACAGCTTTTCTCAAGTCAGCACTCTTACCAATCTCACGGTTCTTCGTGTTAAACAGCAGGTAAGAAACTGCGTTACTAGGCATTGTTTGAAGTTGAAGCTTAGTATCCGCTTTGACAACATCGAACTTCACTTCGGACACGCCGTAGTACAAGTGAATCTCACCGCTTCTAAGCGCGGACAGGGATGCTTCAGCATCTTTGATGAAACGGATTCTGATGGAGTCGACTTTCGGCTCGTATTTCGTACCCTTCATATAACCTGGGTTTTTGTAGAAGACAGCTTCATAATCATTTTTGTAAGAAAGAATGTAAGGGCCGCTTGTTGCCAACGTATTGTTGTATTTAGCACCCTCAGTAATCGTCGCTTGGTCACCGTAGGCAACGTCTTTGTTTACGTCATATTTGGCTATATCGTAAGTGTTAATGCTTTCGACTTGCTTCTTGGAAACAATACCAGCGGATTGATGCGCCAAATAGTTCAATACTTGTGGGAACGGTTCTGTCGTTGTCAACTTGACAACTTGATATTTACCTTCTTTATTGCTCGCTTTTGTTTTATCAGAAACGAGAGATGAGATTTTGGAGCCAAGACCTTTTTCTAAGCCAGCTTTAATCGTGTCGGAGCTGCCAGAGATCTTAACGGAATCTAGTACGGCAGGGTCTGTCACGAGCTCCACATTTTTAATATGTTCATGAAGCGTAAATGTGCGGTGGTTTGGCACTGAGTTTTTGTTCTTAGCACGATTTAGCGAGAAGACAACATCTTCTGCACCTACGCGTTCGCCAGAATCAGCAGCTAGCTTGTTCTTGATTTGCGCGAAGTTGATATCGTCACGAAGTACGAAGTAGTAGTCGGAATTGCCTTCAGCAATCGCGAAGTTGTGCGAAAGGGAACCTTCAGCTGTTAGCTTATCGTCGTCCGTCAAGTTGAGTAGACGTACGTACATGTTCGTGTTGATAATATTGATCGAACCATCGTTACCTTTGATCGGGTCAAGCGATGTCAAGGAAGGAAGCGTGGATTGCAGAATAATGGGGTCCTTCCCGCGTTTAGCGGCATCTTTGAAGTCCAGCTCTTCCCAAGGAAGGGAACGTGACTTCGAAAGACGTACAGACTCTTTTTTCAGAACATCTTGATTGAATGCTTGTGATTTAAGGGAGTTGTAAAGTGGTGCGATGTAAGCCTTGTCTAGCACTAATTTTTGTTCGAATTGCTTGTATGTTTCTGTGTACTTCTCTGGTGTTTGGGATGCTGCTTGATCGATTAGTTTGTCGATCTCTGGATCGGACATGATGCTGTAGTCGCCGCCTGTTTTGAACAGGGAACGTACCGCATAGTCTGGGTTACCTGTGACAGTTGTCCAGCTGGAAAGTGCTGCGTCGAAGTTGCCTGCATCTTGTTGAGCTTTGAACGTACCGTAATCCGGTTGGATGTTCAACTTGACGTTAAAACCGTTCTTTGTGAGCTGGTCACGTACGATGTTGAGGTCCGTTTCGTTTGAGCTCATACCCAACAGTTCGATATCAACCGGTGTAGTGTTGACGACTGCTGTTCCTGCTGATGCGGATGGTGTTGCAGAAGCTTCGTCTTTGGTTTTGACATTGCATCCGCTTAGCATCATAGAGACACCGAGGATGACGGGGATGACAACTTTGCTTTTCTTAATCATTGTAGAGACCCTCCTAGTAAAATTAAATGTATGAACGCACATTCATTCCATATCCTTCTGTGTATATGTAACGAAGAGATTCATGGAGTAAGAATGAAGATTCCAAAAAGTTTCTTAAGTGCTTAATCCAGCTTAGGATCAAGCGCGTCGCGAAGTCCGTCTCCAAGGAAGTTGAAGGACAGTACTAGTGCGATGATAGCTAAGCCGGGATAGATCGCCGTATAGGAATGGGTTTCAAGGTAGGAGCTTCCCACCTTCAAAATATTCCCCCACTCAGGGATATGCGGCTCGACGCCAAGTCCGAGGTAGCTTAAGCTGCTCGTCGAGATGATGGCCCCGCCGACAGTTAGCGTAGACTTAACAATCATCGGCGCAATGGAGTTCGGTACGATATGTCTGAGCAGAATGGTCAGATCGCCTGCTCCGAAAGCGCGCGCCGCCTGCACATACTCAAGCGTAGAGACGAGCATCACGTTGGCTCTCATGGTCCGAGCGTAGGTGGGGATAGCCCCAATGCTTAGCGCGAGAATAAGATTTACCGTGTTGGCGCCGAATGCCGCGATGATAGCAATGGCTAGTAGAATGCCAGGAATCGCGTACAGGATATCGAGCGCCCGCATGATCAGATTGTCCGTATTGCGTCCGTAGTATCCGGATATCGC
Organism: Paenibacillus sp. J31R30; assembly: GCF_059692115.1. Classification (NCBI taxonomy): domain Bacteria; kingdom Bacillati; phylum Bacillota; class Bacilli; order Caryophanales; family Paenibacillaceae; genus Paenibacillus; species Paenibacillus sp. J31R30. The sequence continues at coordinate 177,222 of NZ_JCAUAV010000005.1, read as the reverse complement.
TCCCAGTGAGCCGCCGATAATGACGGGGATCAATGTTGAGAGGATACCGACGAAGAGCGAGATACGTGCACCGAAGACAATGCGAGAGAACAAGCATCGGCCAAAGTTGTCCGTACCAAGCGGATAAGTAAGGCTTGGCGATTGCAGGATAGCGCTGTAATTATTATCGATCGCTAACCCGTAGTCGAACGTTAAGTAGCTGCACAAGGAGATGGCCAACAGGAAGCCGATGAACCATAAGCCCAGCATAGAAGTGGAGCTGCGGGACAGCCGGTCGACAACTTCATTCAATTTCGATCCAGACGAACCATCTCTGTTCTTAAGTTTGGACATCAACAGGATGCCAAGCGCTAGGGCGAATACATTGCCTGTTAGCGAAGTTGCAAGCAGCAGGATCGCGACGATCCACAACCACTTAGGCAGAAGCTGGTTATCTGCATATCGAGAGATCAGAAGCAGACCAAGTAATTGAATGGCAGCCGCGACAAGAATGAGCGACATACCGGGTAGGAATAAGTTGGATACGTAAGGCTTGAAGACGTTTAACGCAGAGACGGCGAACACGAACACGGTGGTCAACAAGGCGTAGACCGAGAGTGTATAAGCTGCGGTCTTCTTGCGCTTGATGAGCTGAAAGGCTGCCGTAACGACGAAGATATTAGCAGTCAGCAAGCTGAGTAACAGCAGGTAGCCTAACCAGCGAGTGGCGCGGCGTATCTCACCATGCTGGAGCAGATCTTTGCGGATCAAGGACATTGTTCCCAGTTGAAGTAAAGCAAAAACCAAATAAGAGACAAAGGCAGCGAACACGGCTGAATTCACAGCTAAGTGGGCCCCTTCGAAGCTGTTGATCAACAGCACCAGCGCCAAGATTAAAGAGGCGACTCCGGCAAAGCTGGCCTGTCCATATTCGGAGCAGGTGTGTAGTCTGAAATGAATGTCCTGTTTAGTAAGAATCGGTTTGCTCACATTGGTCACCTGCTAGTATTGTTTCATTTTGGAACGGATTCGTGGATCGAAGAAAGCGTACAGAATGTCGATAACGACATTGACGATAGAGATCGTGATAGCGGTATAGACGACACCGCCCATAATGCTAGGAATATCGGGAATGAACTGCTTGTCCACGATATAACTGCCAATCCCGTTGATGTTGAAAACTTTCTCCGTAACAGCAGCTCCTCCGAGCATTGCACCGAACTGTAGTCCGATAACCGTAATAATCGGGATCAGCGCATTACCTACAGCGTGCTTCCACAGCACTTGTCTGCGGGATAAACCTTTAGCTCTTGCTGTCGTAATGTAATCCTCGTGGATGACCTCCAATGTGGAAGAACGTGTCATCCGAGCGACTGCCGCTGTAAGACCTGTTCCTAATACGACGATTGGCATGATCATCGTCAATGCATTATTCGGATTATACGTAGCAGGCAGCCAATGCAGCTTGATCGAGAAATTCAGGATGAGGACCAGACCTTGCCAGAAGTTAGGTATCGACAATCCAATCAGAGCAATCAGCATGAACGTATAGTCAAAAAAGGAATTTGGCCGAGTGGCGGATATCAGCCCGATCGGCAGGGCGAACAATACCGCTACGATCGTGGAGATGACGGTAAGCGTCAGCGTCACGGGAAACTTCGCAGCAATTGAGGTCGTGACGACTTCGTTGCCTGCGAATGATTTACCTAGATCGAATGTTAGAATACCTCGGAACGTCTCCCACAGCTGAACCAGATAAGGCTGATCCAGTCCGTATAGCTTGTTGAACGAAGCAATCTGCTCGGCCGTAGCGGTTTCTCCAATGATGTTGGCGGCAGGATTCATCGGCGACAGATAGAGAATGGTAAAGACGAGAAAGGCAACGCCGAAAATAACGAAAACGGTCATCACGAGCCGCTCCGTGATATATTTGAGATAGGCGTTGCTATAAATGTACATAAGTCCGTACATAAGAATGCCGAGAATAAAGGATATCGCCAGAAACGCAGGGTGCCGGATCAATTGTGTGAACGTATCGGCGTAGGTGACCTGCGACTTCCCGTCCTGCTCGGACTCAAGCTGACTTAGTAATGCTTCCCTGAATTTGATAGCTGTAATCCGGTTAGCTTCGCGATCAAGCTTCTCGGGTACAATAGACTGATTGAAAAATCGGTGCTTGCGTTCAAGTTGTTCTTTCGCCTCCTCGAACAGCCGATCTCGGTATCCGGAAGATGTCCATTGCTGTTCTAACTTGGCCAGCGCAGTCTTGTGCTTACTTTGCTTCTTATTGGACAGATAAACAAAGTAGACGATTAGATGCAAGGGAGCTCCAGCCAGCAGCAGCAAAAAGCGGTAAGTAGGATGCAACAGCATTTTGTGAAAAATGTTCCCGATTCGGTCAACTAAAGGGGAATCCATAGCGGCAGTGTGCCCGGTCAAATTCGTATGCTCCTTTGTCGGTCAGTTTATATTGCATTATTCCGATCGATATAGTAGATTTTAAGAGTGGTAGCTAAAAATGTCAATGAAAGTCGAAAAATTGTTTATTTTATTTGAATTATATAATTTTTTTATCGTTGCGATATAATTAACTTATATTTTAACATGTATTTACGAATGATAGAAACTTTCTTTTCAAGTTTATCCCAACTCAAAGGTGATTATATGACATCAATTTTAGAAGTGAAGCAATTGTCTGTCTCTTTCTACGCTCGCGATAAAGAAGTTGAAGCGGTTCGTAACGTAAGCTTCTCCGTTCGCGAAGGCGAGACGCTTGGAATCGTAGGAGAGTCCGGCAGCGGGAAAAGTGTTACAGCACGTACGATCATGCGGTTATTGCCGTCGCCTCCTTCGATGGTGAAGGGTGGAGAGGTTCTCTTCCAAGGGCAGAACCTTGCCGATAAGTCGGATTTGGAAATGGAGCATATTCGCGGTCGCGATATCGGGATGATTTTCCAAGATCCGATGTCTTCACTGAACCCGACCATGCGCATAGGTCGGCAGATTGAGGAGAGTCTGATCAAGCATCGGAGATTTGGTAAAGAGGAAGCACAGCGGGAAGCCATTGAGATGCTGAAACTAGTCGGTATCCCCCATCCAGAAGCTCGTTACTATCAGTATCCCCATGAGTTTTCCGGTGGTATGCGTCAACGGGTGATGATTGCCATCGCGCTTGCTTGCCGACCGTCGCTGCTTATTGCGGATGAGCCGACCACTTCCCTTGATGTGACCATTCAGGCACAAATTCTGAACCAGATGAAGGTCATTCAACAGAAGCTGGGCACTTCTATTATTTTGATTACACATGATCTAGGTGTCGTAGCCGGTATGTGCGATCGGGTCGTGGTCATGAAGGATGGCGAGGTCGTCGAGACGGGCACGACAGAGGAAATTTTCTCTGCACCGAAACATCCCTACACGGTGCGTCTACTGAACGCATTGCCGAGGCTTGACGAGAAGAAGAAACCTAAACTAGTTTCCTCTGTCATCCGTTCGGCAGATGACCGTCCGTTGCTGGAGGTGCGATCGCTTAGACAGCATTTCAAACTGGGCAAGGGCCAGATCATCAAAGCGGTCAACGATATCACCTTCGATATCCGCGCGGGTGAGACGCTTGGCGTTGTAGGAGAATCAGGGTGCGGCAAGTCCACCACGGGTCGGACCATCTTGCGTTTAAACGAAGCGACAGGCGGAGAAGTGTTGTACAAGGGGATCTCGCTGAACCGGTTATCTCGCAGAGAGATGAAGACGATGCGACGCTATATGCAGATGATCTTCCAGGATCCGTACGCCTCATTGAATCCACGCATGCGCGTTGCCGACATCATCGGAGAGGCGCTAGACCTCCATCGGATGACAAGCAGCAAGTCGGAGCGGCAGTATAGGATAGAAGAGCTGCTTGAGATGGTCGGACTCAGCCCGTCTCACGCTATGCGCTACCCGCATGAGTTCTCAGGCGGGCAGAGGCAGCGGATCGGGATCGCCCGAACACTGGCGGTTGAGCCGGAGTTTATCGTCTGTGACGAGCCGCTCTCGGCCTTGGACGTCTCCATTCAGGCGCAGATCGTCAAGCTGCTGGAAGAACTGCAGCAGAGGCTGGGGCTGACGTACCTATTTATCGCGCACGACCTTTCGATGGTCAAGCATATCAGTGACCGTGTGGCCGTGATGTACAAGGGCAAGATCGTCGAGCTGGCGGAGAGCGAGGAGCTATACGCTAATCCAATGCACGCGTATACCAAGTCGCTGCTTGCGGCGATTCCGGTTCCTGATCCGGCGGTGGAGTCTCGTAAGGCGTTCGTGCCACTCATTGATTCGACGATCCAGGATCCGTACGGGCTGGATCGGTCGCGGTTTATTGAAGTGCAGCCTGGCCATTGGCTGGCTGTAAATGAATGATAACTTGTACATGAAATAGGCGTAACCTTGATGGGACGCTTCATAAAGAAACCAGCAAACACTTATGATTGTGTTTGCTGGTTTTTGCATTTCAATACATAAATGCAGCAAGCACTTAGGTAAACGCTTCCATTAATAGAGGGAACAATGAATATTTTTGGTATGGTGGAGGAGGATGTTATGATAGATGAAAGAATTGCATGAAGACAAGTGATTGCACGGGGTGATAACAATGATCAACATCGGCCTAGCGGGTTGGGGTGACCACGACTTGGGCGGGAGCAGAGGGAAGCTGGCGACGTACGGATCCCATTTCCCGATTGTGGAGGTAGATACCTCATTCTACGCCGTACAGCCTGAACGTAATTATGCAAAATGGGTCCAAGAGACACCCGCGAATTTTGGATTTATTATTAAGGCTTATCAAGGGATGACTGGCCATTTGCGGGGAGAAAATCCTTTTGCAGGCGGGGCTGATCAGATGTTCGAGGCCTTCTTGCAGTCGATCCGTCCTGTTCAAGAAGCGGGGAAGCTGAAGGCCGTGCTGTTTCAGTATCCGCCTTGGTTTGCTTGCAACAAGGCCAATGTGGATGTGATTCGGGAGGCGAAGGCGAGAATGGGCGATGTGCCACTCGCGCTGGAGTTCCGCCATCAGAGCTGGTTCACGGAGGACATGCGGGACAAAACGCTGGCCTTCATGAAGCGCGAGGGCTGGATGCACAGCATCTGCGACGAGCCGCAGGCAGGAATTGGATCCGTTCCGATCGTCCTGGAGGCCACGCATCCCGACATGACGATGGTTCGCTTCCACGGACGGAATAGCGGGGGCTGGGTGCAGACGAACGAGGCCAACTGGCGCGATGTGCGGTATTTGTACGACTACAATCCGCAGGAATTGTTGGAGTGGAAGGTGAGGTTGCTCCGCTTGCAGGAGCAGACGCGGGAGATTTGTATCATTTTCAACAACAACTCAGGTGGACATGCTGCGGGAAATGCGAAAGCGTTGATGAGCATGCTGGGCTTAGACTACGAGGGGCTTGCGCCGAGGCAGTTGGATTTGTTCTAAGGGGCATGAGTGAGAGCAACCTGAGCGCCAGCGTTCTATCGTGGAATTGTCGAAGACAGCACTGTCTGACTAGATGACTTTTGATACAATGGGATGAATGAGCAGATAAAAGGGGAGTGTTACAGGTGGTTGGAGCGGTTATTGGAAGTGTTATAGCCATTGTTATTGTTATTGGGCTGACGATTTGGATCACGAAGAAAGCTTACTCGCGCAAATGGGAAGATGAGGAATAGAGGAGTCGCAGCTGTCGAAAGGGAACGTAGATACGCTATTTCGCTGAAGTCGATTAGATGTGGTGCCAAGGGGAAATGTGGTACTCTATTTGGTCGATTTTCATCAAATAGGGCGTTTTTCGACCAAATAAGGCACCGTAGTTCCCCTTCGATATGCATTTCGAGCAATTAGCTGCAAATAGAGCATACTAGTTCCCTTTCATGGTTGGTAGCCTAAAGGAAGTGCCCAATTGATGTGGGAAGACGAATCATAAGGTGTTGTCAGGTATACGCTTTCTTGCTATGATGAACCTAGGATAAGCATGTAAACGTAAACATAGAGGTGGCTTGCCGATGAATCGCATGGAGGCCGAATTCAGTAACCTGGTGAAGGCGTATCGCAAGAGGCATATGGGCAAAGGGCCAGAACGTGTAACGACAACCTTCTGCAAAAGCTGGGCGATTTGTGAAATGGCAGGGAACCTTTCCCCTGTTGAGAAGTTTATGGCGAAGACGGGCGATGGCAGGCAAATGCTCCGCACGGCACGCACAGAAATGGTCAAAGAGATCTACAAGGATCATCCGCCTGTAGAGATGGAATCACTGCTTGGCGCCAAGTTCGTCCAGCTCTTCGTGGATATCGATATTGAGCAGGATGTTGGCATGTCAGTATTCGTCTTTGATGAGGATCTAGAGAAGAAATTTGGCACAAGAACCGGATAACTAACCGCTCGTACATCTACATATACATAAGTAAGGTGCTTGGCACTTGGTAGCGAACCTGCTGGAGACTAACCACTGTGAGACAACCCGAGACTCTTCTCGTAAGAGGGGCTTGGGGTTGTTTTGCGGTGGTTTTTTGCTTCTAGAGGGTTGAGGAGCATGGGGAGTAGAGCGAAAGGTCTAGCGTATCAGAGGGGCAGGGCGGTCTATTGGCGAGTTAGCAGGTAAAGCGTTCAGCCAGTTAGCAGCTAGACAGAATAGCTAGACAGAAGATCAAGATGCAAATGTGCAACAATTTCACGCTAGATTCCTAGTAGGGGAGGCAAGGTTGCGAATAGGCAACCTTTTGGAGAGAAATAAGCTGAAAATGCCAGAAATGGCAGAAATAGTTGCAGATTCGCACGTATTTCTCATAAACAGGTGAATTGGCGGGTAAAAAGATGCCTTTTCGCAATTATTTGTGGTGATGGGCGATGAGTGGTGCGATTGGCGAGGGAATAGATGCAAAAAGATGATACAGACAAGCAAGACAAGGGAATTCAAGACAACCTAAGCCAGAAATGGCTCGCTTAAATCATATAACCACGCATGGGAGGCGTTTCAATTGGGGAAAACGAAGCACACGGGGCCGATCAAACTGCCGTCAAAGCCGGACCCGAAGCTCTGGGTCAGCAAAATACCGTTCGGCCTCGGCAAAGTAAAACCGAAGCATATTCGCGAAACCGCTAAAATCGCTTGGCAAAATCGAGACAATCTGCCCTATGCGGTGAGGATTCTGACACAAGGCGTGTGCGATGGCTGCGCATTAGGCGTGTCGGGGCTGTACGACCAGACGCTGGCGGGGCCGCATATCTGCACGACACGGCTGAATGTGCTGCGGTTGAACACGATGCCAGCCATTCGCGAGGAGCTGCTGCATGCAGACATAGACGAGTTGAGCCGTTTGAGCTCAACCGAGCTTCGTCAGCTCGGGCGCATACCATACCCGCTCATCCGCAGGAAGGGGGAGCGACGTTTCCGACGTGCCACATGGGATGAGGCGCTGGATACGATTGCCATGAAGATGCGCGGATTGAACCCGAAGCAGATGGCGTTTTATTTGACGGCGAGGGGGATTACGAACGAGTCGTATTATGTGGCAGCGAAGGTGGCGAGGTTGCTCGGGACGAACAACATCGACAATGCCTCGCGCATCTGCCACTCCCCGTCGAAGACGGCGCTTAAGCGCTCCGTAGGCGTGGGCGCTTCGACTTGCAATTACAAGGACTGGATCGGCACGGACGTCCTTGTGTTCTGGGGCAGTGTGGCCGCGAACAATCAACCGGTCTCGACGAAGTATATGTATGCGGCCAAGCGCAAAGGGACGAAGATTATTGTCATTAACCCGTACTACGAGCCGTCGATGGAGCAGTACTGGATCCCTTCCATTGCCGAATCGGCGTTATTCGGCACGAAGCTGGCAGACGATGTATACCAAGTAAACATCGGGGGAGATATTGCCTTCATGAACGGCATCATGAAGGTGTGGTTCGAGATGGAGGAGCGCGAGCCCGGCTCCGCCATTGACCATGCGTTCGTGCAAGCACACACGAACGGCATCGAGGAGCTGCGCGCCCACGTGGCGCAGCAGGACTGGACGACGCTGGAGCAGTCGTCCGGACTCACCCGCGAGCGCATGAGCGAGCTCGCGCACTTACTAGCCCGTGCCGCTAGCGCGGTTTTCGTGTGGAGCATGGGGCTCACACAGCACCGCTTCGGCACGGACAACATCTCGCAGGTGGCGAATCTCGCCCTCCTGCGGGGCTTTCTCGGCCGCGAGCACTGCGGGCTGATGCCCATCCGCGGCCACAGCGGCGTGCAGGGATCCGGCGAGATGGGCGCCGATCCCTTCTCCTTACCGGGCGGCGAAATGAACAGCGCCGCCGACCGCAAGCGCATTGAGCAGCTCTGGGGCTTCGAGCTGCCGAGCTGGCAGGGTGACATCGTCGGTGTCACCCTCGAGAACGCGCTCCTGCCAGAGGAGCAGGAGCGGAAGCTCCGGTTGTTTTACACATCCGGAGGCAACTTTCTCGAGACGATGCCGGACCCGGAGTTCGTCCGGAACGCACTTACCAACATGGACGTCCGTGTCCACCAGGACATCATCCTCAACACCTCCACGCTGCTAGACGCGCGGGAGGCTGTAGTGGTGCTGCCCGCGATGACGCGCTACGAGCAGACTGGGGGAGGCACATCCACCTCGACGGAGCGGATGGTTTATTTCTCGCCCGAGATCGCCGGTCCCCGCATCGGCGAAGCCCGTGCGGAGTGGGACATCTACGTCGATCTCGCGCGCCGGGTGAAGCCCGAAGCCGCAGCGGGGCTTGGCTGCGGCAGTGCAGAAGCGATCCGCGCGGAGATTGCGCTGGCCGCGCCGAGCTACGACGGCATCCAGCACCTGCGGGAGCGCGGCGATGTGTTTCAGTCCGGCGGCGCGTGGCTGTGCGAGGACGGCATCTGTCCGACGCCGGATGGCCGCGGCCGGCTGCTGCCGATCGAGCTTCCGGAGCTGCGGAAGCCGGAAGGGCACTTCGCGGTTACGACGCGCCGCGGGAAGCAGTTCAATTCGATGATCTACAGCGACATCGATCCCTTCAATGAAGCAGATCGCTACGATGTGCTGATGGGGCAGGAAGATATGCGCGGCCTTGCTTTACAAGAAGGCGAAGCCATTGTCGTCTACAACGGCTATGGCAGCATGCACGGCAGAGCCAAGCAGGCCGACATCCGAACGGGCAATATCGAAGTGCACTGGCCAGAGGGTAACAGTTTGATACCCAAGGGGGTGTATGAGCCTTTTGCGGGCATTCCGGAGTATAACACGGCCGTCATCGTTGAGAAGGCGGAGACCTATCACGCACACAAAGACACGCGTTACGTCGAGAAGCGCATTTTAGAGCTGGAAACCGAAATGGAGGGGTGAACGTGGATGAGAAGGAGCTAGAACATATGGAGTCTGAAAGCAGTTCGCAGCATGAAATCGGTGAAGTCACGCTTCCCGCAAGCTCCTTACCTGCGGACTCTTCCTCCTCTCCATCACCATCAACCACCACGTGGTCTATTCATCGCTATAATGGTTCGGAGGTGCTTCCCGCAGAGGACACCATCGCGATTGAAGCGCCTTTGACAATCGTACTTAATGACGAAGAGTTCGCTACACTCGTCTACACACCATGTGATACCGTCGATATGGTTACTGGTTTTCTTGCCTCTGAAGGCATGATCCGATTCGTGGACCAGATTGAATCTCTAAGCATAGAGGAGGACCGCGGCTTCGCCCACGTGAGGCTGCGGCATCTTCATCAGCTAAGCCGTCAGATGGTGTCCAAGCGATTCATCGGCTCCTGCTGCGGGAAAAGCCGTCAGTTTTATTTTCACAATGATATGCGCACCGCCAAAACGGTGACAACTAAGCTCAGTCTGACCATTCCTCAATGCTTCCATTTGATGAGTGAGCTTCAGGAACAATCAGCTGAGTTTCGACTTACGGGAGGCTTGCATAACGCGGCGCTGTGCACGGCGAATGAGCTTCTTGTGACCCGAGCCGACATCGGCAGGCATAACGCGCTAGATAAAATATACGGACACATCCTTCGAGGGCGGATCCCGGTTCGAGATAAAGTACTTGCTTTCAGCGGAAGAGTCTCTTCCGAGGTTGTACTAAAGGCAGCCAAAATCGGCGTCGGCATTCTTTTATCCAAATCAGCGCCAACGGATCTAGCCCTTCGACTGGCTCAAGATTTAGGCATTACAGTCGTTGGCTTCATTCGGAGGGATCATTTAACCGTATATACGCATCCGGAACGCATTGTGGAATGTCAATAAAGTTACCTTTTTGTGGAAATTTTTATTGTCTCTCTATCAGAATTGTGCTAGATTCTAGCTATTGCCAACTTTTGTTAAGAGAGGAACGACACAATGGGGAAATGGACAGCTTGGATGAAAAAAGGGGGCATACCGCTGGTAGCAGCCTTCGTACTGGTGACGAGTTTGGCACAGCCCATGTCTTCGCATGTTTACGCAGCTGAAATCAATGCAGAGGTTCCGCAGGTTATCGAGAAAGCCTCGCCTTCTGTAGTTGCCATTATTGGAAAGCCATCTTCCGAGATGGACAAGTCGTTAGAGAAAAATCGCTTTAACCTCGCACACGGGACAGGTGTAATTGTGGCCTCAAACGGTGTCATAGTAACGAACGCACATGTTGTGAAAAATATGAAAAATATCGTCGTCGTAACCTCCGAAGGAACAACCTATCGTGGGCATGCCTCGAATATCGATGAGGAGAGCGATCTGGCGTTAGTCAAAATCGACGCTGTCGGCTTAAAGCCGGCAACCTTTGCCTCCTCTTCGGATATCAAAGTTGGGGAAACGGTGGCGGCGATTGGAACGCCGATCTCCTTCGCTTTACGTAACTCCGTTACGGTCGGTATTGTCAGCGGTCTGGATCGCTCGGTGAGCTCTCAGTATCAGCTGATTCAGACGGATGCAGCGATCAACCCCGGCAATAGCGGCGGCGCTTTAATTAATATGAAAGGCGAAGTCATCGGGATTAATACGATGAAATACGCCGATATCGGTGTGGAAAATCTCGGGTTTGCGATTCCTGTGGATACCGTGAAGTTTGTGTTGAAGCATTTTGAACTGTATGGCAAAGTGAAACGCGCGTATACAGGGCTAGAATTGGAAGAAAGCTGGGAGGCTGTTGTTGGCTTGCCAAGCTTGGCGGGCTTAAGAGTGTCCTATGTGGACGCGGATTCACCTGCTGCTGAAGCGGGTATTGAACAAGATGAAGTCTTGATCTCCGTCGGTCCAAGCGCGGTTAAGACGCTCGTCGATTACAACGAGGCCATTAAAACCTATCTACCAGGCCAATCAGTGGATATCAAGCTGCAATCTGGAAGTACGACGATTACCAAAACTGTAAAGCTAGGCGAGCTGCATAGCGCAGAAGCGACGTTAACCGAGGATGCCGAGGGGAGTTCTCTGGACGCGGATAGCGGCAAAACGAAGATTGGTGACAGCCATTTCGGCTGGTCGATGAAGTACCCGGCGGGTCTTGTCAAAAGACAACAATCCGATGACGGCGACTCGGTAAGCTTCGTCGATGCGAAAGGTGAATTCGCGCTTTCGATTCGCATCGATAGCGATCAAAGCGACGAGCTGTCACCATCTGCGCTGCTGAACAAAGTAGCGGGTGGTGATGACAGTGAGTACTCGGGTTACGCGGATAGCGCAACGATTCTGGAGCGTCAGTACGTGAAGCGTGCGGACAGTCCTTACGCCAAAATCGTAAGTCGTTCAGGAGAAGACGGCTATATTCAGACACGAGGCTACCAGCATGGCGGCCGCTTGTATACCGTACAATTATTCGTAACCAAAGAGCAGTACACGAATCGTTCCAAACAAAATAGCTATAATGATCTGCTCGACAGCTTTAAGCTTACTTTTAATACGGCAGATAACTCTCTGAAAGATATTTCTGTGTTCAATTCCGATGATGTGACGTACACCAGTGAGTACGGGTTATCGATCGATTTGCCTGCGGATTGGGAGCAGGATCATCGGGGAAGTACGTCCTTTTTCAATAAAGATTATTCCCAAACACTCCATGTCAATGTGACCTCGGCCTCTTCAGGTGATACCCTTCAGGACTGGGTGGATCGGGAGATTGATGAGTTTGAAGCGCAATATACGGCGAATTATCGCCGTGTAGATAAGCCTGTTGAAGTCACTGTGGACGGTGTTCCGGCATGGCAGGTAGGCTTCGCGAGCTCCTTGGGGGACGAGTGGAATGCGGGGCGTTCGCTCTTCTTCATCAAAGACAAGTACAAATATGAAGTGCAAATGACCTATCCGCAAGATGAGCATGGTGATGAGCTGGAGAAGATTTGGGATAACGTGGTGGCGTCTATCTTCGTGGATAAAGAGACGATGGATGGCGAGCTCGGCTTTATTCAGGATCTTGACGAGATTGCTGATCCGAATCGCACAGCGCTGTACAAGAACGAGAAATTCAACTATAGCTTGCGCATCCCTGAAAATTGGACAACGAACCGCCCTTACGATGGCAACGATCAGGCGACGAAGACCTTCAACTTCACAGGCGGTTACTTGCGTGTAGAGACGGATAGCAAAACAGCTTACGCCGAGGTTTTGAAGGATGCCGAGGACGAGCAGAAGGAAAGTCATACGAATGATAGTGACTATACGTACACGTCAGAGGATGTTACGCTGTTCGGTGATGTGAAAGCGAAGAAGTACAAGGTTAGCTATTCAAAAGAGCATATCCCGTATACCGAAACGGTGTATTTGTTTAATCGCAAACAAGTCACGTACACGGTGACTCTTCGTATTGATGCTGCGGTCAGCACGGATGCGAATGTAGCGCGGTTGGAGAAGGCGTTTGCTTCGTTCAGCTTCGTGAACGGTGCGAAATAGAGCCTCGCTGGTGCGAGGGGGAAAGCAGCGGGATTCCGCTGCTTTTTCTGTTTTCTGGATGCTCAGCTAGCTGTGCCGACTCCCACATCGTTGGCTTGGAAGCTGGCGAGAATTTCTCATGCCACTAACTGTGGTACCCATTATGCGGATACTCCTTGGATGCGGAACGTAAGTTCGCTATTTAGTGGAGAAGGAGCTGTTTTGGGGTTAAAGGGAACGTAGAGACGCTATTTTCCACTTTGGGTGGGTTTAGCGACGTTTTTTGAATAAAAAAGGTACTGTCGTTCCGCTTCGAGACCATCTTCGTGATTTTAGCTAAAATAGGGGATCTACGTTCCGTTTCGCGGGCAGGGTTGGGGGCATGTACTCAAGAGATTGCTTCCAACTAGACTGAAAACCAAAAGCCCCCAAGAAGGCTCTCGGGGGCTTTGATCTTTTACTTAACCAGCAGTAGCTTGCTTATTTTTGATCTCAATGAACATTTCCTCGCGCTGTGACTCCTTGAGGATTGGGCAACTGAAGCACTTTGTTCCTTCTTCGCGGCGGTAGTACATGCAACAAGAGGAGCGCATTAGAATTTTCTTGCCTTCTTGGTAAGGGCTGTCTATGTACTTCGGCTCATGGACGAAGGGATGGACCTTGCGGCCAAAAACGTCCGCCGTCAACTGCTTCGTCAACACCTCATAATCAGCAGTGAACTGATCGCGAACCTGGGGGCGCGGGTCATTTTCCATCACATAGTCACGAACGAACGTCATTCGCGCCGCAAATTGGTTCCAAATCATGGCTTGATTCACTTTCGCTTGTTCAGCGATGACTGTAATCACTGGTGTGATGAGGTTGGAGAATAGCTTGCGCATCTCCAATTCAATGAAAAGATCACGATCTTCCGTTGGAACTTCTTTCCACTCCAGATTTACAATTTTATATCCAACATGCGCATGGTCGCCATGATTCTCGATTTCAAGTGCAATATTGTCTAATTCGAAATGTAACCATTGATTATACTGGGCAAGGAATAGCTGGATTGTAGCCACTAGGTTGAACAGCGTCAATCCCAAGTACGACGCAGAGATGTCCAATCCTTTGCCGCGGAGCAACGTTTGCCCTTGCTGCAGGATGTCCAGCATCGTCGGTCCATCTAAAAGCTGCCGTCCAGGGATGTGCAGGAGGGGTTCTTTCATTCCTTTTGGCGAAATATGAAAGTACATTTCAACTAGCGAGAAATCGACGTTCGTTTCGATGGGCATCGTCAGCACGCTCCAGTTTATAATAATGATTATCGTTATCAATATAATTTCTTTGATCATACAAGATGCATGACGAAAGTGTCAATTTGCTTTCTTCCATAAAAGGAAGGTAGATTATGGGATTAAATGGAAAGAGTACATGTAATTTGATCTGATTTCATAGAAGGGTGTTTAGATGGAGAAACCCAGTTATTCGGTGGGCAAGGGCTGGCTGGTTGGGGAAAGTAGACCCAACAAAACACCCCCCATCCATATGGATTGGGAGGTGCAGCTAGAGACGGAGATTTACTTCCGATACAGTGCGTACCCTGGATTCTCCGGCACGTCGATGGCAATGATCCGTAGGCCTTGCTCATTGCCTGCACGCAGGTTAAGCGCTTCGCCTTCTCCTGTCGTTTGCACCACAACAAAATCCTTGTGGGACAGGGTCTTCCGCTCTTGCTCTTGATCTTTTTCTTGCCCTTGCCCCACCGCGGCAACGGCGCCTGCCCCCTCCCCGCGAATCACCAGGAATGCGAGCCTGCGTCCCAGCTCCAAATCGTAACTGAATGCTGCGCCAGGCTCAAACTCCCAGTCGTACATCCGTACATCGGTATCGAGCTGGATAGGGGCGTCCCCGCCGATCACGGCTTTCAGCGTAGCGCCAGCCTGCTCATTAACGGGAAACTGTTCATGATTGTACTGGTTGTACGTGGCTGGCTTCTTCACGGTCTCGCTCAAATGAGGCTCGAACCAAATCTGCATCGCCTCACTGCCCGCTCTGCGGAAAGCCTCGGAATGGTAAACACCCGAGCCCGCCTGAATCACTTGAGCGCCGCCGTTCGTCACGGTTTCCAAGGAACCGAGGGAATCGCGGTGCTCCACGAGCCCGTCGATCACGTACGTAACGATCTCGAACGCTTTGTGCGGGTGCATGCCGATTTCCGATACATCGGATGCTTTGCCCCAAGCCCAGTAGAATAAAGGGCCGACACGGTCTACAGCTGTCTTTTCGCCAGGGAAGCTGATCGCCCGTTGTTCAACGAATTTGCCGCCATCAAATGCACCTACGCCTTGTTCATTAGCCGGATATATATGAATACTCATGTGAATCACTCCTTAACTATATATTATTTAACAACTTACTTTATGTAAGTAGTATATCGCCTTTTGCCCCAGATGTCAAAAGGTTTTCCTCACGCAATGCGTAGATTCTTGACTTCCGGCCTATCGCCACACTACAATCTATAGTGTAAGGAGTGTGCCAAAGGTGAAAATGCAAAACTTTAAATTAAAGGAAAGCGGACTTAATCGCTTTTTCGGACCGCTAGAGTCCAAAATCATGGAGATTCTCTGGACCAGCCCTTCGGAAATGACGATCAAAGACGTCCAACAGAAGCTTGACGCAGACAAAGCGATCAATTTCAATACCGTGATGACGGTGATGAACCGTCTAGTGGACAAAAAGATTTTACAGAAGCACTCGGTTGCACGGTCGTTTCACTATAAGCCAGTTGTGACGATCGACGAGTTCATGGAAACGCAATCCAAAGAGCTGACATACGACCTCATTGAACAATTTGGCTCATTAGCGGTTACCCATATGGTTGATGCGCTCGATAAAGTTGATCCTGAGCTGCTTGACCAGTTGGAGAAGCACATTCATCTTCTAAAAAAGGATCGATAACGATGACAGAATCGCGGTTCAAATGGCTGTACGCGGCTGCACTGGTGATCGGAGGCACGATTGTATGGCAGATGGTAGCCTTCCTTCTTGGGCATTTATTTCACTTACGACCCTCTCGCAATCTATTTGATTTGTGTATGATTCTTTTTCAATATCTGCACGTGCCTGGGCCGATACCGATGACCTTGGTGAACTTATTGATCCTCTACACGATGGGGATGATGGTTTGGCTCGCCGTCAAGCATGGCTATGATGTCGTCAAGGCGAATAAGCTCGTGAAGAAATATCGTGACACTGCCCTCTCCGCAGCATATGCGGCGAACTTCGAGCTTACATCTCAGCAGCTCCAAATCGTTCGAGACAAAGCACCTCTTGCTATGACAATCGGGCTATGGAAGCCGCGTATCCTCGTATCGACGGGACTCATGGACATGCTGGAGCCTAATGAGCTTCGCGCCGTGATTGAGCATGAGAAATGCCATATGTAGCACCGAGATCCTGCGGCTATTTTCTTGCTTGCGCTGATCTCGAAGTCGATGCGGTATATCCCTATTTTTGGGTGGATTGCTTACAAATATCCCATGATGATCGAACTCCGCGCTGATAAGTATGCCATCGAACGGATGGAACAAGCCACGGACTTAGGCAGTGCGCTGCTTAAGCTGCTCAAGCAAACAACGAAGCCGCGGTTTCCGCTCTCACATGCTTCTTTTGCTGAGACGTCGATGAATGTGCGTATACAGCATATTTTGGACCCGCAGAGGCAGGTGACCTTGCGCTGGCCATTAATTCGATTGGCGATATCTGCACTTATTTTCATATTAGTAATGGGGCTTATGTGAATAAGCCTCTTTTTCTTTTTCTTTTTCGTATCCTCAGATAGGGCTTGTCTGAAAAGAATTGACAACTTTACCCTCTAACACTACAATTTGTAGTGTAACTATTTTTTACGATACGAAGGAGAGAATAACATGGACTACATACTGAAAAATCTACATTTTATATTCACACACGTTCCGATTGCGTTATTGATTTTTAGTTTTGTTTTCGATGTTGCGGCTCTTATTCTTAAAAAGAAGGAGTGGCATTCCGCAGGTATGCTTTGCCTTGTTGTCGGGGCGCTTGGCGCGATTGCCGGTGTTTTGACGGGGCCGGAATCACGGAATACGTTAGTTAGCTCCCATGAATTTTACGCAAAGCTAACGATGTTTGCTGCTATTATTTTAGCCGCTGTGCGTGTTGGATTGCTGGTGTGGAAAAAGCTTGAGCTGGGTCGCAACCTGATCTTCCTAGTTGCTTCTCTTGTCGTTGTGGTTCTCGTTAGCTATACAGGACATCTTGGCGGCAAAATGGTACACCGTGATATGCAAGGCGGTCCTGGCATGATGCAGGGTGGACCTGGCGGCGGTGGCCCAGGGATGCAAGGTGGCACTGGCGGAAATGGCGGACCTCAGGGCGGCCAAGGACAGAGAGGCCCAGCGCAGCAGCAACAGGGTGGCCAGGCTTCTCCTGCACCAGCCAAATAACACTTCTCATGAGCTTATTCTAGGGTTGTCACATGGGAAAGCGAGCAAGCTGCGAATAAAATACCTTCATATTCCTCATCCTAGCAGAGGTAATGCATAACGCATCAGGAGGTAAGGACCACGCTATGACAAAGGTTGACTCAAGCTTACAATCGCAGAATCCGATCTCATCCGCACAAAATTCCGTCGATAACGTTCATCAAGCCGTAAATCATGCACTATCTCACCCTACAGCTCAAACGACGGAAGAAGCCGAGAATGCCATTTCCAAGGCCGAAAATGCCGTAGCCCAGGCAAGTCTCCAATCCGATAGCCCTGCTGTGCAGCAAGCCATGGAATCCTTGGACGAGGATAAGGCACGGCTGGGAAATTTGGAATAAACACATTTTGACATGAAGGCAATTAGGTAGAAAGGCCGTATCCCGTAGTTCACAGCTACAGCGGAAACGGCTTTTTTGCGTTTCTTAACGCTTTCTGCTTATACAGACATTATGATGAAACGGGTACTTCCGTGCTACACTAAAGAGACGAATAGCTTGTCAGTCTTGTCTTCATAATTTCGTAAGAATTTTAATAGCAATTTTGTAACTAGTGTCAATTATCATTAGGCAAGTACGGTGGGTTGATGTGAGATTAAGAAAAAAGGGTGCGTGGACGTGACGAAATACCAGGTGCTTGTCGTCGATGACGATATCGACATTCAGGAAGCGATTGAGATTTATTTGAAAGGCGAAGGAATGGAAGTCAGCAAAGCGAACAACGGTCTGGAAGCGCTGCGTGTGCTGGAAGAAAAGGAGATCCATTTGATCATCCTGGATATTATGATGCCGCAGATGGACGGGATTCAAGCGACATTCAAGATTAGAGAGAAATGTAATGTCCCGATTCTCATGCTTTCCGCCAAAACGGAGGATACGGATAAAATTGTGGGCCTCAATGTCGGTGCTGACGATTATTTATCGAAGCCATTCAATCCGCTGGAGCTGATCGCTAGAGTGAAGTCGCAGTTAAGACGCTACACAACGTTAGGACCCTTTGGTACAGAAAAGGTGGAAAGCGAGGAATTGAGTGTCCGCGGCCTTGTGCTCAATCAAGTTACTAAGGAAGTCACGGTCGATGGCGAGGAAGTGCGCATGACCCCAACAGAATTCAAAATTTTGGAGCTGTTGATGGTGAATAAAGGCCGCGTTTTCTCCATCGATGACATTTATGAAAAGGTGTGGAAAGATCATGCCTTTGGCGCCGAGAATACCGTGGCTGTGCATGTGCGCAGAATACGCGAGAAAATCGAAATCAATCCGAAAGATCCTAAATATTTGAAGGTGGTGTGGGGTGTTGGCTATAAAATGGAGAAGTAAATCACTCTCACTGGTGCTGCTTGTCAGTGTTTTTGTCATGTGGACATTGACATTATTCGCAGCAACGAATGTCTATAAGAACAGCGTGTACTTCGGTGAGGACGCTTATTTCAAAAGCGGGGCATTCGCCAGGGAAATGAACTCCGTCTATCAGAACATTCAGCTGTATCATTTGGAGGCTCCGCATTTTAGCGAGAAAACGCCGGAAGAACAGCTTGGCAATAATGAATATTATAACGTGAAGCGTGAAGCGGAGCGGACCGTACAAGATCGCTTCAACAATTTGCAGGAGAAGTACGGATCGCGTATCAATATTGCTCGAAATCGTAATGACAATGCAGAAGTAGATCGACTGGAAACTGAAAGAGATACGAAAATTGCGGAGTTGAATAAGGAGAAGGAAGCGACTTTTCAACAAAATCTTAAGACAGCAATCACGGCTAAGCAAAAGCAATTCATGACAGCCAAGACGAATCTGGATAACCGTCTAAAATCGCTTTATTACGTCGTGAAAAACTTGAAAACTGGTGAAACCTATAGCAATATCGCGCCTGAGGCGTTGCAAAAATTACGGGATCAACAAGCATTCATGTATACACTGACATTACCCAAAATCGATGAACAGAACAGAATGTCGTACCCAATGAATTATGATCAGGTCAATGCTACGTACTACATTTTAAACCCATCGCAAGGCTCGGGCATTATTCAAGCGGATTATCTCACTTACCAGTCCAAGAATCAGCAAGCGACAGCAACGGTTTACTTGCTCGCAGCACTTGTGGTTCTCACAATCGCGCTAACCTACTTGGCAAGGAAATATCGGGCTGATGACATGACGCTAAACCATATCCAAACGGCGGTAAGGGAACGCTTTCCGGTCGATGTTCGGGCTTGGACGACTTTCATCGCGACAATTGCGCTGTTTGGTATCCTGATGGAATGTGAGCTCTATTACTGGTCGCCGACATATGTCAGCTTATATCAAATAAGTATCGTTATCATTGCTTCCGCTTTGCTTATCATTGTGAGCAGTGGCCTTCGTGGTGCTTTCGCATTGCTTATACATCCAGAAGAGCTCTCCAAAGAGTGGAGCAGCAGTCTAACGGCGTCCTTCTGGCAAACCACGAAAGATACCCTTGAGCAGAGAGGTTTACGCTTCAAACTGTTGGTCTTTATGGCGATTATCGCTATCATGGGCTTCCTGCCCATCATTGTGGTTGCTTCTACTGGAGAAGAGGCGATTATCGTCTTCACGTTCGCCTGGTACATCATGTTCCTACTCGTGGTACTGCCTTATATGATGCGAAAAGTTAAGCAGCTTCGTGCCATTATCAAAGGCGTGGAACAAATGTCGCAAGGCAACTTTGATGTGACCCTCCCTGCCAAAGGAAAAGGGCAGCTCTCCCGCATGGCGATGAACATTAACAATATGAAGTACGGCCTGCAGCTTTCGTTGGAGAAACAACGTGTCAGTGATCGTCTGAAAACAGAGCTGATTACGAATGTTTCACATGATTTGAAAACACCGTTAACTTCCATAATTAATTATGTTGATTTGCTCAAAAAGGAAGGTTTGTCCGCTGACCAATCCACCCACTACCTCGAGGTGCTCGATCGGAAAACGCAGCGGCTCAAGGTACTCATCGAGGATCTCTTCGAGGCATCGAAGATGGCAAGCGGAGCAACGGAGCTTTACTGGGAAAAAGTCGACGTCTCCGCCCTGCTGACACAGGCTTTGGCAGAGTTCAGCGACAAAATCGAGGCATCCACGCTGAGCTTCCGAGTGAATGTGCAAAGCCCGCACATGTATGCCTTGCTGGATGGCAAGAAAACATGGCGCGTCTTCGAGAATCTCATCGGCAACGCCTTGAAATATGCCCTTCCGGGAACACGGGTTTACGTCACGTTGACGGAAAATAAAGAGCGCATCATCCTCGTCATTCAGAATATCTCGCTCCACGAGCTCAATTATGGTGTAGAGGAGCTGTTCGAACGCTTCAAACGCGGCGACCAGTCTCGCGGAACGGAAGGCTCCGGCCTCGGCCTCGCGATTGCCAAGAGCATCGTTGAACTGCAAGGCGGCACGCTCACGATAGACATTGATGGTGACCAATTCAAGGTTATTGCCGAATTTGAAAAACGCGATGTGCTGACTGCGCCGCAGGAGTTGCAAGCTAAGTAATGGAAAAGAGCTAAGTGCGTGTATGCGCTTAGCTCCTTTATTCTTTGTTAGTGTAAATGGTCAAAAATGCTATAGTACACTTATTTTTGGGGTAAATGGCTAAACATCGATAAATTAGTGCGAAAGTGCATCTTTTAGGACCAAAAGGGTACCCAAATGATAATTTGGGCAGAAATGGTTGCACTTTTGCAAGCATTTCAGATGGAAAAGCTATATCGATAAAAAAGGTTGTACGTTTGCACTTTTGCAGGTTTAACAACTGTATGAACTGAAAGAGAGAGGGTCCCCGCCACATGGCTTTGGGACACCCTCCCTCTTTTATTTTAACTCCAACTCTAACTCCTCCAACGTATACCGGTTGTCCCATACGAAAACCATGTCATACGCTGTTGAGTCCTTTGAGACAAACCTAGCTGTAGCTGTAATAACACCGCCTATAATCGTTCCGAATCCCACAATCCATCCCATTAATGCAAACACTTGATCGACCATGTACATTCACTCCTTTGAGGCGCGATGAACTCCTAATCTATCAATATGCGCGTTGATTATGAAACATGTGTGACATTTGAAAGCCTTCTCATCACGAGTATAGACATCGGAAATATCGGGCTCTGATAGTTGCGTTATAGTCTTTTTCTCCGATTGACACATTCAGAAGAGGGATGGTAAGATCACCCTGTAAGGATCGAATAGACATCTTTTGGAAATGTTAAGAGGCACCTAACGTGCCCAACTCATAAAACGCAAAAGGGGGTTTCACCATGGATATTATGGTTATTGTTGTTAACGCACATCATAAGCGGACATACGTCCAACCTAATTTCATAGATGGTAACCCGCTGACTGGCCCGAGCATCTGATTTGCATGCTCGGCTGCTAAGCACCCCTTCCTATACGTTAAGTCTAAGAAGCGCGGGTTACGAAGATGTTCGTAACGAGCGCTTTTCTGTTTCATAGAAGGCATATCGCTGCGTGCGGTATGTCTTTTTGCGTCTTTAGGTGTCTATGCGAGCCTATGCAAAAGCACCATTTGAGAGGAGTGAACTTACACATGTTTACGGTATTAAAAAAATTAGCTTGGTTTTTCAAAATGAACTGGAAACGCTACAGTCTCGCCATCGGGCTACTCATCATCGTAGGAATTATCGATGTCATGCCGCCGAAGCTGATTGGTTATGCGATTGATGGGATACACATGGGCACATTAACTGGGGCCAAAATGGTTCAATTACTTGTGTTTTGGGGCGTACTCATTGTAGCTGGTTACGGGCTGTCTTATGTCTGGTTATATCAGTTGTTCGGCGGCGCCTTTGTATTGGAGCGCGTGCTGCGCTCCCGATTCATGCGGCAGCTCCTGAAAATGACGCCAACGTTCTATGAGCGCAACCGCACAGGCGACCTTATGGCGAGAGCCACGAACGATTTGCAGGCGGTGTCGACGACAGCGGGGTTCGGGATTCTAACCTTCGTGGACTCCACGTTGTTCATGTTAACGATTCTTAGCATGATGGGGTTCTTCATTAGCTGGAAGCTGACATTGGCCTCGATTTTGCCGCTTCCGATTATGGCTGTCGCGATTACGATCTATGGGGGGCGCATCCATGAGAGATTCATTCTTGCTCAGGATGCCTTTGGTCAAATGAACGACCGCGTACTGGAAACCATTGCAGGTGTTCGGGTGATTCGGGCGTTTGTACAGGAGAAAGCAAGTGAACACAATTTCGCGACGATGACGGA
The DNA here is from genome assembly GCF_059692115.1 of Paenibacillus sp. J31R30. Classification (NCBI taxonomy): domain Bacteria; kingdom Bacillati; phylum Bacillota; class Bacilli; order Caryophanales; family Paenibacillaceae; genus Paenibacillus; species Paenibacillus sp. J31R30. The sequence continues at coordinate 154,642 of NZ_JCAUAV010000005.1, read as the reverse complement.
CGACGTTTATCGGAAAAATATCGCCGTGGCGGTCATTGACGCTCTTTTTGAACCAACGGTCAAAATTCTCGTAGGCATTTCCTACCTCATTGGACTTTGTTACGGAGGCTTCCTCGTGTTCCACAGTGAGCTGACGCTCGGAGAACTGGTGTCCTTCAACACCTTCTTGGGTATGCTGATCTGGCCGATGTTTGCGATTGGCGAGCTGATGAACATTATGCAGCGCGGAAATGCATCGCTAGATCGTGTCAATGAAACCCTTGGCTACAAGCCAGATGTCAAAGAAGTGCCGAACGCTGCGACGCAGCTGAAGCCGGATTCCATCAATTTCGAAAAGGTAACCTTCCGTTATCCGTCCTCATCCATTGATAATTTGGTGGGCATGACGTTCCACTTAGAACGCGGACAGACGCTCGGCATTGTCGGCCGAACAGGCAGCGGCAAAACAACCCTGCTGAAGCAGCTGCTTCGGGAGTACCCTGTCGGTCAAGGCGCCATCACGATTACAAATACGTCAATCGAACAGATCGCAATCGACACGCTGCATGGTTGGATCGGTTATGTGCCGCAGGAGCCGATTCTTTTCTCCAAAAGCGTGCGCGAAAACATCATGTTCGGCAAGGGGCAAGGCACCGAAGAAGAGCTTATGCGCGCGCTTGATCTCGCCGCATTCCGCAAGGACGTCGAGTTCCTGCCGGAAGGTCTGCAAACACTCGTCGGGGAAAAAGGCGTCGCCTTATCCGGCGGTCAGAAGCAGCGCGTATCCATCGCGCGTGCGCTGTACGTCGATCCGGAGATACTCCTACTCGACGATGCTCTTTCTGCGGTGGACGCGAAGACCGAGGCCGAGATCATTCGCGGCATTCGCTCCGAACGCGCTGGCAAAACTACCCTAATTACCACGCACAGACTCTCCGCCGTGCAGCATGCCGATTGGATTGTTGTGCTGGATGAGGGCTATATCATCGAAGAAGGTACACATGAGGAGCTGCTTGAGCGTGGCGGCTGGTATAAAGAGCAGTATGACCGGCAGCAGCTGGAAGAGCAGACGGTGGGATAAAGTAGACGACTGGCGAATCAAAACCTTAAATATAAAGATACAAAAGAAAAGTAGGTGAGACTCCTGATGCAACAAACGAAAACGAAATCAAAATCAAAATCAACCAAACAAACCGGGAAACGGTTGTTCCAATACGCGGCTAGATTCAAGCAAACCTTGCTCATTGCCCTGGTATTTTTATCCTTGGCCGTCGCGACTGAGCTGGCGGGACCGTTCATTGCGAAGCACATGATCGACAATCACATTCTCGGCATCGAGAAGCCGTGGTTTGAGACCCAATCTGCGACAAAGAGTGAGAAGGCAGTGGCGTTTGAGTCAACTTTTTATAAGCGGAGTGATAACTTCGCGGAAGGCGAGCCGAAAGGGAAAGAGGTTCGTATTTTACAAGTAGGAGGCAAGTTCGTCTGGTTAGATCAGGCCCTCCCATGGGATGGTGTTCGTAAGCTAACGGACGATAGCAAGCTGCTCGTCACACAAGATGGGAAGCAAGCCGAATACGCGGTGAAGCGTCTGAGCGCGCAGGAGCTTTACAATTTTTATAAACCGCAATGGGCGAATTTAATGACGCTCGCGGGGTTCTATGTGATCTTAATTTTTGTAGGAGCGGGCTTTACGTACGGGCAGAAATTTCTACTGCAATCTGCGGCGAACCGCATCATTCAGCGTATGCGCAGGGACGTGTTCGCACAAATTCAACGGCTACCGATCAACTATTTTGATAATCAGCCTGCAGGTAAAATCGTCTCACGCATCACCAATGACACCGAATCTGTACGGGATTTGTATGTGCAGGTATTGGCGAACTTTTTTACAGGTACGATCTATATTGTGGGTATCATCGCTGCTATTTTCATATTAGACTACCGCTTAGCTCTCTTCACGCTGCCTGTGATCCCGCTGTTGGTGGCATGGATTATTGTCTATCGGAAGTACGCTTCCACGATCAATCATGAAATTCGCGAGCGCATTAGCGCCATCAACGGCATGATCAATGAGGCAATTCAAGGGATGACCATCATTCGTGCTTTTCGCCGGCAAAAGGAAACAACCGAAGAATTTGAAATTCTGAACGAGGAATATACACGGTACCAAAATAAGCTGCTCAGCCTGAACTCCTTAACCTCTCATAACTTAATGAACGTGGTGCGGAACCTGTTCTTCTTCGGCTTGATCTGGTACGTGGGCGGCAGTTCACTAAATGCATTAATCACCGTTGGTGTGCTCTACGCTTTCGTCGATTACCTCAACCGGATGTTCCATCCGATGGTAGGTATCGTGAATCAGCTGCCGAATTTAGAGCGTGCGCTCGTGTCGGCGGATCGTGTATTTGAGCTATTGGATGAGCAGGGCGTGGATGTTGTGGCTGAAAAAGCGGACCGCTACAAAGGCCACGTGAGCTTCGAGCACGTTCGCTTCGCCTACAAAGAAGGGGAGGATGTGCTGAAAGACATCTCCTTCGAGGCCAAACAAGGGCAGACGGTTGCACTTGTCGGGCACACCGGCTCAGGCAAAAGCTCCATCCTGAACCTCCTTTTCCGCTTCTATGAGGTCAGCAAAGGCCGCATCACGGTGGATGGCCGCGATATTCGCGAGCTATCGAAGCAGCAGCTTCGCCAGCACATGGGCATCGTGCTGCAGGATCCGTTCCTGTTCACGGGGACGATTGCGTCCAATGTATCCTTGGACGATCCGTCCATCACCCGGGAACGGGTGGAGGCGGCGCTGCGCGAGGTTGGCGCAGCGGAAATGTTTGGTGCGCTGCCGCACGGCCTCGATGAGCCCGTCATCGAGAAGGGCAGCACGCTGTCGGCTGGGCAGCGGCAACTGATCTCTTTTGCCCGGGCGCTGGCGTTCGACCCGGCGATCTTGATCCTCGATGAGGCGACCGCTTCCATCGATACGGAGACCGAGGCCATCATTCAGGCCGCGCTCGATGTGTTGAAGAAGGGGCGGACCACCTTCATCATTGCCCATAGACTGTCGACGATTCGCAGCGCCGACTTAATTCTTGTGCTCGACCACGGCGAGATTGTCGAGCGTGGCACACATGAGGAGCTCATGGGGCTCCTCGGGCGGTACTACCAGATGTACCAGCTGCAGGCTGGACATCCGGAAATTGCTGCGGCTGCGGAAGACGCGGTGCCGAGCAGCTTGTAGGCGGATTGACTGGGCGCAATGACTAGGTCGCTGGTCGAGGATGAATCTCGACAAAAGGCTAACGACTCCGACTTTCCGATATGCTACAATAGAACCAATTCATACTTGTGTGAAATTGGAGGAGAGTTTATGCGCTCAGATACAATTCGTCTTTTAAACCTGCTGCAGCTGTTATCCGAAATTGCGATTGCAGTGGGGTATTTACTGGGGTTAATCCCATTCGTGTATGCTTGGTCATGCGCGTGGGTGATTCCATTGGTCTTCGTTAATCTGGTATTTGCCATCTTAACGGGCAATGGGACTACGCTGAAAACCATCATCAACATTGCTTTGGCCTTCTTAAGTCTCATTCCTTTGCTTGGTTACGTATTCCGCTTCGGTGGAATCGTCGTGTCAGGCCTGAATATGAGAGAGTTGTCTAGAAGACGCAACAACTAATCATGAAAAAACGGATGGCGCTGAATTAGCGTTCATCCTCAAGTTAGACACGCACGGATAAAAGCCCGAGATTAAGGTGATGGCATCATCTTATCTCGGGCTTTTTCTCATTTCTACTTGCAATAAAGTGATGGAATAACGCTAAATTGTTGAAATACGCAGGAAGCTTCGACTTAGGAGCGATTAGCGTTATCACGTAACGTTATTGTGCAGTTGATCGTCCATTAAAGATGAATAGCGTTGTGGCGTAACGTTATTTGCTAGCGCTCACGCAATCCAGCGTCGCCACTAATACGCCAACCCCACGCGGCAACCCACGTACGTGCCCTCCACCGCGACGCGGTAGGTGAACGCCGCGGTGTCGCCGACGGAGATGGACGTCCCGCCGTCCGGCAAGTACTCGCGCTCCGCGCGGAACTGACCTTGCGCCTCGCCGTCGGGCAAATACGTTGGACACACTACCGTCCAACTCAGTCCCGATGCGGCGAGCAGCGCCCACGCCTTGCGGTGCTCCTCGGCTGCGCGTGTCGAGGAGCGCCGCGTGTCCGGCGCCTGAAAGCGCAGCAGACCCGGGTGCTCCCGGCTCTGCAGAATGCCAGCGGTGCCGACGGTGACCACGCGGCTCACGCCAGCAGCCTTCATCGCCCCGATGAGCAGAGGCGTAGCAATGGTCAGCACCGTGCCGCCATCGGTGCCAAGGCAGCTCACTACTGTGCCTACGCCAGTCATGGCGCGCTCCAGATCTGCTGCGGAACAAGCATCGCCTTGCAGCAAGGTGAGTCGGTCGGAACGCAGGGTTATTTTATCAAGACTCCGCACGATAGCGGTTACTTCGTGTCCATCCTGCAAAGCCTGTGCTAGAACACGCTGCCCCACACGGCCCGTTGCTCCTAATAGTAGAAAGTGCATTAACGTTCTCCTTCGATATGTAATCTTTTTAATTAGTATAACAAACAAAACCCAGGAAGTAGAAAGACCCGCCACTCCGTCACAGGCATAAGGGGGGTCGTCTTAGTTTCTTACACGCTTTTTACGTTTCCGTCCTAGAGGACGGGGAAGCCTTGTGTTCACTGCTTACAGCTTAGCTACTATTGTAAAGGAGATCGCACGTGTGAAGAGAGTAGGGTTGTATACGGTGATTACATAATCAGTGTCGGTTTGGTTGTAGAAGCTAGTTGCATAAGCGATTAAGGTGTTTTGATTGGAGATAAAAAATCCGCCGCTTACCGGTTTATAAGCCCCGCCTCGGAACGTGAAGGTAAGATAAGTGTTCGGCGAGATCGTACGATAGTAGAAGAAACGTCGGAACCCATTACCTAGATCTGTTTTACGATTCGCTTTTTGTGGTGTGGATACAGCTTTTACGATTCTTGCTTTTTTTGCGCTCATTGGTCATCCCCTCCTTCTATAGTAATCAATGCTAGATTCTGAGATTTGGTGTGGATGAATCTACCAGTCGGTTTATGTCATTTTTTGATAGAGAGATATCGAAGGTGCTAGTATTCCTTGGACTGTTCACAGGGGCGACTTGAACCGCCGCGCGGAATCCAGCATAATAGAAGGTATTGAACTCGAATGAAGACGGGATAGAAGGGAATTTCAGGGGCATGAGAATTAACAAGTATATTAGTGAAACCGGCGTATGCTCCAGACGTGAGGCGGATAAGTGGGTTGAGGCGCGGCGTGTAACGATCAATGGTGAAATTGCTGGGCTGGGTAGTGTCGTAGGTCCTGGAGATGTGGTAAAGGTCGACGGGCGTGCGATTGGTGAGAAGAAAGAGCACGTATACATTGCCCTCAATAAGCCTGTGGGTATCACCAGCACGACGGAAGCGCATATACGCGGAAATATTGTGGATTTCGTGGGACATTCGGAGCGGATTTTTCCCATCGGCCGATTGGACAAGGACTCGGAAGGGCTCATCCTGCTGACGAATAACGGGGATATTGTGAATCAGATTCTCCGTGCGGAGAACAATCATGATAAGGAATATATCGTAACGGTGAATCGTCCGATCACCCAGATGTTCCTACGAGGTATGGCTAGCGGGGTGCGCATTCTAGGCACGATGACGAAACCATGCGAAATTGTTCAGGTGAATGAGCGGGTGTTTCGGATTATTTTGACACAAGGACTGAATAGGCAAATTCGCCGTATGTGCGAAGCGTTCGGATATCGCGTTGTGAGGCTGCAGCGTGTGCGCATTATGCATATTCATTTAGGCTCCTTGAAGGTTGGGAAATGGCGGGATTTGACGCAAGGAGAGTTAAAAGATTTGATGCAGACGCTTAGCCAGGAGAAGGCCAATTCCGATCAGTAGCTTCCTAATTTCAAATCAACACATGCAGGATCATTCGCGCAAGGGGATGTTCGAGCATGTGTTTTTTTTGTTAAAATTATCTTTAACAATTGCAACCTTTTTCCAAAATTCTCCGTCAAGTAATATATGGCAATTGGATACGTCCAAGCAGCTGCCAGTCCGTAGCTCCAGATGTTGTATGGAGAACACTAAGGAGGAAGATGACTTTGAAATTATTAAAACAAGCAGGCACGATGGTAATCGCTTCGACACTGCTGCTCTCAGTTGCCCCAACAGGGGTATGGGCGGAATCTGCATCCGGTTCAGGAACGGCCGCCATGTCATCGCCTGCCTTCCCAGGTCAAGTTGATACCCCGACGCTCGATGCCAAAATTACTAAAGAACAAGCGCTAGAACACGCAAAAACATACATAACACTGCCCGCGGAGTATACATTCCAGTCGATTAGTTTAAACGCGTATTATGGGGTGAATGGCAAGAATATTCCTACCTGGAACATTAACTATACGAAAAAGGTGAAGGATCGCATCTATGGCTACGCCAATATCTCCATTAATGGCCTGGATGGAACGTTGGTGTCTTACAACATGAATGACAATGATCCTGATCATAAGCCATCGTATCCGCCTAAGGTGGATTTTCAAGCTGCGAAGGAGCTAGCTGCTGCATTCGTTGCCAAAGTAAACCCGGAGAAGCAGAAGGAGCTTATCTACGATGAATCGGTAGAAAAAGCGTTCCGCACCCCGCTTGACGGCAATTATCTATATAATATCCGCTATGATCGTTCTGTAGGAGGGATTCCTTTCTCAGGCAATGGCCTCAATGTCAACGTCAATGGTGACGGTCAGATTACGAGCTATGGTTACAATTGGGATGATACTGTGATTTTTGATCAAACGAGCACGCCGATTTCGAAGGAAAAGGCGGCCCAGCTATTACGTGAGAAAGCCGAGCTTTCCTTGCAGTATTCCATTCCGTATAACACCCAAGGGAAGCGAATTCCGATTATTGCCTATATGATGAATGGATTTGCTGTGGATGCTGTGACAGGAGAGGTGTGGAATCCGACTACTAGCTTGATTGGCGGTAATAAGCCTTTAACCGATAAGCCGTTGGGAACGAATCCGCCAGCTACCTTGAATTTGACGAAGGAAGAGGCGGTTAAGAAAGTTGTATCGACGTTTAATCTATCCTCTGACTACAAGCTGCAAGAAGCTAACTATAATGAATCAAAAAATCCTGAAACAGGCGAGACATCCTCGAACTGGAATATGAGTTGGAGCAAGTCAACGACGGATACATCAGCCAGTGGGAAAATGATTGCGGGAAGTAACGTTTGGGCAACTGTGAATAGTAAAACTGGAGCTATCATCAATTTCAATTTCTACGTGCCTTATAGCAGTGAAAACGACAAGCCGATCGAGGGTAAAATTGCGTTGGACGATGCGATTGCCAAAAGCACGGACTTCGTCAAAGCGCAGCTTCCTGCTTCTACGGATCAGCTTGTGCTGAGTGTTCAGAAAGATTACTCCGAGGATATGCTGAAGCAGATGCGTACTTGGGAAATTAGCTACAAACGTGTTATTGACGGTGTTGCCGTGGGCAATGAAGAGGTGCGGGTCAGCATCGACCGTGTAACAGGAGGCATCTTGAACTATTATGTATCCCTAAGCGATGTGGCGTATCCTGCACAGAAGCCTGAGGTCATTTCGATCGATAAGGCAAAGGATCTGTGGCTGGCGCAGTTCGATGTGAAGCTTGGCTATGTATTGGAGGGTAATGGATACTACGGCCCAATGCCAATTGAGAAATACCGCGTAATGATGGCTGCAGGGGAGATTCCTATGTCAGCTGCGGTGAATGCCAAAGGGGAAGCGAAAGCGAAGCTTGTATATTCCCTTATTTCCAAAAATTCGAATCGCGAGAGCTTCCTTCTAGATGCCGTCTCCGGTCAATGGCGCAGTGCGCAATCCGGCGAAGTCATCTCCTTAGATAAGGTCATCGTGAGTGATATTGATAAACACTGGGCACAAAATGAACTTCAACTGATGCTTGATTATCAAGCCTTGGATGTGAAGGACGGTAAAGTGAATCCTGATCAAACGATTAAGCGCGGTGAGTTGGTAAAAATGCTTGTCATCGCCATGAACGGCGGCAACGGCGGCATCTATTACGGAGCTGATCGAGCGGCTTCCTTCGCGGATGTGGGCAATGGTTCCAAATATTTTGCCTATGTTGAAAATGCGGTTGACCGCGGGCTGCTTGATGTAGGGAAAGAATTTAATCCGGAAGCGACGATGGATCGTGAAGCGATGGCGCAATTGATCGTGAAAGCGCTGGGTTATCACAGTCTAACGAAATTTGACGGCGTATTTAATAGCCAATTCGCAGATGCTGCGAAGCTGGAGCACGTGGGTGATGCCGCTATTGTCGTAGGCTTGAATATTATGACACTCAGCGATGGTTACTTTGCGCCGCAGGAAGAAGTAACGAAAGCACAGGCAGCCAGCGCGTTCTACCGTTTCTTGCAGACGAGATCGGAGCTGCAGGAGAAGCCGCGGTATTACTATTAATCTATCTTGAGCCGACATCAGTAAAAACGATAAAGACCTCTCAATCCAACATTGAGAGGTCTTTGTTATGCCGTTAGGTTTTCTTGAAAAGTAAGCAGATCAACTGACGATAATGCGCCTTCATATGCTCTTTCGTATAGGCTTTCTCGTTCTTGATATGAAAGTAGCCGATCGGCGAAAGTGAGCAAATGATCGTATGGGCTGCAAAATCTGGCTCCGCTTGCTGACCTTGTTCAGGTCCAAGAGATTGTACGATAAGCTCTGACAATTTATCGCGGATGAAATGGTAGATCGGAGATAGGAAGAAGTTGCGGCCATCCTCGCAGTTCACATCAAGCTTGGTTGACATGGCTACGATGAGCTCAGCTTTTTCTTCAATTTCATCAATCCATAGCTCCAAAATGCCCGTTAGTCGATCAATGGGTGCGGCTAGCTTATATTTGTCGAGGTACATCATAATCTCATTAATAAATTGCTTCCCATATTGTTGAAGGATATCGAAGCACAGGTCGCCTTTATCCGCATATCTGCGATAGAGGGTTGCTTGTCCAATACCTGCTGTTTTGGCAATTTGATGCATGCTGACCGATTGAACGCCATAATCATGAAAGAGTTGTTTGGCGGTTTGGAGTATTAATTGGCGATTTTCCATGGCGTCCTTGCGTTCATGACGAATGGACATCTATAACCACCTCGTTAGATGTGAATTTATTGTGTTCGTATTGACAAAGAAACGAAATTTCTGTTAGCATCATGAATGTAAACGGACATCTGTCCGTTTACAACATAAGTTATTGATGTTCGTATACGTCTGCCACTATTGTATTGTACAGGGTATACTATATGCGGTCAACGATAGACAAGAGAGAGCAATTAATCGGATGGAGGGATTACATGTCTTCACAAGCAACATCGAAAGAAACGGAAGCTCCATTTTCAATGCGCAGCATATTGGGGCCGCTGGTAGCGATTGTAATTGGTATTTTCATGGTTATTTTGGACGGAACAGCAGTAAACGTTGCCCTTCCTAAGCTGCAAGAAGAATTCAAATTGTTGAACTTATCACTTGTTCAATGGACGGTTATTGGTTACGCATTGGCACAAGCCGCGGTTATTCCGTTAGCAGGCTGGTTATCGGATCGCTTCGGTGCCAAGAAAATTTTCCTAATTTCCGTAGGTCTCTTCACAATTGGCTCCGGTCTTTGTGCACTAGCGAACTCGGTTGAAATGTTGATTGCTTACCGTGTTATTCAAGGTTTAGGCGGCGGTGTGGTTGTGCCGATTGCCATGGCCTTCATTTATCGTTTATCTCCACCAGGCAAAGTTGGGGCCGTCATGGGTATGATGGGGATTCCAATCTTACTAGGTCCAGCTCTTGGTCCAGTTGTTGCTGGTTGGTTAGTTGAGTATCATAGCTGGCAGTGGATCTTCCTTATTAATCTGCCTATCGGCGTTATTGGCATTATTTTAGGTATTCGTACATTGCCAAATATGCAGCGTCAGAGCGTTGCTTCCCTTGATTTGCTGGGTATGCTGTTAGGACCTCTAGCTTTCGCGGCACTTGTTTACGGTGTTTCCAATGGTGGTATTGATCCAATAACAGGGAAATCCACATGGACAGATGCTGATACGCTGATCGGTTCAGGAGTCGGTGTAGTAGCACTTATTCTATTTATTATTGTTGAATTGAGACAGAAGAATCCGCTCTTGGAGCTTCGCGTATTCCGTTCAGGAAACTTCACCAAAGGGATTATCGTACAATGGATTTCACAGATTGCCATGTTCGGTACGATGTTCCTTGTACCACTATTCTTGCAACAAGCACATGGATACAGCCCATTTAAAACGGGGTTGATCATGCTTCCGCAAGCTTTGGCTTCCGGTTTGTTCATGCCAATTGGCGGTAAGCTGTCTGATCGTTTTGGTTCCCGTCCGCTCGTCGTAGCGGGAATGGTGCTAACAACTATTTCGGCATTCTTGCTTTCCAATATTTCTGGTGATTCAGGGGTAGGCACGGTTATGCTGCCGCTTACGCTTCTAGGAGCGGGTATGGGACTCTTCATGATGCCGCTGAATAATCACTTGATTCAATCAGCGCCGCAGAACTTGGTTGGTCGTGTAACGTCTTTGACGAACGCGGCGCAGCAAGTCATGATGTCCTTCGCCATTGCGATCTTAATGACGATTTTCAGTACGAAATTTAAGGATTTGATGGTTGAGTCAGGCGCACAAAAGCCAGATGTAGGCTTATATGCTTCTGCATTCGGATATACGTTCCTCATTTTGCTCGGTATCGCTATTCTTGGCGGTCTGCTTGGTTTGATGCTGCAGAAGCCTAAGAAGCTGGAAGGCGATTCCGAGAATACGGCTGAAGTTCCGATGATGATTGGTCATTAATCCGTAAGCTTGGACGTATAAAGGAGCCGCTCCTCAAGGTCAATTGACTTCGAGGGGCGGCTTTGTTTATTCGAGGATTACTACCCACGATATTTGCGTACATAACGCATCACATATGATACAATACATGATAAAACTTATTCGAAGCTGTAAAAAAGAAAGGGTGTTGGGAAGATGGTTGTATCTGGTAAAGTGGGTTTGGAAGATATTATTAGAGCCAATCATGTGCTCAGCAGGGTGATCGAACCGTCGCCGTTGCAACGCAATGAGCTGCTCTCCAGCCAGTATGAATGTAACGTTTATCTCAAACGTGAAGATATGCAAATCGTGCGTTCGTTCAAAATTCGCGGAGCTTACAATGTGATCCAGAGCTTAACGGAAGAGGAACGCGCCGCGGGTGTTGTTTGTGCGAGCGCAGGGAACCATGCGCAGGGCGTGGCTTATTCCTGTAAGCAGCTAGGGATTGAGGGCAAAATCTTCATGCCGACAACGACACCGCGTCAGAAGATTTCGCAAGTGAAGCTGTTCGGAGGCTCTTTCGTGGAGGTCATCCTCGTTGGCGATTCCTTCGATGATTCTTCGACCCAAGCTAAGGCCTATTGCCTGAAGGAGAATAAGGTGTTTATCCACCCGTTCGATGATGTGCGTACAATTGCTGGACAAGGGACAGTCGGGCTGGAGATCATGAATCAGATGCCAGAAACGCCGGATTTCATCTTTGCCACGATTGGCGGAGGTGGACTGGCTGCCGGAGTAGCTACCTATGTAGCGAGTGTGTCCCCTCGAACGCGGATCATTGGCGCAGAGCCGGAGGGTGCGGCTAGCATGACGGAAGCACTGAAGCAGGGAAGCGTAGTGAAGCTGCCATCGATTGAGAAGTTTGTGGACGGGGCAGCCGTAGCACAGGTAGGCGAGATGACGTTTGACATTTGCAAAGAAAAGCTGGAGGATATCGTCATTATTCCTTCAGGCAAAGAATGTACAACCATTTTAGAACTCTACAATAGTAATGCGATTGTGATTGAGCCTGCGGGGGCCCTGCCGGTGGCTGCACTGGATGCCTATCGCGAACAAATTCGCGGAAAGAACGTCGTATGCATCATCAGCGGCGGGAATAATGATATCGATCGGATGCAGCAGATCAAAGAGAGATCCCTTGTATATGAAGGATTGAAGCATTACTTCATTTTGAATTTCCCGCAACGTGCAGGAGCTCTGCGTGAATTTCTGGAGGAAGTATTAGGACCTTCAGACGACATCACGCGTTTCGAGTATACGAAGAAGAATAATCGTGATGATGCACCAGCCTTGGTAGGGATCGAGCTGAAAAATAAAGACGATTACGAAGGACTCATTGAGCGTCTATCTCGCAAGGATTATGGCTATATCGAGATCAACAAAGATCCAAAGTTATTTAACCTTCTAATCTAGCGTTTTGTGACGCGACAAGTGTCATAAAATTAACATAGAGCAATCTAGATTTTATTAACCACTGGTTGTATAATCAATAATTGGGACTTGAAACCTATATTGTCGAGGAAAACAAAATGAACATGTTAACTTGTGTGACATGACGAATTGTGTGAATCATTGCGAGATTCTCTTTTATGTTAGGAATCAAAATGTTACACTTAATTTGGAGTCAACTTACATAATTTAACTGAATCTGGTCAACCTAGAGTGTGGGCTTCATGGTTTCAATTAAATGATGATACGATGGGGGTAAAATCGATGAAGAAGATTTTTTCAACAGTTCTTATGACTGTAACGGTTTCTGCATTAGTGATTTCCGGTTGTGCCAAAAAAGAAGAGACAGGTTCATCCGCATCACCAGCAGCAAGTGCAGTAGCTAGCGACAACTCAGGTAAAGACTTCAAAATCGGCATGGTTACAGATATCGGTGGCGTAAACGACAAATCCTTTAACCAAAGCGCTTGGGAAGGCTTGACGCAACTGAAAAAACAAACAAGCGCTAACGTGAAAAACCTTGAAAGTAAAAGTGATGCAGACTACACGCCTAACTTGAATCAATTCGTTAAAGATGGCTACAACCTGACTTGGGGTATTGGCTTCTTGATGGGTGACGCTGTTAAAACAGTAGCAACACAAAACCCGAACGCGAAACTTGCGATCATCGATAACGTTGTAGAAGCTCCGAACGTAGAATCTGTTACTTTCTCCGAGCAAGAAGGTTCTTACCTTGTTGGTGTGGTTGCAGGTCTTACAACAAAAACGAACAAAATCGGTTTCGTTGGCGGTATCGACATCCCGGTTATCAAACGTTTTGAAGCTGGCTTCGTAGCTGGCGTTAAAGCAGTAAAACCAGATGCTAAAGTTCAAATCAACTACACAGGCGCTTTCGACAAGCCTGATCTTGGTAAAGCGGCAGCAGCAACAATCTACAACGATGGCGCTGATATCATTTTCCACGCAGCTGGCTCCACAGGTAACGGTGTATTCAACGAAGCGAAAGATCGCGCGAAAAACGGTAAAAAAGTATGGGTTATCGGTGTAGATAAAGACCAATCCCTTGAGTTTGGTGATGAAGTTACACTAACGTCCATGTTGAAACGTGTTGACTCCGCTGTACTTCGTGTATCCAAAGATGTTGTTTCTGGCAAATTCCAAGGTGGTAAAGTCGTTACTTTGGGTCTGAAAGACGATGGCGTAGGCCTTCCTGAAACATCCAAGAAAAACGTTTCTGCTGACATCTTGAAAAAAGTTGACGAGTACAAAGCCAAAATTATTAGCGGCGAAATCAAAGTTCCTGAAAAACCATAAGCGTCTAACGGACGATCATGGCTTGAACGATAGGTTTGCTTCTGTACAAACAAGGCTAGTTTAACTTAACTAGCCTTGTTCTTTAGTTTTAGAGGGCATATGAAATAAAAAATTGATCCTTAGGGTGATCTGATGAGTGAAGCAGTCCCAGTTGTTGAACTTCGCAACATTACGAAACGGTTTCCAGGCATCGTAGCCAATGATGCCATTAGCTTGAAGCTGAAAAAAGGCGAAATTCATGCCTTGCTTGGCGAGAATGGTGCAGGCAAATCAACACTGATGAACATTGTATTTGGTTTATATCAGCCGGATGAAGGCAGTATTTTTGTACAAGGCAACGAGGTTTTTATTGATAGTCCGAATCGAGCGATTGAGCTCGGCATTGGGATGGTGCATCAGCATTTTAAGCTGGTACAACCATTTACAGTAACTGAAAACATCATTTTGGGGATGGAACCCAAACGTGGAATGAACGTTGACATTCGAACAGCGCAGGATAAAGTGCGCAAGCTTTCCGAGCAATATGGTTTACGTGTGGATCCAAAAGCCAGAATCGAAGATATTTCGGTCGGTATGCAGCAGCGTGTCGAAATATTGAAAACGCTGTATCGCGGCGCCGATATTTTAATTTTTGATGAGCCTACAGCTGTACTAACGCCGCAAGAGATTAGTGAATTGATGGTCATTATGCGTAACCTTGTGAAAGAGGGCAAGTCCATTATTCTCATTACACATAAGCTGAAAGAAATTATGGAGATCGCCGATACGGTGACGATTATTCGTCGCGGTAAAGTGATTGATTCCTTGGCATGCGCCCAAGCGAATCCGCAAATTCTGGCCGAGAAAATGGTCGGACGCGATGTCTCATTCAAAGTGAGCAAGGAAGCTGTGAAACTTGGAGAGCCTGTTCTCCAGGTGCAAGATTTAATGGTGCGTAATCAGCAAGGATTAGCTTCGCTTAAAGGGCTTAATTTTGAAGTGAAAGCTGGCGAAATCCTTGGTATCGCAGGTGTAGACGGCAACGGTCAGAGTGAATTGATCGAAGCGTTGACGGGCTTACGTGCCGTGGATGGCGGTAAGGTGCTGCTCATGGGCAGCGATATTACGAATCAGACGCCGAGAGAAATTTCGGAGGCCGGCTTGTCGCATATCCCTGAGGATCGGCATAAACACGGGCTTGTGCTTGATTTTACGATGAGCGAAAATATGGTGCTGGAAACGTATTTCCACCCTGCGTATAACAAAGGCGGCTTCCTTAACTATGAGGCCATCGATAAGCATGCAGAGGCGTTGATTAAGCAGTTCGACGTGCGCACACCGAGTATTTACAACAAGGCTCGTTCCTTGTCAGGCGGTAATCAGCAAAAGGCGATTATTGCGAGGGAAATACATAAGAATCCAAACCTGTTAATTGCGGCACAGCCAACACGTGGTCTGGATGTAGGTGCGATCGAATTCGTTCATCGTATGCTGATTGAGCAGCGGAACAAAGGAAAAGCCGTTCTGTTGATTTCTTTTGAGCTGGATGAAATTATGAATGTTTCGGATCGAATTGCTGTTATTTACGAAGGAGAGATCGTGGGCGAAGTGATGCCGCAGGATACGAACGATCAGGAAATCGGTCTGCTGATGGCAGGCAGTAAGCGTACCGAGAAAGGAGCCCGACATGAATAAAGTTGTTCGCATTTTCACAAGTGAATCTGCAGTAAATCCCCTTGTGGCGATTGTGTTGGGACTGCTATTCGGAGCGCTTGTCATGCTGGCTGGCGGGTACAATCCGATTACTGCCTATGGCTCACTGTTCTCTCGCATTTTGGGCAGTCCGTATGATATCGGTGAGTCGATTCGGGCGATTACGCCACTTATTTTGACCGGTTTATCCGTTGCGTTCGCGTTCCGTACGGGACTATTCAATATCGGTGCAGAAGGTCAGTTCGTGATGGGAATGACGGGAGCTACCTTTATTGGTGTCAAAATCCATGGTCTGCCATGGATCATTCATGCGCCGCTTGCGGTTATTGTCGGCGCTTTAGTTGGCGGACTTTGGGGCGCTATTGCTGGTTATTTGAAGGCGAAGCGCGGCGTTAATGAAGTTATTACGACGATCATGTTGAACTGGATTTCATTGTTCCTGTCCAATTATATCGTGAACACCTTCCTGCTTGAGCCGAAGCAACAGCGCTCCTATATGATTCAAGACTCGGCATCGCTGAGTATTGGATGGTTGTCAGAAATGACGAATCACGCGAGGCTCCACTGGGGCGTCTTGATTGCGATTCTAGCCGCAGTGGTATTCTACTTGATTCTTTGGAAAACGAAGCAAGGCTACGAACTGCGCGCGGTAGGGCATAATATCGATGCAGCGAAATATGCGGGCATGAACGTGAATAGGAACATCATTAAGGCGATGTTTATTTCCGGGGTTTTTGCAGGACTTGCCGGTGTATTCGAGGTACTGGGCGTATTCCATTATCAAGTCGTTGCTGCAGGCACGCCGGGGTATGGGTTCGATGGTATCGCGGTATCCTTGCTCGGAGCAAACAATCCGGTAGGGGTCGTGCTGGGCGCTGTCCTTTTCGGTGGATTATCTTATGGCTCTGCGGGGATGAGCTTTGGTGCGGATGTACCACCAGAAATTATCCGTATTGTTATTGGATCGGTGATCTTCTTCGTGGCTACCCAAGGTATTGTTAAATGGGTACTGCTCCCGTTCTATGGCAAACGCAAGAAAGAGAGGGCTTCGTAACATGGACCTGCTCAGTATGCTCAATGCGTTTTTTACGAAATTTAGTGAGCTTATTAATACAACGCTCGTGTACTCCACAGCGCTTATTTTCGGGGCTTTAGGTGGTATTTACTCAGAGCGCTCCGGGATTGTAAATATCGGGATCGAAGGTTTGATGGTTTCCGGTGCGTTCGCTGCGGCGGTCGGCACTTACTACGCGGAAGAAGCTAATATGGGTGTCTGGTCTCCATGGCTTGGACTCCTGTGTGCGCTGCTATTCGCCCTGATCTTCGCTTTGATTCATGCGGTTGCGACGATTTCGTTCAAAGCGAATCAAGTGATCAGCGGCGTGGTCATCAACTTCTTGGCAGCCGGTGTTACTTTGTATTTGGTAAAAGTATTGTTCAATGGCGCAGGTCAAACCGAGACATTGAACGATGTATTCTCCAAATGGGAAGTACCGCTGCTGTCCAAAATTCCGTATATCGGCTATGCACTTTTTACAGCCTATCCAACAACGTATATTGCGTTAATACTAGTCTTCGTAACTTGGTATGTGCTGTTCAAAACACCGTTCGGCCTGCGCCTGCGTGCCGTTGGTGAGCATCCGAGTGCCGCGGATACGGTCGGGATTAAAGTGAAACGCGTCCGCTATCTCGCTGTACTGATCAGCGGTCTCCTCGGCGGACTTGGCGGGGCGACAATTACGTTGACGACGACAAGTGCGTTCTCGCATAACACGATCTCCGGCCAAGGCTTTATTGCGATGGCTGCGATGATTTTCGGCAAATGGCATCCATTTGGCGCGCTGGGCGCCGCGGTATTCTTCGGGATGGCGCAAGCGCTCAACAACTTCATGCGGTTGTTCGATTTCTCT
This sequence comes from Paenibacillus sp. J31R30, assembly GCF_059692115.1. Lineage (NCBI taxonomy): Bacteria > Bacillati > Bacillota > Bacilli > Caryophanales > Paenibacillaceae > Paenibacillus > Paenibacillus sp. J31R30. The sequence continues at coordinate 137,313 of NZ_JCAUAV010000005.1, read as the reverse complement.
AAAAACATTCCGCAGGAATTCCTTTACATGCTGCCGTACGTCCTGACAATTCTTGTATTGGCAGGGGCTGTAGGCCGCGCGAAAGCACCTTCGGCTCTAGGTGAGCCGTACGATCCAGGTAAGAGATAGACATAGCAAGGGCAAAGAACAGTCACTCCGGAGGAGTGGTTGTTCTTTTTTTTACGTCGCGCCATCCTCCGCGGGTTTGCTCGGCCTTCCTCCGCTAAATAACCCTCCCGCTCGATCACCCCCAGTTTCTAACGGACATACTAGCCGCTATTTAACTCACCATTCGGCAAATAACGTTTCGAGTGTCCGTTAGCATTCAAATTCGCTCGATTCCTTGGTCTTAGTGTCCGTCAGGTCCGTTAGCGTAACGGTGCGAATGGGTCTCGATAGCCACGAACAGAAGCAGATGGTATATAATGTAACTAATTACTCGGGAGGCGATAGTTCTGAAATTACACAGTGAACAAGATATCATTCAACTCGTAAAAAAGGATGAGTGGATGATGGGGATCTTACATAACGCCAAATCTCTGAATTTGCCTGACTGGTGGGTATGTGCGGGATTTGTTCGTTCTAAGATTTGGGATACGCTTCATGATTTTACAGAAAGAACTCCCATGCCTGATGTGGATGTCATCTATTTCGATAGGAGCAATCTCGATGAAGCTGTGGAAAAGCAATTAGAACAAAAGCTTAAACAGATAAATCCCGCAATCCCTTGGTCGGTCAAAAATGAAGCGAGAATGCACGTTGTAAATAACCTGCCACCGTATTCATCATCCGTTGACGCGATCTCGAAGTTTCCAGAAACAGCGACCGCATTAGGGCTAACTTTGGACGATCAAAATAACGTGATCTTAGCCGCTCCATGTGGAATTGAAGACGTGTTACATGTATGGTTAAAACCAACACCCTATTTTGAAGCAACAAAAGAAAGAGCAACCATTTATGAGGAACGTATTGGTAAGAAGAATTGGAAAAGCATTTGGCACAAGGTAATCGTTCATCATACGAAGCATAACTACTAACCAGTAGCATAACTGTCTCAAAGTCAGCGTATCCTCGCTGGCTTTTTTAGTTGTGTCCCCCTATATCTAAGCCGATAGACTTGAGGCGGAAATCTGCTAATGTCGCATTATGCAGGAAAATGTCGAAACAAATCTGAATTTCTTAAATAGTCAGTAATTGGCATACATAATGAGGAAGCGACTAGCACGAAGGAGGAGTAAGAGAAAATGAATACGCAACGAGGAATGAATGTCAAAGGGTGGGTGAAAGCCGTATCCTTTACTTCGTTCAAAGCAAGAATGACAATCATGTTTCTAGTGATTGCATTGGTACCCATGTTGTTTAGCACCATCTTTTCGTCCTATTATTTGAAAAATGTAGTGACAGACGAGGTTCACTCCAAGGAAGAAAGTGTCCTGAAGGCTAACGTAACGGCCATTGATTATTCTATCCAACGTCAAATCGCGATTTTGAAAGAAATGCTGAAATTCGAGGAGATCAAGAGTGGCAACGAGAAGGAAATTATTAAAACACTCCTGAAATTTGAGCAGGCCAATAAAGACGTGGAACAGTATGTCTATGTGGGCAAAGACGAGGTTGCTGTGACCTCTGCCGGACAGAAAATACCTGTATCCGATCGTGATTACATCAAGCAAGCGAAGCAAACTAAGCAGCCCGTGAGTACGGATCTTCTCGTCAGTAAGGCAACAGGGAATAACATTATTGTTTTATTTGTTCCGATGCTGGATGATAAGCAAAATTTTATAGGCGGGATTTTCACGCCGCTGACCACGAATAACCTCAATGTGTACACCGATACCATTCAAATAGGAGAAACGGGATATGGCTACTTAATGTCGCCTAGTGGTGGACTGCTTACGTATCCTGCCAAAGATAAAGCGGGTAAGCATATAGCGGATGTGCTTTCGAAGTCGGAAGTAGCTAAATTACAGGAAACAGTGTTGAAAGAAAAGAGCGGTAAGTTTAACTTTACAGGTGAAGATGGCGTTGCGCGAGAAATCAGCTTTGATACGATTCCCTCAACAGGCTGGCGTTTGATCACAAATGTGGTCGATTCGGAAGTGTACAGCTCGGTAAAAACGGCGAATCGCGTGTCAGTATGGCTGGCCGTCATCACGACTATTCTAGTAGCGGCTATTGCAGTGGTGGTATCAAATGCGACGACGAGGCCAATCCTAGCCATTACAGCAGCTGTGAAGAAGATGGCCTTGGGTGATTTGACGCCTCGACTTACGATAAATCGCAGTGACGAGCTAGGACAACTAGGCAATAACATGAATCAGATGTTGGATTCGTTCTCGGATATCGTTGGCAAAGCTAGCTTCACAGCAGAGCAACTCGGTGCTTCATCGGAGGAGCTGACTGCAGCAGCAACTGAGTCTGTCGGCATATCCAATCGGATTGTGGCGTCGATGCAAGCGGTGTTCAATGCAAGTGAAGGCCAATTGATGGGGGCCGAGCAAACATCGATCGCGATGGGTGAAATGGCCGTAGGCGTGCAGCGGATTGCTGAATCTTCCTCTGTTGTGACAGAAGCCTCGCATACATCAATGTTGGAAGTGCAGCAAGGACGCGTAGCCATCAATCAAGCCGTTGAACAGATGAAATACATCAATGAATCGGTTGGCAGATCGGCTGAAGATATGAGAGCACTCGAAGCCTACTCACAGAAAATTGGGGAAATCGTTTCGGTCATCACCGAAATTACGAACCAGACCCAGTTGCTATCGCTCAATGCTTCAATCGAGGCAGCACGCGCTGGTGAGCAGGGACGCGGATTTGCAGTGGTGGCGAACGAAGTGAAGAAGCTCGCTGAGCAGTCGTCCTCTTCTGCCAAGGACATCTCCGGGCTGATTCGCGAGGTGCAATCATCGACAGCAAGAGCCGTACAAGCGATGAACAATGGTGTGAAGGATGTTGAGAAAGGCTCCGAGCTGATTGATGCGGCTGGACAAGTCTTTAACCGTGTGACGATGACGTTCCAAGAAATATCGGACCAAATCCAAGAGGTTTCCGCAGCATCACAGGAAATGTCGGCGGGTACGGAAGAGGTTTCGGCATCCATGAGCGAAATTGTTTACATGACCAAAGCGTCTCACGAGCATGGACAGGGGATCTCGAAAGGCTCCGAGAAGCAGCTTGCTGCGATGGAAGAAATATCTACCTCGGCGGAAGATTTAAGCCATATGGCACAGGAACTGCAAGAATCGCTGGCTCGATTCAAAACGCGTTAGGCGTAAGACATATGAACTAGCATCACACAGGGGATGTAGGTAATTAGAGGGTCAATCAGAAAATTCTGGTTGGCCTTTTTAACTAAGAATGATAGACGATATGATATAATCGGGAAAGAGAGGTGGGTAATCATGAAAGCGCTTACTAAGTTAAAGTCAATTTGGACTTTTAGCATCATCATTGCATTATTGATCGCTGTGATTGGCACGAACTTCTATCAAATGTTTGCACTCAAAGGAACGATTGATCATGTGAAAACGAATTGGATGCCGAGTATTGCCGAAATAGTAGAAATGCAAGCCATTATTACGCAGGAAAGAGTACTTTTGCACAAGATGTTGCTTGAAACCGACAAAGATCGTCTTTTCACGGTGATAACTGCTTATCAGGATGCTCGGAAACAGTTCGATGAGAAATATAAAAACTATGTGCCTTACCTCAACTCGGATGAAGAGAGGGCGATTTATAAGTCTGTTTCTATTAAAACGATCGACTATTTGCAGAAAGGCCAACTTATCATTGATGCCGTTCAATCAGGCGATTATGTGATGGGCAAGAGCTTGCTGGATAGGCTTACACCCATTAGGGAGCAAGCGGATGCAGGCTTGAAGCAGTGGATCGATTACAATTTGACAGGTACCCAAAGGGATGTAGATAGAACGTCCAATCAGCGTGAGCTCGCACTGTGGATGGGTAGTATTTTCACCATTGTGGCGATCGCAATCGGTGTTGCTCTTGCTATGCAGACACGCTCGGTACGGATGAAAGGTGAGCGGAAGCTGCTGAAGGAGAAGGAGAAGGCGCAGAGCTACCTAGATCTCGTTGACGTTATGATCGTTGTGCTGGACCGGGATTGCAGGATTGAACTGTTAAACCGGAAAGGCTGCAGTATGCTCGGGTATGCGGAAGATGAGATCATAGGTAAGAATTGGTTTGAAATTTGTGTGCCCAAGCAACAGTGGGAAGTGCGAAAACAGTATTATCAGGGGATTATGGATGGTAATTCAGCACAAGATTATTATGAGTCTGTGATCACCATTAGTTCAGGTGAAGAGCGCCTTCTCGGGTGGAACAATAGCTTGATTTGGAATGAGTCTGGTCAAATTGGCGGAGCTATTCTTGCTGGTGTAGATATCACAGAACGCAAACAGGCGGAAGTTACGCTGAATCAGTACAAAGATCATTTGGAAGTGCTTGTTGAGGAACGCACATCAGAGCTGGAGAGTAAGAATATGCTGCTCGCTGATGCGAAGGAATCTGCCGAATCCGCTAATCGGGCGAAGAGCGAGTTTCTTGCAAATATGAGCCATGAAATCCGAACTCCGATGAACGCGATCCTCGGTTTGAACTATTTGCTGCAGCAAACGGACTTAACAGAGCGGCAGAAGGATTATGTTGGTAAGACTGTGCTTTCTGCGAAAAGTTTGCTGACGATCATTAGCGATATTCTCGATTTCTCGAAAATCGAGGCCAAGAAAATCGTACTGGAACGCATCGATTTCGATTTGTATGAAATTATGAGCAATATTTCGAATATTATTGGGTTTTCTTTGTATGAGAAGGGACTTAAGCTGCATTTCTCGATTCATCATGAAGTTCCACAGGTGCTGAATGGCGATCCGTTTCGGTTGAATCAAATTTTGCTCAACTTAGTGAACAACGCTTTGAAATTTACAGATGAAGGTGAAATCGCCATCTCGGTAAGCGTCTCTTCAAGAGACGATAGCGGGGTAGCGCTTCGATTTGAAGTCAGGGATACCGGAATCGGGATGACAGCTGCACAGCAAGAGCTGTTGTTCCACGGCTTCACGCAAGCCGATATGTCGACGACCCGTAAGTATGGGGGAACTGGACTGGGGCTTGTCATCAGTAAGAGTATCGTGGAATTGATGCAAGGAACCATTCATGTAGAGAGTGAGCTAGGCAAAGGAAGCTCCTTCATCTTTACAGTGAAGTTCGATGAGGGCTCAGGGCACGTGTTTAGCGCGCCGGTTGCGTCGTATTTGAAATTCCTTCGCGTTCTTCTCGTTTGCGCTGATCAGGAAATGCGCCTAGTTCTGAAGAGTCAGCTAGAGCAGTTTCAGTTCATCGTCAACGCCGTGGATTCTGCCCAAGACGCACTGGGACAAATTCGTTCTAACGGCCGTTATGATCTGGTCATGATTGATTGGAAGCTGCAGGATGAGCAAGCTCACTCCCTAGCGGAGAAAATAAAGCTGGAATATGCTACACCTGTGCAGGTGATCGTGCTGATTAGCTCTTATCATGAATCGGAGCTTCAGTTGAAGTCTCAGACGACATCAGTGAAAAAGGTCCTGTATTATCCGATGAGTCAGTCACAGTTGTACAACCAAATCACGAATTTATTTCAAGAACAGCTCCAAATGAAGAAAGCCTTGCCGCAAGGCGAAGATGATGCGAAGAAGCTTCACCTGCTTCGAAACACAGAGGTATTATTGGTTGAGGATAATGAAATCAATCAGCAGGTGGCACAGGCGATCCTCCAAGAGATGGATATTCGCGTGGATGTAGCGGAGAATGGCATCGAAGCGCTGAAGCGAACGGCTAGCAAGCGGTACGACGCAATATTAATGGATTTGCAGATGCCGCTCATGGACGGTTTTGAGGCGACGAGACATATTAGGGAGTTTGATCAAGAGACACCGATCATTGCGATGACAGCTGACGCTATGCAGGGAGTGAAGGAGCAGGTGTTAGCAGCCGGCATGGATGCGTATATTTCAAAGCCTTTTGAACCGATTCAGTTATTCAGCGTCTTACAAAGAACGATTCAGAGCTCGCGAGGGAAGGCGTATTCGGAAGTCGCAGCAGCTAAGCAAGTTGAAGCGTCGCCCGCTCTGAACGTAGAGGAAGCTTTGGGACGTCTAGGGCGAAATACGAATCTGTACGAACGGATATTGAATAAATTCATATCCAATCACGCAAACGCCGTAGAAGGCATTCGAGATGCCATCTCGAAAGAAGACTATCCCGAAGCGCTGCTGCTCGCGCATACGCTGAAAGGTGTGGCTTCCAACATCGGAGCGACACGACTAAGTGAGACGGCGGATGAGCTTCAGGCCGCTTTACATAAGGGTTCTACCGAATTGCTGGAGGGACTATTGGACACGGCGGAGAGCAGGCTGGCGTTGGTGAATCAAGCAATTACGGAGCTTTTGGCGGCAAAGGTTCAAGGGAAATAAAGGATTATCTTAGTGCTTAGACTAAGGTGAGGCTCTATTCAAACACAAAAGACCCGTAAGTTGGCGTTTTTTAAAAATGCCAGCTTACGGGTCACTATTCAGCGTTGAGGTTATTGGGAGTTTAGTGCCAACCTCATGCGCTTTGACTTGTTATTTCTTCAATGTTGTTTCAGATTTGTGTTCAATAACTCGTACTACTTTTGGTTCAATACCTTTTGCCATTTGTTCATGTGAAAGATTGTTTTTAGGAACAGCACCACTAGTTTCACCTTGAATTTGTAATTCAGCCTGTGTGTTTGCAATGACATCAATCACTTGTTGTTTAGAGATATTTTTAGATGCAGCAATCTCCACAACAGATTTACCTTTTGCTAATTCTTGTTTTAATTCTGTTGGGCTCATGTTTAGTAAAGAAAACAGCTTTGCATCATTTAAAAAGGCATCAGCAAAATAATCAGGCTTACCATCTCTAGTGAAGAAACCTTGTACCTTCATGTTTGAAGGTGTAGTAGTCTCGCCTACGATCGTATTTTTCTTCGATGGTGTTTCTGTTTTCTGCTCAATAACTCGTGCTGCTTTTGGTTCAATAGCTTTAGCCAATTGTTCATTTGAAAGATTGTTTTTAGGAACAGTACCTTTGTTTTCACCTTGAATTTGCAAATCAGCCTGTGCTTTTGCAATGACATCAATCACTTGTTGTTTAGGGATATTTTTGGATGCTGCAATTTCCTCTACAGATTTACCTTTTGCTAACTCTTCTTTTAATTCGGTTGGGCTCATTTTTAGTAAAGAAAACAGTTCTTCATTATTTAAAAAGGAATCAGCATAATAATCAGGCTTACCATCTTTAGCGAATAAACCTTCTGCTTTCATGTTTGAAGGTGTCTTTTCACCTCCGACCAGAGAAAGACTGATCGTATTGCCCTGAACAAATACCTGGTAGAACGGTGCTTTTGATCCCTTTTTGGTGTAATTCAACATCAACGTTTTCTGATCAGTGTCCTCCATTTGCTCCATAGCAAACTCGTACTCTTCGATGTGGCCATACATTTTATCAATGAGATAATCTACCTTTGCCCTGATTTCCTGATCAGTTAAAGCGATGAGTGGCTTCTCCTTAGGCTCCCAATTCTCTTGATTCACGTGTTCAATCTTACCCGAACTACTGTTTGTATGTAGGATAAACTTTTTGCCGGTTCCTCCTTTTTCCTGCAGGATGATGCTTGTTTGGACGCCTTGAACGCTGCTTGCATCGATAATCTCAAATAATTTTGTTTCGGGAAATGCGCTATACAACTTCTCAAGGGTAGCATTACCAACCTTATCCTCTTTAACTTGTTCAGCAGTCATTGGTGTTCTAGTCAACATTTCAATCAGGGTAGGGGCCGCAAATGCTGCGGTTGGAATCAAAAGTGCAGCAGCAACTATTCCACTAACTAATCGTTTTTTCATGTTTTTTTTGCTCCTTTTTGGTTGCGAATATTGAGAATAGGATTGTTCTATTCGTTTGGAAATGGCCGGAGGGCATTCCATAGTTTCTGCCTCATTATGCAGATGTTCACGGATTTTGCGTTCAATAGTCATTGATTTGTTCCATCCTTTCCGGGGGGAGATTCCATAAGTTTTTTCGAAGCGCCTGGAGACCAGCATGATATCTGGACTTGACTGTACCTAGCGGGATATCGAGCAAAGTTGCAATTTCCTCAAGCGTATAGTCGTGAAAAAAGCGGAGGATAATCACTGTCCGCTGTTTGTCGGTCAGTTTGCGTATTGTCTGCGATATCATTTGGCTTGTCTCATCCATCAAAGCAGTATGTTGATCCCAATGAGACTCTTCCCGAGAGAAGCCACGGATGCGTTCGAAAATTCGGAATCTCCGCCAGCTCTTGACCCGAAATCTCTGCACCTGACGAATGACCAAGCCGTGTAGCCAGAAGTGGAAAGGACGGTTCGTATCGTAGTTAGCAAGTGAGGTCCACATTTGCATATAGATCTCATTCATGACATCTTCCCGATCCTGGTGATGATCCACCAGAAAGGAGACCGTCCGGTAGATGTCTTGATAGGTGGCATCGTACATGGTATGAAACGCATGTTGATCACCATCTTTCATTTTTATAAGTAATTGGTACATATAGTCATTCTGCATTCGGAGGGCCCTCCTGAGTTAGCTTACACCACTATATTGCCTCTCTATCAGAAAAAGGTTCGGTTCTTTATTATTTTTTTCTAGGTACAAGAAAAAGCGGCAGCCAAGGACGAGTAATAAAGTCCTAGGCTACCGCTTTTTTATTCTCAAAATCCATTCATCCTCTTATCAGCTCACGTGCTAGCGTCCAGGCAGATCCTACTCTGGATACTTTGGATGCTCTTCCATGCTCGCGGATATAGCTGTAGTCGGTTAAGACGACGCCGGCATCCTTAATGGCATAGGAGAAATCCTCTTCTAGCATGAGGCGGTACTCCCAGACACGTTTCTCCCAGTGAGGGATGGTCTGCAGCATCGTTGTATCTTCTACGCCTGGATGAATGTAAGTCTCACTAATACCCTCCGGCAAATTGTACATCTTGGCAATCATCATTCGCTTAAAGCTTTCATACGTTTCCCCATCTTCCATGGCAATAGGATGGGATAACAAATAGTCGGGGATCGCAACACCGAATAGACCTGCCAGCGCTGACGTCTTAGCGACGATCCGTTCCACGTTCGGAATCGAGGCTAACACAGTGTCGCTAGGATGCACTTTACGGAACAGTCGGAAGGGCAGGTTCCACTTGGCACATTTCCTCAACACCTGAGGGAGATGACTTCTTCCTGTAGCTACGCCATACAAGCTGCCCATGTGGTTGTCAGCATGCGTAATGGCAATGCCATATCTCCGCAGGAGCTCATACTGCGCATCGAGTTCCCTCACAACAGCAGCTGTATTGACCTTTCGCTCGAATGCCTCTACTGTTTGGTGCATATATCCGTTCTCATCATGTAAGGAAGCGTCACCCGTCAAGCTCTTCCAGCGTAGCGTGTCGAATTCACTGGTTAAGGTCAAGTGCAGTCCAATGTTGGACTGCCGTCTCTTCCTCGTCCATTCCGCCGCTTCTTCAAACCCGGGGGCAGGAGCCATGATAGTAGCCGATGAAACCTTGCGTTCCTCAAGTAAATGCATAATGGCCTTGTTCGTCGGTTCGCTTTGACCGAAATCATCACAATTAATAATCAGAAACTTATTACTCATAGCCAGTCGTCCTTTCTATTTTTACAAGTAACGAAACTACGAGACCGTTCCCTACATGGATGATCAAAGGCTTAGTTCTTGAAAAAATCAGGTGAGCGGAAGCTCGGATTCGGGTATTTATAGAATCCCTCACCAGTAGCAACCCCAAGCTTTCCCTTGTCGATATATTCTTCCTTAAGAAGGCTCGCTACCTTCTCCATCTCTTGATCCCCGGTTACCTTCGCCTTGGCGAGTCCAATATTGTATGCAGTTGTCAGCCCTACGATGTCCAGAATCGCGAACGGACCGAGTGGGGCCCCTGTTCCAAGCATCCAGGTCTTGTCAATCGTCTCTGGATCTGAGACCTCATTCACCAAGAGTCGTTGAGCCGCTCCCAGCAGTGGAATGAGCAGGGAATTGAGAATGTAACCCGGCTGTTCCTTGTGTAGCGGCAGCGCGACCATGCCGATCGCGCGTGCGAATTCAATCACATCTTCGAATACCTTCGAATCGGTGACGGGATGCTTCATGACCTCTGCCGTATTGTTCTTCCAGATCTCGTTCGCGAAGTGCAAGGCTAAGAATCGATCCGGTCGGCCGGTCACTTCCGCGAGCTGACTAGGCAGCATCGTGGATGAGTTGGTTACGAACACTGTCTTCGCGGGAGCCACTTCGCCGAGCTCCTTATAGAAGCCGTTCTTGATCGGGAAGATCTCCGGAACCGCCTCGATCACGAGATCGGCATCAGCGACTGCTATCGTGAGATCACAGCTGAAGGATAGACGTTCGTACGCGGTCTCCAACTCCTGCTGAGTTGCTCCCAGATCCTGCTGGTAGCGGGGCATGAGCTTCGCGATACGATCCTTAGCGCTAGCGAGTGCCTCTTCATTAATATCGTATACCGTGACCCTGAATCCCTTGAATGCAGTCTGGTAAGCAATCTGGCTACCCAAGACGCCGCTGCCGGCAACCGTGATGTTCTTATAATCCATTGTCATTCTCCTCTTCTTATCATAGGAATAAATGATACTTTACAAGCGAGAACCCTGTGATTCTGGTGCAATTGCAGTTTGCAACGCACCTGCTACATCCCTATCATAAATCAATTTTTCCAAAAAAATTACCTCCCCATAAGGGGAGGTATCCACGAAGTATAGAATGGGATTATTACAGAAGTACCCGCAGTTGCTTGGCACGCTGGAGCGCTTGTACGCGACTATGCGCGTTAAGTTTGCGGTAGATGTTCTTCATATGAAACTTCACCGTCTCATACGCGACATTCATTTCCGCTGCGATTTCCTTGCTCATCAATCCGTCCGCCATCAATCGCAGCACCTTGGCTTCCTGCTCCGTTAACAGCCTCCCGTGCGTATTGCCTATTTCGAATTGGTCCGGCATCGCGCCAAGGATTCGCTCGACATAAGCTAACGATACTTGCGAAATTCGGCCGTCGTAAAGCCGCTTTTTATAGTCGGTTAACAACTCTGCCATCGCCGACCCTTCATCGACAAAGCTGCGGATATACCCGCCGGGCTCCGCAAAGTACAGCGCACTCTCCAGCTTGTCGAGCGAAGTTGCCTGCTGGCCAGCAAGCTGAAGTACAACGCTATGTAGAATCAGAAGCTTAATTCGATCCCGCAGACGTTCCTCTTTGCCAAGTAAAGAATACATCCGATTTAATAAATCCAACGCCTCTTCTGTACGACCGTGCGCAGTAAGCACTCTTGCCAGAATCAGATGCTCATCCATGCGAGACAGCGACACCTCGTCCGTGGGCGCAAGTCCGCATTGCGCTAACCATGTTAGCGATTCTCCAAGCTTGCCTTGACGTAGGGAAAGATGGGCTTGCTCAGCTTCAATCTTGCGTAGGATGACATCCAAATCGGGGGAATCGATACTGTCCTTCAACTGAAAGAGTAGTTCCGATGCCCGCCCTGGATTCCCTAACGACTGATGGAGCCATGAAGAAGCGAAAGTCAACTGAAGACCGATCCGGACATAGGATAGGAGATCCTTTCGTCCCATCGCCCGATGCAGATATAGAGCCGCTTCTTCCAATCGATTCCACTCGTACAACAGCGAACAATAAGCCACATACATAAATCCGATGAAGGGATATGGTTCTTTATGCTCCCAAGCGCTAATCCATTTCAGCAGGAATTGTTCTACCACGGGAAGATCGTTGTTTAACGCGAGAAGATTATTAAACTGATCGTGCGCTTGATACCGCGTGCCTCCCCAAGCCTGATAGCTGCTGCCTTGCGGAAGATATTCATCCATCAGCTCGAAGTATTGAGACGTTCGCGACAGATCTCGTTGCAGATAGGAGATAATTCCGCAGAAATAATAGAGATCCCCCATCAGCCTGCGCCACTCGGATTCGGCCAATCGTTCTCGTAACGCCTCGAATCGAGGTTGTGCTTGCTCTGCTTGTCCAAATGCGTGGGTCCATTGCCCTTCGACGACCAATACCGAGATGTAGAACATCATAATTCTCGGCTTGTCCGCATAGGCTTCTTCCGGCAAATCCGATAACCATCGGACCAAGATACTGCTATTCGATTGCATTTTCAAATGAAGAAGATGACGCTCGATCAGCCGTACCGCGTCGTCAGCCTGTCTTCCCTTCATGTAGTGCTCCACCGATTCCTCATAATTTCCGTTACGCTCGTACCAATTCGCCGCGCGCCTATGGGCTTGCAACCAGCGATCTGGGTTCTCTTCGGAGCCGTATTGCTGCAAGAAATCGGATAGCAAATGATGATATCGATAACTGTTCCGCTCTTCGTCCAATGGAACGAGAAACAAATTCATGCGCTCAAGCTTCTCCAATTGCTCTTGACTGTTCTGTTGACCAGTTACAGCCTCGCACAGCGAAGCATTCATTCGGGCGAGTACGGACGTCTCCAACAAGAATTTACGCATAGACACAGGCAGATGCCGAAACACTTCTTCCAGCAAGTAATCGGAGATATGACGGTGCCCCCCGTAAAATTGTCGGATGGACTCGCTGATGTTGCCGCTGCGCTTCAAGGAAATTGCCACTAGTTGCAGCCCGCTCACCCATCCCTCCGTCCGATGACAAAGCTCTCGGACTTGCTCTTGCGTCAGCGTTACGTCCATCGTATCGCGGAAGAAAGCAACGCTTTCGTCCCATGCAAAGCACAAATCATTCATGTCGATGTGGTGAAACTCGCCTTTAGCACGCAGTCTAGCGACCGGAATCGGCAGATCGGTACGGCTTGCCATATATATATGAACATGAGAAGGCAACCGCTCGAGCATGAAAGCGAACGAATCGTGGATCGCAGGGAGGGAAATGAAATGATAATCATCCAAAATAATGACCAGCTCGTCAGTTATTGTCTGCAGCTCATTCAACAACATCGCGATTGCTTGCTCCATCGAAGTAGCCGACGCCTGCTCGATCAGAGATTTCGATGCCTCTCCGAAGCCGGGAACCGTCTCTTGAATGGCAGCCCTAACGCAGCTCCAGAACGGCTTCCAATCATTGTCCGATTGATCCAGCGAGAGCCATGCCACCTTGGCTCCACACCTTTTCGCCCATTCGCTAAGCGCGGTCGTCTTCCCGTAGCCGGCCTGCGCGGACAAAAGCGTCAGCTTGACGTCTATCCCGCCGTCTAATTTGCGAAGGAGCTGCGGTCGGGATACCAATGTTTGGCGTATATGGGGGATATGAAGCTTCGTCTTAGCGATCATAGGTATTTCCCTTCATCTAGGAGTCGTCTTATAAGATCAAGTTCTATAGAATTAGACGAATGCCCTAATTAGAATAAACAATGTGGCTCTCTTCCATTTTAACAAATAAATAAATTCGTAGACTATCCCAGTAAGAGAAGTATCTTCAATCGTATTCAATACGATTGCTGCGTACCGAGAATCAGAGCGATTTGATCTGATTCCGATACTCGCTCGGCGAGACGCCATACCAGCGCTTGAACTGCTTGGAGAAGTACAGCGGATCATAGAAGCCGACGGAGGCTGCGATCTGCTCGATGGTGAGCTCCAGCCGTTCCCGCAGCAGCAAGCGTGCTTTATCCACGCGCAGCTTGAGCAGGAACGTGACCGGCGTCACTTTGGTGTGCCGTTTGAACATGCGCGATAAATAAGCGCGATTATAGCCTAAGCTCTCGGCCATCATTTCAATGGTGATGGGCTCCGCATATTGCGTGGACAAGTAGTGGATCGCCTGCTGCACGATACGGTCGCTTTCGGCATCAGTAACCATCCCGGTTACGACGGGGGCAGACAAGACTTCGCAGTACTCTCCGAGCAGTAAACTTAGGTATCCGGTCGCTTTCAGTTGAGCGTTTGATTTTTTGGATTTGAGCGCCTGCTGGATCTGGCGAAAAAGCACAGGTATATGCCGATTGCGCGCGATATGGATGATGGGGTTGGCAGGTGTGAGCCCCGCCTCTCCAACGAGCTTTGCCGCCTGTGCGCCCGTAAAGGCGATCCAACAATAATGCCAAGGAACGATCTCATCGGAGACGTAGCTAATGAGCTGTTCAGGTTCTATGACGAAGCTGTCGCCAGCGCCAATCGCATACTCTTCTCCATGTGAGGAGAATACACCGCGACCCGAGATGACATAATGGATTAAGTAGTAATCATAGACTTTCGGACCTAGTCGATGCTCAGGCTTAGTCTGGCTTTCCCCTGCGAATAATACCGTGAAATCGCTCTCCCCAGCAGGAAGGGGATTCGATACGACGTAATAACTCTCTGGCTTATTCATGACGCTGCTTCATCTCCGATCGAAGACTATTCGTTCCTTCCACTGTATCATAAATCACACATAAAACGGAATTTGAAAATCACATTTTTCCATGTAGAAATTACATGCCTCCATAGCCAATACATGGCGCATCTCTTATACTTAAGTTATTAACTTACACAACTAATTTTGAATGAAACCAAGTAAACATACCAAAACCACTAAAGGCGGTGCCACACATGGCAGATTTGCAAGCTCTAAAAGACACGTTTATTGAAATTTACGGAGAAACGGCAGCGAAGATTTCAGCATTTCACGCTCCTGGTCGAGTGAATTTGATCGGCGAGCATACGGATTATAACGGCGGTTATGTATTCCCGGCAGCTTTGACGTTCGGAACGACCTTGATCATTCGTCCAAGACAAGATCGTGTAATCGGCTTCGCGTCCACCAATTTGGCACTGCGCAAACAAATTTCCATAGATGACTTGTCCTATCAAGAAGCGGATGACTGGATCAATTATCCGAAAGGGATCTTCTTCCATTTGGCCAAAGAAGGCTTCCCAGTTACACAGGGGTACGATCTATTGTTCCACGGTGAAATCCCGAATGGTGCAGGTCTTTCCTCCTCGGCTTCCATCGAAGTTGTTACAGCCTTCGGCTTGCTGACGCTAGAGAAATATCCGATCGATACCGTCAAAATCGCGCTTCTCGCTCAAAAAACAGAGAACCAATTCGTCGGCGTCAATTGCGGCATCATGGACCAATTCGCTGTAGCGAATGGTAAGAAGGACAACGCGATCTTGCTAATGTGCGATACGCTCGAGTATCGTCATGTTCCTTTTCAAAGCGGCAGCTATAAGCTGGTGATCGGCAACACGAACAAACGCAGAGGTCTCGTCGACTCCGCCTACAATGAGAGAAGAAGCCAATGCGAGCAGGCGGTGACCTACTTGCAAAAGCAATTCCCAGACATCACACTGCTAGGTCAACTGAACCTTGAGCAGTTTAACGAATATAAACATCTGATCTCAGACGAAACCGTTCGTCGCAGAGCGGAGCATGTTGTGGAAGAGATTGACCGTGTTTTGAAATCTATCGAAGTACTTGAAAAGAATGACCTTGAATCCTTCGGTAAGCTGATGATCGGATCCCACGATTCCCTGCGTGACCTGTATGAAGTGACGGGCGTGGAGCTCGATACGATGGTAGCAGCAGCGTTGAAAGTGCCAGGTGTACTTGGTGCGCGGATGACGGGTGCAGGCTTCGGCGGTTGTACGGTTTCCTTGGTGCATGAAGACAGCGTTCAAACGTTTATTGATCAAGTCGGCGCGGAGTATACAGAAATTACAGGGCTTACACCAAGCTTCTACGTATGTGATATTGGCAACGGTGTAGAGCAACTTGAGGAGGCGTTGTAAATGGCAATTCTAGTTACTGGTGGAGCGGGATATATCGGATCGCATGCGGTAGCAGAGCTTTTGGCCAAAGGCGAGGAAGTCGTTATCGTTGACAATTTGCAGCAAGGTCACAAGGACGCGGTGCTTGGCGGTAAGCTATACGTTGGGGATCTGCGCGACGGGGAGTTTATGGATACAGTTTTTGCTGAAAATAATATCGATGCCATTATTCATTTTGCAGCGAATTCTCTTGTTGGTGAGAGCATGACCAATCCGGCGAAATACTACCACAACAACGTGTACGGCACGCTTTGCTTACTTGAAAAAATGACACAATACGGCGTAAAACGCATCGTATTTTCTTCGACGGCTGCCACGTATGGCGAGCCTGAGAACATTCCAATCCTGGAAAGCGATCGTACTTTGCCAACGAATACGTACGGCGAAACGAAGCTGGCGATGGAAAAAATGATGAAATGGTTCGACACTGCGCATGGTATCAAATATGTGTCATTGCGATATTTCAATGCAGCTGGCGCACATGCTGGCGGCAAAATCGGTGAAGACCACAGCCCGGAAACGCATCTGATTCCGATTATTTTGCAGGTCGCGTTGGGTCAACGAGCGCACATCTCGATTTTCGGCGAGGATTATGCGACAGAAGACGGCACTTGCGTACGTGACTATATCCACGTTAGCGATCTAGCGAGCGCACACGTGCTTGCAGTAGAGAAGCTGCGTGGCGGTGCGGACAGCAACATTTACAACCTTGGCAATGGCACGGGCTTCTCCGTGAAGCAAGTGATCGATATCGCGCGCAAAGTCACAGGCCATGCGATCCCTGCGGTTGTTGAGCCTCGTAGAGCGGGCGACCCCGCAACGCTGATTGCCTCCTCAGAGCGTGCAAGAGCGGAGCTTGGCTGGAAGCCGGCTTTGGATTCCTTGGAAGCAATCATCGAGAGCGCGTGGAACTGGCACCAGAAGCACCCGAAGGGGTATGCGGCGGAAGTGACGAGTTTGTAAGTCGAACTTTAAGGGAATAGTTCGATTTTGCCTACTTAATTACAGCTGTGGGCGGGATTGAGAGCTATTAGTTCGATTTCACCCACTTAAAAGGCCCTAAACCAGCTGTCATCATGAAATATGGCCGATTAGTTCGGCGAAATCGAACTATCTTACCTTTTGAGGCGGATAGGGTGCGTATAAGTGGGAAATTTCGGACTATTTAGGAGAAAGGGGAGTGGCATGATGGAACGCACACGACAAACGCCGCAATACGCAGCGTTAACGATAGAAAGACTTCTGCTATTCGCCACCCAGAATGGGTTGATCGAACAGCTGGATGTCTATACCTCGCGCAATGCTTTGCTGGATCTGTTCGGACTGGCGGAGCCTTTCCAAGGCGAAGTGCCTGCGGAGAAATTGAGCAGTCCAGTTGGTTTGCTGGAAGAGCTGTTGGATGCAGCTTGGGAAGCGGGACTACTGGAAGAGAATACGACGACATACCGCGATTTGCTGGATGCACGCATTATGGGGCTGATGATGCCTCGTCCTTCCGAAGTGGTGCGCCAATTCTGGACACTGGCTAAGACGAAGAATGTTGAAGCGGCGACGGAGTATTTTTACAAGCAGTCCATCAACTCTAACTACATTCGGATGGATCGTATTGCCAAGAATGCCTACTGGCTAGCTGAAACGGCCTACGGGAATTTGGAAATCACGATCAACCTCTCCAAGCCGGAGAAGGATCCGAAGGAGATTGCGCTGCTCAAAACGCTGCCACAAAGCAGCTACCCCCTATGTCTACTTTGCGTAGACAATCTGGGCTATGCAGGCCGTGTGAATCACCCGGCTAGACAGAATCTACGCGTCATCCCACTCGAGTTGGATAACGAGAAGTGGTACCTGCAGTATTCACCTTACGTATACTACAACGAGCACAGCATTATCTTCCATGAGAAGCATATTCCGATGAAAACAACGGCGAATACGTTCTACCGTTTGCTAGACTTTATCGAGCAATTCCCGCATTACTTCATCGGGTCCAATGCGGACCTGCCGATCGTCGGGGGATCCATCCTGAACCACGATCATTTCCAAGGGGGACGCCACAAGTTCCCTATGGAAAAAGCGCCTAGTGAGAAAGCATTCTCACATGCGGAGTTTGCAAGCGTGAAGGCCGCTATTGTGAAGTGGCCGATGTCGGTGCTGCGCCTGAGCGGGCATAACAAGCAGCAGCTGTACAAGCTGGCTAGCAAGTTGCTCGAAGACTGGCGTGCCTACAGTGATGCGGAAGCGGACATCCTCGCGTTCAGCGAGAAGGACGGACAGCGGATCCCGCATAACACGATCACGCCGATCGCCCGCAACAATGCGCGCGGCGAGTACGAGCTTGATCTCGTGCTGCGGAACAACCGCACGAGCGTAGAGCATCCGGATGGCATCTTCCATCCGCATCAGCACTTGCACCACATCAAGAAGGAAAACATCGGCTTGATTGAGGTCATGGGGCTGGCAGTGCTGCCAGGCCGCCTGCAAGAGGAGCTGGCGGACATCGCCAAGCTGCTCACGGGCGAAGCCGAGCTAAGCCGCGAGACGCTGAGCGACGCAGGACATCCGCTGCATAAGCATGCGGATTGGATCGCGGCGCTGCTCGCGAAGCATGGCGCGGCGTTGTCGGCCGACGCGGCGAATGCGGTGCTGCAGACCGAGGTCGGCAGCAAGTTCATGGACGTCCTGCTCGACGCAGGCGTCTTCAAGAGAGACGAAGCCGGTCAAGCGGCGTTCGGACGGTTTTTGGCTGCGGCAGGCTTCGCGCAGCAGTAAGTTAGTGCGGAATCCCTGGTCGGTGGACCAGGGATTTTTTGTGCTCGTGCGAGGTGGTATGCGCGTGGCTGCGGTAACTGGGCTACTTTAACTTCCCGTCCTCCACCAGCCAGCACCCCACCCAATCCTCATCTTGCCCTACTAATCCTTCAAATCCGTAGTGCCCGCAACAACGTGAAATGGCTAAATCTCATATTGACAGGACGAGCTGATCTATCTAAACTATTGATTAGCCGACTAACTAAAAGGGGAGTGCTCTGTTGTCACGTCACCATAATCCAGAATCGCTTACGCATTTGATGTCACATTTGCTGAAAATGCACCGACATACAATCGATCAAATCATTCATCCCTATGATGTTTATCCAGGGCAGCCCCCGTTACTTCTTGCTTTGTCCGTAGAGGATGGACTTAGCCATAGCGAGCTTGCCGCTCGCATTCACAATAAACGCGCCACTCTGTCCGTCATGGTGGACCGGATGGAAAAAACGGGCCTCGTCGAACGCCGCCCTGACGAGAACGACCAAAGGGTGACGCGTGTCTACCTGACCGAGAAGGGGAAGGAAGTCACCGTCCATGTCAAAGAGGCGATCAAGACGACAGATGAGATCACTTTTTCACATTTTCTGCCAGAGGAAATGCTGCTACTTCGCCGTCTTCTGCTTCAAATGAAAGATAATCTTCGCCCCAAAGATGAGTAAATTAGTTAGCCGACAAACAAAGGAAAGGACATCATGCCATGTGGAAACTACGATCGTTTGTTAAACCTTACTGGTTCATAACGCTGCTTGCTCCCTTGCTGATGGTGATGGAGGTATGCATGGATTTATCGCAGCCTCGACTTATGGCGACTATTGTGAATCACGGGGTTGCTGAGGGAAATCTCGCGTTGGTTTGGTCGACAGGCTTACATATGTTGGGCGTTGCCCTCATTGGTCTCATAGGCGGAGTGGGCTGTACATTTTACACGGTGAAAGCCGCTCAAAGCTTTGGCGCTGACCTGCGGATTAGCGTTTTCGAGAAGGTTCAATCCTTGTCGTTCCGACAATTGGATACATTCTCAACCGGATCTCTGATCACACGTTTGACTAGCGATGTGATGCAAATGCTGAATATCCTGCAAATTCTATTGCGTCAATTCATACGTGAAGCATCGTTGCTTATTGGCAGTATCATCATGGCCGTCGTCATTTCACCGCGACTTTCATTAATTCTTCTGGCCGTCGTACCCATCCAATTCGTCATTCTGTATGTATTGATGAAACGGTCTACGCCGCTTTTTCGCCAGATGCAGACGAAGATCGATCGCGTGAACACGGTTATGCAGGAGAGCACCACAGGGATTCGTGTGATCAAAGCTTTTGTACGCGCTGCCTTCGAGCGGACTCGTTTTGGCAAAGCGAACACGGATCTGCTGAACGCCAGTCTTAGCTCCGCACGCGCTTTAGCTACAAGCGGACCGCTGATGACGTTGATTTTGAACGTGAGTATCGTAGCCGTTCTCTGGTTCGGAGGCGCCCAAACATGGAGCGGTTCGATGGCCATTGGTGATTTGGCTGCGTTCATCATCTATATTAGCCAAGTGTTGTTTTCGCTGGTTTCCATCAGCAATACGCTGATGAACATCTCACGTGCGCAGGTTTCTGCCGAACGCATTCGTGAAGTGCTCGATACGAAGGTGGATCCGAATGAGCCTGCTCTGGATAAACCTGAGGCGCTAGAAACACCAACCTCATCCCCACCGGTAGGCTGTGAGTTGGAATTTGAGCGGGTATCATTTGTGTACGAAACGGCGCCCGACCAGCCTATTCTCAAGGATATTTCGTTCAAGGCTCTGCCAGGGCAAACGATTGGGATTCTTGGGGCGACAGGTTCCGGTAAATCCACACTTGTTAGCTTAATTCCCCGACTTTACGAGGCTTCCAGCGGATATATTCGTCTGAATGGCGTGGATGTGAAAGAGCTGCCTGTCGAGCATCTGCGTAGCCAGATTGGGATTGTGCTGCAGCAATCCATTTTGTTTAGCGGGACGATTCGCGACAACATTCTTTTCGGCAAGCCGGAGGCGTCAGATGCAGAGATGGAGGCAGCCGCCCAAGCAGCAGAAGCGGATAGCTTTATCCGCAAGCTGCCTGAGGGCTACGAGGCCAAGCTGGGACAGCGTGGCGTTAACCTTTCTGGCGGTCAGAAGCAGCGGATTGCGCTCGCACGGGCTTTGCTTTTACGCTCGCCACTGCTTGTGCTTGATGACAGCACCAGCGCAATTGATCTTGGTACGGAGAAACGCATTCAGCGTTCCCTGCAAGAGATAATGGCTGGCAGCACCCGCATCATTATCGCGCAGCGTGTCTCATCGGTCCTGCAGGCCGATCAAATTCTTGTCTTGGAAGAGGGACGCATCGCTGCACGAGGAACGCATGAGGAGCTGATGGCGACAAGCGCGCTGTACCAAGAGATTTACAACTCCCAGCAAGGGAAGGAGGCTGCCCTTCATGGCTAAAAAACAAAAACCACGCGCAAAGAACATCGGCGCAACCCTTCTGCGCATGTGGGGCTACCTTCGACTTCAACGTGCTGGGCTGCTCACCGTTGCGATCCTGACGGTACTCGGCAGCGGCCTTGCCCTGCTCGGACCCTATCTAATTGGCGTCGCGATTGACGATTATATCATACCGCGAGATCGGAGCGGACTATTGGGGCTTTGCCTCCTGCTGCTCGGTTGTTACGTCGTCAGCGGAGCCGCATCTTGGATCCAATCCTATCTGATTGCTGGGGTTTCCCAGCGGACCGTTTGGCAAATGAGACAGGATTTGTTTCGTCACCTGCACAAGCTGCCTATTAGTTATTTTGATAAGACCTCTCACGGGGAACTCATGAGCCGCACGACCAATGATGTCGATAACGTTGCAACCACGCTCAGTCAAAATTTAACGCAAATCATGACCAGTATCATTATGATTGTCGGGTCTTTGATCATGATGATTACTTTGAATATTTGGCTTACGCTGATCGCGCTAATCACGGTTCCGATCGTTCTCTTCACCACCAAGCAAATCACGAAACATACACAGCGCTTGTTCAAAGAGCAGCAGCAGCGGTTAGGTGAGCTAAATGGCTTAATTGAGGAGACGATTTCTGGGCAAAAGGTTGTGAAAACGTTCCGCCGCGAAGCCGCCGCTGTCGATCAACTCGATGCGATTAACAAGCAGCTTCGTGTAGCTGGCACAAGTGCTCAACAACTTTCGGGTATGATGGGGCCGAGCATGAATATGATCAACCATTTTAGCTTCATTTTATTAGCGGCCATTGGTGGCTGGATGGTGCTGAAGGGATGGACGATGGTTGGCGTGATCATCAGCTTCTTGAACTATTCCAAACAATTCAGCCGTCCGATCAACGATCTCGCCAACCAGTACAATATGATTCAGTCGGGTATTGCGGGGGCGGAGCGTGTGTTTGAAGTGATGGATAATGAGACGGAATACGATTCAAAAGAGGGGGCTTCACAGCTCATAGATGTCAAAGGTGAAGTCATTTTCCACAACGTTTCCTTCGCTTACACCGACGATGTGCCTACGCTTCAAGAGGTTTCGTTCACCGCAGAGCCAGGTGATCTGATCGCCTTAGTCGGTCCCACTGGAGCAGGGAAAACGACGATTATCAATCTGCTGACTCGCTTCTACGAGGTAAATGAGGGTCGTATTACAATCGATGGTCTCGACATTCGCGATATGGAAAAAGACAGCTTACGCAGCCAACTTGGCATTGTGCTGCAGGATGTTTACCTTTTCTCGGATACGATCCGAGAAAATATCCGCTTCGGCCGCTTGGACGCGACGGACGAAGAAGTAGAGACCGCCGCGAAGCTTGCCAACGCGGACGGGTTCATTCGCAAGCTGCCTAATGGCTATGACGCCAAGTTGACCGCCGGCGGCGGTAACTTGAGTCAGGGCCAGCGGCAGCTGCTCACAATCGCGCGGGCGATTCTCGCCGACCCCGCGATTCTCGTGCTCGACGAGGCGACGAGCTCCGTCGACACACGCACGGAACTGCACATCCAGCAGGCGATGGGCGTGTTAATGAAAGGGCGCACGAGCTTCGTGATCGCCCATCGTCTTAGCACGATCCGCGAAGCGAGTGCGATTCTGGTCATACACGGCGGCGAGATCGTGGAGCGCGGTACGCACGAGGAGCTGCTGGCTCGTCGCGGGCATTATTATGACTTGTATGCCAACCAATTCAGCCAGGCTAGTTCGCTTTGACGGCCAGGCCGGGAAGTATCGTTCCGGCCGCAACAGAAAGGGAGTTCCCGCGAATGGGAACTCCCTTTTTTTGGGGGAAGCGAAGCTTACCCCTGATCTATGTTGGGTTCACAGGTGGCAAATGGCAAAAATGCAAAAGAGCATCCTTTTCAGGGGAATTCTCTTCAACATTGTAAATACATGCAAAAAGGCATCCTTTGGTGTCGCAAATGCCTAACCAGAGCTGAAAATGCAGAAATTGATGCCTTTTTGCATCAATTTTAGCTGAAATCGCCTATTTGATAGAGAAAGGTTGCACTATTGCATTTCTCAGATGGAGAGGGTGCTGGTGGTTGTCCCGTGTTACTCTTTACTCAGCTGACAACGCTTACTCGCTGCCACTTCCCGCCACAACATGCTGTTCAAACACGAGAATCTGATTTCGGCCCGCTCGTTTCGCCTGATACAAGGCCATGTCTGCGTACTTCAGAAGGTTCTCCAAAGTATCTCCGTGATGGCTTGCCTGCGAGAGTCCGAAGCTGGCTGTCACGGCAATTGAGCCATAGCTCCCGCGCATCGGCTCCTCCTCGAGCTGTGCGCGAATCCGCTCCGCTGCCCGAGCTGCGTAATCTAGCGAACAGGAAGGTATGGCGATGACAAACTCCTCGCCACCGTAGCGAGCTAGAAGCACGCCAAGCACTTCAGTTTCAATTCGCTTGGCAATGCCAACCACGTGCTGAATGGCGAGGTCGCCAACATCGTGCCCGTAGGTATCATTGATGCTTTTGAAATGATCAATGTCGAAGAGCAGGATGCTTGTAAGCGTATGGTGTTTCTGCGCTTCTTCCAACATCACCTTGCTGCGTCGGATAAATTCCGTACGATTCAATAGCTTCGTTAAGCCATCATAATAGGCTAGTTGTTTTAATTGATCTTGGAGCAGCTTTTGCTCTGTAATGTCGATCAGCATCAGCAGGCTCCCAATCGGCTCCGCACTGCGCCCCCGTACAACGGAGGAACGGATTTGGTAAGAGAACTCCTTGCCATCTGCGGCGAGCCAAACAAATTCTTCTTGCGCACCATCTTGTAATCGCGCCACTGGAAACGGCGTACCCGATAACCGAATCCACGCTTCATCAAGTGTTAACCCGAGCATGTCCATCGTTAAGCCTGGAAACATTGTGCTGATCGCACCGTTAAGGTCAACAAGCCGATCTGCTGAATCCAACACAACAGCACCTTCTCGCATGCTTTCAAAAATATGATCCTTCGCAATCGGAATAACCGTCAGCATTCTTGTGGACACAATCGCCCAGATGTACATGGCAGAAGTTATACAAAGAATCATCGGCACAGGATCAATGCCATAAGGTGTTAGGCCCATCAAATAAATGAATGCACCTGTCATCGGCATGAACTGCCCCATGATTAAGGTCACCAGTTGCAAACGGTAGGCTTTCTTTGTTTGACGCCATCTGCGCAAGAGCAGCACGACGGCCGCCAACATGCATCCGAATATATAAGCCCCGTGAACGATGTAATATTGCCCGATGACGACGTCGGTTGTGGGGAAGGGGGCATTTTCGCGAAAATACATATCTTTATAAAACAAATGATGAAAATCATTCGTTATCACCATGATGAAGGTAATCGTTGGAATAAGGAGGAGCGCCCCTATCCTTTTACGAGTCAGTTTCAAACCAACATACTGCATGACAATGAGTAAGCCAATGGCAGGCGCAGCCCCGATGCCAATATACTCGAAGATCGTCCAAATTTTCACCTCGACTAACGTATCGCTTGCCATTTCAAAAGCGTGAGCAAAGATATAAATAGCTTGTGTAGCTGTATAGATGACGAAAGTATAGGCGCCGGGTATCTCTTTGCGCTTGATAAAAGCATATATACACAGAAAGGTTGTAAAAACACCCGAGGTTGCGATGATTGAAATGAACATGGTTAAGGTAGGATGCATGAGTCGTACTCCGTCATTTGTAGGATTATTGGAGATATTGTCGATTTAATGGTATCACATCCACGTGGGCTGTCATAGGGTTGCAATGGCAACGAGTTACAAAATTTAGTAAACTAAAAGAATCAGGTGAAGTGATGTTAGGCAGTAGGGGGGCGTAAATATGGATAGCTTTAGCGCATTAGTCGTGGAGCGAATACAGGATCAGTTTTCTTGCAAAATAAAAGAACTGCGCATTGCGGATTTGCCTGCTGGGGAAGTGACGATTCGCGTCGCGTACTCCGGCATTAATTATAAAGATGCGATGGCCTGCAGCCCATCGGGGCGGGTGATCCGCCAGTACCCCATGGTACCTGGCATCGATTTGGCGGGTACGGTCGTGGCCTCGTCAGATCCCCGCTATCGCGAGGGCGATGAGGTGCTCGTGACCAGCTACGAGCTGGGCACAGGGCATTTCGGCGGGTTCAGCGCGTATGCGCGTGTCCCCGCCGATTGGGTTGTGCCACTCCCGCAGGGATTGACGCATCGCGAAGCGATGATCCTCGGCACGGCGGGATTGACAGCAGCCCTGTCCATTCACCGAATGGAGCAGAATGGGCTGCGCAAGGAGCAGGGACCCGTGCTCGTGCGCGGGGCAACGGGTGGTGTGGGCAGCAGCAGCGTCTCGATGCTCGCCGCCCTCGGCTACGAAGTGGAAGCGAGCACAGGAAAGTCCGTTGACCACGCGTATTTGCTTGAACTTGGGGCGACGCGCGTACTTTCGCGGGAGGAGCTCTCGCCTGCCGAATGCAAGCCGATCAGCAAGGAGTATTGGGCTGGCGCAGTTGATCCTGTCGGAGGTCCGTCGCTCGCGTACGTGCTCAGTCGGATGAAATACGGCGCCTCCGTGGCGCTGAGTGGATTGACGGGCGGCGTGGATTTTGCGGCGACGGTGTATCCTTTTATCCTGCGCGGTGTGAATGTACTCGGCATTGATTCCGTCTATTGCCCAGCAGCCCTGCGTAAGACGCTCTGGGAGCGGATGGCAACGGAGCTGAAGCCACGGCTGCTGGAGCAGACGGTGTATAGGGAAGTGGCGTTAGACGGCGTTGCCGAGGCAGCGCGGCTGGTGTTGGAAGGCAAGGTAAGAGGCAGGGTGTTGGTGCGGCTGTAAGAGTTGGTCTAGTAAAAAAGCATTCATCCTATCATTTTGAAGTGAGGAGAGTTGCACAGTGAAAATGCGAGTATCAGCTGTTCAGTATCATTTACATACAATAAGCAGTTTCGAGGAGTTTGCCGCACAGGTGGAGCATTACGTGAAGGTGGCGCAGGAGTTTGAAGCGGATTTCGTGCTGTTTCCGGAGTTGTTCACTACGCAGCTCATGTCCATTGGCGATGAGAACGGCAAAGCATTGCCGATCGAGGCGTTGCCTTCTTTTACAGAGGCCTATCGCGACTTATTTCAAGGACTTGCTCAGCAAACGGGCATGCATTTGATTGGCGGCACGCACATTACGACAGAGGGTGGCAAGCTGTACAACACCGCGTTCTTATTCTATCCAGATGGACGAATTGGCGAGCAAAAGAAGCTGCATATTACCCCGACCGAAGTAAAGGAATGGGGGATGGGTGCTGGGGATTCGCTGCAGGTTTTTGATACGGATAAAGGCAGAATTGCTATTCTGGTCTGCTATGACGTGGAATTCCCAGAAATCGTGCGGATGGCTAGAGCGCGTGGCGCTGATGTGCTGTTCGCTCCTTCCTGTACAGATGATCGGCATGGATTCCATCGGGTACGTTACACTTGTCACGCTCGGACGATTGAGAATCAAATCTACGTCGTAACAACAGGGACGGTTGGTGCATTGCCAACGGTTGATTTCATGAGGGCGAATTTCGGACAGGCTGCTGTGATTACGCCAAATGATGTGCCCTTTCCGCCCAAAGGCATCTTAGTCGAGGGTGAGATTAACGGCGATATGGTCGTGACTGCCGACCTTGACCTCTCGCTGCTGACACTCGTTCGGGAGCGGGGCTCCGTCACTACTTGGCGCGACCGCCGCACTGATTTGTATACGGATTGGTCATGAGCTAATGAGAAAACATCTCTATGTGTTTGATGGCGATACCCCTGTGGAGGCAGTCATTCGCAGCTATGGAGTGGCAGATTTCGATGCATTAATTCGCGTTCAGCAGCTGAGCTTCCCCCCGCCATTCCCATCTGAGCTTTGGTGGACGAAGGAGCAGCTCATGGAGCATGTCACCCGTTTTCCAGAAGGTGCGCTGTGTGTAGAGGTGGCGGGTCAGATTGTCGGCTCGATCACGGGACTGCGGGTGGGTAGTGAGCGGATGGCCGGGGCTGTCGATCATAGCTGGTCGGCGATGACAGATGATGGGTTTATCCGCACGCACCGTCCAGATGGTGACACGCTCTACATTGTGGATGTGTGCATCATGCCGGCGTACCGCAAGTTTGGTCTCGGCAAGTGGCTCATGCAGTCGATGTACGAGGTCGTGGTGCATTTGGGGCTGGCTCGGTTGCTCGGAGGCGGGCGAATGCCTGGCTACCATAAGGTGGCCGAGAAGATGAGTGCCGATGACTATGCGGCAGCTGTCATGGCAGGGACGATGAAGGACCCAGTGATCACTTTTTTGCTGCGATGCGGTCGGACGCCAGTAGGGGTGGTTACGAATTATTTGGAGGATGAGGAATCGCTGAATCATGCGCTGTTGATGGAGTGGCGGAACCCTTTTACATATTAAAAATTGGAGTGATTAAGCTTATGGAATTCATACGCATAACGAGTATTGAGGATCCGCTGTTTCGATCGATGCACGATTTGATGAAAGAGGTATTTCCGGCGGAGGAAGTACTCGAATACTCTTTGTGGAGGGAGCCTCTCGAAGATCCAGGGATTCGGGTATTTGTGGCCGTTCATGAAGGCAAGGTAGTCGGCACGACGGAGTATCGCTATTATGAGGATGACCAAGTGGCGATGACGGATTTTACGATTATTGGCCAGGCAGGTCTTGGGATTGGGCGTTTTCTTGCAAGAAAACGATGGCAGGATCTGGAGCGATTGGCGTCAGAGTCAGGTAAGCCTATGCAAGGGATGTTCGCTGAAATTTACGATCCGTATCGGATCAAAGGGCATGCTTTCGGCGGCGTAAAGCCGATGGATCCTTACGTTCGACGTGAGGTGCTGTCGCATCTTGGCTATAAGCGGATCGACTTCGGCTACGTGCATCCATCTTGGGAGAACAATGGGGAAGCTGTTGAGGGGCTGGATCTTTGTTTCCTCCCGACCGATGAAGATGCGACGGAAATTAGTGCGGCGTTGGTGGCGAAGTTCCTGAGACGGTATTATGCGGTGCTCGCGAACAAGCCGCATGCTTGGGAAGCAATGGTTGCTGGTTTGGAAGGTAAAGAGACGTTGGCGCTGCTACCGTTGTAGGTTGTATTCAATGTAAAAAGGAGTCCAGATGGACTCCTGTATTTCTTTCTAGGTTAAAGGTCTTACCAACCAAAATCGAGTGTTTTACCTGTCTCCGCTAATGTCTTGATATTGCTCAGAATCATCCACCAGCTGGCCTTTGTTGACTCAAAGCTCGGGTGGTCTGGCGTCCATTGATCGTTCACAAGCGTCAATTTCGTACAGTTGCCTACGGTATCTAGGGTGATTGTCATACGCGATTCGAGCTCAGCATGGTTCTCCCGATAGGAAGGACCAGCATGCTCCGTACAACTGAGTAATTTCTCAGGCTCATAAGCCAAAATTTTGCCATACACATGAACCGTCTCATCGCCATCTTGACCTGGGCCTATATAGGAATAGTCAGAGCCAATTTCAAAGGTAGAATGCAGCACGCTGCCAAACAAAATTTGCCGAGTTCCCTCTGGTGTGATAAGAATATCCCAAACTTGCTTCGTGCTTGCACCAATATAAAATTCATACTTCAGCTCCATAACCGCTCGCACTCCTTCGCTTCTATGATCCTACCTATCATATTGCATCTAGTATTCCCATGTATTGTAAAAACGCGACAAGGAGTGTTCGATATGCCTGCGAATGCGAATCCAAATCCAAACATGAATCCCCCCATGCCTAGCCTGGGTATCATAAATTTTCAGCAAGGCGGGCACAAATTTCAGCTTTGTCGCTATGCTCCGGCTGAGGATGTCGCCTTTTTCGTTCGTCATTATTGGGTCGTCAAGTGGGACTTGGTTGGGAAGGAGCCCTATACACAGCATGTTATTCCTAATCCCTGCGTGAATCTCGTTGTAGAGCCGGGTAAAACGGCTATTTATGGTCCTGGCAAAGAGAAGTACGGACATCACCTGGAAGGGCAGGGGAGTGTGTTCGGCGTGAAATTTAAGCCAGGCGGCTTTTACCCTTTTGTCCAAGAAAACGTGTCTAGTATGTTGAATAATCCATTGCGTATTCAAGATATTTTCGACACGGATCCGCGCGGCTTGGAGGCACAAGTGTTTAGTCACAGTGATGATGGGCGGAACGTTAATCTGGTTGAGAGCATGATTAGGGCCAAGCTGCCTGCCCAAGATGAACAGGTCACGTTGGTTAACCAGATCGTGGATTATGTGTATGGTCAGCCGGATATTACGAAGGTTGATGTGATATGTGAGTATTTTCAAATGAACATTCGCACGCTGCAGCGACTCTTCGACCAATATGTCGGAGTCAGCCCGAAGTGGGTGATCAAAATCGCACGTATTCAAAACGCGGCAGAGACCACGGATGGCAATGATACGCACAATTGGGCCAAGCTGTCGATGGACCTTG
Organism: Paenibacillus sp. J31R30; assembly: GCF_059692115.1. NCBI lineage: Bacteria > Bacillati > Bacillota > Bacilli > Caryophanales > Paenibacillaceae > Paenibacillus > Paenibacillus sp. J31R30. The sequence continues at coordinate 107,667 of NZ_JCAUAV010000005.1, read as the reverse complement.
GCTATCATGATCAGTCACATTTCATTAAGGATTTCAAGTCGATACTTGGCCAGACACCGGAGGAGTATGTATGGGGGAAACGTAGACATTAGCCTCCTGACTGTATATGAATAATGATCCAACACCTAGCGTTCAAATGGGGCGTTCTATAGGCAAAAGAGGGGGCTAAGCGGCCGCTTCTTTTTTGTTTTGGAGATTGCGAGGAACGATGAGTGAGAGGGTGAATACGCTTTCGAGTTGGTTAAAAATTGACAACACAAGTCAAAAAATAACATGTCTTTCTGATCTTCAAACTTTTATAGTGGAAACAGAGATCAAGCAGTGAAAGGGGATAAATGAAAGTGGCTATCAATGGACCTACGCAACAGGCAACTCTATCTGACTTGAAAGCGATACCAAAAAAGAAAAGTTATATGCTAAAACATTGGCAGATCTATTCGATGATCTTGCCTGGCGTATTGTTTTTTATCATATTCAAGTACATTCCTCTTAGCGGCAGTATTATCGCATTTCAAGATTATGATGTGTTTAAGGGGGTAACGGGAAGTAAGTTCGTTGGCTTAAAGCACTTCGACAATCTGTTCACCTATCCGGAGTTTTACAAAATACTCAAAAACACACTCCTGATCAGTATGTATAGGCTCATCTTCTCTTTTCCAGCACCGCTCGTATTAGCGCTATTGCTGAATGAAGTTCGCAAGGTAGTTTTTAAACGGACGATTCAAACGCTATTGTACCTGCCACATTTCTTTTCTTGGGTAGTCGTAGGCGGTATGGTCATTAATTTCCTTTCGTTGACAGGGGTTGTCAATGATACTTTAGCTTCCTTTGGTTTTGAACGCACTATTTTCGTACAGGAGCCGGATTACTTCCGAACCATTATCGTTTCCTCTGGCATCTGGAAAGAAGTTGGCTGGGGGACGATCATTTACTTAGCTGCGCTGAGCGGGATCAATCCTGAAATGTATGAATCAGCTGAGGTAGACGGGGCAGGGAAATTGCGTCAAGTGTTTAGTATTACGATTCCAAGCCTCCTTCCTACTATTATGGTATTGCTATTGTTACAGATCGGTCATATTTTGGACCTTGGCTTCGAACAAATTTATATGTTTCTTAACCCGCTTGTTCGTGAAGTTGGGGAAATATTTGATACTTACATCTACAGAGTCGGCTTATTAGGGGCACAATATAGCTATACGACAGCCATCGGATTGTTCAAATCCGTTGTTGGCTTCATCCTCATCGTCGGAGCGAATTACGTTAGCAAAAAAACGACAGACAGCTCGATCTACTAGAAAGGAGCACATCATGGTTCGAAAATCGCCCGCTTACCAGACGTTTACTGTTTTCAACTATACGTTTCTTGTCCTGATATCTATCGCTATGCTCATTCCGTTTCTGCATATTATGGCGGGATCGTTCAGCAGCGCAGGCGCTATCATTCAAGGACGAGTCACGATCTTTCCAGCAGATTTTACATTCTTGAATTATAAAGTTGTTCTGAATGACTCGCGGATTTGGAAATCCTTCGGCGTTACCGTATTTATTACGGTCGTAGGTACGCTGCTCAATCTTATTTTCACCAGCCTAATGGCTTATGGGCTATCCAAGCAAGACTTGAAAGGGAGAAAATTCATCGTTTTACTTGTATTGTTCACGATGATTTTCCAAGCACCGTTAATTCCGTCGTATTTGCTAGTCAAATCACTTGGTCTGTTGGATACACTATGGTCTTTGATGATACCCGATCTCATCAGTGCGTTTAACTTGATCATCATGATTTCCTTCTTTCGCAACATTTCGGAAGGATTACTGGATGCAGCCAAAATCGACGGGTGCAACGAATATCGGACATTGTGGAGCATCGTTCTCCCTCTTTCCTTACCTTCCCTAAGCACAATAGGTTTGTTTTACGCAGTTGGGCACTGGAATGGTTACTTCAATGCGATTCTGTTTATTAGGGATCCTAACTTGTATCCGCTGCAATTAAAGCTTCGCAAGCTGATCGTCGAAAGTGACGTGGAAAGCATGCTGCAAAGCGCGGCAGTAACCATTCAGTCTGTAGAAGGCATTAAAATGGCTTCCATCATGGTGGCCACCATCCCCATCCTGATTATATATCCAATGATTCAGAAGCATTTTGTTAAAGGTTCAATGCTTGGTTCGGTCAAAGGATAATAATAAAACAACATGGTATAAAAAAAGGAGAGGTTAATTTGGAAAAGAGAAAAGTGTTGCCAGTAGCACTTTGTATGGCATTAGCTGCAAGTAGTTTGGTTGGCTGTACCTCCAAAGAAGAGACGAAATCAGGACAAGCTGCATCGACATCATCGACTTCAACAACATCTGCCGCCCCTGCCGCTCCTGCGAAGTTCAAAGTGGGGCTAACGACTGGTGGTTCCAAGTATGTTGAAGGATCGGCGGATATCAATAACGACAAGTATGTAAAGAAACTAGAAGAATTATCTAAGACGGATCTGACAATGCAATTGATCCCTCATGAGAACTATGACCAAAGCATGACGTTGTTATTTGCTTCCGGCGAACTGCCTGATTTGCTGCAGACCAAAGGGATTAACCGTCCTGAAGTAGCGCCTGCTATTGATTCTGGCGTGTTACTTCCGCTTAATGATTTGATCGATAAGTATGGACCGAATTTGAAAAAGAAAGTGCCGAAGGCGTCCTGGGATTCTGCTCGCGTAAGCAAAGACGGGAAAATTTATGGTATCCCGCAAGAAAACCCGATTACGAACAGCACGGTAACTTATATCCGCAAAGACTGGTTGGATAAATTGGGTCTTCAAGTGCCGAAAACCGTGGATGAATACATCGAGGTTATGAAAGCATTCCGCGATAAAGACCCGAACGGTAACGGAAAGCAAGATGAAATTCCAATGTCGGGACGCGCGAAGTTGGCTTTCGCCTATCAATTTTTCACTGCCTATGATGTGCAGCCGCAAAGTTGGAAGTTTGAGAACGATCAATTAGTTCCGAATTTTATTCGCCCAGGTATGGTTGATGCGCTGAAAGTGTACCAAAAGCTATATCAAGAGAAGCTGCTGGATAACGAAGTGTTTACGCTTCAAGGCAAAGATTGGGATGCCAAGATTAAAGGTGCAGGTACGGTAGGTATTTGGTCTACATCCGCGGTAACGCCGGGTGCTGTTGAAACGGCTATTAAAGCGAATGTACCGACAGCGGCCGTTGAAATCATTCCTTCTCCAGTCGGACCTAACGGCAAGCCGGGTGGGATATACCCTTTAGGTTCCACGGTATCTGACTTTGTATGGACGATCCCGAAAAGTGCTAAAAACCCTGAAGCCATCATTAAATTCCTAGATTGGTTCTACTCCGACGATAAAGCCAAAGATACGTTCTTCATGTATGGGATTGAAGGTGACACGTACAAGGTAGAAAACAGTGCAATCAAGTATAACTACCCGACAACCAATGAGCAGATCCTAGCAGAGAATACGTTCCAAGAGTGGGTACACTTCACTGGCGGCAAGCCGCATCTTACGGATGATAGCTTCATCAAGAACAAGCCAGGCGGAGAAAAAACGGTGAAATCGTTGCAGGTGGCAAATAAAGAGAGCTTCCAAGACGATGCGCTAGAAATCCCTGCCATGCCAACCTTGAAAACACGCCCAGAGCTGAACTATGACGGATTGTGGCTGGAATTTGCTGCAAAAGTCATTACTGGCAAAGAATCGGTGGATAAGTTCAACGATTTCGTAGCTAGCTGGAAGAAACAAGGCGGAGATCAATTGATCAAAGAGGCAACAGAATGGTACAAAGCCAAAAATAAAAAATAATACACATGAACCCCCGCTGTCCCAGTGGGGGTTTTCTAAAAAACAAGGAGATTACCATGAGAAAACTTCACTTACTGTGTAACGCTCATTTAGACCCTGCTTGGCTATGGGAGATTGAAGAAGGAGCGGGAGAAGCGCTGTCCACCTTCCGAATCGCGGCTGATTTCTGCGAAGAATATGGCGGATTCATTTTTAACCATAACGAAGTCATTCTATATAAATGGATTGAAGAATACGATCCGGCGCTATTTAAACGCATTCAGAAGCTGGTGTCCGAGGGCAAGTGGCACATTATGGGTGGCTGGTATCTGCAGCCGGATTGCAATATGCCAAGCGGAGAATCGTTCGTTAGGCAGATGCTGCTAGGGCGCGTGTACTTCAAAGAGAAGTTCGGCAAAGTGCCGACGACGGCTATTAATTTCGATCCGTTCGGTCATACGCGCGGACTCGTGCAAATTATGAGCAAGGCAGGCTTTGATTCTTATATCGTTTGTCGGCCTGATCAGAACGACTGTTCTTTACCAGGGGAGGAATTCCGTTGGATTGGTCATGACGGTTCCGAAGTTACCGTTCATCGTGCTTATAAAGCTTATTTGTCAGGGCGCGGCAAGGCGCATGTGAAGGTTGAAGGCTGGATGCAGGATCATCCAGACAAGTCGGAAGGACTTGTATTGTGGGGTATAGGGAACCACGGAGGTGGACCTTCCCGGATTGATTTGAACAATCTGAAGGAGCTAAAAGAGAGGACAGAAGCGTTCGATCTGATCCACTCCACGCCAGAAGACTATTTTGCAGAGCTGAAAGCGAGCGGGAAAGAGCTTCCGACGTACGAGAAGGATTTGAATCCTTGGGCAGTTGGGTGCTATACGTCCCAAATTATGATAAAGCAAAAACATCGCAAACTTGAAAATGAGTTGTTTTTTGTTGAAAAAATGATGTCCTCTTACGCGCTCCAGGGTTATGGCCCTTATCCGCAAAAGGACATTCATGAAGCTACCGTTGATTTAATGATTGCAGAATTTCATGATATATTGCCGGGTACTTCAGTTCAACCCGTGGAAGAAGCGGCTATTCGCTTAATGGATCACGGTTTGGAAATTTTGTCTCGATTGAAAGCTCGCGCTTTCTTTGCCTTGACGGGCGGTCAACAGAAAGCCGCAGAAGGCGAGGTTCCGATTTTTGTTTATAATCCCCACCCCTATAAGGTGAAAGGCATTTTTGAATGTGAATTTCAGTTGCCGGCTGCGTCGAAAGGACAATTCGCGGTTCCGGTAGTGCATATACAAGGACAAAGAATCCCGAGTCAGGTTGAAAAGGAAATTAGCAGTCTTTACGTGGATTGGCGGAAACGTGCCGTATTTTATGCAGAGCTTGAGCCTGGTCAGATGAATCGGTTTGATTGTACAGTCGAATTTCTGCCGGAGAAACCCAAGCCGACACTCCAAGCGGTGAATGGGTTGATTGTTTTTAAGACGGATCGGCTGGAGGTTGTTATTAACTGCGATACAGGATTCATTGATTCGTACACAGCGGATGGTGTCTCCATGTTACAACCGAATGCGTTCAAGCCAGTTGTGGTGAAGGATTATGACGATTCATGGGGCAGTCAAACGCAAAGCTTCCCGGATGTCATCGGAGAATTTAAGCTCATGTCTCAAGCGAAAGGCTCCCGCTATTCAGGCATTCCGGGCAAGCCGATTGCTTCGGTTCGCGTGATTGAAGACGGCGAAGTACGAAGTGTGATTGAAGCGGTGTTTGCTTACAAAGACTCCTTCATCTGCCAACGTTACTATTTGCCTAAGCTGGGTACGGAAGTGAAGGTTGATCTTACAGTTCATTGGAACGAGAAGGCAAAAATGCTCAAGCTGTCTGTGCCGACAACGTTCAAGCAGCCGCAATATTACGGCCAAGTGGCTTACGGTGTAGACGAACTGCCGGCTAACGGCAGGGAAGCAGTCGCTCAAAAATGGGTCGCTGTAGTTGATGGGGCTACGGGTGCATCTCTGTCCGTCGTGAATGACGGAACGTATGGCTCCAGTATCCACGATGGCGAACTGCGCCTGACTTTGCTTCGTTCGCCTGGCTATTCGGCGCTTCCGGGAGGCAAAATGCCCTATACATTACCGAAGGACCGCTTTTCGCCACGAATCGATCAAGGGGAGCGCCGTTTCACGTTTTGGTTTAATGCAGGGACGTGGGAAGAACGTCTGCCTCAACTAGATCGAGAAGCGCTAGCACTTAATGAGAAGCCTTATGCGTTAACCTATTTCCCATCAGGAGAAGGCAAGGCGCCTGCTCCATTAATCAGCTTGAGTGATCCGTCGATACAGATGACGGCTTTTAAGAAAGCAGAAATGACTAACGATTACATTGTACGCTTGTATGAGCCATCTGGAGAGGAACGGTTGACGAACGTTTCGATCCCATCTCTTGGCATAAATCAAGAGATACGCTTGGGTCGATTTGAAATTAAAACATTGCGATTGAATGTGACGGATCGAACGCTGGTCGATGAGAACTTAATGGAATAGGAATAGGAGTGAGAAGCGATGGATAAATTGACGGTTGCCCAATTAGCAGTAAACGGCGGGACGCCTGTTCGTACAGATCCATTCCCAGTTTGGCCGATCTATGGCCAAGAAGAAGAGAAGCTGTTGCTAGAGGTACTGCATTCGCAGAAGTGGGGGGGAACGGGTAAATCCAACGTTCCAGGTCTAGAACCGAAACTGCCTGAACTCGAAAGGCAGTTCGCCGACATGCATGGCGCGAAGCATGCCATTACGGTGGTGAACGGAACGATCGGGATTACCATTGCGCTGCAGGCAGCAGGTGTGCAACCGGGCGATGAAGTCATTCTGCCGGCATACACGTTCATTGCCACGGCGTCATCAGCACTCATCTTTGGAGCCATTCCCGTCATTGTGGACGTAGAACCGGATACGCTATTGATTGACCCTGATAAAGTCGAAGCAGCAATCACACCGAAGACAAAGGCGATCATCGCTGTGCATTTAGCAGGGGCTTCGGCGGACATGACTCGATTGAAGGAGATTGCGAGCCGTCATGGCTTGCGTCTGATCGAGGACTCCGCGCAAGGAGTAGGAGCTGAGTGGGACGGCAGGCGTGTTGGTGCTCTAGGAGACTTGGGCACGTTTAGCTTCCAGTCGGGCAAGAACGTGACGGCGGGAGAAGGCGGCATTATCTTAACCAATGACGACGAGCTTGCTGCCAAAGCATGGTCGCTTGTGAATGTGGGCCGTATCAAGCAAGGCGGTTGGTATCAGCACGAGGCTGTCGGCTGGAACTTGCGTATGACCGAATTCCAGGCAGCTGTATTACTTGGGCAGTTGAGCCGTTTCGAAGCGCAGTTTGCCCTGCGGGAACGCAATGCAAAGCTGCTAAATGAGCTGCTGTCCCCGATCGAGGGTATTCTGACGGTTAAACGCGATCCGCGCGTTAACCGTCACGCCCAGCATTTGCACTTACTGTTCTTGAAACCGGAGCTCGCGAACCGCATCGATAAGAATGAAATGATTCGTCGATTGAATGGAGAAGGGATTCCCATGCATGCGGGGTACGTTTCCTTAAACAAGAACAAAGCAATCCTTGAGGAGATTGCCAAATGGGCAGGAGAATCCGAGCATCGGCAATATGCTTGTCCAGTCAGCGAACGAGCGTGCAACAAGGAAGCGATGTGGCTGCATCAGAATGTATTGTTGGCGGATGAGAAGGCGATGCACGACATTGCGACGGCCGTAAATAAAGTGTTGAGATCGTTTGACTAACGTACAGGCTTGCAAGTGAGCTTGCGAATGGGGGAACTGCTGCGATGAAAATGGCGCGAATTGGTATTTTACTGGATCAGGCTGCTGCTGAAAAACGGTGGCGATATAACATAAACGTATTTAATCGTTATCTGGGGGAAATCTTGACGCATCGCGGAATTCCATTTCATTGGATTCACTCGGTCAAGAGCATAACAGATCATTATCCATGTGATGTGATTCTGGTTGCAGCCGTGGATGAAACTGCCGAGCATGCAGCGCTGCTTTGGCGTTACATGGAAAGAGGCGGCATCGTCGTTTCCTTTGCCGGTACGAACGATCTTGCGAAGAAATTAGGGTATCACAAAGGTATGGGGACAGGTGCAGGGTACGCTCACCTCCCGCATAGCGACAGACCGCTTCGTTTTCTGGATGCGGTGCCTTGGGTCGTAACGAATAACGCGATGGAGGAGCCAGCAAACGTCCAGAACATCGGAACCATTTGCAAAAGCTCGCCAAGCGGCGACGGTTATGGACCTGCCCTACAGCAATTCAGCATTGGACAAGGAAGCTTGGAGCGTTATTCCGTAGATGTCGTGAATACCATTGTCCAGCTTCAGCAAGGAAGCAAGCCCGTTATCGAGGATGGGCCGCCATCTGCGGATGGAACTGCCCTGGTGAACGATGGCGTGCTGAAGGCAGATGATGTGATCGAGCTTGATTACGAGTACGACCGGGTCGCAACGGAAACGGGAATCCCGTTGTTTCATCACCCCTATGCCGACATGTGGCGTGACGAATTGGTCGGGCATTTGCTTCGACGCACAGCAGAAAAAGGCTTGGCGCTACCGTTTCTCGGCTATTGGCCGGAAGGTACGGAGCAGGTGGCTCACATTTCGCATGACAGCGACTATAACTTTGACGAGCATGCCGTTGCTACGCTAGATATTTTGAAGGAAACCGGGGTCCGTTCTACCTGGTGTATGTTGGAGCCGGGCTATAGTAAAGGCTTATACAAGCAGATTGAAGCAGACGGACATGAGCTGGCGCTGCACTACAACGCTGTAGATGTAGACAACGGCTATTGGAGCGCAGAAGAATTCCGCCGGCAATTCGAATGGTTCCAAGAGGCAACAGGCATGAAGCAAGTGCCAACGAATAAGAACCATCTTACCCGCATAGAAGGCTGGGGAGAGCTGTTCCAATGGTGCGAAAGCTGCGGCATCGAATCGGACCAAAGCCGTGGCGGCAGCAAGAAGGGCAACCTTGGATTCGCATTTGGAACGTGTCAGCCGTTCTTTCCAATTGCGCTTTCTGACGAGAAAAATCGGGTATACAACGTGATGGAGGTCGGGTTTCTGACACCGGATTTGGAATTGAAAAAGTGGGGTGACCGCAGCATCGTCATTCCGATTCTGGAACAAGTGGCCAAGGTGCAAGGTGTTGCGCATTTCTTGTTCCATCAATTCCACATCTACCACCAAGAAGTGGTGCGGGATGCGTTCCGTTATGTTGTAGACGAAGCACGCAAGCGAGGGTTTGTCTTCTGGACGAATGAAGAAATCAACCGCTGGGTGCGGGCTCGCCGCAAGGTCGCCATTTCCGGATTGACGGCAGACGGTTATCCGATTACGGATAACGTGCCGGTCGAAGGTGGCCGTGTTGTTGCTTGGGTGCCAGTGATGAATGGAATCGCCGACGGATCGAGCAGCTCGGACAGCTTGGATAGCTCAAGCGGCGAGATCAGGGAGCTTTACGGCGTAGCGTGCAAGAAAGTCATTTTAATGGCTCAGGAAGTGATAAGCGCATGATTACCTACACTCCATCAACAGATATATGGCGCATTGCTCCTATCCGTTGGGATTTAGCTCAAGAAAATGACATGTCGCGCCGTATCTATGCCATTTTGTTGAAATGGCTGCCCTTTGCTAACGAGCATTTCCAGGACTGGGATGTACGTCCGAACAGCGGTCATTTCTTCGGAGGAACTTTCTGGTACCAATCCGACTCGGCCCAAAACTCGCTTGTTTACGCGGTGCTTGCCAAGCTAGGCGAATATGATGAGCAGGCAACGGGGATTTCCCGGAATCTTTTGAAAGAACGTGCCATCAAAGCGATTCGATATATTGGATTTACGCATGATACGGGTCCAGAGGATTGTGTCCGAGTAGAAGGCGTGCTGCCTTACACGAGCGGGAAAAAGTGGGGAGGTCAAGGCGATAGCTTCTTCATGGCTAGCCAAAACGGCCGCTCCATCGCTTTCTTTGCCTACGCTGCTTGGATGCTGTGGGATGACTTGGACATAGAGACGAAGATGCTCGTGCAAAATGTTGTTTCCAGCTACGCCGATCAATGGTCAGTCGACGAACCCCGTAATGGCGTTTATTATGATACGCAATGCGAGGAAAACGGATGGACAGCGGCAGGGATCGGAGCGGCGGTTGCACTGTTTCCCGATCATCCGCATCACGCACAGTGGAAGCATGGATTCCGCCTGTGGGCGGTAAACTCCGTCACCACCTACAAGGACAGGCTCGCTGACCCGTCTGGTTTAATTGATAATCCTGTTGGAAATCTGGTGCGAACGGTGACGTTCCATCCTGACATGACAGCGGAAAACCATGCTTTCGTTCATCCAAGCTATTTGTGCGCAGGGACCAATCTACGCGGAATCTTTGCTTTAATGTCACTAACCGCGGGTCAAGAAATTCTCAGTGAGGCTGTACACAACAACGAGAAGTTGTATGAGCGTACAATTAAAATTTGGGCGCAGTTCGATGGCTTAGCCGTTCCAGTGCAAGGTCAAGACTGGTGGTATAATCGGCAGCACGAGCGCCAGCTGACGCATACGATCCTGAATGTCATTCATGGCAATCGGGATGCTGCTAATCTGGTAAGAGGTTCACTCGATTCAATTGAACGCATACAAGCCAGCAATTCACGCGGTTGCTTGCTAGAAGAACGCGGGGAAGAATGTATCATCAATAAAGCACACGCGCAGTTTGCCAGAGACTTGGAGCACGGCTCAGCGGTCGATCTGCTTTGCTCCTATTTGATATACCTCTTTGGAGGCCCTGGCGCAGAGCCAAGCAATACTGAGGAAATGACCAATCGGTTGTTGGGGGTATATACCTACCCTTATGGTAACTCGATCGTACACCGTCGCAAGGATTCCTTTGCGAGCTTTACATGGCGTAACAATGTCATGGCGCTAACATTGCCTTCCAAAGGCTTATGGCAGGTAACCCCGCTTTATGCGAGCTACACAGGTACGGTAGAGTTTGCCGAGAAGAAGGGGATTAAAGGCCTGAGTAACGAGTCGATCATCCGTGATGTGGAGCGGGAAAGCATTCTACCTTACCATGATGGCTTCGCAGCAACAGTGACGATTGCCAGAGGTGCTAGGGAACTGCTGCAGCATGCGGCGTTTCTATCACTGCCAAACGGCAGTACGGTATACATCGAGCGTTTCGAAGCGTTAAAGAATGTGACAATTCAGCATGCGCAAACTGGCATCATTGGTATCCGCAATGAGAATTATGCAGCCATGCCAGAGCTAGCCCCCGGCACGCGCACTTTATATTATCCGGGCGGTGCCGACCAGTTCCGGGGCTTCTATGGGCAGGAGCCCAATCAGGTTGAAACGTATGGAAGTGCTGCCTACGTAAATGTAGATGATTATATCGGCTACGTTATCATCGGCGGACATGGCGTCAAATATATCAATAAGCATGAATATCTGAAATGGAAGGGCGTAGAAGACATACTCGTCCTCAATGATATTGGTTCCATGCAGCTAACGGAAGGGCAGACACGGGAGCCATTCATCGTGGTCTCGATGCCGAACCATACGGCGGCCCAGACAGAAGTCGCAAGCAGTCAAACGGTTCAGTTAGAAACGAATGACGAAACGATCGTTGTGGAGACCGAGGACTGTATCGTCGCTGCCAACTTCCGTGTAGATGCGGTGCGTACGATTGCGAAAAAACGCATCGTTGCAGGCATGGCACTAAATATCTATGAAGGCAGGCAAACCATGAGAGGGGAAGCGTATTTCTGGCATGGCCATGTATCCTCCTTTTCTTCCCTCTATCGCAGAGCGGTTTGTCAGCTGTCTGTCGATTTGACTGCAAAAGTGTTGCTTGACATGACCATTGCCGATGGCAACATGATCTTATTGAACGAAGGTGAGCATGCGGTTACCTGCACAATCACCCTAGCGAATGGCCACAGCTTTGACATAACAGTTGCCGCAGGCGGATGCCATACGCTTGAGGTTTGATCGTACAAAAATAACCGAGCAGAGAAGGCCCAGAGGGGGATCTTCTCTGCTCGGTTCGTTGCTATTGGATGCCCAGCCTTTTTCGGTATTCGGTGGGGGTTAGTCCACAATTCTTTTTGAATACTTTAGCAAAATGGGGATAGTCTGCATAACCGATGGCATGAGGAATGTTGATTGTCTTGCATGCGGGATCACTTAACATGTCCTTAGCCATATCAATTCGCAGCTGGGTCAGATAATGGATGAAGGAGACCCCGATCTCTTCCTTAAAGGAACGACTGAAGTAAGCGGGAGACATCTGAATATAATCCGCGACCTCCTGCATGGAAAAGGCCTCCGACGTATAATTTTGTTTGATGTAGTCCACCGCGCGTTGGATGCCTTGATGACTGCCCCAATTACGGGACTGGCGAATTTGCTGAAAAGCCGACGCCAGGAGGGAGCATGTATGGTTGAACAGCTCTTCCGTTTTGACCGGAATGGGGTCATCCGCACCGTCATCGAACATCCGAATTCCTTTTTCGCTCAATCTTGCGTCGATATGGCAAAGCAGTTCGAAATAGGCAGTTCGTATCTGCGAGTCTTCCGTTGCTTCCAGCTCAAGAGTTGTTTGGAATTTCTTAAGATCGCTTATTACGGCATCATCATTCAGAATCCAGACGTTCTCGTTCATAGATTCAGCATGCTCTTTGACTAATAGAATCCAGCGACCACGGTCGGACAAAGATAATTTTTCTTGCTCTAAGCTAGTGAAAATGCGATCAAGCGTTTCTTGAAGTGAAGCCGGCCGGATGGGCTTCAGTAAATATTCAGAGACCCCATACCGAATCGCTTGTTGGGCAAAGGTAAAATCGTCATAGCCAGAGAGGATGACTACTTTAGGCTTTTGGTTCCGCTTATGCAGTTCCTGCAGCAATTCAAGACCATCCATAATCGGCATGCGAATATCGGTCAAAATCAGATCAGGAGCGTGCTGTTCGATGAGCCGAAGAGCCTCCTGGCCGTCTTCCGCTTCTGCAACGACCTTGAAGCGGCCTGTTGCGTCAATCAGCTTGCCAAGCATTTTTTTGACCATCGGCTCGTCGTCAATCGTGATGACTTGATACATGTTGTGAACCCTCCTTATAAGGCAGTCTAACTTGAATGACAGTGCCTGTCGTATCTGATTTCTCTATATAAAGTCCGTAGGGCTCATTATAAGTCAATCGAATGCGGTGATGGACATTCAGCAATCCGATGTGATGAAAGGAAAGCTCTGTCTCTTCGCCAGCGAGGGAACCTTCGAAAATTTGGTTATATGTCTCGCATAGCTTTGCATCCATGCCTTGACCCTGGTCGGTAATCCGCAGCAGACAGTAATTCTCCAACTGCTCGGAAGAAACGCTGATAGAGGTCGGGCGAAGTTTATGGCGTTCATACCCATGGACGATCGAATTCTCGATCAAGGGCTGAATGATTAAGCGAACAGCTTGTACGTTTGATGCCGTTCGTGCTTCGATCCCGCAATCGAATGTTAAGTAGGGATATCGCTCGTTTTGGATGTTCAAATACGTATTGACGTGATCCAATTCCTCTTTGAGACTGACGATTTGCTGGGAGCTGCCTACGCTATAGCGGAACAAATCTGCGAGAGAGGTTGCCATGTTGCTAATAGGTAGCACGCCTTCCACAACGGCGTAGGAGTTAATGGCTTCGAGCGTGTTATAGAGAAAATGCGGGTTGATCTGCGATTGCATCGCCTGCATCATAGCTTCTCGCTGCTTAAGCTGCAGATCTTTCTCCTTGAGCTTGGAAGAATGCACGACTTCGATTAGTCTGCGTATTTCCCTAACCATCTTGTTGAAGCTGCGGTATAGGCTTCCAATTTCGTCCTCTCGGTGCTCGGGGGCTTGGATAGCCAAATTCCCCTGCTCCGCATTTTTCATTAACCGCTGGAGAACAGAAAGCGATCGAGTTAGGTTAAAGGAAAATCCTGCTAACGCGGCCATTACGAACAAGATAACGAAAAAGGCAATCCACAGTGTTATATTTCGGAGATCGATCAGGTTGCTGATCAGCTCCCGCAGCGGGACTTCAGATACCATTGTCCAGTTCGTATAAGGAGAACGATGGAAAATGACTAGTGTTTTTCCTGCATCGGTATTTTTTAAGAAATAGCCTTCCTGACTCTCGTGGAATCGCTCCATCAGCTTGGAATCTACCGGCTTGCCCTGATAGCTGAGGTCCGGATGATACAGAATTTGAGCATTGTTGTCTGCAATCCAAATATAGCCGGTTTGTCCAAGTTGAACCTTTGCCAGAATGTTCATAATCTGGTTCATGTTTAGATCCATCACCAACATACCAAGTGACTTGTAATTGGCAGCATCGCGAAATGTGCGGACAACGGTCAGCACGGGCGAATTATCAGGATTGCGGATGCCGACAATTCGGAAGGATGTTGCATCCGCATATTGTTGGAATAACTTCATATAGTCGCTCTTGGGGGAAACGCCGCCATAACTGACAACGCCATTTGCCGTCGCGACGGAGAAACCTTTTAGATCCGGGCGGCCGAACATGAAATTCGGCAGTACTTGTTTTTCGATATCACGGGTGATGATAAACCGATCATATTGCTCATCCGCTGGCAGCTGCATGAATTTCAGGATGAGCGGATGCGTGATAACGGGAAACGTGATCCGTTCCAAGTCGATGAAATAATTGTCCAATTGATTATTGATTTGAGTAATAAGCTGTTGGCTGGAATGGACAGCGTTCGTTTCGATATTTTCTGTTGTTTTTTCATACCAGATTACCCCGAGAGAGATAAACGGCAGGCATAGAAACAAGAGGATTAATACATTCAATTTGGTGCGAATGGGTAATGCTCTTGCCATCTTTAAGAATTTCATAGCGGCTTACTCCGTTCGTCTAAGTAGGTTAATGAAGTGTTCCATAATTATAACAAGGGGCGAAATGAATGGAAAGAAGCATAACGCGTTTGCGAGGAGAGTTGTGGATGAAACAGGAACCTTTTTGCATTTTAGGCTGCCAGCATATGCATATCGCCCAATTTATTGAGGAAATGAACGATTTGGGGCACCCTTGTGCGGGTATTTATGATGGAGAAGATACCGCGATGGCAAGCAGGCTGGCTGATCGGTATGGTGTCACGCTATTCGACGATCCAGAGAAGCTGCTTAGCGTGAGCGGTTCCATTGTAGGCAGCGCTGCTGTCAACCAAGACAAAATCGATATCATTGAGCTCTGCGAAAGACATGGTCGGCATGTGATGGTGGATAAGCCAGCTGTCGTTAACTCAGCTGGGCTCAATCGGCTTGCCGAAGTCATCCGCCGGGGACATATACAAGTCGGTATGATGCTGACGGAGCGATTTCGTCCGGAACTGTTTGCGCTTAGAGAGGCTATTCGGCAAGGAGAGCTAGGCAAGATCATCCATATTCAGATGCGCAAGCCGCATAGATTGCGCGCTTCGGGCAGGCCAGCTTGGTTTTTTGATAAAGCTCGTAACGGAGGACCGATTATTGATCTTCTCATCCACGATTTTGACTTGCTTCGATGGCTGACAGGAGAAGAGGTAACTTCGGTTCATGGCTGGAAAAGCAAACGCATACTGCCGGAATATCCGACGTTTTTGGACGCTGCATCTCTGCAAGTGCTTCTCAGCGGAGGAATTACCGCACAGCTATATACGGATTGGCACACGCCTGAAGCTAGTTGGACTTGGGGAGACGGGCGCATCTATGTGACCGGTACGAAAGGCTGCGTGGAGCTGCGTCTGGAGGGAGACCCGATTGTGGAGAAGGGGCCATTATTTATCCAGGTGACGAACGAGATGCCAGCAAGGACAATAGAGCCGGACACAGTTCCATTATCGCTAAGTGAAGACTTCCTAAATCGCATTGAAGGACGGCCGGCGATTATGACAGCTAACGATGTCCTGCAAGCATGTAAAGCTGCCGTGGAAGCAGACGAAGCAGCTGCCATTATGCAATGGATGGAAAGTTAGTTAAAACAATTTATACATCAGGGAGATGAATGTGACGATGACGAAAGAAGATATGTTAATGCATCTGGGAGATGATTATGATCGATATTTGGGTGCGATTGTACCTCCAATTTTTCAAAATTCCCTGTTCACTAGAAAACAGAAAGATCACGGTTACGTGTATACCCGAATAGGAAATCCAACTACCGAGGTAGTAGAGAGGAAAATAGCCGCCCTAGAGGAAGGAGAGGCCGCTAGATGTTTCTCTTCCGGTATGGGAGCGATTTCGGCGTCGATTATGAGATATGTTTCTGCAGGGGCTCATGTGATTTGCATACGGAGCGCATACGGCCCGACACGGGAGTTTCTGAGCTCTTACTTGGCGAAGTTCGGGGTAGAGACGACTTTCGTGACTGGAGATCGATTAGAAGAGTTCGAGCAAGCCATTCGACCGAATACCAAGTTGATCTATTTGGAAAGTCCTTCTTCCCACTTGTTTGTACTTCAGGATTTGGAGGCGATAGCTCAATTGGCCAAGGCGAATGGCATCGGAACCATTATTGACAGTACATGGGCGACCCCTTTATTTTGCAACCCGCTGCGCTTCGGTATCGATATGGTCGTTCATTCGGCATCGAAATATTTGGGCGGTCACAGCGACATTATTGGGGGTGTTGCGATCGGACGAGGAGATGATATGGAGAAAATCACGCATGAGGAACGGGCGTTGTTCGGATCCTGTATGGATCCGCATCAGTCGTGGCTTCTATTGAGGGGAATGCGCACCCTGCCTGTCCGTATGAGACAGCATCAAGAAAGTGCCATGAAAATTGCGGAGTTTCTTGAAAGCCATCCGAAAGTGGAACGCGTGTATTATCCTGGTCTTAAAAGTCATCCGCAGTATGAGCTTGGGAGAAAGCTGTTTACCGGGTACACGGGATTAATAAGCTTCCTTCCGCGCGCTAATGAGCAAGCCATTCGGGAGATGATCCCGAAGCTCCATTATTTCGAGCTTGGCCCTAGCTGGGGTGGATTTGAAAGTCTAATTATCGATCCAGGCGTAGGAATCAGTGAGGAAGCCTCTCAAGTGACCGGTATTCCGCGTGGATTGCTAAGGATCTCAGTCGGGCTGGAGTCGGTAGATTCGCTGATAAGTGACTTAGATCAAGCATTGAATAGCCTTTCGTGAAAATAAATGTTTTTTCAAACAATAGTGCATAGAAATAAGAATAAATAGATTGACGTACGGTCTAATTTTTCCTAAAATATGTTTAAAAAGAATAATAAAATGTTCGTTAATAACAATTAGGAGTGAGTGCGATGTCTCGATTGCCACGTATCAACCGCATGTTCAGTGATCAGGGGAAATGTTTCGATGTTGCTGTGGATCACGGTTTTTTTAATGAATTTTCCTTCTTAACAGGCATTGAGAACATGAAACAGGCCATTGAAACGATTGTCAAAGCAAATCCGGACTGCATACAGCTAAGTACTGGGCAAGCTCACTTGCTGCAAGAGATCCCTGGGAAACAGAAGCCGGGACTCGTCCTGCGAACGGATGCAGCCAATATTTATGGCACAGAGCTGCCGAAATTTGTGTTCAGCGAATTGATCGACAGGGCGATTGAGCAAGCTGTACGTTTGGATGCCGTCGCTGTTTGTGTCAATTTGCTGCTTCTTCCAGGTCAACCGGAATTGCATCATCAGTGTGTGCGGAACATCGCCCTTTTGAAAATGGAAAGTGAAAAATATGGGATGCCATTGATGGTTGAACCACTGGTCATGCTTCCGAATGAAGCAAAAGGCGGTTATATGGTCGATGGTAATATTCACAAAATTATGCCGCTTGTTCGCCAGGCCGTTGAGTTGGGAGCCGATGTGGTAAAAGCAGACCCATGCGATGACGTTTCAGAATATCACCGGGTGATTGAAGTCGCCTCTGGCATTCCAGTGCTTGTGCGCGGTGGTGGTAGGGCGAGCGATGAGGAAATCGTATTGCGTACGGTGGAATTGATGGAGCAGGGTGCTTCAGGCATCGTCTATGGGCGTAATGTCATTCAACACCCGAAACCTGCTGAGATGACAGCAGCTTTAATGAGTATTGTGCATCATGGCGCAACGGCGGAGCAAGCGCTAAGCATTCTGAAGGGGGCAGGCGAATAGTGGAAAGAAGAATAATTCGTTTTGGTATTATCGGCTGCGGCTTAATGGGCAAAGAGTTCGCAAGCAGCGCTGCGCGTTGGTGTCAACTGACGGACGTTGATTTTGAACCCCGGATTGTGGCGGTATGTGACGCAAACTCAGCTGCTTCTCAATGGTTCCTCGATCATGTCCCGAGTGTGGAAACCGCTTATACAGATTATAAGAAGCTATTGGATGATCCGACAGTGGAGGCTATTTATTGTGCTGTACCTCATAATTTACATGAGCACATGTATGTCGACATCATTCGGGCAGGCAAGCATCTCTTAGGCGAGAAGCCGTTCGGCATCGACCAACAAGCGAATGCAGCTATTCAAGCAGCAATTAATGAGAATCCAACTGTCATCGTCCGCTGCTCTTCGGAATTCCCTTTTTTCCCAGGGGCCCAACAGATCATGAAATGGGTGAATGAGGGGAAATTCGGGAAAATCATAGAGGTGGAAGCTGGTTTCTGGCACTCGAGCGACCTGGATCCGACGAAGCCGATCAATTGGAAGAGAAGAATCAATACAAACGGTGAATACGGATGTATGGGTGATCTCGGCATGCACGTGCTGCATCTGCCGCTCCGATTCGGTTGGAAGCCCAAGAACGTACGGGCGCTTCTATCCAAAATCGTTCATGAGCGTCCTGATGGAAAGGGAGGATCCGCGCCTTGCGAAACATGGGACAATGCGATTCTCGCATGTGATGTGAAGCTGGCTAACGAACAGTTCCCGATGATCCTGTCTACCAAACGAATTGCACCAGGCCATGCAAATACTTGGTTTATCCGTATTCAAGGTACAGCGTTATCTGCAGAGTTTACAACTAAAAATCCGAAGCAGGTTGCTTCTATGCCGTATCAACCGGGAGGACAGCAAGCTTGGCATGTGGTAGATGTACCTTATAAATCTGCCTATAGTACGATTACTGGAGGAATTTTTGAATTTGGTTTCTCCGATTCGATTCTGCAAATGTGGGCGGCATTCTGTGATGAGCTTACACATGGAGCGAGCATGCAGCAGCCTTTTGGTTGCGTCACACCGGAGGAAGCAGCAGACAGCCATCGTATCTTTACGGCAGCACTCGAATCAGAGAGAAGTGGAGAAACGGTGACGATAGACTGGGGGACCTAAGTTGAAAAGACGATCGGCAGATGTCGTGGTTGCCGGACATATTTGTCTGGATATCATTCCGGCCATTCATGGAAAGAAGAATGGCATCGATGAGTTTCTTGTGCCTGGTAAACTAGTTGAAATCGGATCAGCACTAATCGCCACCGGTGGGGCGGTCTCTAACACGGGTCTTGCGTTGCATAGACTTGGTCTTCAAGTCAATCTGATGGGTAAAGTCGGAGATGACTTATTCGGGCAGGCCATCTTGGGGAACTTACGGGGATATGGAGAGCATCTAACGGAAGGGATGATCGTTTCTCCAGATGAGCAAAGCTCGTACACCATCGTCATTAGTCCGCCTGGGGTGGACCGTATTTTCCTTCATTGTACGGGAGCGAATGACACCTTTCAGGCGAGTGACGTGGACTTGGCAGGCCTAGAAGGCGTTAGGCTGTTTCATTTCGGCTATCCGCCTCTGATGCGAAACATGTATGCGCATCAAGGTGACGATCTTGTCCGACTTCTGTCAGGCGTCAAGGCGAGAGGATTGACGGTATCGCTTGACTTGGCGAAGCCTGATCCTTCAACGGCGGCAGGACGCGCCGATTGGAGAATGATACTGGAGAAAACGCTTCCATTTGTGGATGTGTTTTTACCCAGCTTTGAAGAAATTCTGTATATGCTGAAGCCAGACCGTTACCGTCAGATACAGCTTGAACAGGGTACGGAGGAGTTGTTACCGTATGCGGATGGTTCGCTGTTGTCGCAGCTTGCCAATGAATTGCTAGAAATGGGAGCGGCCGTAGTCGCTCTGAAGCTTGGAGAGTTCGGATTATATATGAAGACGTCATCCGACCCGGGGCGACTTCTCTCCATGGGAACTTGTGCGCCCATCGAAAAGATGATCAAGAACTGGCTCGGGAAAGAGCTGCTTGCACCTTGCTTCCAAGTAGACGCGGTTGGAACAACGGGAGCGGGTGACTGCACGATTGCCGGATTTTTGGCGGGGCTTCTGAAAGGGCTGACGGTTGAAGAGGTTCTGATCGGTGCAGTAGGCGTTGGGGCTTGCAATGTGGAGAAAGCAGATGCTGTAAGCGGTGTACCTGACTGGCGTGATGTACAAGATCGAATCAAGCTTGGATGGCCTCAACGGACCGGAACGATCTCTCTTTCAGGCTGGAGTTGGAACGAATCACTCTGTTTATGGGAGTACATAAATAACAGTGAAGGGAGATAGATCGATGACACTAAGAAGAAGCGATGTAAGAAAGGCCCAGACGGAAACAGCAACGCTATTTCGTCAGGCAGGAATCGTGCTTACACCGGAAGAACAGGATGCTATTGAAGTCGCTGGGTTCGGTCTAGGCGATTTGGCCAATCAAGGGCTTGAGCTCATTACCTATGTGAACACAGATCGGTACTGTGCCAAAGAGCTTGTGCTTTTCCCAAGGCAAACATGCCCAGAGCATCTGCACCCGCCTGTAGAGGGCAAGCCTGGCAAGATGGAAACATTCCGCTGTCGCTGGGGGAAGGTGTTGTTATACGTCGAGGGCGAATCTACGCCGAACATGCAAGCCGTAATACCAGCGGGAAGTGAACAATTCTACACTGTTTTCCATGAAATCGAATTACTGCCTGGAGAGCAATATACGATTCAGCCGGGAACCAAGCATTGGTTTCAAGGGGGGCCGGATGGCGCCATCGTATCGGAGTTTTCGAGCACTAGCCGTGATGAGTTCGATATTTTCACAGATCCGAACATTGTCAGAATGCCAGTAATCGTGGAGGATTAGACGATGCAGTTATATGGCCGAGACTGGACAAGACGGGAGCTTGAGGCACGGGTCGGCCATCTGGGGCAGATCGGCGGGATCCGGCGGATGAAGCTGACGGAAGGCAAAGAAGCGGGGGTCGAACTGATTCGCGTTCGGACAGGGGCTGGGCTTGCTTTTGACATCGTCCCTTCCAAAGGGCTTGATATTTCATTAACGGAGTTATGGGGAGTGCCTATATCCTGGCAATCACCTAATGGTGACGTGTCACCTGCGTATTATGAGCCGGAAGGTACGGGATGGCTGCGCACGGCGTCAGGTGGGCTTCTCATGACTTGCGGGCTTACACATGTCGGATCGCCAAGCGTGGCGGAGACGGGCAGCTACGGATTGCATGGACGAGCACATCATACGCCGGCAAGACAAGTTAACATTCGGGAAGAGTGGGTCGGTGACCAGTTGGAATGGCAGGTGTCCGGAATTGTGGAGGAGATCTCCATTTTCGGGGCCAGACTACGGCTGCATCGCGTCCTTTCCGGCCGGCTTGGTGAGAACCGTATAACGATCGATGACCGGGTCGAAAATATGGGGTTTACCGCAAGCCCACATATGTTGCTCTATCATTTTAACTTTGGTTTTCCGCTGCTCGGGGAACAAACGACCATTCAATTCCCTCCTGCAGACATCGAACCTCGGGAAGCTGGCTTGCCGACTGAAAACTGTGAGAACTGGGAGAAACCTGATCCTGCAGCTTCCGAAGGCGTGTATTATCATCATCTTAGTCATCTTGCCTCGGATGCTGCTGGTATGGCTGAAGTGCAAATTCATAACCGATCATTTCCAAGCGGCGGCGTCTTACGTCCTGTAACAGCCAAACTGCGCTGGTCGGCAGACACACTGCCCATGTTGGTACAATGGCGTATGCCTGGGGCAGGCGAACATGTCTTAGGACTTGAGCCAGCTAATTGTAAAGTAGAAGGACGCGCGGCAGAACAGGAACGAGGCGGACCTCGTATGCTCACTCCTGGCGAATCCGTGCTTTACCGGTTGGAATTGATCTTATAAAATGGATACAGATTAGTTTTACATGTCGTGAAAACCTCGGCGGGAGGCCGTTCGTATATGCAGATTGGAATGAATAGCGGATTCAATGCGAGACAGCAGCAGATCCTGGAGCGGATTACCTGTGATGGG
This sequence comes from Paenibacillus sp. J31R30, assembly GCF_059692115.1. Lineage (NCBI taxonomy): Bacteria > Bacillati > Bacillota > Bacilli > Caryophanales > Paenibacillaceae > Paenibacillus > Paenibacillus sp. J31R30. Next base: position 85,550 of record NZ_JCAUAV010000005.1, on the reverse strand, counting down.
GAAGTTAAGATCACCGATTTGAAGGAAACTTTCCAAGTAACGGAGATGACGATCAGGCGTGATCTGGAGAAGCTGGAGGAAGCTGGTTTAATTAAGAGGACGTTTGGCGGAGCCATTCTCGTCGGGAAAGATGTGGCTTTGCTGGAACGTTCCGGCGTATTTATGGAGGAGAAGATGAGGATCGGACGTGCCGCTGCGGAGCGAGTCCGTCCAGGCGACTCCATATTTATTGACGGCGGAACGACTACACAGCAAATTGCTCGGTATTTGCCTCCAGGCATGAACATTACCGTCGTGACGAACGCTCTGAATGTGGCCAATGAGCTTGCGGGCAAACACATTCCAACGCTAATGACAGGCGGTATGTTGCTTGAGGCCACATCTTCATTGATCGGTCCTGTAGCTGTTCAAACGCTGCAGGGGATGGCGTTCAATCGTGTTTTCCTAGGTGCGACCGGCGTTAGCATTGAGCATGGCTTTAGCAATTCAAACATTTATGAAGCGGAAATGAAAAGACTCGCCATCAAGCAGTCGCAAGAAACGAACGTCGTTTTGGATCATACCAAATTCGGGGCTAAAGTGCTTTTTTCGTTTGCGCCTTTATTTGGTGTGCACCGGATACTGACGGATCGCCTGCCGGAAAATGAGTTGGTCCAGGCCTGTGAAGATGCAAACGTCCAGATAGAAGTTGCTTATTAATCAGTGTGCGCAGGACAGTATGTCAGTAAGGAAATAAATATGAACATCCATAACGAGGTTATTTCAGACGATAATATCGCGTGTACCTATATACACCCAGAGTTGTTTGATAACATGAGTTTTGAAACGAGAATGATGATACTGAAAAAAATGAGGCCGTAGGCTGTCTTTCTCAGTTTTATATAAAAGAAGTTTATCGTAGTGCTGGTATTGGCTCCGTTTTATTCGAAAAGTTCATGGATTGGCTACATGCCTTCGACTCGATAAGCGATCTGTTCATCTTTGTATCAAATGGAAACGATGCTGCGTTAAAGTTTTATCAAGGCAAGGGGTTCCGAATAAGTCATCAAATCCTCGATGGGTTTATTACCGTGTTGAGAAATAAGTAAACGACGGCAATATACTTACATGGTTTGTTGCTCCGCTTTGAGTTGATTTTTCCGTAGCAGCGGGTTTAACAACACAACGCCTATCACCAGCAAACTGCCACTCAAAACATACACCGTTAATAATGACGTCATGTCCTTCAAGTAACCTGCTACAGCCATCCCCAAGAGCATCATCCCCATGAAAATCGGTGTAATCGCACCGCCAACTCGCCCCATGAACGGTCCTTCCGTGTTACGCATAATCAGGGTTTGAATGCCGACATGGATACATGGATAGAACAATCCACTTACGATTTGCAAGATCAGCGTCACGGGTACGAGGGTAGAGGCTCCAACGCCAACGGTACAGACGGCACTTACTAGCAAACCAGTCGCAAGCAAAAACTGCGGTTTGACTCTCTTCGCAACGCTCATAATGATAGCCCCGCCGATCAGCATCGAAGCCCCGTTCGCCATCAAAAACCATTGTAAGGACTGTTTGCTTAGCCCTAATTTCTCGACAGCGATGAATAACGCAAGTGGTTGAACTAGGCCAGCAGCTAATCCAGTAACACCGAAGGTGAGGCTTAGCGATCTGAGTGTATGATTGGATTGCACATATCGCAAGCCGGCCTTTAGCTCTTTCAAGAAGTTTGTGCCTCCTGAGGAGGTTTCTTCTGCGTCGTCTTTTGGGAGGCAAGTGAGGACTAGAAATGATCCGAAGAACATCACGCCCGTGAGGATAAGAGAAGCTTCGATACCGTAGTTCAGATAGATGAACGTCCCGACCACAGGGCCCAAAACCATGAAAATGGCAACGAGAGACTGAGACATGGCCATAACACCTTGGAGATGCTCCGCGGGTACATTCTTTTTATAGAGCTTCATAGCGGAAGGCTGTGAGAACTGCGATAAACTGGCAGATATGAACGTCCCAATTAGCAAGGCAACCCAAGAGCCGGATAAAAGGGTAAGCAATACAAGGAATACTGTTACAGCGGATAAAAGATCACTCCAAACCATGGTCCGCTTCGGCTGCCATCGGTCGGCGAACGTACCGCCAATAAAGGCGAAGATAAAAATAGGCGCCGTCTCGACAATGGAAATCAAGGATATATACTGCGGATTATTGTGCGTAATGTCCGAGATATAGAGGAGGATAGCGAAATTACGGATCCAAATGCCGAGCTGCAGGAGCACGCGAGACAGAAGAATCGTTCGGACATAGCGATTGGTTAACATGGGTTTCATTCCTTTCGATTTAAATTTACTAAATTACTAATTTACTAAGTTAGTAAAATAACACCCAAATCATAGCCGACTCGACCGAAGGAAGTCAATATGATTTTGATTATTACCAATACTTGTATCCGCGCGGGCATGAAAAAAACGGCTGCCATGAAGGCAACCGTTTTAAGTAAGAACGAAGATCATTTGCGGTGAATCTTACGCACTGCAAAGAGATAAACAATCGTGGGAACCGGAGCTTGAATGATGCCCCAAATGCCCCAAAACCAAGGGTGACGGGCACCGCGTTTGCGGGAGTCCATGTACAGCCATGTGCTTTGCAGTAGCATAATGAATGCAAGGCAGATCCATGCCCAAAGGGGCAATTGGTCGAATTTGGAATCAGTTGTTGTCATGAGAAGCCACCTGCTTTCTAAGAATTAGCCAAGCTAGGGGAATCAGTATCGCCGCAGCTTGGATGGAGAGGAAGGCAACGGGCTGAGCCGTTACCGTCAGATAAAACACATAAAACAATAGCATCGCGCCGATCCATAGGATGACCAGGTCGCGCATCAGCTTGGAGCGCCGTTTACTTTGCGTCACGGCTATATGCTGATCAAACCAAGCTGCACTCGGAGTAGGCACATGGATGGCAGCATCGAGCAGGTCCAGCCCCTCGCGCAGTTGGCGAGCGGTCACTTCATCGGCTTGCACTTCACGTTGCGTTGCACTCCTATCACTCTCATTTCCTCGCTCACGCTCATCTCGCCGCTCGTCCGCCGCACTCAGGCCTTCGCTCCCGTCTCGCCTCCACTTATGCGAATCTTCATCCATCTACTTCAGCTCCTTTCGTAGTTGTTTCAATGCGTTGTGCACTCTTGATTTCACGGTGCCCTCTGCAAGAGAGAGCATGCCGCCAATTTCTTCGTACGTGTACCCGTAGTAATGCTTGAGAATGAGCGGTATGCGACTCTCACGCGGCATATCTGCCAAGGCGTCTAACACTTCCGGCCAAGCGTCATCCGTGTGATGTGCCGTCTGCCATTGAAGCTGGCGCAAGGCTTGCTGCTGCTCTTTCTCCTGCCACTTGCGCTCCGAAAGGCGGCGTCTACTCTGATCGATCATCAACCGAGTGGCGATGGTGATTAGCCAGGACGAGAACTTCGAAGTCCCGTTGTAGAGTTTTATTTTTTCGATACATCGGGCCATCGTTTCTTGCGTGAGATCCTCAGCTTGGGAGGGATTCAGCGTGATTTTGACCAAATATTTATATACAAATGCATAATGCTTCTGCAGAAGCTGAGACAGAGCCGCAGTGTCGCCTCGCATGGCCCGACGAATAACTTCGTTCTCTTCCAAGTGATTGAACATCCTCTCTGTCTGATTTCATGGATAGTACGAACAGCTCCTGCAAACCGTTCACGGCTGCACGAAAAAATGTGTAGAACGATTTATTAGCTTACCACCCGAGCGCCCAGACATGTATAATGACTGCAGGTAGTCCATATGTATGAGAAGAATAATGGAGGACAACATATGAAACAAGGGATATATGCAAGAGCGGGCCTTTCTCCGCAAGAGCTGGAGGAAGTTCGAGCGCTGTGGGAAATATGCAACGAGCATGAAGGCATCGAGATTAAATTAAATTGGGGCACATTGAATAGCCGTCCAGCTCTCGTGACAAATGATTTTGTGTATTACGAAAATGACCGGATTATCGGCTTTCTCGCGATCTACAGCTTCCTTTCCACCGAGGTAGAAATCAGCGGCATGGTGCATCCGGAGGCGCGGCGTCGAGGGATTTTCAATCAGCTCGTTCAAACGGCAATCGAAGCGTGCAAGAACAGAAAAGTTCCTAAGCTAATTTTCATTAATGAGCGTGGCTCGGAGAGCGGGAAAGCTTTTCTGACGAAGCTAGGGGCGAATTATTCTTTTTCAGAGTATGTGATGGAGTTAAAAGAGCAAGTAATCCCGCCTGTTTCCACGCAAACACAACTAACCATTCGATTAGCGGACAGTTCCGATACGGAGCTCCTCGTTAAGTTGAATATGTCAGGCTTCGATATGTCGGAAGAGGATACGCGTGAGTATGTCAATCAGACGATCAGCGGGGATAAGGAACGGACGTGGATAGCAGAGCTAGGTGAAGACAAAGAGCCGATCGGAAAACTTGGAGCGATGGTGGAGCCGGGAGCTAGCGGATTTATTTATGGCTTTTGCGTATTGCCGGAGGTTAGAGGCAGGGGCTATGGTCGCCAGATTTTAAGCCAAACGATTACGGCACTTAAAGTAAATGATCAAGCTGCGCATATTAAGCTGGAAGTATCGGTGGAGAACGAGAAGGCTCTTGGGCTCTATGAATCTTGTGGGTTTGCGACGAGAAACGCGAATGACTATTACGTGCTCCTCCTCGGCTAAATAAAAGGATAGATCGGCAGATCGCTCTGCTGATCTATCCTTTTTGGCTTATGTTAATGATAAATAAGTTCAGATGACGCACTAATAATCGTCCCCGTATTCAGCCCCGCGCAAATGTCCTTCATCGAGCCAGGCTTATCGAAATTGAACACATGAATCGGTACATGGTAGTCACGCGCTAGGATGAAGGCGGATTGATCCATTACCTTCAAATTATGCTGAATCACATCGTTATAATGGAGCGATTTATACTGGAGCGCTTCTTGGTGATGCTTCGGATCTTTGTCGAAAACGCCGTCCACGCCTTGCTTGGCGACTAGTATGGCATCACAGTTCACTTCGATGGCGCGTTGCACGGATGGATAATCCGTCGTAACGAAAGGCTGTCCATTCCCGCCGGCGAAAATAACGATGTACCCTTTTTCCAAGTGATGAATGGCACGTAAACGAATGAAAGGCTCCGCCACAGAAGCGATTGGAATCGCTGTCATAACACGCACCTCGGCCTCCGTCTTCGCCTTCAGCACACCGCGCAGCATCAAGCTGTTGATGACTGTTGCGAGCGTACCGATATTATCGGCCTCGGCTTTCTCGATGCCCCAGCTTTCGCCCATATTGCCTCGGAAAATATTGCCTCCGCCAATCACAAGACACACTTCAACACCTAAATTCACAACCGTCATAATTTCATTGGCAATATGGTCCAGCTGTGTAGGGTCGAAACCGAAAGAGCTATCACCTGCTACAGCCCCGCCGCTAAGTTTAATGAGAACCCTTTTGTATCGCAAAGTCATTTCCATATCCCCTCTCTCTGATGAGAACGCCTGTACGATAGATGTGTGTCTGACAAGATTGGCAAACTTCGGATGCTTGCAAAAAAACACTAAAGCCTTAAATGCTCTAGTGTTTTCTGTCTGCTTCCTCTGGTTAGAAGTAATTGTACATGAATTAAGCAGGATTTTGCAATTTTTGCGGAACTCTCATATGGACGATCAGACCAATAATAACAAGGACAAGTAAGGAGCCCAGAGCGACACGGCTTGCTAAGTTGCCTGACGAGGCCAATGCCCACGTAATGGAACCGTACAGCGCAGGTCCAACAATGGAGGACACCTTCCCGGAGAAGGCGAACAGACCGAAAAACTGGCCGCGCTTGTCTTCCGGCGTTAGCTGCACGATCAGTGTGCGGGAAGTCACCCACATAGCACCCATGGAGACACCGTATAAACTGCCTGCTACCCAGAAGATGCTCTGGCTCGTCGCCAGTGAGGCGAGGGAAATCGCCACGATAAGAATGAGAGCGACGATCGTCACCGCTCGTTTAGGTCCTATGCTGCGCGTGACATAGCCGAAGAGGAAGGAGCCGATAACGCTAGACACCGTGGACACCAGATAGAGCAGAATGAACTGCCCCGTCGAGAAGCCCATGACCGTATTCGCATAAATAGCCATAACGGCAATCGCTGTGGCGATGGCATCGTTAAAGAAGAAGTAAGCGATCATGAACGTAAAGGCTGCGTGATATTTCCGAGCTTCCTTGAACGTCGCCCAGATCTCGCGATAGCCGCTGAGGAGCGATTTGTTGCTTGCTACGGACTTCTGAGGCTTTTCTTTGTACAAGAACATAATCGGCAGTGAGAAAATGAGGAACATAACAGCACTCGGGATGAATGTACTCTCGAAGTGATTATCACTAACGAACAGGAAGGCGATAAGGCCGACGAGCGTGCCTACATAACCTACCGCTACACCAAACCCAGAAATCAGAGGAATCTCACGCTCATTGCCCAGATCCGAAATCATGGAGTCATAGAAAACTAAGCTGGAGTTATAGAAAAATTTGGCGATCATGAAGAACAGAATGACGCCGAGAATCGACGTGTTAAGCCCTAACCACTCTTGATCCGTCTCCCACAATGCCGAGAAACCCATAAGGAGTGTTGCGATGATTGCGACGAGAGTGAAGGGGATGAGGTAGGCTTTCTTTTTGCCCGTACGATCAATCCAGACCCCGAATAGGGGAGATAGGAGCACTAAGAAGAAGCTAGACAGCGCATTGGAGTAAGTGATGAAGGTACTCGCAATCTGGTTGAGCTCTTCGCTCTTTCCTAACGTTTCTTTTAAGTAAAACGGGTAGAAAACAGTGACGATATTGGAAGAAAAAATGGTATTTGCAAAATCGTACATCGCCCATGCAAAAATCGGCAGGGAGAAAAATAACGCCCAAACACTCCGGCCTCGCACTGGTTTGGAAACGGATTCAAGCTTTGCCATAAGGGGCACACCCTTTCTCTTCATTACCTCTTTATTTCTCTAATATATTGGCCATTCTGTAGAGAAATCCCTCTATCTTTACCATAATAATAAAATCTCTCCGCCTAAGATTATGTTCGGTTCACAGATAGCAAAAATGCAAAAAAAGCATCCTTTTCAGAGGCATTCATTTCAATGTTATAAATAAATGCCAAAAGGCATCTTATGGGGTCGAAAAGGTCAAAACAGAGCTGAAAATAGAGAAATTGATGCCTTTTCGCATCAATTTCTACTGAAATCGTATATGTGATGGAGAAAAGTTGCACTTTCGCATTTCTCAGTTTATATAGCCTATTTCTCCGATTTGGGCTTCATCAGATCGACCTCAATCATATCTTGCGTCTCTTGCATCTTCAGCACATTAATTCCGTTGCGTTGTAAAGTGCTGGAGAGTGTTTCTTTGTTCTGGGCAGGAAAAACATAGGCTAGGCTGCTTTTATTATCGAGCAAGCGTTTCGCCACCTGCACGAGTCGTTCCATGGTGAACGGCTTTTTCAGATATTTCTCAATCTCTTTCTCATGATAATCATAAGGCGGATCGAGTGCGGTTGAAACAATAACCGGCGTTTGCGCATGCACGGGGTGCTTGTACAGGTCTGCGATGAAATCCCAGCCCGTTTTCTCGCCTTCGAGATGAATGTCCACGATGAAAAGAATCGGACCTTCTCCCTCACAGCGCTTCAGCGCGATCATGCCTTCTTCAGCGGAACGAAGCTGGATGGATGGCAGGCTCAGCTTATGCAAAGCGACTTGAATTAATTTGGCTAGATTATCATCATCTTCAAAAATAACGATTTTCCCGTCTAATCCGGAAATCTCATATTGATCAAGTTCAATTTGGAACGTGGTGCCGTGTCCCATTTCAGACGTGTAGGAGATGCGCCCGTTATGCCCCTCTACGATTTCCTTCACAATGGCCAGTCCAAGGCCTGTACCACCAATCTGGCGGCGGTCGGAGTTGTCGACACGGAAAAATTTCGAGAACATATGCGCATTCGCATCCTGAGGAATGCCTAGGCCATAATCTTGAATAGCAATGGTAACTTTACCTTCGTGAGCTGACAAGTGAATGTCGATATGATCAGCGGACGGCGAGTATTTAATGGCATTGCTGATGAGGTTGTCAAACACTTGACGAATACGATCGACATCTGCCCGCACCCAAAGCTCGGGCTCTTGTTGATGCAGAACAATCTGATGAAGCTGCTTATCCTCCCATTGCTCTGCGATTTCAGTAACAACAGACTGCAAATTAATCGGAGAGAAGTTGTACGACTGACGACCAGACTCCATCCGCTGCAGATCCAAGAAGTCATTGATTAAATTTGAGAGGCGTTGGGCTTCGTTATAAATGGTTTCCATATAACGCTTCTGCTTCTCTTGCGGAAGATCACGATGCAGTAAGATTTCGATAAAGCCAAGCACACTTGCCAGCGGAGTCCGCAGCTCATGTGAAACAATGGAGATGAATTCATTCTTCATTTCATCAACGCGTTCTTCTTCCGTGCGGTCACGGAAAACGAATAGGTACCCTTGTTGCTCGGTGCCCTCGCTAACGACGGTTGCGTAAAGCTCGGCATGTTGGAGCTGCTCGTCCTGCTGAAAGCTAAAGCGCTGCGTCAAATGGGACAGCGAGCGATCAATCAAGGCTTCAATGGAAGCGGCTACCCCATGAAAGCTAGGTGAACTGGCTCCAATGTCATAGCTGCAGGTAACTAGATTTTGGCCGATACGTTCATTAAGCCCGAAATATTGATTCATACGATGATTAGAGAAGAGAATCGTGCCCTGCGAATCACACATCATCATGCCTTCGTGTGCGGATTCCAAAATATTTTGAATGAGATCATGCTGACCTTCTAAAAGCTGCTTCTCCGCAGTGAGTTGATTGTTCAGCTCTGCCAGGCTCTCGGCCTGCTGCAGCTTCTCATCATTCACAACCTGCGCATAGAACGCGAGTCCGAATTGACGTACTAATCCTTTGGTCAGACGCTGATTATCATCTTGATAGAGTGCGCTTTGGTAACTCGTTAGTAAAAGAAAACCAATGACGTCTTGCTTGTCATTCATTAGAGGAATGTAATGGTCGACCGCTCGCGTCATGCCATTATGGACACCTTGCTCATGTCCCGTCACATCACGGGTATGTGTGATTGAAACACCTTCATCGAATACTCGTCGGGCTGGGCCGAAGAGTTCGCTGCGAGAAGCTTGAATTTGCCCCTTGGGATACCCGATGGATTGAATAACATCATACGTTACGGTTTCCTGGTCGCGACGTTCTAAGACGACTAAAGCGGCATCCTGAGCAAGTGAGTTGAGTAAAGCGGGCAGTGTATGTTTCAAAAAATCCGTTAACTTCACATAGCCGGTGAGCTTTTCCTGGTAGGAGGAGATGAGTTCTAGATCCCGTTCGCGTTCCGACAACTTAGCCAAGGTGATCTGTTGTTCCTCCTGCTGGGCAATAATTTCCTCATTCTGAGATTCCAGACTCTCCGCCATGTAGCGGTAAGATTCCTCACTCTTGCGAAGCTCTTTCTCCGCTTGGATGGATCGTAAGGAAATAATAATGGACAGGGCTGCAGCAATAATTGCGATTAAACTGCCGATCCTTGTGATCATGCGAGCGTTGGTGGCTGCTTTATGGGAAGAGGAATAAGCTTGTGATGTGATTTGTTCGATATTATTTTCGATACTTTTATGAACGACCCGATAACGATCCATTAGCGTTTTGCCGCCGTTGACACGTGCTTTCGCCTCTTCAATCTTGCCAGCTCGGAATAATTCCAAGGTGGTATCATAGTACTTTTGCAAATTCGTAATGGCAGGCACAGCTTGTGTATCGATAATGATTTGCAACGTTGGATACTTTTTGTCGTACAGGGATAGTGTATTTAAATCCATGGCGACCTGATCTCTACCCTGGGTATACGGCTCAAGGAATTGTTCAGTTCCGGCAAGCTCGTAGCCTCGGAGGCCTGTCTCCTGATTAATTAAATTGGTCAATAAGCTATTAGCTGTCGTTAGAATAGGGATGGCCTCGTTCACGATCGCGTTGCTTTGATTCTCCATATTCCGAGAAGCCAAATTGTTAGATACATTGACGATGATTAATAAAACGACAATTAAAATGACGTATAACATAGAGATTCGTGATCTCGTGAATGCCTTCATACCAATCGCTCACCTTACTTCTACTAGAATAAAAGATCTCATAGCAATTCGACAAACCTCAACAAATTCCTCTATAAGTCTAGCATGTTATGTTTTCTAACATTAAAGATTGCGTAAAGTGATATTGTCGTTTAAAATATGAGTCAACGATCAGCCGGGTGTTAAGTCATGTAACATGATGATTTCTTAAGAAGGAGGCGCACTGTGCAGGTGAAAAACATCAAGATTCCGCCGCGTCACGAAGTACGTCCCTATTTTCAACCGATTATCTCCTTGCAGAGTCAACGAATAATGGGTTATGAAACACTGGGGCGACGGATTCGCGAAAGCAGTGTGGAGAGCTTAGGCCCTTTTTTCAAGGATCCTGACATTTCCGAGGATATGCATCTTCTAATTGATAGGCATTTAAGAGAACAGGCCATAGAACGAATAGCCGCGGATTCCGATGATAGCGAGCTGTTTATTAACTTAAAGCCTTCTTGGATATATAGAACCTACAAGCGAACGGGTGTCTTGCCAACCATTGAACTATTGAAAAAATATAAGATCAACCCTTCACGGATTGTCATTGAAGTCACGGAGGAGGAGTTTACGGGTCAGCTTCAGGAGCTGAGGTGGATTGTTGAACTGTATCGTGAATTTGGATGTACCATAGCTATTGATGATGTAGGGAGCGGCTTTAGTAATTTTGATCGCATTGCCAGCCTGCAGCCGAAGATCCTGAAGGTTGACCTGAATATTTTGAAAAAAAGCATCGTTCACGATGGCTATAAGGCTGTTATGCAATCCTTCTCTATTGTATCAGCTCAAATCGGAGCCTCATTGCTCGTTGAAGGCATCGAAACGAAGCAAGAGCTGCGCAGCGCTTTGCAGGTGGGAGCAAGGTATGTGCAAGGCTTTTTATTCTCAAAAGCAGAGCCTGATCTACAGCGGCCGGATGCGTACAAGGCCATGCTGGAAGCAGAGATAAGATCGTTTGGTCAGGACGAGTTCGGACGATACCATCGCTTGCTGAGTGTACATCAGAAGCTGGATATGCTGATCAACGATTCTGTTCACATCTCGAATGCGGAAGATGCGGATGCTGCTATCGAACGAATTACCGCTAACGTCACAGATAATTGCATTCGGATGTACATCTGTCAGGGGGATGGCTACCAGACCTCGTCCAACTACACCCGAACAGAGGAAGGATGGAGCAAGGATGAGAGCTATCGCCAGGCCAACTGGACGTGGCGGCCCTATTTCATCTCCAACATCCTGATGATGAACCTGCAAAAGCAAGGCATCCTCTCCCAAGCCTATACGGACCTAGATACCTCGCGACAGATTCAGACTTACTCGTGTGCGATAGGCGAGGGATATTATTTGTTTTTGGATTTGGTGATATGAGGCAGTGGGGGAGTAGCGTAGACAGTGAGAAGGTAGATAGAGAGAAGTTAATAAAATCGGATAAGTATGGAGCACAAAAGAGGTTACCCCAGGTGAAGCTTGGGATAACCTCTTTTGTGTTTATTAAAAGTAAAGCCATAACCACACCTGCTCAAGTGCGCTCCTACGCCTCGACCCACTCGCGGCGGAGTGAGAACAGATCGCGCAGCTCGTCGGTCGACAGCTCGGTGATCCAGTTCTCGCCGGAGCCGACGATCTGCTGGCTGAGGCCGAGCTTGCGCTCGATCATCTCGTCGATGCGCTCCTCCAGCGTGCCGAGCGTCACGAACTTGTGCACCTGCACGTGACGCGTCTGGCCGATCCGGAAGGCGCGGTCCGTCGCCTGATTCTCAACGGCGGGATTCCACCAGCGATCATAGTGGAATACATGATTCGCCGCCGTCAGGTTAAGCCCGATGCCCCCGGCCTTCAGCGAAAGAATGAACACGTTGCGCTGCTCGTCATCAGCCGCCTGGTCATCAGTGCCTTGGAAGTGCGCGATCATTTCATCGCGCCCGTTCTTGGATGTTCCGCCGTGCAGGAACAGCACTTTTTCGCCGAGCTCCTGCTGAAGTACGTGCTGCAGCAGGTTGCCGGTCTCGACAAATTGCGTGAAAATCAAGCATTTGTCGCCCTCTTGGCGCAGCTCCTGCACCATCTCGAGCAAGCGCTCCAATTTGTTCGAGCGTCCGCTCCACGGCGCGCCGAGCCCTTCTTTGAGCAGCAAAGAAGGGTGATTACACACCTGCTTGAGTTTCGTCAATGCGGCGAGGATGAGCCCGCGCCGCTCCATGGCCGAAAGCTTATCCAGCCGATCGAACATATCCTGGATGTAGTTCTCGTACAACGAGCCTTGCTCTGCAGTGAGCGAGATGAACGTTTTGGACTCGTTCTTCTCTGGCAGATCCAGCTGAATGGCGGGATCCTTCTTCTCACGCCGCAGCAGGAACGGACGGATTAGCTTCTGCACCTTGCCGATCGTCGCTTCATCGCGCGTTTTCTCAATGGCGTTCACATAGCGATGCGTGAACTCGCGCACGGTTCCGAGATAGCCGGGATTGGCGAAGTCGAAGATCGACCACAGCTCCGTCAGACGATTCTCGATCGGCGTTCCCGTCAAAGCAATGCGATGAAAACCATTCAAACGGCGAATCGCCGTAGCTTGCTTGGTATAAGCGTTCTTGATATTTTGAGCTTCGTCCAAACAGATCGAGTTCCAAGCAATAGCGCCCAGCTCACTCTCATCCAGATGGGAAAGCGTGTAAGACGTTAAGACAAGATCATATTTGCCAACGATTTTCTCTTCAAAAGAAGAGCCTTTTAAGCGCTGCGGTCCATAATGCAGATGGACGCGCAAGGAAGGGGCAAATCGTTTCAGCTCCATCTGCCAGTTGCCTAGCACGGAGGTCGGACAAACAAGCAGCGACGGAGTATCCGGCTTCTCATTTTCTTTCACCGTTAACAAGTACGTAATCCACTGGATCGTCTTCCCGAGACCCATGTCATCGGCTAAGCAGCCGCCAAGGCCAAAACGGCGCAAGAACAACAGCCACGAGATGCCGTCCACTTGGTAGTGGCGCAGAGAGCCATGAAAGCTAGCCGGCGGCTCGATCGTCGGGATCGCCGAGGTCTGTGTCAGCTGGTCGATCATGTGGCGCAGCTGCTCGTTCAGCTCAACCTCCATGTCGAGGTAGCGCATGGCATCCGGATCATCTTCAGCTGGCAGCAAGCCGCCAGCGTCACCGGCAAAATGCAGCTCCAACACATCGCGGAAGGACAGCCCTTGCTTCTTGTGCACCTGCTTCATAATCTGCTCGACCTGCGCCATGAATTTCGGGTCGAGCTGAATCCAGTTGCCGCGAATCTGGATCAGCTTGCGCTTCTCCTCTAATAACAGACGGAACTCCTCTTCCGTCAGCTCCAAATCCCCAACAGCCAGCTTCCAGTCGAATTGCATCAGCTGGGTCAGCCCGAACATCGTCTCCCGTCCAGAACCGACGGAAGACTTGATCTTCGCGCGCAGCTTCGGCCGCATCTTGCGGATGCGATCCCACCACGCCGGCAGGAACACACTCGTTCCTGCCTCAACAAGCCGTACGCTTCCCTCTGCGAGGAAGCGCCAAGCCTCCTCCTCCGTCAACGTCTGACGGAGGACGCCCTCGCCGGCATCCAGCCATGGCAGGATGCGCACCCACTTTGCCGCGTCGCGTTCGACACGGGCAATCTCAGGCAGCCACGCCTCCGGCAGTGGCTGTTCACCGGCGACCGGCTCGCCGACGGTCGTCACGGTGCGCAGCACCTCCGGCGCGAGCCGGTCCTGCAGCAGCACGCGCAGCTGCCAGCCTGCGCCATGCGCGAGGTCCGGCTCGACGAGCTGCAGGCACGTCCGCATCGGCGTCCGGTCCTGACGCCAACCTATGCTGACGAGCCAATCTTCCTCGTCCAGCCACACCTCGCCGCTGACATCGCTGCGGCGCATTAATGGATACGCGGCTTCCAGCTTGCGTAAATTGTCCTTCATAATCCCGTCGGCATCGACCCACTCCGGGATCAGCGCATGAATCCAGCGTGACACAGCTGGTGTCTCAAGCACTTGCAGCTCTTCGGGCAGCTGGAGCTTCCAACCGATCTCGCCGGTCTTCCATTTCTCGTAGTCCGGCATGAAGCGGCCAGTCGCTAGCGACTCGCGAATAGCAGGAGCTAGCGCAATGACATCAGCGCTAGAAGCATGCCATTTCAATTGCAGGTGCTGAACCGGCAGCGGTTCGCTGAAATAATCGAGCGCTTCAAGCGGCTGCAGCTCGATCCCTTCCCGATTCTGCCATTCACTCGGTTCCATAAAGGTGCCGAAGAAGGAGGCGCGATGCCAGGCGAATAGCATATGTTTTAAATCAAGAGCATCCCAAATACCGCCGTTTTCACGGGAACCCCATAGAAATAATGACCCGTTAGGTAAGGAACTAACGTGAACGGTCAGCGCGCTGGTTTCGATCATCGAATCCATTTTCCTTTCTTGAGCTCTTCTTGGAAAGCACGCAAACGCGAGAACTTATCCGCTAAGCGATAAATATAGTGCTCCCAGCGGTCATCCTGGCCGATGTGTTTATAAATGCTATGCAGCTTCTTCAACAGGCGGACTGCCGTCTTGTAAGAAGCCCTATTTTTCTCCAGAACAGCCCGTTCGGCTGCTTGATGATAGAGCGGAAGAAGCAATGCGGAATCATGTTCTTCGATTGCTTTGAGTTCCATTCCGTATAGATTTAGGGGTGAAATGCGATTCGCAAGCTGCAAATCCACCCACTGCCGGTATCGCTTCGTCTGCAGCAAATATGCCGTGTAATAGTAGTAGGATCGAGGCAGCAAAGACTCCATGACCTGAACCCACTCACTGTCGTTCGCTAGATGCTTGGTCGTATCCAGCCAATATTGGCAAAAAGTACGGAAATCATCATGATTCGCATTCGTAATCGACGGGAACAACCAACGCAGCCAGACCAGCATGTGGTCCCACTGTCCATCGTTCGCAAACTTATTTAAGTAGAGGAAGAAATCCTTCGCGTGCGGATGAGCCAGCTGCCCAAGTCGTTCGAAGGCTTTCTCCGTATTCCCCTGCATAATATCAAAATGCGCCCTAGCCGCAAGCAACGTGTCTTTCTTCTTCGGCAGCAGTTCCTTCTTGGCCAGAAGGCCGTCGAGCCGTGTTACTTCCTCTTTCTGTGCGCTAGGCTGATCAGTCAGCTTCCACCAGATGAAACGGTACACGAATAGCCAATCAACGGGACTGTCCTTGCCTTGCAGGGCGGATTCTCCGACCATTTTCATCGTAGCCAGCCAAACTTTTGGTTCTGCTTGAAAGGAATGATTCACTTCCATGCGTTCGACAAATTCGACAAGCTTATCTTCACAGTTTTTGGCGGCGATTTTGCAGCCGTTTTCGTGATAGTAGCTCAGGTAAGAGCTCTTCGTTTCTTGATAAAATTGTTCGATCTTCCGCATCATGAACAGCACGATATGGAACATATAGAGCTCACGCGTCGTATCGCGCCAGTTAGCGGCATAAGGGGGGAGTGACTCCAAGGCAGACTCATAGAAGGTTTCTATGGAATGCTGGTGAGAAATCGAGAAGCCGTGAAATTTCCCTTCAAAAAAACGATGCCAGTCGCTAGGCATACTCTCTTCCAACGGCACATTCGCCTGTGCGGCTGCTTTGCGTTCCTGCAAAACAGAGGCTGCAGCACCGCGAGCGGGTTTCTTCCGTGTATGGATTTGTTGCTTTAACTGCTGCAGGACAAGCTCTGGCCGACCATAAGGGGCGTACAAGCTAAAAAATGTAGCACCAATATGCTGACAGAAGCCATCAAAGGAGCACGTGCAGGTACTCGCTGCAAAATTTTCTAAATGCACCTCTGCGGTATGGATCTGTTTGCCTGCGACGGTTGCTAAGACACTTAGGCCTTTGAGGTCAACCTCGGTCACACGGCCTTTATGATAATACTCCCAACCTTGCTCCAGACGGGTGGCGTCGAAGTGAAGCGGGATTTGCTTGATGAGGTAGTTCATTCGATTTTTGGGAATTTGAAGTTTCAACATGTGATCGTTCCTACCCTCCGAGCGGCGCATTCCTTCTTCCATAGTAACAGATTTTTTCCGAAATTGCCCATTTCCACAGTTTATGCCAAAGGTGATATTTTTAATCCGTGCCGAAAGGGGTTAACCCTGCATTCTCACCTAGAATATGATAAAGTGAAGCTAGAGAAAATGCTTTTTGGAGGGAGACTGTGCAATGGGCATTAAGTTTGGAAGGGAATACAAAGATATTGTAACTGATTTTGTACGCGGGATCGAAATGGTGAATGGATTCTACGAGCTGCTGGAGATGAGTGCAGAGGACTGGCAGGAGCTGGATAAAGGTGAACAAGAAGAATGCCTGCGTACGCTGGCTGATGATATATTTTACGGACTAGGAAGTTCACCAGTAATGCATGTAGGAGCAGGTTCAGTCAAACATGATGCGGGTAACCACGTGCTTAAGGTCCATGATGGCGAAAAGCTGGTTTCGGTCATTTATTTGGTCTAAAACAAGTAGAAGTGTGATATAGAAAGGTGTAATGAAGCTATGTTGGATGGAGCAAGAAAGGTTCTACAACAGGTTTATGGGTATCCCGAGTTTCGTGAAGGTCAGAAAAATATTATTACGAACCTTCTCGAAGGTAAGGATACCTTAGGCATTATGCCAACGGGCGGCGGAAAATCGATTTGTTACCAAGTGCCGGCGCTGCTGATGGAGGGAGTGACGTTAGTCATTTCCCCCCTCATCTCTTTGATGAAGGATCAGGTGGATGCGCTAGGCGCGCTAGGTGTTCCTGCCACATTCATTAATAGTACGCTGGAAGCCAGAGAAGTGGAACAGCGCATGCAGGGGGCTATGCAGGGTAAATATAAGCTGCTCTACATCGCGCCTGAGCGTCTGGAGTCGGAGCGTTTTCGCGCACGGATGGCGGCGTTGAATCTGCCGCTGGTTGCGATCGACGAGGCACACTGTGTCTCGCAGTGGGGTCATGATTTCCGCCCGAGCTACGTCTCGATCGCGCCGTTCATTCGTCAGCTGCCGAATCGGCCGATTGTGGCTGCCTTCACGGCAACGGCAACGGCTGAGGTCACAGCGGACATAGCCAGATTGCTGGAGCTGGATACCGCAGGGATTTTCATCAACGGCTTCTCGCGCGACAATTTGGAGCTAACCATTCTACGCGGAGAGAAGAAGCGGGATTACATACAGAACTATGTGAAGGAACATACGCATCAGCCCGGCATTATCTACGCTGCGACGCGTAAGGATGTTGAGGATTTGTACGAAACGTTGCGCAAAAAAGGCTTCGCCGCAGGCAAGTATCATGCCGGCATGTCGGATGATGAGCGCTCCTATATGCAGGAGGCATTTCTGTACGATGATATTCGCGTGATGATCGCGACGAATGCTTTTGGGATGGGCATCGATAAGTCCAACGTCCGGTACGTGATTCACTACAATATGCCGAAAAATATGGAAGCCTATTACCAAGAGGCTGGCCGTGCGGGGCGTGATGGTGAGCCAAGCGAGTGTATTCTGCTGTTCAGTGCGCAGGATATTATGACGCAGAAGTTCCTGATTGAGCAGAACCAGCTCTCGCCTGAGCGCAAAGCGAACGAGTACAAAAAGCTCCAAACCATGATTGACTACTGCTATTCGCCGCGCTGTTTGCGGAACGCTATTTTACATTATTTTGATGAGCAAAATATTAAAGATACGTGCGGGAACTGTAGTTCCTGCAAGGACGATCGTGACACCGTCGACATTACCGTCGAGGCGCAAAAGATTTTCTCCTGCATCCGCCGTATGAATGAGCGCTTCGGGATTTCGATGGTTGCCTCTGTTTTGAAGGGCTCCAAGGCGAAGAAAATCATGGACTATCGGTTTGATCGACTACCGACGCATGGCATTATGAGCAGCCTGCCGGAGAAAGAGATCGCCGAATTGATCAATGTGCTCATTTCGGAAGGCTTCTTGCAGCTGTCGGAGGGGCAATATCCGGTTGTTCGGTTGATGCAGCCTGCTGCAGAGGTGCTTCAGGGTAAGTTGACCGTGAATCAAAAGGTGCGCAAGCAGCCTGTCCGCGCGGTCGCCGCGATGGACAATACGTTGTTCGAGCAGCTGCGATTGCTGCGTCGTGAAATGGCTGCGCGCGAGAAAGTGCCGCCGTATATCATTTTCGCCGACAGTACGCTGCGTGAGATGAGTGAAAGCTGTCCGACCACGGAAGCCGCGATGCTGCGCATCAAAGGGGTCGGTGAGGTGAAATACCGCAACTACGGGAAGCCGTTCCTGGAGCTGCTCCGCACGTATGCGGGAGAGAGCGATTTGGGCGCGGTTGCGTATGATTACGAGTGAGAGCGGGAGAGTGGACGAGGGTGAAGCTAGCGAAAGCTGAGGTTGATGGGAAGCTTGCTGAACTGGGGACATGGGATCTAGAAGCTGAGGAGAGCAAGTGGATCGTGCGCAAGTATCGATTCTCTGCTTTCATGAAGGGAATCGCGTTCGTGAATGAGGTTGCTCAGCTATCCGAAGCTATGAACCACCACCCGATGATCGCGATTGATTATAAAATGGTGACGCTCCGCCTGACCTCGTGGAGTGCTGGCGGTCTGACCGAGCTCGATTTTCGGACCGCTGCGAAGTTTGATCAGGCGTATGCGGAGTTAACGCGCTAAGATTATGGCGGGACCGGTGTAGACCATGCAGTGGAAGTCTGCGGGTCCAGTCGGTGTCCACTTCTCGTAAGTATCCGTGATGGTGAAACCGGCACGTTGGTAGGCTCTAATGGCTCGCTTGTTCCAGACGAGCACTTCGAGATCGATTTCTAGCTCGGGCGTGCGCCGCTGTGCTTCAGCTACGAGCAGTTGAACAAATCGCGTGCCGAGTCCGCTGTTGTTATCCCCGCCTCTTCCGCAAAGATCTGGTCGAAGCCCAAGTCCTAGTCGGGTAACACCCACAATAGGAAAGAACTGCACGAACCCGTGTAATGTCCCTAATTCATCGACAACACCGCGATACTGCTCTTCTCGTATTTGCGGATCAGCGAATTCGGATTGGTTCCGAAGCATGGTGGCCCATGGGGACCAGTTGTAGATGTGGTAAGGAGCGGGATAGCTCCACGTGCAGAGTTCCTGACATTGCGTTTCGGTTAGCGGAACCACACGCCATGGTAAAGTTACGGTAATAGGTTGAGGCATATTTTGGGCAACCTTTCTATAGGTCGTATTTGGCCATTGTTCTATTTTAAAATAACAATCCCCCTAATTCCACCCGATGGCCAAAAGGTACAGAACGACGTTACGTATCTTTGGAGCCGGGGTGGATTCTCAGGAAATAGCGGAACGACGTTCCGCAACTATAGAAGTGCATTGCAATTCGAATACATTAGAATAAGGAGGGCACCCGTGATGACACAAGTGACCATTCGTGAAGCCGTTATGTCCGATATCCCCCAGCTCAAAACCTTAATGCTCGCTTATATTGTGGATTTCTATCAGTACCGACAACCTGAGGATGAGAAGCTGAACGCTTTGATTCATGAACTGCTCGAGCAGAAAATTGGCATTCAATTTGTGGCAGAGACGGAGGAGGGGGCATTAGTTGGCTTTGCGACCTTATACTTCACCTTTAGCACGCTGCGTGCCTCCAAGATTGCGGTCATGAACGATTTGTACGTTGTGGAAGCGGAACGTGGACAGGGAGCGGCGGCGAAGCTGTTTGCGGCATGCAAAGGGTACTCGGCCAGACACGGATATGCAAATTTAACCTGGACAACGGCTCCAGATAACTTACGCGCGCAAGCATTTTACGATAAAATGGGTGGAGATCGAAGCAATTGGCAATCATACTCCGTTAATCCCACTAGTGGGATGGGAGATTAACTGTAGGTAGGGGAAGGTGGCAGGAACCGTGGAGAACATCGTAAGTCAGAGTTGGCTGCTTGGGCAGCTGGGGGATGCGAATATCGTGATCGCGGATTGTCGGTTTGCGCTTGGCAAGCCTGAATCGGGCCGTGAACAGTATGAGCAGGATCATATTGAGGGAGCAGTGTATGTCGATTTGGAGAAGGACTTATCCGGTGCCTTGATGGCGCACGGCGGAAGACATCCACTCCCGGATCTCGGTGCGTTCTCGATCCTCGTCGGGAGCCTCGGCATCGACGGCACGAAGACCGTTGTTGCCTACGACGATCAAGGCGGAGCCATGGCATCGCGCCTGTGGTGGATGCTGAAATTCCTTGGCCACTCCGAGGTATACGTTCTGGATCAAGGGTACAACGCGTGGAAATCCGCAGGGTACCCAGTTTCGGCTGAAGTGCCGGCGGTATTCCCGCGCACCTTCTCACCGAAGGTGCACCGCTCCATGCTCGCGAGCATGGATGAAGTGAAGGACAAGCTCGGTCGCCCTGGCACCGTGCTGGTGGATTCGCGCGAGGAGCGCCGCTACCTCGGCTTGGAAGAGCCGATCGATGCGGTGGCTGGCCACATCCCGGGCGCGCGCAGCTTTTTCTGGAAAGGCGTTCTCGGCGAGAACGGCGCTTGGTTGTCAGCTGCGGAGCAGGAGCAGCACTTTGCCGCACTGCGTGACGCTGATGAAATCATCGTCTATTGCGGCTCAGGCGTGACAGCGTGCCCGAACGTGCTGGGTCTTAGCGAAGCGGGCTTTGAGAACGTGAAGCTCTACAGCGGAAGCTGGAGCGACTGGATTTCGTGGGAAGATAACCCGATTGCGACGGGTGAAGAAGAGTAACTAAAAAGCCGCGTCGAACGGGCAATGAGTGTACAAAATTATTTTACTGATAGATAAAAGAGCGTTCTCCCGCCGGATGGTGAGAGGGCGCTTTCTTATTTTTATGACAGGTTAATGTGGGTTCTACCTTGCTTCTTCAAATGGCTGGCACTATGCTAAGAATAGTTGAGTTGATTGGAGAGGGGAGTTGAGCCCTGTGGAAATGACCTATCTACGAACATTTCGCGAAGTGGCGAAATATGGAAGCTACACGCGAGCCGCGGAAATGCTAGGATATGCACAATCCAGCATAACGGCGCAGATCCAGAAGCTGGAGGAATCTTACGGTGTTGTTCTCTTAGAACGATTCGGACGAATTATGAAATTGACGATGGCCGGTGAAGCGCTCCTGCAATACGCCAACGATATTCATCGATTGCATGAAGAGTCCAAAGAAGTCGTGTCTCAGCAATCCAAGGGTACGATTACGATAGGGACGATCGAGACGTTGGCTGCCTTCTTTTTGCCTCCGCATCTGCAGGCATATCGTCGTAATTACCCGGACGTCAACATTGTCATTCAACCGGGGAATGAGCCCTTCATTATCGAATCGGTGAAAGAAGGTGTTCTGGACCTTGGGATCATTCTGGACCCACCCTTTTCGGATCCAGATCTGGACTGCACGATTTTAAGAGAAGAGCCATTAGTCATCATTGCAAGTCCTGATCATACATTAGCTGGATATAGCGAAGTAAAAGTGGAAGATCTAGAGAACGAATCCTTGATTCTGACCGAGGACGGCTGTACATACCGCGCGATGCTGCTTAAGGTATTGAAAGGAAATCAAGTGAGCTACAAGTTATCTTACGAATTCGGCAATCTGGAAGCGATCAAGCAGTGTGTAACTTACGGACTTGGTATCGCGTTGTTGCCCCGAATTGCCGTCGCCGAGGAAATACGCAAAGGCCAGATCGTCGCGATACCTTTCGTTCATCCGGCGTGCAAGTTCTATACACAATTAATCATCGCTAAGAAAAAGTGGAGATCGAAAGCCTATCTTGGTTTCCTAGAGCTAATCGCTGGCACTAACTATCGAAATGATTGAAGTTAAGTATCAATAACTATCGATAACTCCAATGTTGGGTGCTGTGTTACATTAACATCAAGAAATGCACAAACCCACTGGAGGTAACCCAAATGACCATTCAAACACATAAATCACTCGTTCTTGAGACACCTGCTGCATCACCGGAGCATACTCACCGGCATTACATGAACAAGTTATCCGTGGAAACGGATGTTGCGGATGTACGTTATGACATGCAACATGGCCTGAATGACTTCCTGCTTATCGATGTTCGCAGTGCCAAAGCCTATGGAGAATGCCATGTTCCGGGCGCGATTAATCTCCCTTCCAACCAAATCAGCGAAGGAACGACTGCCTCATTTTCGAAAGAGCAAACGATCGTCGTCTATTGCTGGGGGCCGGCTTGCAATGGCGGAACCAAAGGAGCAGCTCGTCTCTCGGGTCTAGGATTTAGGGTGAAAGAAATGCTAGGAGGGATTGAGTACTGGAGGAAGGAAGGGAACGAGGTAGAAGGAACACTTGGTGAAGCGGCGCCTTTGATTGGTTAAGGGAATGAAGCTAAAAGGGCTTGATCGTTTTGCCAGGAGGCCGACGAATAAGCCCTCTTTAGTTTTACGCGTCGGCATCGTTATCTTCTGAAGGAGTACCGGGAATCACTTGAACATTGATCGAAGCCATATGGCCGATTTGTTCAATAACATGCACTTCAGACAAGGTTAAATCGCGCGTAACGTTGGAGATACCCCAATCCTGCACAAGCTGCAGCATTAGCTTTTTTTCTTCAATTTGTTGCTTATTTATGACAATAGCTTTATGTGAAATGCGTTTACCTAAGTTTTCTAAAATCATCCATCATAACAGCCCCTTCGACATTCTGTTTCATTGGAAACAATGCAACATGACTGGCAGCTAAAAGCAAAGACAATTAACCTTTCAACTCATCCTACATTAGTCGTATAATTAAACCTGTTTACATCGATGAGACGGGACAGCCCAACCTCTATTACTCTATGATAAGGGCGTGAGCCAATTGCGTTTTGCTTCCAAAGATTCTGTGTTGAGTCATCGATCGTTCAACAATTTCTGGATTTCGCGCATGTTTTCCTCGTCTTCGTTCCAAATGCTTTCCGTCGCAATCGGATGGCAAATGTACGACTTGACCCATGATGCGTTCAGTCTTGGTTTCGTGGGACTTGCCCAGTTTGTGCCGATGGTGCTGCTTACCTTCGTTGTCGGGCAGGTAGCAGATCGATTCGACCGTCGGAAGATTGTCTTCATCTGTCAGATTATCGAAGCATTGATTGCCGCTCTGCTGCTGTTTGGCAATCTACATGGCTGGCTGGGCCGCGAAGAAATTCTGGCGGCGGCTGCCATTCTAGGTGCTTGCCGCGCCTTTGAAGGACCTTCCTCCTCGGCGCTGCTGCCGCAGTTGGTACCGAATGCGATTCTGCAACAGGCCATCGCCTGGAGCACATCCGTCGGACAAACCTCTCAAATTGTCGGTCCATCGTTAGGGGGACTACTTTTCTCGATAGGTCCTACTTTCGTATACGGTACAGCAGCTATTGCGCTGCTCGGTGCTGGTATCCTTACGTTCTTCATTCGCATGGCGCCTATCGAACGAAAGTTCGAGCCTGTCACCATGCGCTCTGTTTTCATGGGGTTGACGTTTATTTATCGAAAACCGATCATTTTAGGAACGATCTCCCTGGACCTCTTTGCCGTTTTATTAGGCGGGGCGACAGCGCTTTTACCGATCTTTGCACAAGACATTTTGCATACGGGGCCTGTGGGACTCGGACTTATGCGAACTTCACCGGCCATAGGGGCCTTGTTGATGTCGATCGTGTTGGCCTATTTTCCGCTTAAAAAATCCGTCGGACTCAAGTTGTTCGGGGCACTCGCTGTCTTTGGACTCGCAACGATGCTTTTCGCTATATCGACGAACCTGTTCGTATCGTTATTCGCTTTATTCCTCGTGGGCGCTTCGGATGTGGTTAGTGTCGTAATCAGGTCATCCCTCGTGCAGCTGCAGACACCGGATGAGATGCGAGGCAGGGTTAACGCTGTGAACTCTCTATTCATCGGGACGTCGAATCAACTTGGGGAGTTCGAATCGGGTATCGTGGCTGGGTTTATCGGAGCAGCTCCTGCCGCCTTTGTTGGCGGTATTGGGACACTCGCTGTTGCGGGCTTATGGATGTATCTGTTTCCGTCGCTCCGACGGCTGCGGTCTTTATCAGGAAGTTAACAAAACCACCTTGAGCTTGTGCGCTACTGTGCAGGCTTGAGGTGGTTATTTGTTTCGAATAAAAGCCGTAAACCTTGGCTAGGCTGTGGGTAATATTCTTTTGAACAAAGGGGATCGTATATGAAATTTGAAATTGGACGTTGTCTGTTACAGGAAAGACTAGAGGAATACGGCATTGCTAAAGAAGTACTAACCCGGGATTTGTTTTATAAGCCTGAACGATTAGTGGACTATATGGAAAATAAGAGAATCATGCCCCTGAAGGTGGCCATATCGATTGCGGATACCATCGGTTGTCAGGTGAACGACTTGTATGAGTTGATTGCGGTGGGCTCTGACCCTATTTAGAAAAGACCAAACCGTTTTTTGCACGTATTTTTACGACGAGGATCAAGAATTTCAGTAACGCCAGCTTTGTCGAGCTTTTCGAATAGCGCCTCGGCACCATGATTAAGCTTATAGTCCATTTCCTCGCTATAGAGCGGTGTTAGGCTGAAGAAATGAACTTCTTTGTCCGGCGAGATGGCAAGTGTGAAGAACTCGTTAATCTGCTCCACGATAGAGGGGATCGTTAGCATCATGCCCATCAACTTCGTATTGCTTGCATACGGTTCGGCGGGATTATTATTGGGAATCGTGTGGGCGACATATAGCCATGTGTTGTATTCATGAGGAAGGCGAGCAAGTGTTTTTAGGCTGCGGATAGGCCAGTAATTTTCTTCCTTTTGGATGCTTTCGTTCGATAGCTGCCAATCCGCTGGGAGACAGATCATGAGTTCGGCATAACGGAAGGCTTCCGCGCCTTCAGGGACAGTCATTCGCAAGTTGCTCATTCCTGAGGTTACCAATGTGATGTAATTGCGCTCCTTGGTTGGAGCTACGTAAAGTACGTCGATATGAACCAAGTCGGAGACGATTTCGTGAAATACGGATTGGATGGGGCCGATATACTTCTCCACATGTTGAGAAATGAGTTCGAGTGAAGCTTCATCCCCTTGGGCGAAGGTGAAGGGTCGATCTGTTGTTTGATGGCGATATATGGTGCTGCCGCCTGAGGATTGCTCTTTAGTATTCATAGGGCCTCCATCTGATATTAGAATTAAGATAACTATATCGGAATCTGTCGGAATTGGGAATATTTAGTTTGTTTTAGAGGGTTTTCAGTAAATTAACAAAATAAAAATGATTGCCTGCATTCCGGTTTACATTGCTGTTATACAATAATTGGACGGCCGTACGAATAGGAAGGGACGGTGAAGCCAGGCGATGCTACGGAAATGGTGGCCGGTGATGCTGAAAGTCTTACTCGTAGCGGTCATCTTGTATTTCGCCCAGAGAAGCTTATCGCTCAAGCCCGCTGACTTAGTAACGTTTCTAATGGAAGCAGATTATCGTTTTTATGTGTCTATGGTCCTTTTCGCCTTTTTCTTAATGCTGCAGGCGAGCATCTGGGTGCTCATTATAAATGCCGTGGGAGCAAGAACAGGCAGTAGTACAAGGCTGGATTTATTGTCAGGTTTGCGCATGTTTATTAACTCCCAATTCGCCAAGTACATACCAGGCGGTTTCTGGAACTATGCGGGCCGCATCGTGCTCGCCACTAAGGCAGGGGTATCACTTGCCGCACAGTTTGCGGCTATCGTATACGAAAACGTTCTCTTGGTGTCCGCAGCACTTTCGTATGCGATTCTGCTTGCTTTTAGCTTAGACGTTATGTCAATTCCTATTTGTTTAGCTATTGGTGCCATTGCGGGTGCCGCATATGTGTATTATTCGCGCATAACCGCTTGGATAGGCCGAATATTCGCCCAAGTTTCTCGGTGGAAGCTGCTTAAAAAGCCGCTAGATCGACTGACAAATTCAGCCTACTCCCTATCGAATATCAGTTCGGGAGCCTCCTTGACTCGCAATCAATTTTTCGGTTATTTCAGTTGTTTTCTAGGCAGCCATTTCGTGATGGGGATCGCATTCTGGATGTTGTCGAACAGCTTCGGCGCTGGCCGAATTGACGTATTCTACGCAGCTGGTACGTTCGCCACGTCCTGGCTGCTCGGATTATTGAGTCCGCTTCCGGGCGGGCTTGGTGTTAGGGAAGGCTTCTTGGTTTACTTTTTGTCGCATAAGCTAGGTGCAGAGGCGGCATTGCACATTTCGATCATAGCACGGTTATGGAACATGATGGCTGAAGTCACATTCTGGGCCTTGATTCAGATGGCCTACAGACTAGCGCGAAAGGTGAGAAGCTATGAATCGTAAAAAAGTCGTACTTGTTGCTGGCGTGTTCCCGCCTGGAATTGGTGGTATGCAAAGTTATTACTATAACCTTTCCAAGCATACGAAACATGACATTACCGTTCTCGCTCCTGAGTACCCAGGGAGTGAAGCTTTCGATGGGAAACAGTCCTTTCGGACGGTTCGCGGGGCTTTTATGCGTAACGAGCGCGCTCACATCTTGAGTTGGGGGCGATTGTTCCGACATGTGAGGAAAATGATGATGGTGGAAGAGCCGGATGTTACGGTTTACGGATATGTGCTCATCGGGTTCATCGGTCTGCTGTTTCGGATATTCGGAAAGCGCCGTTATGTGATTTCGACACATGGGATGGATATGTTGATGTTTCGTCGGTTTTTCGGCTTAAATCAGATCGTAAAGTTAATATTGGTGCATGCCGACGGCGTGCTGACGAATAGTATTTTTACCAAAAAACTAGTAGAAGATTATGGAGTCGATTCTTCACGTATTAGTCTTGTGCATCCTGGCGTGGAGGCTGTCTTTGATCAGAGATCTGTCAACTTAGAGTTGATCCGACGGCATGGACTTGAAAATAAATATGTCATTTTATCCGTTGGCCGATTGGTCACGAGGAAGGGGCAGGATCGCGTCATCGAGGCCATGCCCGAAATCCTCAAGCAGATTCCTCATGCTGTATATGTCATTATCGGGGATGGCCCCGATCGTGCCCGACTTGAACAGCTTGCACGGGTGACTGGTGTTGCGGATGCGGTTATGTTCATCGGCAGTATCAGTGGAAGTGAAAGCTTGAATGATTATTACAACTTGGCTGACCAGTTTATTATGGTGTGTCGAGAGCTGGAGAAGGGGGATGCCGAAGGGTTCGGAATCGTCTACTTGGAAGCAGCCTCGGCAGGAGTGCCTGTTATAGCCGGAAGGTCAGGTGGAGCTTTGGAGGCGGTGCTTGATGGGGTGACGGGGCTTCTCGTTGATCCGGATTCACATGCCGAAATCGTACATAGCATTGTCCTTTTGGCAGAGGATGAGGCGCTGAGAGAGCGTCTAGTAACGGACGGCTACAAACGTGCGAAGACATGTTTCCAGTATGAAGTGCTCGCAGAGACGTTCGATCAATACGTGGAAGAGCTGTGCGCAAGCCCCCGGGCTGACAGGAAGCTAGTCAGAAAACGGCGGCCATTAAAGCAGGATATGTGATAGAACTACAAAGACCCCACTCTCATTAAAACGGAGAGCGGGGTTTTCTGATGCTAGGAAGAAGAATCCGTAAGTATAATTTCAAAATCAGGCGCGAGTGAATTATCGCTGGTGTATCTCAGTTTCTCCGTTGCGCCTGCTATGTAAGTAAAAACAACGGGGAATGTTGACGTATGTCCAAATGTGAAGTCATACCAATTGGTGTTGGGGGATGTGCTCGTACCGTATTTTGCGAGGTAACCGTTCTGGTTACGTGCGGATACAGAATTGAACAAGTTCCCTATTACGTTTTGATCGAATACAAGATGGTAAGTGTCGTTGCTTGCGGATTGTGTTGGGTAATACGACGTTACAACACGCATACCGTTTATAATTCGGCGAATCGTACTTTCTGTGAGCACATTGCCATGAGCGGTGTAGGCGGCTTCCAGATTATTGAGAAGATCCAACAAATTTAGTCCAAGTATGTTCGGCAGATTACCTGCTGTGAACAACAGCCCATCCACGATATTTAGGTTGCCATTGGCAATAGAATGTTCGATCAGTGCAGCTTGTCTACTCACGGAAATATCAGTTGCAATCGGAATATCCGTGTAGCCAACTCGAATCTTTAATGTATCGATAAGGAGAGGACTCGCTAGGGCCGATTGCCGGACTTCAAAACTGTATACGCCATTGCCTTGATTTATGAAGTTCGAGAACATGGCGGAGTCGTTTAAGCCTCTAGCTTCTCCACTAACGATTGCTTTCACATCCTGAGAATCAAGGCCAGAATTACCCTCATTGAATAAATTAGCAACCTTGAACGTTACGACAACGTTGGTTCCCGCACTATTTAAATGTTGGCTTATCACTTGAGTAGTATAGACGGTTGGATTATAACTTCTAATGGAGAAGCTTGGCACCTTAGAAACCAATGTATGCAATTGCGTCTGACCGAGTGGGCCGCCATCTTCGATAAACGCATCCAAGATCACTTGTTTGACATACTGGATGTTGGTATCATCCGTTTGATAAATGCCATTCGCAAGTAGATCAACTCTATTCAATGCATCCCAAGCCGCGGGATTGTCATCGACATACTCGTAGAGCGCTTGGTTAAGAAGTGCATTGGAGCTGTAGTCGCTAATAATAGTTTGCAGCAAATTGTAAACTTGATAGTTCTGTAATCCAGCGAATTCCTCGCCTTTAGCTACTATCGCTCTTTTGTAATTCACAAATGCACTATCCACGATGTTACCGACACACGTATTCTTTAAATCTTCCAAAGTCAAGGATGTTGTCCCTTCACTGGCTGCATAAGCCTGTACGGTACTCAGCGCAGTCTGACTATCAACGGCAATCAGCTCCAGTGTCTTGCTTATGCCGGATAACGGGTTCGTTGCTGTAAGTCTAAATGGTCCTATGCCCGTAACGTTTAGGTATCCCTCTTGAGTTACGGTTGCAATCTCACTAGGCTCAGCACGCCAGACGATGTCTTTATTCGTCGCATTTGACGGTTCAATAGTAAGTCGAAGCGTATTGGAACTATTGGTTTGAATGCGATCAGAGTTGGTATATAAACTTAATCCAATCGATGTGACTGGGATTCCTGCACCTGGCGTCTGAACAGCCAATCCTTCCGTTTGCAAGCGTGTACCGTTAAGTGAAAGATCTGAAATGATATAAGTTGCCGCGTCCTGGCTGCCTTCAAACACGATTTGATAAGCATTAATCTCATCTTTGTAAGTGAAAGATGGGAAAACACTCATATCAGAGAGGGATTTAGCCATACCGTCGACCATTACTGTAAAATCGTCCGCCGTGTAGCCTTTTAAAGAATCGCCATTGCTATTTTTGAGAACCAAAGTTAGGGTTACTCGCTTCGTTCCAGATGCATGCTGAACAGGCGTCCCAGCCCAAAGGGAAAGCTGAGGCGATGGTGTTGTACCTTGAAGCGCTGCTTGAATGGCTGATCGTGTCAAAAGCTTATAATTGCCGCGTTTGTGTGCAAGCTCCAACAGATGCTCCGCTACCGTAAGCTGTGAAGTTGAGGAGATACCTGTTAACTCATATTCATTGAGGATGCGCTCAGCATCATTATTGAGCTTGGACCAATCGTAAGTGCTACCAAAGCCTGACATTAACGCACGTTGAATGACCGGCGCCGCATTCGCGGTATTTACCCATTCTTGCATTCTTGCAACAAAATCCTGATTAGTGGATGCTGAAAGCAGTGCGTTCTTATCCATAGTAAGAGCAAATTGATACAAGTCGAGCTGATTCTCGATCAAATTTTGAAGCCCCGCGGTTATGAAATCAGAGCCGGTAATCCAAGTCATGTTTGCTATTTCTAAGCCATAGCGGATATCTGACAAAACCTTCGCTAGTGATTTGCGTACGTTGATTGTGGCAGAAGCATCGGAGATATTACCAGCAGAATCAACGGCATATACGACGTACTCTCCTGGCGGTACAGCAGACAATTTTAATGAGGCTTGCACGCCAGTAGCGGCGAACACACTTGTAACTTTGTGTGAGGTAATTTCCCCTAAC
Source organism: Paenibacillus sp. J31R30 (assembly GCF_059692115.1). Classification (NCBI taxonomy): domain Bacteria; kingdom Bacillati; phylum Bacillota; class Bacilli; order Caryophanales; family Paenibacillaceae; genus Paenibacillus; species Paenibacillus sp. J31R30. The sequence goes on along the minus strand of NZ_JCAUAV010000005.1, from coordinate 55,298 downwards.
TCGCGTGCTGTCCCTTCTGGCACCAAATAAAGTGTAGCCGCCTCGTTTGATGTGGCTGTTACATCGTTTAGATCAAGTTCCACGATTCCCGTAGAAACGGAAGTCAGCGTGGGTGGCGTTGTATCAGACTCTGGCAATAATCTGACGTTCGTCAGTTGTACTTGATTAGTATTGGAATAGCTGTCTTTTTGAATTATCTTCTCTGATTGGCTAGTAAAGTGAATTGATCGGTTTGGAAAGTCCAAATTACCGTAGGAATAGATATTTTCAGCAACATAAATGGTTGAAACATTTGGATTAGCAAGTGCATTTCCTAATCCTTCAGCGTTGTTTACAAACGCAGTAAGGTTGCTTGTGCCATCAGTGATAAAGTAATTCTTTTGAGGTACTATTTTAATAAATCCTGAATAATTGCCTAGACCGTTTACTTTAATTATTCCTACGAAACTGCGAAGTGCTGATTGAAGCTTCGTTTCGTCACTACCAACATCACAATAGATATCTAATCCACTCCACCCGACATTAGGAAAAGGATTGAATGAAATTGAAAAGTTAGGAGCAGAAAGCTTGGTATTGGAATTGTTAGCATACACGCCTGCGAGCCTTATATCTCGGTTGAACACGATAGGTACCGTTAGATGTATATCATTGAGCAGTAAAATATAAGGAACGCTAGTATCAGCGTATGCCGCTAGTAGCTGGGTTTCATTCGTTACAGCTACACCTTGTTGCAAGTAAATATACTTATAATTTGGCCCCATATTAACAGTGAACGGCTGCATCGGATACAATAAATAGCCTGCTTTTTCAGAAGTAAGGGTATAACTTGCATTTGCAGGGATATTTGTAAAATGGAAGGTACCCTCAGCATCCGATGTGACGGTTTGCACATAACTACCGCCATTTGCCTGCAGGGTGACATTCACATTAGCTAATACGGGATTGTTATTGTTTTCATCACTAGCTCGAACGACACCTGTTATTGTTCCGACGGGTATAAATTCAAGAGTACCGATACTGTTAGCATTAGGTGTAACCGTAAATGCGGTTAGAGGCAGTTTTGGCTGATAGTCTGCGATAGCGATCTCTTGTATCTCATATCCTACAGGAAGGGAATAAAATGTGAACTTACCGTTAGCGTCTGTAGCTGTCATGTAGCTTGTGTCTGGTATTGTAACTTGTGCATATGGTATGAACTCACCAGTCGTGGACATGGCATAGCCCTCAACATTAGCTGTTTGATGAGTAAGGCTTACCGAGACCGAAGGGGTCCCAGCCTGCAGGACAGTCACAGTTATGTCTTGACCGATATAGTTCTCCGCTGAAAATTGGAGCGTATAGCTGCCTACCGGGAGATCGTTGATCGTAAAGTTGCCGGTTTCATCCGTATATACCGTTGAGTTTGTTCCTTTGATATGGATGGCTGCCGAGGCTAGAGTGCCTCCGTTGCTCGAAGCGACGGTTCCTGAAATAGAGCCTTTGGCTTTCACGAGGGTTACATTGCCAAGATCCTTGATTTCACCTGTAGCCAGGTTAAAAGGCTCTAGAGACACCGTCTCATAGTTAGCCTTCGTGACGACGAGTGCTGCACCGCTTCGCGCCGTAACATCGTTGAAAGTAAACTCCCCACTCTCATTGGTGGTCGCTGAGGCGCCATCAAGCGAAACATTTGCACCAACAACGAAATGGCCATCCTCATCAATTACCGTTCCTTTTACAATGCCTTTAACAGGAGTGAGACTCACTGGAACTGAACTAACTTCATTTTGTGAGACCGTCACCGTTCTTACATCACCAATGTAGTCAGCCGAGGAAAACTGCAGTGTATAGCTGCCGACCGGCAAGTTGTCGATTGTAAAATCGCCATTAGCATCGGTTTCAAACATAGCATCGGTTTCTAGGATGGTGATGTGTATCGCTGCCAAGTTACCGCCATACACAGAAGTTACCTTTCCTGAAATAGAGCCTTTAGCTTTCACGAGGGTTACATTGCCAAGATCCTTGATTTGGCCTGTAGCTAAATCAAAGGCAGGCACCGCCAACGTTTCATAGTTAGTCTTCGTGACGACAAGTACTGCACCGCTGCGCGCCGTAACATCGTTGAAAGTAAACTCCCCACTCTCATTGGTGGTCGCTGAAACATCATCAAGCGAAACATTCGCATCAACAACGAAATTGCCGTCTTCATCTATTACTGTTCCTTTTACAATGCCTTTAACAGGAGTGAGGGTTACAGAGACAGGCTGACTCCCAGTTTGCAGGACAGTTACAGATATGGATTGACCGACATAGTTCTCCGCTGAAATCTGAAGAGTATGGCTGCCTACTGGAAGATTATTGATTGTAAAATTGCCAGATGCATCTGTATATTCGGTTATTTCGCTTCCTTTGACATGGACTTGTACGGATTCTAATCTGCCTCCAGTAGTAGAAGCAACATGGCCTGAAATACTGCCTTTGACTTTGTACATCACAAGATTGTTCAGATTCTTGGTTTCCCCGGTAGCGAGGTTAAAAGGAGGAACGGTTAACGTTTCATATGTATCTTTGGTAATCTGTAGAGATGCATTGGAAAGAGCCGCGACATTACTGAAAATAAATTCACCAGAGGCATCTGTCCACACGGTGAAACCATTGAGGGTTAACATGGCTCCTTCAACTGGAATACCATTCACATCGGACAAATTACCTCGAACCGTTCCTTGGTTAACGACAATAGGAGATATCTTGATTGTTCCAGTATCATAAACATTTTGTGAAACGGTGATACCTGAGATGTGGAAAGGTAAGTAACCTTGCTTTGTAATGTCTAGTCCTGCTACACCCACGGGTATGTTAGTTAGAACAAACGACCCATTATTATCTGTTGAGGTTGCATAAGTAGTCCCGGTGACAGTAACCAAAGCATTGCTTAGAGGCTGATCATTGTCGGACTTAACCACACCCTGAATACTGCCCGTCAGTTGTGGATTAACTACTTTTTTAAGATGAATGGTTGGAATCGTGGTTAGGCTGTCCTTCGTTATGTTAAAGGGAACTGTTGTAATTGTTGTGTAGGTGTCCTTCGTTACAGTGAGGCTTTGAGTGCCTGTGGGCACAAGGTCTAAGTAGAAATATCCGGTAGTATTCGTATATACAGTCATAGGAGGGCTTTGTCCATCGACTGAAACGAGTGCCGAAGCCAATGCCAGATGGTCAGGTCCATACACATAACCGGAGACGGAACCGTAGGTTGGGATTTTTCTCAAAACCAAAGTACCTAAATTGCGCTTGTCACCAGTCAAAATATTGAAAACATCCGATACAACATCCGTATAACCTGACTTTTTGATAGAAACCGATGTCTGGTATGATACAGGGACGGCATCGAATTTAAAGTATCCAAGAGCGTTTGTTTGCATAGTTTTTCCATCTAGCTTAATTTCAGCGTCAACAACCGCTGCCCCTGTTTCATCCGTGACGAAGCCGCTAACTTCACCCAGGGAGATCTGGTAACTCAAAGGTGCAACTTGGCTTAATAAATTTCGTACATCGGTTTTATCAAATGTACTTTTCCCTGTAATCATGCTCATTGCATGTTCATCGTGAATGGCTTTCACCACATCCTCAATATCAACGCCATTCGTCTCTGGATCGAGTGTATAGCTTGCAAATACCGATGTCGGCAATGTGGTAGACAGTAAACAAATACTTATAAAAACCTTTAACTTCCGCATATGTACATCTCTCCTACTTATACTGTTCCTGAGCCATTAATAGTTCTTTAGATGTATAAATCGTACCATATGTCAGTTGGTTTTTGTTGGTTTTTGACGAATTTTGTTAAAACTTAATGAAGAATTGATCCACCGTGTCGTATTAGCATCTGAAATAACAAAAAGGGCTAGGAATCACCCATTTGGGGACTCCTAGCCTTTCAAATTTACACTGTAACCGGCATTAACTGCTCATGCTCATCGTCGTTGTTTACTTTCTTTTTACGAGTAAGAAAATAAACACTTGTTAGAATCAAGGAAGCTATCAGGTAGATACTCAAGTAGCCCACTTGATGCCACATTTCAGCGTACTGACCACTGGAGATGACATATCGGAACCCTTGAATCGCGTAGGTCATAGGCAGCCAAGGATGAATGGCTTGTGCCCAATTCGGCAGCAGCTCGAGGGGATAAGTCCCAGCGCTTGAAGCTAACTGGAGAATCATCAGCAAGAGAACTACGAATCGACCCGGTTGATCGAGCCATGTGACCAGCATTTGAATGATCAGCATGAAGGTTAAGCCGACGACGAAGGTAAAGACATAGAACAAGGGAATGCTCTGTACTTTCAAGTCTAAGACATAGGTGAGAACGGTCGTCGCAATCAAAGCTTGGAACGTACTCATTAGACTAAAGGTTAAAAGCTTGCTAACGAGCAATCTGAGCCCTTGTGCACCTGGCGTAGAGGTGCTTCGTGCTGCATAGATGGTCGTGAAAACCAGCGAGCCTGCGAATAGAGCCATGGAAATGAAATAAGGGGCAATGCCATTCGCGTAGATGGCAACCTTACGGTCGTCATTTGCTGTAATTTTCACAGGCTCTGCCAGCATGCTAATCGTTTTGTCATCGGCCTTGACGGCTGCGGTTTTCTGCGCGGCATCATTCAATTCCGCTGCCAGTTCACCGCTGCCATCCACTAGTTTCGGTGCACCTGCATCCAGCGCAGTCGCACCCTCATTCAGCAGCGCGGCGCCACTGGCCACTTTATGAATGCCCGCAGTCATTTGCGTCATCCCGCCAGCAAGCTCTCCGGCACCACTGCTGAGCCGAGCGGCGCCGTTCTGCAGTTTAGTGCCGCCAGCAGTTAGCTGCGGCAAGTTCGCATTGAACGTGTGCAAGCCATCTGCGAGCTGCTGCTCACCCGTTTGGAGCTGAGTAGCGCCAGCAACTAATTGCTTCTGTCCGTCATTGAGCTTCTCAGCTCCAGTCACAAGCTTATCCGTGCCGGAAGCCAAGGCCTGCCCACCCGTGAGAAGCTTCTTCTCGGCGTCATGCAGCTTTTTGTTTCCTTCAGCGACCTCTTTACTGGCTGCGAGGAGTTTGGTAACTGTAGCATTCGAAGCTAGATCGGGATGCCCCGCGACGAATGCCTCAAGACCTGAGGCGAGCTGTGCGGAGCCGTCCTCTAATTTATCACTTGCGCTTACGGCTGATGTAAGACCGTCTACCAATTGCGCGCTGCCTTTAGAAGAGGAAGCAAGGCCAGAGGCCAATTGATCCGCTCCCGTTTGGGAGGCTTGCAGCCCTGAAACTAAGGAAGAGGTGCCTGCTAAGGTTTTCTGCGCACCTTGTTCCAATTGTGCGCCTGCATCTTGCAATTGGCTCACTCCGCTCGATAGTGCAGCGGCACCCTTGCTGACCTCCGAAGCGCCTGAGCTGAGTCCCGCGGCTCCTTTTTGCAGCAAACCAGCACTATCGTCCAACTGCTTGGTGCCATCCGCTAGGATGACCAAATTGGTTTTGACTTGGTGGATCCCATCGCTTAAGGATTTTGCGCCAGCGTTGAGATCGGAGGCACCTTTACCAGCTTCGCCGAGTCCGTTCGAAATGGTTTCGAATTCGGACAGAATGCTTGTAGAGTAGGCCTCTGTGAGTGTTTTGGATAGCTTATTTTTCAATTCCTTCGTTGCACTTTCCCCAATCTGACCAGCAACAAAGTTGTAATAGCTATTGGATTCGAAAATGATTTCAGCCTGCTTCGGATTGGCACTCGTAATCGAAGCTGCATCTGCTGAGAACGAAGCGGGCACCGTAATCGTGGCATAATAATGGTTATTTCTCATCCCCTGTGCGGCGTCCTCGGCATTCATAAAGCCCCAGGAAAAGTTTTCGTTTTTGCGTAACTCATCCATAAATTCATTACCGATGTTGCGTGATTCACCTTCAAATGCAGCGCCTTGATCGAGATTGACGACTGCAATCGGCAGCTTCTCCAGTTGACCGTAGGGATCCCAAGTTCCTTTTATTAAAAATCCGCTATATAAAATAGGGACTAATGCAACAGCGATGAAGGTGATGATCATCATAGGGTTCTTGATAAAGCGGCGAAATTCACCTGCAAATACCTGCAAAATATTTTTTTTCAATGGCGATGCTCCTTTACATGTGACAATCGTCGTTAATGATGTTCCCTTTTTCCTCGTAATTATTCGAAAGATGTCGTGTTCCACCTATGAGGGATTCGGCAAGTTAATGACTGTTACTGTATAATACCATCGACAAGTGATAAAATATATTTAAGTTTAATTTATTAACCTAAACAAAAAGTTAAGGATGAGAGACATTGAATATTATACAACTCCAGTATTTCATTGATTCTGCTGAGTCTGGTTCGTTTACAGAAACGGCCAAAAAGCACGGGATTACCGTCCCCGCCGTCAGTCAATCCATCAGTCAGCTAGAGAATGAATTAGAAGCTACGCTTTTTACCCGTTCCAAAAAAGGTATTGCTCTTACACAGGATGGGTTTAAAGCTATGAAATATGCACGTACCATTCTAACCAACGTCCGTAATATGAGAAACGAGCTCGCAAAGTCCAATCCAATCAATACAGGGAATATCGTGATTGCTACGATTCCTGGCATGGTTTCATTGGTTACGAACTCAACGATTACCTTTATGGGGATCTACCCTCATATTAATGTTCAACTTCTCGAAGGCGATAATACAGCGGTAATGAATCAGGTGATGAAAGGGGAAGCGGATATGGGGTTCGTCTCCTTGTCTCGTGAGAGTCAGGATGATTCGTTCACATGGGAGCCAGTGATTCGCGGGGAAGCTGTTATTGTCGTGAATAAACAATCGCCTTTGCGATTTTTAACTGCCATAACAGGCTCTGAATTACATAATGAAGTCTTCGTTATTTATAAAGATGCTTATATAGAGAAGATTGCAGCGGAGTTGATTTCAGGAGATACAGGCAACCGAATCGCATTAACGACGAATAACACCCAAGCCATCATGCAAATGGTCAGCCGCGGCAATGCCATTACCATCGCAACGGATTACATCGTGACGACCATGCCTGAGAAGTTCAAGAGCGAGGTCGTCACGATCCCGATTGGAACATATCGAAAATACCCGAATTATCTGTGGCGAATCACCAAGAAGGATGTTGAAGTGTCCGCGATCATTAAGGAGTATACGCAGCATTTGTATGCGAATTTGGAGTGAGGGGACGACCCCCAAACGTAATAACCACATTCCCCTTCTTACGCCCTGTATCCACATAGCTATGAGCCTCAGCCATCAGTTCCAACGGATAGCGTCTATCTATCACTGCTCTTATCACTCCTGTGTCAAAAAGCTCCGCGAGAAACACCAGATTCTCTTTCTTCTGCTGTAAGCCCGAAGCTGTGAACTTGGCTTTTTTGCTGCCGAATTTGGATGTCCATAACATCTGGAGCATAATGCCCAGCGATGGCACAGTGGAGAGATAGATCCCTTTCGCAGATAGCGAGCCTTTACATTGTGAGAATGACCGTTTGCCTATCGCATCGAAAATAACATCATAAGTCCGACCGCTTTGGGTGAAGTCCTCTTGAGTATAGTCGATGACCTGGTCCGCACCGAGAGATTTCACTAATGCCATATTAGTAGAACTGCATACCCCCGTCACTTCCGCGCCGAAGTACTTCGCCAGTTGTACCGCATAAGCCCCTACGGATCCGGAAGCACCGTTAATCAATACCTTTTGTCCACGTTGAAGTCTTGCCGTATCTCGCAGAAAGGTCAACGCGGTTAAGCCGCCGTCACAGAGGCCTACAGCTTCCTCGAAACTCGCATTGGCCGGTAGGATAGCTAGTAGGCCAGTTTCAGGCAGACAGGTGTACTCGGCATAAGCACCGAATTTCGTCGGACTAATACCGGAAACACGGTCGCCAACCTGGAAGGTCGTGACGCTTTTACCCACTGCATCAATTTCACCTGCAAATTCCACGCCTAATATCGTATGTTTCGGTCTGGCTAGACCATACATGAACCGAATGATAAAAGGGTCCGCTTTCCGAAACGCGCAATCCGAAGGTGTAACGATGGCCGCATGCAGTTTAATCCTTACTTCATTGTCCTTGGGTGTCGGCTTTGCTACTTCTGTGAGCTGAAGAACCTCCGGTGTTCCGTACTTCATACATACAATCGCTCTCATAAAGAATCCCTCCTGGAATGTAGTTGGTCGTTCTCACACTTGCTCATCCTCGATAAAGAAAATATCTTCCAATGGTAATTTGAAGACACGTGCAATGCGAAATGCTAATTCCAAAGAAGGGGAGTATTTGCCCTGTTCGAGAGCCACAATGGTTTGTCGGGTCACCCCAACCTTATCCGCCAACTGCTGCTGGGTCATTTCATCCTGATTGAAACGTAATTTCCGGATGTGATTGCTTATAAGACTTTTGCCCATCTTAAACTCCTTTCCGATAATGGTAGAGCGATGTGAACACACCGGCCATTTCTGATAAGAACCCTGAGAAGATCAGAATGATGAACATCGTGGTAGGTGTCATATTCATCACCAGCGATCCCATAGCTAGAAGAAAGCCTAGCGTAAACACATAGTGAGAATTTCTTATGGCTTTCAGATCAATTAATTTGTCGAGTTCATCTGAGAAGGAAGGCTCTACTTCTTTGGTCGTTATGCGATAGATGATATTGAAGATAATAGCTATGATGATTTTCGCTGCAATGGATACCGGAATTAAGATTAAGATAGCTGCCGCCCAGAAGCGGAGGGTTTCCATCGTATCCATACTCGTATCCTGAACCTTTTGAAAGACATACCAACAATAGAAACCAAAAATGAACACCGTGCTTATAAATGAGACGATATGCTTTTTCTCCTGATAGGACATTCTTTCATGCCTCCTGTATAATCATTTTCACACAATGTAAAATATTATATACACAATGTAACTTATACTATACATTAAGTCAACTATACAATACACCATTTTATATAAAAATGTCGTGAACCCAAACATGATATAATCAGCCTAGAATGATGCAGGTAAAAGGGGATAGCCATGAGTGTAATTCGTTTGGAGAACGTTACGAAGAAATATGAGGACGCGATGATTTTTCGCGATATTTATTTTAAGGTCAGTCAAGGTGAGCGAATCGGCCTGATTGGACGGAATGGTGCCGGCAAATCGACGGTTTTTAAGCTAATTATGGGCAAGGAAGAGCCGACTTCAGGCAAGGTAGATATAGATCCGCAGGTTAAAATAGGGTACTTCTCGCAATTCTCGGAAATGACCGGAAGCTTGTCCGTTCAGCAAGAACTGGAAATGTGCTTCGAGCAGGTTGCGTTGATTGAACGCGAGTTGCAGGAAGTTGGTGAAAAGCTGGGTACCGTCACCGATGACGGCGAGATGGATAAGCTGTTGACGAGGCAGGCTGAGCTTTTTGAGCAAATGGAGCATTTGGACGGATGGAACGTGTCCGTTGAGATTAACACGGTGCTAACGAAACTTGGCTTCAATGATCGGTCGCGTCATCAGCCTATCGGCGAATTATCCGGTGGTTGGAGAAACCGTGCCGCGCTGGCCAAAATGCTCATAGAGCTGCCAGATGTTGTCTTGCTGGACGAGCCGACGAATTACCTAGATATTGAAGGGATCGCTTGGTTGGAGCAATGGCTCTATCGGTTCAAAGGCGCGATGATTCTGATATCCCATGACCGGGAATTTATCGACAAAGTGGTCACGCAGGTGATCGAGATCGAGAACTATCGCTTTCAGGAATACGAGGGGAATTACACCGACTATATCCGCAAAAAGAAAATGCGCAAAAAGGAGCTCGACCGCCAATTTGAGTGGGAAGAAGAGCTGCTCCTCATGGAGTCGGAGGCTATTGAGAGCCGTGCCAGCAAGAAATCGTCCAAGGACCGTCTCTCGCGTCAGTTAGCAGATAATAAAAAACGGATAGAACCGCACCCCGTCAACGTGCTGATCACGGATATTTATGAGCGGCTGCGGTTTCCGGATAAGCTGTGCGAGGTGAAGGGTATCGGGCAGACCTACGAGGATCGGACTATTTTCCAAGACGTCAGCTTCGATATTCAAAAGGAAGACCGCCTAGTCATCGTTGGCCCTAATGGAAGCGGGAAATCCACGCTCATCAAGGTGCTTACGGGACAGGAGAAGCCGGAGTCCGGCGAGGTGATCTGGGAAAAAGGCGTCAGCTACGCGTATTTTAACCGGATGTGGGAAGAGCTTAATCCGAAGGATACCGTTAGCCATGCGGTGAACACGTACGGTCTGGGATTGGACGCGCCGCGGAAAAAGGTAAACAAATTCCTCGCCATGCTGCAGTTCTCGGAGATGGACCTCAGTAAGTTTATTGGCAACCTCTCTGGCGGTCAAAAAGCGCGGGTCGCGCTAGCGAAGTGTCTGCTCTCCGGCGCCGCGGTCATCATCTTAGATGAGCCGACGAATCATCTCGATCTTATGAGTATTCAGGTCATGGAGCAGGCCTTGATTCATTTCCCTGGCGCTGTGATAACGGTAAGTCATGATCGGTTCTTTATCGATAAAATAGGCACGAAAATGCTGACGTTTGATCCCGCGACGGGAGTCAGTGAGCAGAATTTATAAGTGAGGAGAGATTCGTGTGGGACAGTTTACAGTCGAACAAAGTATTTGGGTTCAGGCTTCGCTGCAACGAGCATGGCAAGCGGTGACGGAAGGGGAGGAGCTTTCGAAGTGGTACTCCCCGGGCTCGCCATGGGACGTCGCCGAGCTTTCGCCGGGAGCTGAGGTTTACTTTCACCATGTACCGAATGAGTACCACGCGGGGACGGAGGTTGTCACTTTGCGTGCGATCATCGAGGGAGTTGAACCTCAGCAACGCTTCGCGTTGCGTTGGGAGTTTAGTGTGCCGGATTATGAGATGATCACGACATTTCTCACTGCGGAGGAAGAGGGTGGTACCCGCGTGACCATCACGGAGACAGGGTATGAATCGAAGGAGCAGGCAAAGCCGACGGAAGAGGGCTACGCCATGTCTTTGGAGAATTTGAAGGCTCATTTGGAGGGGCGAGAGTTGCCTTATTAGAAATAAGAACACTTGATCGCTTTTTGGGTTGCGTGATATAATTTGTTATACAAGCTTCTGAAAGGCGGGATCGCAATATGAGAATCCAATTAGAAGGCATCACCATTTTATCGAATGATGTGGCAAGGCTAGCTCGTTTTTATCGTGAGGTACTTGGCTTTCGAATCGTGGTGGAAGAAGCGGGGTATGTCGAATTTGAAAATAGCGGCGTACGTCTAGCGATTTGCTCGACTCCCCTTATGGCGGATAATACGAATGATCATCCTTCGTTTGCGGAAGCGCGCAAAGGGCAATCCTTTGAGTTCAATTTTCAATGTGACTCACCGGAAGAAGTGAGCGCACTTTATCAGGAATACGTCTCCAAAGGGGCAGCGGCGATTATGGAACCCAAAGCAAAGTCCTGGGGACATGTAACTGCCTTCTTTGCTGATCCTGATGGGAATATTCATTCACTTTTTGCGGTTAACCCTGAATCAATTTGACGCTACAAATGCACCGGGGTGGTTTCGAATGTAAGCGGCTATGCTTTGATGAGTGCTCTCTGAAGCATCGAGTAGGGCTTTGAATAGCGGAACGACCTCCGACATCAGTTCAGAATCCAGCATGAGATCATTCGCGGAAATATCAAAATTTGTGATGTTCCTCGGGTGATTGCGTTGCCGAAAAAGCTCTTCCATGCGCTCCACTAGAGGCAGTGTGGTGCTGTCTTCAAAAAAGCGCAACGCGCTCAGAAGGCCCGCCCATCTCGCCGGCTGTGCGAAGAAATAGGCGCTCCACCAATAGAAATCCGATTGCGATTCTATGGCATGGGTGTGATAGACGCGGAACGCGAACAGTAAGTTGAAATACCCCCTTCGCAATCGAAGGGGGTATTTCCAATGCTTAAATGTTCAAAGGACGCGCCACTCTGCGAATCCCACTGCGAATGATCATCTCCGCGATGAGCAAATTCGGCAGCCAGCAGAGCCAAGCAATAACGCCAAATGTATCATTTGTATCCGTCAGACCCCAGAACACACCCGCCAACGGGGTCATGACGCGAAGGGAGATCGCTGCGCAGGACAGCGCATAATTTCGCAGCATCCATTGACCGTGCTTGCGCGGATTGCGATCGGGAATAATGCTCTTTAGGCTTTGGTAAAGCGTGTACAACCACATGAGAGATAGGACTCCGAAGCCAATCTGAGCACTCAAGCCGCCGCTGGCATAGTACGCCAAATACAGGCCGGTCACACCTGCCACTGTAATCATGGTTGCATACACATAACCAATGGCACGATGAATATTCGGTGTGCGTAGTCGAATCTTCTTGATAAACTGAAGCCAACCCACTCCCAATGCAACCCCTGCAGCAACCGCATGGGTCCAAAGCACAGGATACCACAGATCAGACATGCTGCCCTTTTCAATTACAAATCCTTGATCCTTAATATCATCTGGATTCCCATAGAAGAACAAGGCATAAGCCGCGATCCCAACGGCCAGCAAAGCCAAAATGCCAAACAGCCAACTCCGTCTTCTTCTTCGGTTTCTCTTCACATGCATCCCTCACAGCTCATCGAATTCTTGTTGATTCGATCTTATCACTGAGGGGGTTATTTCCAGAAGCGACGAAGGTCGGAGCAGGCGCTCCTCCTTAAGTCGGGGATTGGGCTCAGCCAAGCTTTCTAGGCTAGATCCAGCTCCAAAACCACCGGACAATGATCGCTCCCCAAGATATCGCATGCAATCGATGCTTCGGTAATCTTAGGTGCTAATCGCGCAGAAGCGAGGAAATAGTCAATCCGCCAGCCCACATTCCGAGCGCGAACGCCTGGCATATTGGACCACCACGAATACATATCCGTTCGCTCTGGATACAGGTGTCGGAACGTATCGATGAAGCCTGCTGCCAACAAATCGGTCATTTTGCCACGCTCTTCGAGGGTGAAGCCGGAGTTGTTGTGGTTGCCTTTGGCATTTTTTAAGTCGATCTCGTTATGGGCAACGTTCAAATCCCCGCAAACCAAGACTGGCTTGACCGCATCCAACCCGAGCAAATAATTGCGGAACCGATCTTCCCACTCTAACCGATAAGGCAGTCTGGAGAGGTCTCGCTTCGCATTCGGTGTGTACACCGTTACTAGATAGAAGTTCTCGAATTCCAAGGTCAGGATGCGACCTTCTGGCTCAGAATCTTCTTCCATACCGTACCGAACAGATAGTGGCTCCACTTTCGAGAATACGGCCGTGCCGGAATACCCTTTTTTCTCCGCATAGTTCCAATATTGTTTGTATCCTTCACCGAGGTCGAGGTCGATTTGACCCTCCTGCAGCTTCGTTTCCTGTAAGCAGAATAGATCCGCATCCACCTCTTTGAAGTAATCGGTAAATCCTTTATTCACGCAGGCTCTCAAGCCATTCACATTCCAAGATACCAATTTCATCCGTGTTTCTCCTTGCTTCTCTGTTTATGATTTGTACAACCTAAAAATCAGTGTACCATATGTTCGTCAATAGGGTTGTCCTAATCAAACAAATCCCCCCAATATAAGAAAAACCCATACTCTTTCATCAGGATTATTGATTTAATTTCCCTCGGAACAGATGCTATACTTTATTTATCCAACTAAACGTATAGGTTTAATATATAACCATGAAAGCGAGGGTTCCCATGCCCAAAATATATAATAATTTAACAGAGCTCATCGGCAATACACCGCTGCTTGAGCTTTGGAATTTCAATAAACGCCAAGAGCTTGAAGCGAGGATTGTCGCGAAGCTGGAGTATTTTAACCCAGCGGGCAGCGTGAAGGATCGCATTGGCTATGGCATGCTGAAGGATGCCGAGCGCAAAGGCAGAATCAATCAAGACACCGTCATCATTGAGCCGACAAGCGGGAATACAGGCATCGGCCTCGCCTTTGCAGCTGCTGCCTTAGGCTATCGGCTAATCATTATTCTACCGGATTCGTTCAGCGAGGAACGCCGCAAAATTGTAAGAGCCCTAGGCGCAGAGCTCGTGCTCACACCAGCTGCGGAAGGCATGCAAGGTGCCATTCGCAAAGCCAAGGAATTAGCTGCTCAGCTGCCCAATTCCTATATCCCGCAGCAATTCAGCAACCCAGCCAATCCCGAGATTCATCGCACAACTACCGCAGAAGAAATTTGGCGAGATACGGGCGGGAAGGTTGATATTTTCGTAGCTGGCGTAGGTTCAGGAGGCACCATTACGGGTGTAGGAGAGATCTTGAAACAGCGGCATTCCGATGTTCAAATTGTGGCTGTGGAGCCTGCGGATTCCCCTGTGTTGTCGGGTGGTACACGTGGCGTGCACCAGATTCAAGGGATCGGCGCTGGTTTTGTGCCGGATAATTTCAACCGAGCTGTCGTGGATGAAATCCTCACCGTTAGCAATGAAGCGGCGATGGAGACGGCACGCCAATTGGCCAAAAGCGAAGGGCTTCTCGTCGGTATTTCGTCTGGAGCGGCAGCCCACGCAGCCGTCCAATTGGCGAAGCGACCTGAGAACAAAGGGAAGACGATCGTCGTCATTCTGCCAGATACCGGGGAGCGATATTTGTCATCGGCGCTTTATGCCGAGCTCGAATAGGCGTACTAACGAAACCAAATAGACCGTGAAGGGTAGCGAAATCGCACCTTTCACGGTTTTTTGCATGCTGAAATCTAGCGGAATTTGCCACGCGAAATACGACATAAAAATTCTTATTGAAAACAATTATCATTATCAATATAATAATAATGAAAATCATTATCAATTACATAGGGGGATTCAAAATCATGAAAAAGGCATCAGTAAAACTAGGAATGGCCGTGCTTTTACTCTCGTTGACAGTCGCTTGCGGCCAAGGGACTACAACCGAACCCGCTGCAACGCCAGCACCGAGTGCTGCAGCGAAAGCAGCCGCAACACCAGCTCCAACAGCAGCACCAACTGCGGCACCGAAGGTTGCCATTGATGAAGCTAAAGCGACGGAGCTTCTCGCACAGTTCAAAACGCAAAACCCGGCTAAAGTTGTTACCGTCTCCGTAGGTATCTCTGAAATTCTCAATGAGCTTGGCGTTATGCCAGTTGGTGTACCAACTACGGCGAGCAAAATGCCGGCAGCGTATGCGAATGTGACGAAAATCGGCAGCTCACATGCGCCGGATTTGGAGCAAATAGCTAAGCTAACGCCAGATGTGATTGTTTCACCAGCGTCTATTAAAGATAGCTTGGAGAAAAAGTTCCAACCAGCGAAGCTGCCAACCGCGTATATTCCTGTGGATTCCTTAGATGAGCTCAAGCTTTCTACAGTTGTTCTTGGTAGATTATTCAAACAAGAAGCGAAGGCAACAGCTCTTCTTGAGAAAACAACAACCGAAGAAGCAGCAGCGCGTGAGCTTGGCAAAGGCAAAGCAGCACCGAAGGTACTCATCCTTTTCGGATCAGCTGAGTCGTTGATGTTCATGAATGAAAACACGTTCACAGGCAGCTTGGTTAAACAACTAGGAGCTTCCAACGTGGTATCCGACGTTCTTAAGCTGAAAGAAGCGTACGTGCCACTGAACATGGAAAGCATTGTAACAGCAAATCCAGATGCTATTTTGCTGGTAGCACATGGTGATCCTGCGGCCGTAACGAAGAAACTAGAAGAGGACTTAAAGAAGAACGGCGCTTGGGAGAAGCTGAACGCGTTCAAAAACGGTAAAGTTAAACCGCTAGATTACAATCTATTCGGTATCGCATCTATCGTTAATGCCCCTGCGGCTTTCAAAGATCTAGCGCAAGTTCTGTATAAATAAAGCCGGGGGAATGCAATCGTGGTCGAGAAGCAGAAAAGAAACATCACTTATATAGGGATTGCATGTGTTCTGCTTCTCGCGGGCACGTTGCTTTCTATCGGCCTAGGCAGCGCCCGTATTTCACCGATAGACACGATCGTTACCGTATTCGGTTACGGTGATGGCTCTAATCAGACAATTTTGTGGGATATTCGTATTCCGAGAGTTTTCCTTGCACTAATGATCGGAGCTAACTTAGCGGCATCGGGTGCTTTACTCCAGGCCGTTTTGCTTAATCCGCTTGCTGATCCTGGACTGACAGGTGTTTCAAGTGGTGCGGCGGTTGCGGTGTTGTTTATTATTCTTGTGTTTCCAGGCTTGTCTACCTTGATACCGCTAGGTGCCATTATTGGAGGATCATTTGCGGCAATCATGGTCTATGTCTGGGCTTGGAATAAACGCAGCGGCTTCGCGCCGATTCGCGTAATTTTATCAGGGGTTGCCGTCAATGCAGTCTTCGGCGGCGTCATTGGACTTCTCTCTATTTTATATAGCGATAAGCTGCCTACTGCACTTCAATGGCTAAATGGCAGCCTATCCGGTAAAGGGATGGGCAGTGTGATGGCGATTTTCCCCTATTCAATCGTTGGGTGGGTGGCAGCTTTCCTATGCATTCGCCAAGCAAACATTTTGCGTTTGGGGGAGCAAGCTGCGCATAACTTAGGGCAGAACCTGACGCGTATCCGGTTTACCCTGTCGTTCGTCGCTGTTTACTTGGCTGCAGTCTCGGTCTCTGCGGTCGGACTTGTCGGATTTGTGGGACTCGTTGTTCCACACATTGCTCGCATGCTAGTTGGCTCCAATTATCGTTATATGCTGCCTATCAGTGTCGTGCTCGGAGCGCTCATTTTATTACTAGCCGACACGGTCGGGCGAACCGCGTTTGCACCGTTAGAGATACCCTCAGGCATTGTGATGGCGATGGTCGGAGGCCCTTATTTCCTATATCTGATGCGAAAGGGGGAAGCAAGCCGTGCTTGATGTTCAGTCCTTAACGATTCGATACGGGGAGAAAACGATTGTGAATGACTTCTCATTAGCTGTGCAGGAGGGAGAAGTCGTATCGATTATCGGACCTAACGGTTCCGGGAAATCGACCATTCTCAAAGGCGTTTCCAGACTCGTGCCGTGTGAGAGCGGTCGCATCTGTATTGCCAATCAAGAGTTGCAATCACTCAGCACGAAGCAAGTTTCACGCATCATGTGTATGCTATGCCAGTCGAACACTAGTCCTGCGGACATGACGATTGAAGAGCTTGTTGGCTACGGACGGATGCCGCATAAGAAATGGTTCGAGCGTTTTAATGAGGAAGATTTCGATATTATCAATTGGGCAATGGAACAAACAGGGCTGATCACCTTCAAGGACCGTCTCATCAACTCTTTGTCCGGCGGCGAAGCGCAGCGTGCCTGGATCGCCATGGCTCTAGCGCAGCGTCCTAAGCTGCTGCTATTGGATGAGCCTACGACGTACTTGGACATCGCGCATCAATTGGATGTATTAGAATTAGTACGTAAATTGAATCGTGAACTGAAGATCACTGTAGTTATGGTGCTTCATGATTTGAATCATGCGAGTGCGTACAGCGATAACATCTGTGTACTGAAGAACGGGCAACGTTATCAATACGGCAAACCGCAAGATGTGTTAACGAGCGACTTGCTCAGACATGTCTACGATGTGGAATCCGACATTCAATATGGCGTTCATGGTGCGGGTCCCCGCATACATATTTTGAAGAAAGCAGGGGTGTTACCGAATGAAACAATTGGATCAAGAAATCAGCAAGCTCCAGTACTTGAAATTCTCAGATAGTTTGAAAACGTTAATGTTGAGCACGGTGGATGAGAATGGGAAGCCGTTCATCTCCTATGCGCCTTTTGTAAAGAAGGATGGGAAGCTGTATATCTTTATTAGTAGAATTGCGAATCATTTCCGTTATATGGAGACGAACCCTTCCGTTGATGTTATGCTGATTGAAGATGAAACTTCTACAGAGAACTTGTTTGCTAGACAACGTGCACGTTTCGTATGTACAGCTATTAATGTTGGAAATGAAGATAAGGAAGATATTTTCGATTTGTTCGGTGAGCGCTTTGGAAAGCAGATGATCAACGTGTTGAAAACGCTGGACTTCTCCTTGTTCGAGCTTTCAACGCTGGAAGGACGCTATGTAGCTGGATTCGGTCAAGCCTTCGACATCGACTTGGCAGCAACCAAATTCGAGCACGTAGCCAGAGACGGCCACCAACCTGCAAAGTCATCCTAATTGAACCTGAAGGAGCGCTAACTATGAGTTTTGAAACGGTATTGCCGATTTGGAATGCGATTCAAGGTCGTTTTCATAAAACAGTCCAAAAGCTCCCTGAAGCTGATTTGACCCTCGAATTAGGTTCAGCTTCAATTGGCTATATGCTTCGTCATAACGCTGAGGTTGAATACATGTTTGCGAACTGGTTTTTCGGTGTGAAAATCCCGGAAGGGATCAAGCTGTATACAGCAGGCGGACCTAATGGCCCGAAGGTGAAACCAGCCTTTACGAACCTGCAGGAATTGGTTGATGATCTGACAGCCTCGAACAACTATCTCATTGAAGCGATGCGTGCCCTGCCTGAAGAGGCTTGGACGGTGCCTGTCGAATCGCCGATGGGTCCATCAACACCACTAGAAGCAGTGGGAAGATTGATGTATCACACAGGCATTCATTCGGGTCAAATTTCGTTGATTCAAAAGCATTTCGCTGTTCAGGAGAATGCGGCGCACTAACGCTGTTCTTTTAGGTGGAGTGCTGCGCACTATTCGGTTGTAAGGCCCTCCTTGGTTAAGGAGGGCCTTATCTTTTTTTTTATGGCAAAAATGCAAAAAAGCATCCTTCTCAGGGGAATTCGCTTCAACATATTAAATAAATGCAAAAAGGCATCTTTTGGGGTTGGAAGTGTCAAAAAAGAGCTGAAAATGCAGAAATTGATGCCTTTTTGCATCAATTTTAGCTGAAATCATCTATTTGATAGAGAAAGGTTGCACTATTGCATTTCCCAGCAGATGGTGAGGTACGGGCCTGGTGACGTAGAAGATTGGATACGGACATCGGATATTCTGTCGAAATTTATGTCCACTATATTCCAATCCCAATGAAGGGACGATAGACGTACGGGTTCGTTCTTTAAGTTTCAGTTCGGGCAGAAGCCCGGCGTTTTGGCACAGATGAGCTTGGCGTATTTCGGATCCAGTTTCGCTAGCTCATTGAAATAACCACTAACCGCATGGTTACCAGCGAACGAGCCGGTTGGAAAGTCGAGCTCAACACCCTTTTTCACATGAATATAGTGATAGAGATCACCAGAGAGCGGAGAGGTATAAACGAGCGGGGGAAGCTTAGGGACCATATCATTGCGATTATAGATGCGATAGTGAGGTCCTGTTTTACGGTTATATTGATTGGCGAAGGTCGTATTTCCCACACGAGGTGAACCGTAGGTATAGACAGCGGGATCTTTGAATTTGGTATTCGTTGCCAGATCAGAGGCGCATAACGTCGCTAGTGCACCACCCAAGCTATGCCCCGTGAGGTAGAGTTGCTTGTGAGCAGATAACTTGTTCATGGCCGTGATAATTTGCTTGCGCGCAGATTGATAGATATCCAGAAACCCTTGGTGCGAAAGGCCGCCTTGTTTGGCATAGGGAAATTCGGTTTGCCTAGCAATGGCGTCGGAGACCCAATCTGAGGTGGTGGAAGTCCCTCGAAATACAATGACAATCTGATTGTCAGATTCAGCAATAAATCCGAATGGTTCACGCCCGCTTAGCACGGATATTGCCGTAAAGGGAGTAACGATTCGATAAGTAGCAGGCAAAATAATGCCTTCCGTCCCCTGTTCCAATTGCGTATAACTTTGACCGCACATCGCCGCGAGGCGAATGGCAGTTCGCGTATCCATAGAGTTGCTGAACATGATTCCATGCCTCCACAGCCAGGATATGATATACCTATTCATATGAAAATATTGGATACATGTCCTCCGACAACTGCCTATTTGTGGGGGATTTCAGGTATAATAGGCAAGTGTTGCAACCATTACGTACGCGAGCAAGGTTGGTTGTCAACGATACGAAAGGTGGAATAGACACATGTTGAGAAGGTTTTTCTCGTACTATCGGCCCTATAAGCACTTATTTATTTTGGATTTCACTTGTGCGGTGGTGGCTGGATTGCTGGAGCTGGGGTTCCCGCTGGCCGTCAATCAGGTTATCGATAAATTGCTTCCTGCAGGGAATTGGGCTTGGATTATATGGGCGTGCGTAGGATTGTTGTGCGTATATGCGCTGAATACACTGCTGAACTTTGTCGTGACGTATTGGGGACATATGCTGGGGATTAACATCGAAACGGATATGCGGAAAAAGATGTTCAACCATCTGCAGAAGCTGAGCTTCCGGTTCTATGACAATAACAAAACCGGACAGTTGATGTCGCGCATGGCGAATGATTTGCTTGAAATCGGCGAGGTTGCGCACCATGGTCCAGAGGATCTGTTTATTGCTGTCATGACGCTCATTGGCGCACTTCTGCTGATGTTGCAAATTAATGTGAAGCTAGCCTTGCTAACGTTCGTTATTGTGCCGTTCCTGCTGTGGATTGCGGTGTATTTTAATCAGAAAATGACCAAAACGTTCCGTCGCATGATGGGCGATCTCGCGGATATTAATGCAAGAGTCGAAGATAACATAGGCGGTATTCGTGTGGTACAAGCGTTCGCGAACGAATCTCATGAGAAGAAATTGTTCGAAGTGAACAATGGCCGGTTCCGATTGACGAAGCTGGCTTCTTATAAAATCATGGCGTGGAACATCTCCTTAAGCTATATCTTAATGCGTTCCGTGACGGTATTCGTGCTCATCTGCGGTACGTGGTTTGTGATCGATAAGCAAATTACCTATGGCGAGTTTATCGCCTTTGTTCTATTAACGAATGTATTCTTAGGTCCCATTCAGAAAATCAATAACGTCATCGAAAGCTATCCGAAGGGAATCGCTGGCTTCAAACGCTATGTGGAAGTCATCGACACCGAGCCTGAGGTAGCGAACCATCCGAATGCGATCAAGGTCGATCACCTCGATGGCCAAATCAAATTCAACAACGTGTCCTTCGGTTATGGGGACGAGGATCGTGTTTTAAATAATATCTCCCTCTCCATTCGGGCAGGGGAGACGGTCGCTTTCGTTGGGCCATCCGGTGCAGGCAAAACGACGATCTGCTCCTTGCTGCCGCGCTTCTACGATGTCAGCGAGGGCAGCATCGCCATTGACGGGCTCGATATCCGCCATATCGAGCTGGAATCGCTGCGCCGCCAAATCGGTATCGTGCAGCAGGATGTGTTCCTGTTCTCCGGCACGATGCGGGAGAACATTGCGTACGGCAAGCTGGGCGCGACGGATGAGGAGATCTGGGACGCTGCGCGGCGCGCGCAGCTGCAGGGCTATATCCAGTCCCAGCCGAAGGGACTGGATACGGTGATTGGAGAGCGCGGCGTCAAGCTCTCTGGCGGGCAGAAGCAGCGCCTCGCGATTGCGCGCATGTTCTTGAAGAATCCGCCGATTCTCATCCTAGATGAGGCGACTTCGGCGCTGGATACCGAGACCGAAGCGGCGATCCAGCAATCCTTGGCGGAGCTGTCGAAGGGCCGCACGACACTCGTCATTGCGCATCGACTCGCGACGATCAAGAACGCGGACCGTATCGTCGTTGTGACGGAAGACGGCATCACCGAGCAAGGCGCGCATGATGAGCTCATCGCTGTCGGCGGTGTGTACAGCCGCTTGCATCAAGCGCAGTTTAGCTCTTAAGGTCATGGAAGCTTTCACCTCTCGGTTCTCGATCCGGGAGGTGGAGGCTTTTTCTTTTTCAACAGAATAGACTAGTCCCACCAAAACCTTCATGGTAAACTAAGCCAATACGAAATCTATTTTACCTAAGGTAAATAATAAATGAGGTGGCACGGATTGAGGTCAATCGGACGTTGGCTATTGCTGGGTGCGATCACGCTGATCGGTATTTTCTTATTAAGTAATATTAGGCAGATGTTCTTGTCCGTCCAGCCCGATCAGATCAAAGTGACGGTCAATGCTAGCATTAGCATGCAGAAGCTAAGTGAGATGCTGCCTGGCAGTAAGATTTTGAATGAAAAAGGCGGTCTGCTTGAAGTCCCCTACGGCAAGTTCTGGGAATACCAGGGCACCGCTATGACGATCAAAGGTGTGCTGCGATCATCGGTCGTTCCGCTAGATAAGCCCATCATTTCGTGGCGTTATTATGGTTACACCGTCAAGGACCAGCTGAAGGGCTTCCTGCATGGTGATTTTGGCAAATATCGAGATCCCTATACACGCAAGGAAGTGGCGATGACGACAGCGATTCCCAAAATGCTGCTAAAAACCTGCACCTACTTCATACCTGGCCTACTGCTCGCTATCCTGCTCAGTATGCTGCTTGCGTTATGGGCTTCAATCGCGAGGCGAATCGGTGCCATCCTAGATGGCATTCATGCATTGCTTGTCGGCTTGCCGGACTTTTTCCTGATCGTGCTTATTCAATTGGGTGCGATTTATGCAACTAGACTTCTAGGGCACTATGTATTGCTAGTCGTTCAAGTTGGGGACAGAACGCCGTTCCTCATTCCTTTCTTGACAATTGCGTTGATCCCGTCCGTGACGATTTATGGGACACTTCGTGTCGCCATTGCACGTGAGCTGGGACAGGATTACGTTATAACCGCATTGGCCAAGGGATTGACGCGACGCGAGGTGCTGTTTTCGCATGTGCTCCGGAATGTGATGGAGGATGTGTTGGCTATTTTGCCGCGAGCTACGACATTAGCCTTAGCCAGTATGGCGGTCGCGGAGGCCATTTGCGGTATAGGTGGCTTGGGAGGCTTTATCATTTTGCCAATCTATCAGGGGATTACTTCCATGTCTGCGATCTGCGTGGTGCTTGGTTTGGTCGCAATGGCCTTTCATATTCTATATGCACTGCTGCGGAAACGGTTTGTGGTACGTGCAGAGGAGGTGGCTAGACCATGATGAAACGTCCTTCTACCGCTTTTTATGTATCGATCGCTATTATGGCACTATTCCTGCTTGTCATGCTGTTCGGGTCCTGGTTGAAGCCGCATGGCATTACGCCAGAGGACAAAATCAACATGATCCAGTACCAAGAAGACGGCAAAACCAGATACGCAATCCCGCCGTATGCACCGAATAGCACATTCCTGCTCGGAACTGATCATCGAGGTTTCGACATGCTCAGCTTATTATTGAATGGGTTAAAATACACGCTAGGTACGGCACTTGCGCTAACCTTGCTTCGTTTTGCGGTGGCATTGCCTTGGGGATTGTGGAGCGGGATGACGGGCAAGGGCCGAGGCCTTCTCCGATCCTTACAGTGGGCGGTTGCGGCGGTACCGGCATTTATTTTCCTCTATCCACCGCTAGCGGGAATGTATTACGGGCTAAGGCTCGATCTCGGTACCAAAGCAGACCCGCACAACAAATTATTGTTCAGCATCACCTTCGTCATCTTAATTACATTGATTGGTATATTCCCGTTAGCCCACCAGATTGCAGATCGGACACGTTATTATAGTGGCAAAATGTTTATCGAAGCGTCCCGTCTCATGGGCGGTTCGTTCTGGCATCGGACACTGCGGCATATCTTCCCTTCGATTAGAAATGAAATGATGTTCATTTTCTTAAGCGAGTTTATGCAGGTGCTGTTCCTGCTCGGGCAGCTTGCCGTATTCAATATCGTGCTCGGCGGTACGGAAACAATCGGCGACGAGGAGGCCGGGTTCCAGATCACCATCAGCACTTCCGGTGAATGGCTGTCGCTGATCGCTTACGGCGCACGCTATATTCGTCTGCACCCGTGGATTATTCTCAGTGCGGGTACAAGCTTCGCCGCGTTGTTCCTTTCCCTGCAATTTTTCTTGAATCAGCTCAAACGCCGCTATGGCGAGGAGCGTCAGCTGATGTAATCGAGTCGAGCGTCCATCCGAAGGGTGGGGCTCGGCTTTTTTGTTGTCCGACGTGGATGGTGCTAAGCACCAATTAGTTGTAACGGCTTAATGGCAGGAATTCCTCTCGTTTAACTGGAAATATTCGGCGCAATCAAGCCGCGCTCGCGGTGCCGCCGGCGATTTAACGCCCTTTTAGGGCGTTATTGCCTCAACTCGGCACGCTTCTGGCAGCTTTAGCGCCCTTTTGGGGTCTTATTCGGCGCAATCGCGCCACGCTCGCGGTGCCGCCGGCGATTTAACGCCCTTTCAGGGCGTTATTGCCTCAACTCGGCAGACTTCTGGCGGCTTTAGCGCCCTTTTGGGGTCTTATTCGGCGCAAATCGCGCCGCGCTCGCGGTGCCGCCGGCGATTTAACGCCCTTTCAGGGCGTTATTGCCTCAACTCGGCACACTTCTGGCGGCTTTAGCGCCCTTTTGGAGCCTATTGAATGGTTACGGGGTTCGGCGCCAGCACACAAGACCTTACCTCATACATCATAATAAATGTTAACATGGTATATAATATGTGTTACAATATTTGAAAAAGGAGGCATCTAAACATGGAGGATAAACAAGACAAAACGAAACGACTCTCAGTTTATTTGCCTGAGAAAGTGAAGTCCGAACTAGAACAGATGGCTGAAGACACGGGCTTGTCGATGACACAACTGATCGTCATGGCGACGCAGGGGCTGTTAGCGAATTACGCCGCGCAAGGCGGAGCGATTTTTGCGGATTTGCTATCAGCGAGACATCGCATCCTTCACGAGGTGAAAGAGAAGCAGACGCTTTTGGACCAGGAAAAGCTGAGCATGCAAGCCTACTACGGTGCACGAGCAGAGGAGTATGAACGGATTTATCACCGCGAGGATGCGGAATATCAACAAGAACTGGCCTTTCTGTCCGATATCATTAAGAAGCAGGTGGAGGGACGCCGAGTGCTGGAAATCGCCTGCGGCACTGGCTACTGGACACAAATTGCAGCTGAAACCGCGACGCAGCTTGTGGGGGTAGACATACGCCCTGAGGTACTGCGCATTGCAGAGTCGAAGCCATGGACGAAGGGAAATGCTGCCTTTAGGGAAGGCGATGCGTATGAGCTCTCGGAGGTACGAGGAGAGTTTGATTATGGGCTGGCGAATTTCTGGTTTTCGCATATACCGCGCAATCGGATCGACAGCTTTTTACAAGGCTTCCATGAAAGATTGGGCAGCGGTGCGCAGGTTTTTATCGCGGATAACGTGTATGTACCTGGAAGAGGCGGCGAGCTCATCACTTATGCGGATAGTGAAGACACCTACAAAAGACGCGAACTAGCCGACGGCTCCAAGCACGAAATTCTCAAGAACTATTTTAGCTACGAAGAGCTGAATGACATCTTTCGACCGCTATCGCAACACTTGCGGATATTCGTGGGGGGCAGCATCTGGTACGTGAGCTATACGATCAAATAATCCACACTATTCCGTAGGAGGCATCGACCATGAGTGTAACGTTCCATACGACCATTATGAAAGCACACAATAAGAATGCTACTGGGATTTCTATTCCCGAAGAGGTCATGACCACGTTAGCGGGAGGCAAAAAGCCAAGCGTTTCCGTGACCATGAACGGTTACACATATCGCACAACAATCGCGGTGATGGGGGGAGAATATCTGATTCCGCTCAGTGAAGCCCACAGACAAGCCTCTGGCTTGAAGGCCGATGACCCCGTCGAGGTCACATTGGCGCTGGATCTCGCCCCTCGGACGGTAGAGGTCCCAGCCGATCTTCAAGCCGCTTTGTCTGAAGCAGAAGGTGCCGCTCAGCGATTTGAAGCACTGGCTTTTTCCAAGCGCAAAGAATTCGTCCGACAGGTCGAGGACGCGAAAACGCAAGAGACACGCCTCCGCCGGATTGCCAATGTTGTTACGCAGATGAGCGAGGTGTAAGAGCCTAACACTACTTAGTGCCCCGACGTGAATTTCAGCCCGAGTACACCGACCAAAATCAATACCATAAACAAGATACGAATTAAGCTGATCGGTTCATTGAGGAAAAGTGTGCCAATGATAATCGCGCCGACAGCACCGATTCCGGTCCATGCGGCATAAGCCGTTCCGATGGGCAAGGTTTTCGTGGCTGAAGCTAAGAAATAAAAGCTAACGATCATCCCGAGAATCGTGATAATCGTGGGAACGAGCCGTGTAAATCCGTTGGAAAATTTCAATGAGATGGCCCACACCACCTCGAAAACACCTGCAATGACCAGGTATAACCATGCCATTATGAACACTCCTTCATGTAAGTATTATGTCGTCAGTGCCACAAAAAAAACAAAGAAAAGCCCGGGAATATCGCACTGCTGCGATAGACTCCCGGGCTTTTCTCCCTCCGTGACCACAGCGTATCCGCTGTGTGTTTTCCCTTGGACCAGCCGGCGAACATGCGCCGCGGAACCCTAGAAAACGACATGCCGTTATTATAGGATGGCTCACATGCTATGTCAAGTTACACTTTTTGGCTATTTGCTCATTAAGCCTAATCCTCCAACGCAATCCCGTTCAACGCGACATGCGCGCGGAACATATCCATGCCGTCCGGCTGTTCCTGCTCAGGTACCCATGTAGCGGGATCCCAAATCTTCGACAGCTTGAGCGCGCGGCTGCAATGCACGAAGCATTCTTGCACCTCGACGCCGACAGCGGCGATCGGTGACTTCCCGTTTAGCTGCATGGTCGACAGCAGCTCCTCGTCCTTCGTCAACCAAGCGCGGCCATTGACGCGGAGCACCATCTCGACGCCTGGGATGATGAACAGGAGACCGACTTCCGGGTTGGTCAGCAGATTTTGCATCGAGTCTAGTCGGCGATTGCCAAGTCTTTCTGGGAAGACGAGGCGGCGTTCATCCACAACCCGTACGAATCCTGCGGCATCCCCGCGGGGAGACACATCGCTCGAGCCGTTAGCATTCGACGTAGAGAAGAAGAATAATGGCGATTTTGCAATGAACGCACGTGCGTGCTCGTCGATTTGATTAATAACCTTATGTTGAACCGCAGGATGAGGCTCCCCAATAACGGCTCTAATCTCATCGATGGATCGTATAATACCGGGAAATGGGGGTGATGTACTATTTTGTGAAGTGTCCATACTAGCCAATCCTTCCTCAAAGCCCATGGGCTATTACTTATCTTTGTTTTACTCATCTTGTGGCCGATACACACGTTCAAATGAATGAAGCCCTGCAAGCCGCTCTTACGAGCAAAGCTTGCAGGGCTTCATTCTGTGCCGAGAACATTACTTGGATTCAGCAGTTAGTTGATTGTAGATATCATCCCACAGAACACGTCTGGCGGATACATATCGCTTCGCATAATAGGATTCGCTCAACTTATTCTTCACAACACCTTGATTCGTAGCGGAGTGAACGAATTCACCGTCTCCGAGGTACATACCTACATGAGAGATACCGCTGCCATCCGTGTTGAAAAATACAAGATCGCCCTTACGAAGATCTTTTTTGTCAACCCAGTAGCCTTCGCCGTTTTGTGATTTGGAGCTGTGTGGAAGATCGATGCCGAATTCGCCGAATAAGTAGGACGTGAAACCAGAGCAATCGAATCCTTTGGTTGTCGTTCCTGCCCATCTGTAAGGCGTTCCTACAAGCTCGTCTACCGCTTTATCCATATCGGATGCCGCGAAAACGCTTCCTACACTAACACTCAAAAACAAAACAAGACTAAAAACAAGACCAACAAATTTCTTCAACTGCTTGTCTCCTTCCGGTGCCTACGAGGTTAGCTGGAGGGTTCGGTTGAAGGTTCCCTATGATCCCTGTCTTGCAAGATCAATTCACCCGGAGTGGTTCCCCCGTTTCCCCATAAACTGAGGAATTCGGCATGAAATATTTGGTTTTTTGATGCTAGTCCTTGTAATTCGTCATAAAGAATGAAATTCCTCTTTTAAGTTTAAAAATTAGGCTAAAAATAAGTGGAATAGTTCGGAAAAAAGACAAAAAAAAGCCCCTTTCTCAAGGAGAAGGGGGAGAATGTTTGCCTATTCGCTGTTTTGCTGGATATTAATTGGATATTTTGGCTGAAAGTAGCTGATATTGGGAAGAAATGCCCCAGATTTGGATGAAAATGTGAAAAAGTGGGTACAGCTGATAAATGATTAGCGCTACCAGACCTGCCCACAAGTAGGTGGCTGTGACCGTGACACCTGCCAATAGTCCTGCGAAAAGTAAGAGGGTAATGGCAAGTCCGACAATCGGCAGCGAATATCGAAAGAAAGAGATGACTGTCGATGTGATCCCTAACTTGGCTGCGATCGCGAATTGGACATACATAAACAGAAGCTGCAGGAGAAATCCGTAGACCAGTAAACTGAGAATCCAGGGCAGAAGCTTGAGAACAACCTGCTCATAGGAGCTGCTATGCCCTAGAATATACGTAGCTTTCGGGAAAATCCAGATCAGTGGAAGCAGGGTAAATGCGATCCGGATCAGATACACAAGCAGGAAAGGGAGCATGAGCTCCTTCATCCCGCGAAAGAAACGGTAGCCAGCATTCTGGTGAGCGTGCGTGAGCGAATAGTAAACACCGCCATTTAAGAGGGGCGTTAGCAGCATGCGGGCGCATAAGAGAGCAGCGAGCCACCAGAGATAAGAATAGCTAAGATCAGTTTTGAGTAATTGAAACTGGCCTTCTGCTAGAAAGATTTGCAAAGCCTGCTTGGGCTGCTCAGCACCAGGGAATCGATGCATGAGGGGGACGAGTATTCCCTGCACTAGCTTATACAAGAGAATACCCCAACCCATTTGATACAGGAACAAAATAATGGTGGCAAAAGGCTGCGCCATAGCTGCCCTGAAGCCGGATTTGATATAGGTGGCCAACGAGGGTCCCTCCTTAAAGTTTTCGTTAGAAAACTGGCTTCGTAAGCATACGCTGAGTTTGTCATAAGACGTAAGCCATGTCCTTACCAGGCGACTGAGCCGAATATGGCTTGCAGGAGTTGAATAATGCCGAGATTCCACCGGATTTGCCACTTTGTATTT
The DNA here is from genome assembly GCF_059692115.1 of Paenibacillus sp. J31R30. NCBI lineage: Bacteria > Bacillati > Bacillota > Bacilli > Caryophanales > Paenibacillaceae > Paenibacillus > Paenibacillus sp. J31R30. The sequence goes on along the minus strand of NZ_JCAUAV010000005.1, from coordinate 26,292 downwards.
AATTGTGTTTGATAAAAGTTGTTGATGTGCTTATTTTCGAGTATGAGCGTGTATTTGGGATCAATGCGCACCCAGTCGACAGGGGACGTATGCGATAATTTGAACTCGATGCTGCCTTCCTTGCCATCCCATGTTTTATCAAGCGTTGTGCCATCTGCAAAATGGAACTGAATCGGCACCTCCGGCGAGTTGCCGCCATGTTTAACAATGCGAACTGTACTTTCGTAAGTCTCGGATCCCTTAGTGCCCTGAGGCCGAACGTTGACACTCGCGACGGAATAATCCATCATCATATCGCCGTACACATACTGATTGAAGAAGTCATCCCATTTCGTTTTGCTGACATCCTCCACAACCTGTTGGAAGTCCTTCGTCGAGGGATGCTTGAATTGCCATCTTTGGAAATAGGTTTTCATAATTTTATCCATGACTTTGGTTCCGACCTGCTGCTCAATCGCCTTTAGTACGAGCTTGCCGCGTGTGTACACATTTTCCGCATACTGATCATGTCCTGTGTAGGCCCAAGCTTCTTTCTGCAGCCCGTTAGGTGAAGTGATGTAGCTGGATTCTACAGGTAAATTAGGGGCATCCCCATATTCAGCTTCCATGACTTTATCTTCCGCATAAGAGGTAAAGCCTTCATCGAGCCAGGCTTCCTCGAATTCATTGCTGGCGACGAGTCCGTAGAAGAATTGGTGGCCTATCTCATGGACAACGACACGCTCCAGTTCTAAGTCGGGATCTTTGTCGCTGGCACCCCAAGCGGTGACCAAGGTCGGATATTCCATGCCGCCGGCGCCATTCCCGCCTGGTGGCGGTACAACGATGGAAAGCGTAGAGTACGGATACGTTCCGTACCACTGGCTATAGCGCGATAGCGCTTTTTTGGCAGCGTACATATAACGATCCTTTAAATCTTGATGATTGGGATCGAGATAAAGCTTGATTTTGACCCCGGGAACTTGTGGGGCTGAGAAGGGCTCTTCCACATAGACGAAATGAGGAGAAGCCGACCAAGCGAAATCATGCACATCTTCGGCATAAAACTGATACGTTTTCGTACCCTTGTCCGTCACAGCAGGCTTCACCTGAAAGCCTGTGGCAGCCACAATGTAATTCGCGGGCACTTGAATTTTCACATCATACATCCCGAAATCGGCATAGAACTCGGAGTTACCATGGTATTGATGAAGATCCCAGCCAGGCTCCGTCCGTCCTCTTGTGCCTTTGCGTTCATAAGCGGCTACCTTCGGAAACCATTGCCCTGCCATGACAAAATCGTCCACATACCCCATTCTGGCAAAAGCTGCTGGCAGCTTAACTAGGAATTCGGTATTGATGGTTACTCGTTCTCCCGAGCCTACGGGCTTAGACAGCGGGATTTTGAGCAGCGTATGGTCGTCCTTATTGCCGTCATCCGGCTGCACGAAAGACATCCGTTTGGTGAGATCATCGCCAGAATCGGATTTCACGGATAACAGCTGCATGCTGCCGCCGCTATCGGCCTTTGCTTCATCCTCCCGCAGCTTTCCGCCGGATTCACGCATAAACGTTGTTTTCTTTGAAGCAAAAGCATTCGGATAAAGATGCAGATAAATTTCTTGTACAGGAACTGATCCTGGATTTTCCCACGTGAGCGTTTGTTGCCCTTGGAGCTGCTGGGTCTCTGGTGTGTAGGCAACGTTCATGTGATACTCGGCAATCCGATAACTAAGTGGTGTTGAGGTTTCTACGGGTTTGCCATTATCTGCAGGCTGCATGTCCGGTGTCTTAACAATAGGTACCTCTTTAGAGACGACAGGAACAGTCCCTCTTGATGTGGAGGGGAGCAAGGTGTTCGTTAGTAACACTGCGCCGGCAGCAAGGAGCATGACAGCAAACCACTGTACCTTGCGGCTATTGAATAGAGCATTCATATCCATGGATTCACCCCGCCTAAACAAGCATCTACAGCATGTATATGTAGACAACCTAGGGAATATTTCTGCGAGGTGAAAGAAATGTGTGAAATACGTATCGAAGAGCCTTCGCCCCTTGTTCTAGCGGGTGACTTTCGCTACAATGAAAGCAAGTCGTCATTTTAACTTCATGTAGAGTGGAAGGTGCCATAATGGAAGCGGATAAGAAGAAGCTGGCCTTAAATATAGTAAGTTCGAAAGTGAATCACAAAGGTTTCGGAGCAGGAGCCATTGATCTCAGCAATGTCTCGGGTATTATTATTGACGGAGATGAAGCGTATCTAGATGAAGGAACGCTTCACGCCAAGAGCAAGATCGAGAAAGGGATTAAGTTCTCCACGAACAAGGAGGATGTTCCGAATGGTCGTAAAGCGTGGATTGTGTGGGTAGCGGTTGATCGCACAGAAGAAGGCGCCTACTATGCGGGGATGTCTGCTTGTGAGATGTTAATCGATACAGAAGCGCGCCGCGGATGGAAGATTCTTGCGGAGCACGTGAACAAAATGGACGGAGCTATGAAACGGAAGTTTATCCTAGAAGGATTGTCGGACAGTGAGCGAGCAGTCCTTCGAAACACACTGATTGCGCATAATGAAGACTGGTGGAACCGCTCGGATCAAAGCCTTAAGGACTCACTCTCCTAAGGTTTCTATAGCGAATATGGAGAATATGAACATTATGTGTCATCCATTGTTACGTAAAGTCGAAGCGGGTATACTAGACCCTAGTGTATGTTACCTCATATACTAGGACAGCAAAAAGGCAGGACTAAGACGCGCTTAGTACTGCCTTTTTGTGTTGTCTTCTTACTGATAAATTAATCGTTCCACCAACGTTTAAGGTCGTTCCACCAAGAGCCGTTATCTCCTTTGGAGCCGGCTTTTTGACCACCCGTTGCACCTGGATTTGCAGGCTTGCCTGTACAATACGTGGTAGGCTCCGTGCCCGCGAGGAAGGCCTCCATCTTGGCGTTCGGGCAGTCCTCATTGGACAATTTGCCGCTCGCAGGATCAATATAAACGGTTGATACACCCTCAGGGATCGGGAACAGCTTCGGGGGAATCGCATCCAAGGTCTGTTCCGTGAAATCTGCGAAGATCGGGGAGGCCAGATGAGATTCCACCGTTGTGATGTTGCGGCTCTTGTCATAGCCGACCCAGACCGCAGTGGAAAGCTCTGGTGTGAAGCCGACGAGCCACGCATCGGTATCGGTTGTACCAGTTTTACCGGCAATGGGCCGCTTAATCGTGCTGGCGACTCGGTTGCCCGTACCACCCTCCTCGAATACGCTCTCCATGAGATTCGTCATCACGTACGCAACCGCAGGTGGAATGACTTGTTCCTCCACTGGATTCGCTTCATATAAGACACTGCCATTCGCATCTTCAATTCGCAAGATAGCGATAGGTTCGCGATGTATGCCTTGATCCGCAATGGAGGCAAAGGCCGAAGCCATCTCCAGCGGACTCACGGGGAAGGAACCTAGCGCTAGAGACGGCAACGGCTTCATCGGTGAAGCCACGCCCAGCTTACGCGCGAAGTCGATGACCTTCTGTGGGCCCACTTCGAGAATCGTGTGCACCGCATAGATATTATCCGACTTCGATATCGCCTGACGCATATCAATATCCCCATTGATATACTGGTCATTGAAATTTCTCGGCGTATATTGCTGCCGCCCATCATCGTAAGTAAACACAGTCGGCTCACTTTTGACCATGCTGACAGGGGTGAAGCCATTCATCAAGGCAACCATATAGACGAATGGTTTAAAGGAAGATCCAGGCTGTCGCGTATTCGACAGCGCGCGATTGAACTGATTCTCCGTATAGTCGCGACCGCCGACCATGGCCTTGATCTCGCCAGTCCGCGGGTCAACCGCGACCAGCGCGGCTTGCAGCTCGGGCTTGCCCTCGAGCTGCTTCGTGATCACATTCTCAGCAATTTGCTGGGCATTCTTATCTAATGTTGTGTAGATGCGAATGCCGCCCTCATCGAATTGCTCTTCCGTGATGCCGAGCTTTTCTGTCGCCAGATTACGGACATAATCTCGGAAATAAGGCGCAGCAGAAGGTTTCTTCTTCGTTAACGGCTGAATCGTCAGCTTCTCCCTGCCTGCGGCTTCAGCGGCGCTTTGAGTAATGAAGCCGCTGTTGACCATCGTCTGGAGGACGATCTTTTGTCGATCTTTCGCATTTTGCAGATCATAGTAGGGGGAATAGTAGCGCGGTCCTTTCGGAACCCCAGCGATCATAGCGCTTTCTGCTAACGTCAGCTCACTGGCATGCTTGCCGAAGAACAGCTCAGATGCGGTCTCAATGCCATAGGTGGAGTGCCCATAATAAATTTGATTCAAATAGTCAGCCAGAATATCGTCTTTGCTTAGCTGCATTTCCATCTGCACGGCATACACGGTTTCTTTGAATTTACGCGTCCACGTACGATCATGAGTTAAGTATAAATTCCGAGCTAATTGCTGTGTAATCGTGCCAGCTCCCTGTACCTTCGCCATCGCTTGGACATTCACAATGGCCGCGCGTGCGACTGCTTTGACATCAACGCCGAAATGCTCGTAGAAATGCTGGTCCTCGACTGCAAGTGTTGCATGTATTAAGTAGGGTGAAATTTCGCTTAATGGAACGACCTGCCGATTTTGCCCAGAATAAAAGGTGTCAATTACCTCGCCATGGACATCGTACATTTGGGAGGTTTGCATCGTTTTGGTCACTGGAAGCGTTTGGGAACGCAAATAAACTAGAAAAGCGGCTGCTCCAATGAGCAACAACAAGCTGAGTGTGAAGAAGAACGAAAACGTCTTCTTGATTCGCCGCATCCACCGCATAGAAGCAGGGATCTCATCTTTCCGTCTAGCTGATGGTGTTTCGGATGTTTGTTGCCGGGGCTTCTCGTTCTCAGACATACTTCTCATGCCTCCCTTCTCCATGCCCAAAGGCGCTACTATCCAGTATGGAAAAGCATGGCAGTCCGTATTCAAGGAATTGTAAATATTTTTTTTGTTAATTAGGCAAAAGGACGAGGAAAATATTGCATTTTGGGGGCAATGAACTATAATACAATTTGTGCATATGAGAGGGCTGGGAAATAAAGCTCGAACTCGTATGACTTTTCCAACTGGTGGAACACTGTTAGAGATAACGAATGTCAGGAATTATTCATCCAAATAGAGAAGCGAAAGAAGGGTTACACATGGAATTATGGTACACAGAGAAACAAACCGATAGCTTCGGCATTACAGCGAAAGTCACAGAAACTTACGTAAGAGAGCAAACGGATTTCCAAGATCTATCCATGATCGAAACCGAAGAGTGGGGCACGATGCTTACACTTGATGGTATGGTAATGACAACTGTGAAAGACGAGTTCGTCTATCATGAAATGGTTGCTCACCCTGCGCTCGTGACTCACCCGAACCCAGAGTACGTACTTGTTGTAGGCGGCGGCGATGGCGGCGTAATTCGTGAAATCATGAAGCACCCAAAGGTGAAAAAAGCCGTTCTTGTTGATATCGATGGCAAAGTAATCGAGTACTCCAAGAAGTACTTGCCTACGATTGCTGGTGAGTTGGACAACCCGCGTGTTGAAGTTATCGTTAACGATGGCTACATGCATATTCACGATCACAAAAATACGTACGATGTCATCATGGTTGATTCCACTGAGCCTGTAGGACCAGCTGTTGAGCTATTCTCCAAAGGCTTCTACCAAGGGATCTTCGATGCATTAAAAGAAGACGGGATCTTCGTGGCCCAAACCGATAACCCATGGTTCAAAGCCGATTTGATCCAAACGGTTAATCGCGATGTGAAAGAAATTTTCCCAATCGTTCGTGTGTACAGTGCGAATATCCCTACATACCCAAGCGGTCTGTGGACATTCACAATGGGCAGCAAAAAGCACGATCCACTACAAGTGGAAGAATCAGCAATCCCTGAATTCCCAACGAAATACTACACACCACGCTTGCACAAAGCAGCGTTCGTGCTGCCTAGATTTGTTGAAGATTTGATTAAATAAGCTGCGGAAGCGCGGTTAAATAGGTTCTGTATAGAAGAGGAGGCCGATTCATCGGCTTCCTGTTTTTGTTTTTCGGGCGCATCCTCCCGACGTCGTCGCTGTTTTTAACCAGTCTATGCCGACCTAACGCACCTTGCGCAACCCGTGCACTAGCTTAAAATCTATTCATTCACTATCATTTTCAACTAAGGGGAACGAGGATTCGCTATTTAGGGCGTTTTCGTTATTTTTGGAATTGAGGGGAACGACAGTGCACTATTTCGGTTAATTTGCCTAGTTTAGGCTATTTTCAGAGTGAATAAGGTATCTACGTTCCCTTTGCTTTTATTTTCAACTACTTAAGAGCTAATTAGTGCATTTACGTTCCCTTCATGCGGATCGGATTTCAATCACTGCCATACAGCTGTCAGCAGCACCTAGCTATACTGTAAACATAAGGGACAGGACATGAACGCACTAGCGCCAGAATGAGCACTAGCACCAATCGCGCGAGCCTGTACCACCACCCCTAGGAGGTTTTATATATGTTTACTACCATTGAAAGTTTAGTCAAAGAATTTCAAGCAGAAGCGCAAACCACAAAAAAGCTGCTGGACACATTAACCGATGAGTCGCTTCATCAATCACAAGCGGAAGGCTACCGTCCTCTTGGTTATATTGCTTGGCATCTCGTTCACGCAGAGCGCGGCATGCTGTACGGAACGGGCTTGAAATTCGAATCGCCGCCAGCTGTAAGCGAGCCTCCTTCACAGGCAGCTGTGATTGCAGAGGCGTATCGGACAACAACGCAGAACATTATTAATGCGATCACCACGCAATTGACGGATGAGAAACTGCAAGATGTAGTCACGATGTTCGGAATGTCGTGGACGATCAGCACAACCCTGTATAGTTACTTGAAACACGAAATTCACCATCGCGGTCAGTTGACGATTCTGATGCGCCAGGCAGGGCTTCCGGTTATCGGAGCTTACGGACCAGCTAAAGAGCAGTGGGCAGCTATCGGGATGCCAGTTCCAGCGTTATAAGAATACACAAGTGAGCCTCCAAGTCCGTTTTCTAACGGATAAGGGGGCTTCTTTGCTTCTAATTCGAGGCCATGCAGCATAAATCCAACGGCGGCCTTGCAGGGATACATTGAATTTACGAATCCTTTCATATAAACTATTAGCTAACATGCCTATACTTGGCATAAGGTGCCATGTTAAGCAGAAGAAGAGGGGAATCTCGAATCATGACGGATAAGCAGCGGGTGCGGATTCGAATCGAAAGTCGAAGCGGGAGCGAGACCACGGTGCAGAAGGCACGCGGAGATCTTTACCGCAAAGGCGATCATACCTATATCCGCTATGAAGAAGAGCCGAATGAGCTGGGACGGACTGTGACGATCATTAAGCTGGAAGACAATCAGATCCGAATTATTCGCCAAGGGGATGTACAAGCGGAGCAAACCTTCGTCCCTGGGGAGAAGCGGACTGGCTTTTATCACACACCACAGCTTCGGATGGAACTGGAAATTGAGACGCACAAGCTGACCTCGGAGGCCATCCATGGAATCGGAATTACGAGGTGGAGCTATGATCTATATGCATCAGGCACGCATGCGGGAGCCTATCGAATCAAGTTGTTAATTCAGGAGGAGTAAGACGAGATGGATGTTCTTAATGAAGTAAAAGCGAAAGTGAAGCAAGCGATCAAAGAAGCTGTGATCACAGCGGGTATCGTGGAAGAGGCGCAGCTGCCCGAAATTATTCTGGAAGTACCGAAAGAGAAGACACACGGTGATTTTGCCACGAATGTAGCGATGCAGCTGACGCGTATTGCGAAGGTGAATCCAAGACAGATCGCGGAGAAAATCATTGCGAGTCTGAACAAAGACGCAGCTAATATTTCGGAAGCGGAAATTGCGGGGCCTGGCTTTATCAATTTTAAAATGGACAATGTCTACCTCTACCCGGTTATTGCCGATGTAGCGAAGCTTGGTGACCGCTATGGGGAATCAAATGTGGGGCAAGGACTTAAAGTGCAAGTGGAGTTCGTCAGTGCGAATCCAACGGGTTCCCTGCATTTGGGACATGCGCGTGGTGCAGCTGTTGGCGATGTGCTTTGTAACGTGCTGGATCTCGCAGGCTACAACGTATCTCGCGAGTACTACATCAATGATGCCGGTAATCAGGTTATCAACTTAGCTAAATCCATTGAAGCTCGCTACCTGCAAGCGCTTGGTCAAGAAGCGGAAATGCCAGAGGATGGCTATTTTGGTGAAGATATCAAAGGCTTTGCAACCGATTTGGCAGCTGCAGAAGGCGATCGTCTACTTAGCTTGCCGGACGAAGAGCGTCGTGCTTATTTCCGTACCTACGGACTTGAAAAAGAGCTCGACAAAATCAAACGCGACCTTGGCCGCTTTGGTGTACATTTCGACAATTGGTTCTCCGAGACGTCGATTTATGAAGATAACTTGATCCCTCCTGTGCTTCAAGAGCTTCGGGACAATGGCCATATCTATGAAGAAGAGGGCGCAACGTGGTTGAATACCACACCGCTTGGGGATGACAAGAATCGTGTTTTGATCAAAAATGACGGTTCCTTTACCTACCTTACACCGGATATCGCCTACCACCGCAACAAATTTGGACGCGGCTATGACCGCTTAATTAATATTTGGGGCGCTGATCACCATGGTTACATCCCGCGGATGAAAGCAGCTATGACGGCCCTTGGCTTCGAAGCAGATCGACTCGTCGTGCTGATCGCCCAAATGGTGAGCCTATTCCAGAATGGCGAAAAGGTGAAAATGTCCAAACGTACCGGCAAAGCCGTTACGATGGAGGACTTAATGGACGAAGTCGGCGTAGATCCGATTCGTTATTTCTTCGCGATGCGTAGCATGGATTCGCATCTGGACTTCGATATGGACTTGGCGGTTTCTCAGTCCAATGAGAACCCTGTGTTCTATGTGCAGTATGCCCATGCACGGATTTGCAGCATCTTCCGCCAGGCGGAAGAACAGGGTGTTCAAGTGCTGCCGCTGGAGCAGGTTGACCTGTCCCAGCTTGCATCGGAAGCCGAGTTCGACTTGCTGCGCAAGATCGGCGAGCTTCCGGAAGAGATCGCCATCGCGGCTGAGCAGTACGCGCCGCACCGCTTGATCCGCTATGTCTACGAACTGGCAAGCCAGTTCCATAGCTACTACAGAGGCCACTACGTCATCACAGATGACGCAGCCTTAACCCAAGCACGCCTCGCCTTGCTCGGCGCGCTGCGCACCACCCTAGCCAACACGCTTCGCGTGGTTGGCGTATCTGCCCCTGAGCGGATGTAACACCCGCTCAGCACGAATAAGCTCCCCCTGACACAGTGGTCAGGGGGAGCTTATTCACTTTCCAGGCGCAGAGGGCCGCGCTGCGCCCTTCACTCCTGCCCAGCTGCGCGTATCGCTCGCTGGGCATTCAATTGCCCTGGCTGCCAGCGGGCGTTCGCGCGCTTGTTCAGCGGGAACGAGCAGCGGCGCAGCGCGCTCTTGATTTGCGCCGGCGACATGGATCGCAGCGAAAGCATTAAAGCGATAACACCGCTTACATGCGCTGTAGCCATCGAAGTGCCGCTGAGCTCATTATATTTGCCGCCTATCCAAGCGGAATACACACGCTCACCAGGGGCGTAGATGTCGATTTGTGTCCCGCGATTGCTGAAGGGAGCAATCCTGCCGGTTCGTGTTGTGGCTCCAACGGAGACAACTTGGGAAAACCGAGCGGGGTAATCAATCGTTTTCTTTCTGCCATCATTACCAGAGGAGGCTACGATAACCTTCCCTCTGTAATAAGCGTTAAGAACCGCTTGCTCCAGCGTGGGATTGTACGTCTTCATGCCGAAGCTCATATTAATAATATCGAGGTCGTTTTGGACACACCAATCGATACCAGCAATAATGTCGGATACATAGGCGCTTCCATTTTGGTCAAAAGCTTTAACAGGATGAATGATCGCCCGTGGCGCTACACCTACAATGCCGGAATTACGGCCTGTTGCCGCGATCGTACCCGCTATATGCGTGCCATGTCCGTTGTCGTCATGGGGCAGCAGTCTGCGATTTAATAAGTTGATGCCTTGAGAAATCGAGTTTTTCAAATCAGGATGCCTGAAATCAATGCCGGTATCAATAACACCGATATGAATGTTCTGGCCAACGGATTTACTCCAGATTTCAGGAGCGCCGATTTGATCAACCCCCCAAGGGATGGTGCGCGTGCGTGAACTGGATAAGATGCTAGCTCGTTTGGGCACGGTTTTTCTGCCTTTAACTTTATTTATTAGGAGTTTCGTATCCGCTTCGATACGTGTCGTGCTGGCAAAGCTTCTGAGTTTGGTATCTGGACACAGCGTGCAGGAGAAGGCGTGAACAATGTCTAGAGGCAAGACCATGGCAAGGTTGGGGAAGTCAGACGTCATTCGAAGGAGCTCTGATTTGCAGGCGAAGTAATCCGTCTTTGAGGCGAAATGGATGAGATGCTTTTTAGCTGGTTGTTTAGTAAGACCTAGATCTTCATGGAGCAGATGAAGAAAGGTGGCTGTATCCATCGTGCCATCCCCCCGTTACAACATATGATCATATCTCCCCCTATCCTATGTACATGTCATCTCGGTTGACCGTGTCATCGCCTTTATAGAAATAAATGGGTGCAAAGCCGTGTCAGATGCGTAGGTTCAACATAGGATACATAGAGAGGCGCGGGCAGGAGTGTCTCTTTCTCAGGTAGCGGAAACGTCATCTGTTCATCAGTGGCGGTTCCTTTGGGTACAGTCGCAGGCGAAGGGGGACCTTCGCTTGTATTCCGTTTCATGGGATGTTTTAGATGTTAGGAAGCCGTGTATTTCAGAATATAGATTTTATATGTTCCACGATAAACAGGGCTATATTTCATGATAAACGCACTCGACCTAAGAGGTCGGTGTAGACGTTTATTTTAGGGTAGTTGCAATTTTAGAAAAAATAGGTTTTACTTAATGAAGATATTGGTTATGGTAGATAACGTAGTCAAGAAATGATCGAAAAGGATGTGCCTTAGATGAGCAGCGAATACACACTCAAAATCACCACAGAGCAAGCACGCGAAATGCCCATGGTGGATTTGGCGTTCGAATTGCTGAAGTCGGCGAATACGCCGTTTTACTATCGAGAACTTATGGCTGAAATTGCTAAAATAAAAGGGCTTTCTGAAGATAATGTCATGAATGTGATTGCCCAACTATATACGGAGATCAACATCGATGGACGTTTTGCTTGTGTAGGTACGAACCTATGGGGCTTGAAGCGTTGGTATCCAGTTGAGAAGTCCGACGATGCGGTTGGAAATGCGAAGCGTCCTAGAATCATCAACGACGAAGATGATGATCTGGATGAAGACGTCTACGCGGAAGAAGAAGATACATACGCAGAAGAAGACGAGTACGATGCATTTGGTACCGAAACCGAAGAGGAAGAAGAAGCGGAAGAGGATACTGAATTCTTCGAAGACGAAGAAATCGAAGAGGATCTTGGCGAAGCGGGTATCGAAGAGACCGATGATACTGAGGACGACGAAGATGATTTGGAATCCGATGAGGATACTGATGACGAAGATTTGGATGACGACGAAGACGACAAATAACTTGTCTTGACAGTCACTACGCGTTCAGAGTAAACTATTGCATGGGCTTTAAAAGAATCTTAACAATTCGCGCATGCGTTCAAAAAGTGCCCCGTCACTACGGGTGTCACTTTTTTTGTTTTTTTGCGCTTTTTTTTTTGTAATTTGTTCATGAAAACACTTATTTAGCAGAAGCTAATGCTAACACACCTTTGTTCTGGCGACACCCAAGAGCTTACGCATACGAAGCCAGTTTTCTAGCGAAAACGTTTAGCTCATGCTATGAAGTCAGTTTGATATGAAAGCCAAGCACTAGCTTTTCAAGCACCTGTTCACAATCATTTTCAGTTCAAGCTAACGAAGCCAGTTTTCTGGCATAAACTTAGAGGAGGCGTACATAGTGACAAAATACATTTTCGTTACGGGAGGCGTAGTTTCATCCCTTGGCAAAGGAATTACCGCAGCTTCCTTGGGAAGACTGCTCAAGAACAGAGGTTTGAAAGTTACGATCCAGAAGTTCGATCCTTATATTAACGTGGACCCAGGAACGATGAGTCCTTACCAGCATGGCGAAGTTTTCGTAACTGACGATGGTGCAGAAACGGATTTGGATTTAGGTCATTATGAGCGTTTTATCGACATTAACTTGTCCAAAAGCTCGAACGTGACATCAGGTAAAGTATACTCTTCTGTCATTACCAAAGAGCGCCGCGGGGAGTATTTGGGTGGGACTGTACAAGTTATCCCGCACATTACGAATGAAATTAAAGAGCGTGTGATTCGCGCAGGTCGTGAAGCTGGATCCGATGTTGTTATCACCGAAATTGGTGGTACTGTAGGGGATATCGAGAGCTTGCCGTTCCTAGAAGCGATTCGTCAAATGAAAAATGATATCGGCCGCGAGAACGTCATGTACATTCACGTTACGCTGATTCCTTATATCAAAGCAGCTGGAGAAGTCAAAACAAAACCAACCCAGCATAGCGTCAAAGAATTACGCGGCCTAGGCATTCAACCGCACGTGATCGTTTGTCGTACAGAGCATTCATTGACAGAAGATATGAAGCGTAAGCTTGCTTTGTTCTGTGATATTGATCCAGCCGCAGTGATTGAATGTAAAGATGCAGAGACTTTGTATGAAGTACCGATGATGCTTCGCGAACAAGGTCTAGATGATTACGTTGTGAACCACTTGAAACTTCAAACGAATCAACCGGATATGACGGAGTGGGAGAGCCTTGTTCGCAAGGTCAAATCCTTAACGAAGAAAACGGAGATCGCTATCGTAGGGAAGTACGTTGCTCTTCATGATGCGTACCTGAGTATCGTTGAAGCTCTAGGACACGCTGGTATCGATAATGATTCCGAGATTGATATTCGTTGGGTCAATGCAGAAGATATTTACGACCACAACGTGCACTCACTTCTTTCTGGCGTACAAGGGATTCTTGTTCCAGGCGGATTTGGTGATCGCGGGATCGAAGGGAAAGTCGCGGCAATTCGCTATGCGCGTGAGAAGGAGATTCCTTTCTTCGGTATTTGCTTAGGGATGCAGGTTGCTGTAATCGAATACGCACGTTCTGTTTGCGGTTTGGATGGCGCGAATAGCTCTGAGATTAATCCAACAACGGCTTACCCAGTTATCGATCTATTGCCAGAGCAAAAGGATATCGAAAATCTAGGCGGTACGATGCGTTTAGGTCTATACCCATGCAAGCTGACTCCAGGCTCCTTAGCTGCTACAACTTATAATGATGAGCTTGTCTATGAGAGACACCGTCACCGGTACGAATTTAACAATGAATACCGTGAATTGATTGAATCCGCAGGCTTGCGTATTTCAGGTACATCACCGGATGGTCGTCTAGTTGAAATGGTAGAACTTCCAGGTCATCCTTGGTTCTTGGCTGTACAATTCCACCCGGAATTTACATCCCGTCCGAACCGTCCGCAGCCGCTTTTCCGTGAATTCGTGAAAGCTGCACAACTGATCACGCGTTAAAATTTGGGTTATTATGCAGGGGGTTGTCTCCTGATAATCAACTTTTATGTAAAACTTTTCAAAAAAAGCTTATCTCCTCAGAAGGAAAACGAAAATGAATAGCGAATACCTTGACTCATAGGATTGGAACTTGTTATTCGTTTTCGGGAGGGGACTATGCAGATGAAGAAAAAAGTGTTAGTAGTGGATGATCAAAATGGAATTCGTGTACTCCTCATGGAAGTGTTTAGTAACGAAGGGTACGACACCTATCAAGCTTCCAATGGTAAGTTGGCCTTGGATATTGTAAGAAATGTTTCACCTGACCTCATACTGCTAGACATGAAAATTCCCGGTATGGATGGACTTGATATTTTGAAACATGTCAAAGAAATTGATGTGTCGATCAAAGTGATTATGATGACGGCGTATGGTGAGCTGGATATGATCAAAGAAGCGACGGATTTAGGTGCGATTATGCATTTTACGAAGCCATTTGATATTGATGAACTCCGACTGGCTGTTAATATGCAATTGAATAATGAATCAAGCAGTGGTTTTGCTGTAGGATCCTAGTTATAGGGTCTTTTTTTGTTGTCGAATAGTAAGGCTTGGTTATCATTTGAAAAGTTATGTGCTATAATAACTCAGGTAATGACAGAGAGCGGTATGCGCATCTACTAAAGAGGTTCTAGGAGGAAGAGAAACATGGCATTGGTTTCAATGAATGAATTTTTACCTAAGGCAAAAGCAAACAAGTTCGCGGTAGGACAATTTAACATGAACAATCTTGAGTTCGCTCAAGCGATTGTTGAAGCTGCAATCGAACTGAAATCCCCGTTCATTTATGGTGTTAGCGAAGGCGCACTGAAATATATGGGTATCGAGTTTACTGTAGCTATTGCTGAAGCAGCAGCTAAGAAATCCGGTCTTCCAATCGCTTTGCACTTGGACCACGGTAGTTCGTTTGAAGTAGCAATGAAATGTATCCGTGCAGGATTCAGCTCCGTTATGTTCGATGGTTCCCACTATTCTTTCGAAGAAAACATTCGTTTGACGAAAGAAGTTGTTAAAGCTGCTCGTGCAATGGGCGTATCCGTTGAGGGTGAGCTTGGAACAATTGGTGGCGTTGAGGATGACATCTCCGTTGATGAAGAGCACGCTAACCTTGCAAAACCAGAAGAAGCGATCCGTTTCTACGAAGAAACAGGCGTGGATTGTTTGGCAATCGCAGTAGGTACTGCACACGGTATGTACGCAGGCGAGCCGAACATTCACTTTGATATTATTGAAGCAGTTTCCAAAGCAATCCCAGTTCCAGTTGTATTGCACGGTGGATCTGGCGTTCCAGACGAAATGATCCGTAGATCAATTGCAGCAGGCGTTGGCAAAATCAACGTGAACACAGAGAATCAAGTGGCATGCACAGAGAGCATCCGCGCAGCTCTGAACAAAGATGCTAAAATTTATGATCCTCGTAAATATCTCACCCCAGCTCGTAACGCTATGATCGAAGTAGTAAAATCCAAAATTCAATTGTTCGGAAGCAGCAACCAAGCTTAATTCCAAATTGTATAGACAGGATAGGAAATGCAGTAATACACAGATGGATGGTCGACAAATGTTGCCATCAGTCTGTGTCATTACAGGCGTTTCCTTCTTCTGTTTGTTGATAACATAGCAGGAAATGTCATCCTTTTTGCTTCGTATTAAATGTGACAAACGCGTTCATCCATATGGGAAGACGAAGTCGTTTGTTTTACCTCACGCTTTTTTATTTTTTTCCATTTTTATGTTTTGGATTTTCTGTCGCTGCTTGTGCAATTTAGTCGGATTTGTTGATTAACGTTTGTAAGAAGGCACCTGGTTTAGGGGGAGAAGTATGTTGGAGAAATTAATGGTGGTCGGTGGACGTCCGCTACGGGGAACAGTTCAAATCAGTGGGGCAAAGAATAGTGCGATTGCACTTATTCCAGCCGCAGTACTTGCAGAAACACCAGTAACGTTGGATAACCTTCCGCATCTAAGTGATGTGGCTATATATACAGAAATTTTGACTGATCTAGGCGCAACTATCGATTGGAATGAAGATCGGATGACGATCGACCCAAGTCAAATGAAGTCTCTTGCAATGCCGAATGGCAAAGTGAAGAAGCTGCGGGCATCGTATTATTTAATGGGCGCTCTTTTGGGGAGATTTGGCGAGGCGACAATTGGACTTCCAGGCGGGTGTAATTTTGAACCGCGTCCGATAGACTTGCATATCAAAGGTTTTGAAGCTTTAGGTGCTGTGGTTAGCAATGAGAACGGAGCGCTTCATATTCGTGCGAAGGAACTGCGCGGGGCTAAGATTTATTTGGACATGGCAAGTGTTGGCGCAACCATCAATATCATGTTGGCAGCTTCACGTGCCAAAGGGTTAACAACAATTGAAAATGCGGCGAAAGAGCCTGAAATTATAGATGTGGCAACACTTTTGAATTCGATGGGTGCGAAAATTAAGGGAGCTGGTACGGATACGATTCGTATTGAAGGGGTTTCTGAACTTCATGGCTGCCGTCATTCCATTATCCCTGATCGGATCCAAGCAGGAACGTATATGATTGCTGCAGCAGCGACACGCGGGGATGTTACGGTAGACAATGTGATTCCTAAGCATTTGGAGGCACTTACGGCAAAGCTGCAAGAGATGGGTGTACATGTCTACGAAATGGACGAATCGATCCGTATTGTAGGTCAGCCTATTTATGAAAGCGTAGATGTGAAAGCATTAATTTACCCTGGGTTTGCAACGGATCTACAATCCCCAATGGCTAGTCTGCTGTGCCAAGCCAAGGGTGTGAGTGTATTAACCGATCATGTTTATAGTAATCGTTTTAAGCATATCCCAGAGCTTGTACGCATGGGGGCTAAGATGAAGGTTGAAGGGCGTTCGGCCATCATTGAAGGCTCACAACTGAGCTCAGCCAAAGTAAGAGCGACAGATTTGCGCGCGGGAGCAGCTTTGGTCATTGCTGGCCTCAGTGTAATGACAGGCGGAGTTACGGAAGTGTCAGGTGTGGAGTTCATAGATCGCGGATATGAAAATTTAGTTTTTAATCTATCTTCTCTAGGAGCCGAAGTTTGGCGTGAGAATGAGGAATAAAGTGCCAAACAACAGGCAATGCTAGAATCCAATTGAAAATTTAATAGTTTGGTGGTTGAAACATGAGCATGCAGCTTGCTGAGCTTGAAGTACTCAAGCTTACTGAATTATATAAACTAGCTAAGAAATTTCAGATCCCATATTACGGTACGCTGAAGAAAAGAGAACTCATTTTTGCCATTTTACGTGCACAAGCAGCAGAGAGCGGATTCCTGTTCATGCAAGGTGTCCTGGAAATTTTGCAAGAGGGATTCGGATTCTTACGTCCAATCAACTACTTGCCTAGTTCAGAGGATATCTATATTTCAGCCTCTCAAATTCGAAAGTTTGACTTACGTTCAGGGGATATCGTCTCTGGTAAATGTCGTCCTCCCAAAGAGAACGAGCGCTATTATGGGCTTCTCCAGGTAGAAGCCGTGAATGGCGAGAAGCCTGAAACAGCTTCGGAACGCTTGCATTTCCCGGCACTTACGCCTCTCTATCCAGATACACGCATTACGCTGGAGACAGAGCCGAACAAAATCTCCATGCGTATTATGGATTTGCTTGCCCCAGTCGGTTTGGGTCAGCGTGGACTTGTTGTTGCCCCTCCTAAAGCAGGTAAAACGTTGCTGCTCAAAGAAATCGCCAACAGTATCTCTACGAACTATCCCGAGATTGAACTATTCGTTCTATTGATCGATGAGCGTCCGGAAGAAGTTACCGATATGCAGCGCTCTGTCAAAGGCGAAGTCGTAGCTTCAACTTTTGATGAGCTTCCAGAAAATCACATTAAAGTTGCAGAACTTGTTCTAGAACGTGCAATGCGTCTAGTTGAACATAAGAAAGACGTTGTCATTTTGCTCGATAGTATTACTCGGTTAGCTAGAGCTTACAACCTCGTCGTTCCGCCTTCAGGCCGGACGTTGTCCGGTGGTGTTGACCCCGCTGCTTTCCATCGTCCTAAGCGTTTTTTCGGAGCTGCTCGTAATATCGAAGAGGGCGGCAGCTTAACCATTCTTGCTACAGCACTCGTTGAAACAGGTTCGCGTATGGATGACGTCATTTATGAAGAATTTAAAGGTACGGGTAATTTAGAGCTTCATCTTGATCGTAAAATGGCAGAGCGCCGTATCTTCCCTGCTATCGATATTCGTCGTTCAGGGACTCGCCGCGAGGAGGCGTTGCTCAGCAAAGATGAGCTCGAGAAAGTATGGGCCCTTCGCAAAGGCATGAATGATTCACATGAATATACCGAAGCCTTTATTAAAAAGCTTGCGGATACGAAGACGAATCAAGAGTTTTTGGACTCGCTGGCATCCCCAGGGGCGGGAGCGTCCTCAGGAGCAAGCAAGGGGAAAGTCAAAAACTCAGCATCGTAAGTTTACAGATAACGAGTGATCGTTATACAAAGAGGAGTACCGTTATGAACTTGGTTTATTCAGATGCACAAGGAAATGTATTTGATCATCCTGATTATTTGGCCCTAGGTCGAAATGCAGAAATGATCACTGAAATATTAGATGAAGAACTGATCCCTCTCCCTGAGGGGTCAACACTCGTTAGTCTTCCCTTCACGCGTCCAGTCGGCATTGATGCTGCAACGGGGGAGATGAAGTTGGTGGAAGGGGATTATCACGCTGTTGGCGCGTTGCTTCCGCAAGGCTTCACACGACTTCTTCTCCCGGGGTATGTGAAATCGGATAAAACGAAGGCATTACCTTTGTTCGGTTACACGGCTGTCGTATGGAAAGAAGATGGCTTCTACGTAGCTGCGCGGCTGACGGATAATCCGTACTTCTGGAACCCGGTTCACTGTGACCCTGATGAGCTCGAGGTTGAAGTCAAACGGCTAGTCGCAAAGTATCCCGAGAATCGCTTATATGCGCATTTGTCGAACTGTGCGCTGGGCTACGAATGCTTGACGGCTTCGAATACGTTCTTGCAGCGTTGGGAGGGTGCTGTCCCTGTCTCGTATTCCTGCAACGCAGGATGCTTTGGTTGTATCTCAGAGCAGCCGGATGAGAGCGGCTTTGTCGCTCCACAGACGCGCATGAACTTCAAACCGAAAGTCGAAGAGATTACCGAGATCATGTTAGAGCATCTACGGACGCCGGATAGCATCATCTCCTTCGGACAAGGCTGCGAAGGGGAGCCGAGCACGCAGGCTGTCATTATAATTGATGCCATCAAGCGTGTGCGTGAGCAGACGAAAATGGGCTACATCAATATCAACACGAATGCAGGCCTTACGGACCATATTCGCGGTATTGTCGATGCAGGCCTTGATCTGATGCGTGTAAGTACGATCAGCGCTTTGGATGATCACTACAACGCTTATTACAAGCCTAGAGCTTATACGCTTAAAAATGTGGAGAAATCCCTTCGTTATGCAACTGACAAAGGTGTCATCACATCGATTAACTACCTCGTATTCCCAGGTGTGACCGATCGGGAAGAGGAAATTGAAGCGATGATTGAATTTGTACGCAGAACGGGATTGAAATTGATTCAATTGCGCAACCTGAATATTGATCCCGAGAGTTACTTAAGCATTATCCCTAAGGCTCAGGGAGAGCTGTTAGGCATGAAGCAAATGATCGAGATTTTTGAACAGGAATTACCGGATGTTGTTCTAGGTTCTTACTCCCACACACCGAAATTCTATACGAGTGATCGTACGCTTACGACGGTGCTTTAAGCTAATCGAAGTGGAAGTATTACACCAATGATTTCTCGTTGCATCCAGACTTGCGAGTATGCTACAATGCAATGGTACGTCCATTAACTCTGTTTCAGCAAATGATTCAGGGCGGAAAGAGGTGAACCAAATGAAAGCAGGAATTCATCCTACTTATCATGCAACCACAGTGACTTGCGCTTGTGGTAACGTGTTCGAAACGGGTTCAATCAAGCCAAATCTTCGTGTTGAGATTTGCTCGAATTGCCATCCTTTCTACACTGGTAAACAAAAGTTTATCGATGTAGGCGGCCGTGTCGACAAGTTCAAAAAGAAATACGGAATCTAATTGGTATCATTTGCTTGATTGCCAATCAGCATAAGACAACCTCCCTTGGTCATCCTAAGTTTAGGCTTAGAGTCCAATGGGAGGTGTTTTTATGTTCAAAGGTCTAGTTAAGCTAACAGGAGCGGCTTTCCTGATAGCGAGTTTAGTAGGCTGTGGCATGTGGACGGGGAACAACAAGAAAACGAATGACAACTCTACGTATAAAGTTCAGAATTATAAGCAAGACGGCATGCTGGGCATCACGAGTGTGAACCCGAATAATCCGTTGAACCCTACGTATCATCATTACGAGGATGATACGAATCTCATGAAGGCCGTGCTTGCTCAGCTGTCAGGCATTGAGAAGACCAATATTGCCATCAATGGGCCTTCGGCCAACGTGCGCATACAACCGAATGCTTCGTTGACTGCAGCCCAGGTTGAAGAGCTGCGCTCGCAAGCGCAAATGGCTTTGGAAACGAACATGCCACGGTATAAAATACAGGTCAGAATGGTTCGTTAGTCAGAGAGACTTTAGCTAACGCTAAAGATCCCAAAGCAGAGAGACTTTAGCTAACGCTAAAGATCCCAAAGCAGAGAGACTTTAGCTAACGCTAAAGATCCCAAAGCAGAGAGACTTTAGCTAACGCTAAAGATCCCTATATATGGTACTTTTTCCCCTCAGGTTGCTATTTGGCAGTGAATCAGATATACTATTTTTACTGTGCTAGACGGGGAGGTAGCGGTGCCCTGTAACTCGCAATCCGCTGTAGCGAGGTTGAATTCCTGTTAGCGGTACTGTGATGTGAGGTCTGGCTCTTACACGTGGTGTTGAGAGTTGGGTCCTTCGCAATGGATGCTCATGAACCCGGTCAGGTCTGGAAGGAAGCAGCCGTAAGTGAGATGTTTCATGTGCCGAGGGGCTGCCTGATTTGAGCCAACGATAAGAGTTCGCTTGTATCACTTTATCAATAACAGGTGCACGGTGTAATCATACCGTAGATGTAAGAACACATAACCAAACGCCCAGAATGCAGGGCGTTTTTTCTTTTATCCGTAGAAGGAAAAAAATGACTTTAAAGAGAATAATTACACAACACAAGTGCTGATGCCGCTCGAAGATCGTTCGATAAGAGATAGTGAAGGAGCTGTTGACATGCCCATTCATTCGCCTCAAATGTACACGGTATCGATAGACGAATTACGGAAGTTATTCAATCATAGTTTACAAACAGGTATGCTGATGGTTGATGAGGATGAGAAGCTTCTTCTTGCCACGGATCAGCTCTTAAAAGTTTCAGGCTATTCAGCAGATGAAATTACAGGTGTTGCGTTCTCTCAGTTTTTTAAAGTGAAGGCTTCCTTACGTGAGTTGTATGAGTTTTATTTTAAAAGTGAGATGGATGTAGGTGAGTGGCCCCATGGTTTTCTCCTTGGTAAGAACGGGGGAATGATCTACTTTCAATTCTCGATGCTCAAACTTACTCACGCGAATACATGTATATATCTATTGTCTTTGAAAAATAAAGAAGAAGGCCAAACGTTAAACTTGCTGCAACGCTTTTCGGATGCCTTTCTAAAAGATATCAATTTAGGCGTGTTATTAATTAATATGGATTATCGACTTGCCGATATCAGTGATCGGGCCTGTCAAATGCTAGCGATGGAGAAAGAACATATTCTCAATAAGTCGTTGGATGAGATTTTTGCCACGGTGCCTAGTCAGCATCGGCTTGTGCAGCGAACCATTTTAAATGGGGCGATTGTTCGCAATCATGCCGTTTCATGGACGAATAATGAAGAACGGTTTGACTTGCTTCTCGATTCTAATGTGTTGAAGGATAGTCAAGGGACTATCGTGGGAGCCTACATTATTTTCAAAGATGTTACCAATATGCGCTCTTTGGAACAAATGGTTCAAAGAAGTGATCGTCTTGCGATGATCGGACAAATTGCCGCAGGTACGGCGCATGAAATCCGCAATCCTTTAACCTCAATCAAGGGCTTTTTACAGATGCTGCGACGCACATTCGGTGATCGTGGAATGGATAAGGAACAGAACTTTACCGATGTGATGCTGGGCGAGATTGATCGGATTAATGCGCTGGTGAACGAGTTTCTAATGCTGAGTAAGCCGAAACATGTTGCCTACGAACGTATTCACGTTACGGAGGTGCTGCGTGGTATCGTGCCGGTTATTCATAATGAAGCGATCCTCTATAATGTTCAGCTCCACTACGACGCTTCTTCCCACCTCCCTGAAGTGATTGCGGATAATGAGTTATTGAAGCAAGTATTCTTAAATGTATGTAAAAATGGGATCGAAGCCATGCCTGATGGCGGGGTATTAGCGATTTCGGAGCGTGTCGACACAAGTGAGCGAAATGTGTGTGTGGATATTCATGACACGGGCTCAGGAATTCCAATGTTCGTCATTGATAAAATTTTCGATCCCTTCTTTACCACAAAGGATACGGGCACTGGACTCGGACTTTCTGTCTGTCAACGGATCATTCATGATATGGGCGGGACGATTCGTGTATCCTCCAAAGGCTTTGGAACGACATTTACCATAACGATTCCCTATACGTGATCCTCTATTTCATCCCTCGAAGCGTTATAGTATAATAGATACAGTCAATCCACGCAGGGATTATTGGAGAGGAACACTATGGCACACATTGCTTTGTATCGTACGTGGAGGTCGCAGACGTTTCGTGATGTTGTCGGACAGAGGCATATCACACAGACACTGCAGAACTCTTTGCGTGAAAATCGCCTAACCCATGCTTATTTGTTTAACGGACCCCGTGGAACGGGTAAAACAAGTACAGCCAAAATATTAGCCAAAGCCATCAACTGCTTAAACGGACCCTCTGAAGAGCCGTGCAATCAATGCTCTGCCTGTGAACGTATCACAGAAGGCGCTGTAATGGACGTAGTCGAGATTGATGCTGCTTCCAACCGTGGTGTGGAAGAAATTCGTGATATCCGAGATAAAGTTAAATACGCACCGACCGAAGTCAGGCAAAAAGTGTACATTATCGATGAAGTGCATATGCTGACGACAGAAGCGTTCAATGCTTTATTGAAGACACTGGAAGAGCCGCCGGCGCACGTGATGTTTATTTTGGCGACAACGGAGCCTCACAAGATTCCCGCAACGATTATTTCACGCTGTCAGCGCTTCGACTTCCGTCGCGTTTCCATGGAGGATGAGGTGGGGCGTCTACAGTATGTTTGTGATCAAGAGCGAATTTCGATTGATAAAGAAGCTCTTCACTATATAGCAAGATTATCGGATGGCGGGATGCGGGATGCGTTAAGTCTGCTGGATCAGGCGGCGTCATTTGCTACGGGAGAAATCCAACTCGCAGATATTTTGTCGATCACAGGCGGTATAGCTTCGGACCAATTTAAGAGACTGGTCACGTATATCAAGGAACAGAATCTAGGGGCTGCTCTAGAGTTAATTGATACTTTCATGCAAGAGGGGAAAAGCGCAGACAAGTGTATCGAGAATTTGATTCACTATTTCCGCGATTTGCTGATGGTGCGCATGGTGCCGAATTCACCTGTGATCTCCGAGCGCGTATTTGATATGGCGGAGCTCAAAGAAATTGCGAGTCACTTCACGCCTAGTGAGATGATGAGTATGATTGAAACGCTGAACCATTATCAGAGTGAGATGAAATACTCGGTACAGCCGCAAACTTTACTTGAAATTTCGATTATGAAAATAAGTGGCGGCCATCGCGGGACAGAAGGCAGCTCGGTTGTTCGTTCCTTGGAGGAAGCAGGAGGACGCGCTCCGCAAGGTGATCTTATCGCTCAGATGAGCCAAAGAATGAAACAACTTGAAGATCAGCTAGCACAACTGGTAAAATCGGGAGTGACAGTTGCTTCGGGTGATAGCTCTAAGCAAGCGCCTGCGGCGAAGGTGGCCGTTGCCTCGGCACCATCCAAGAAGTCGGGGCTTAAGCTGGACCCTTATTTGAAAGCCTCCGAAGGTCCAGAGACGAAGAACGCACTTCTGAAGTGGAGTCAAGTATTAGGTGATGTCAAAGAGAAGAAAATTACCGTTCATGCTTGGTTTGTTAATGGTGATCTGGTAGCCATGCTAGATGATGTTGTACTTGTTGCATTCAAGAATGACATGCATCGCAATACAACAGAGAAGCCAGAGAATAAAGTCATTATTGAACAAGTTCTTTCCTCTGTCTTTGGTAAGCCGATGCGTTTGTTAACCTTGATGCGTAAGGAATGGGATGATGCGAAGAATGAAGCAACGCACGCCCCGCCTGAAGAGATGGAATTAGTGGCTGAGGATGGTCGCGGCAACGCGGTCAAAGAGGAATGGATATCTGAAGCCATCCAATTGTTTGGTGAAAACCTAGTAACTATTAAAGAAGACTAACGATAAGGGAGCGATCTATTATGAATAACATGAACCAAATGATGAAGCAAGTGAAGAAAATGCAAGAGCAAATGATGAAGGCACAAGAAGAGCTAGGCACGAAAATGATTGAAGGAACAGCTGGCGGCGGTGTAGTAACTTGTATCATTAACGGACACAAGAAAGTACAAAGCATCACGATCAAACCAGAAGCGGTTGACCCAGAGGATGTTGAAATGCTGCAAGATCTAGTTCTGACTGCTGTTAATGATGCAATGTCCAAAGCAGAAGAAATCGCTAACAAAGATATGGGCAAATTCACAGGCGGTATGAATATCCCTGGATTGTTCTAAGATAGCCAAGAACCAACGATTCTGTACCATGAAGGAGTACTTCCTTTGTATTACCCCGAACCGATAGCGAAGTTAATCGATGCCTTCTCCCGATTGCCGGGGGTAGGTCCTAAGACAGCGGGACGCTTAGCTTTTCATGTCCTTCGTATGAAAGAAGAAGACGTGATCGACTTTGCCAAGTCGCTTGTTAATGTAAAGCGGAACCTGCATTATTGCTCCATCTGTTGCAATATTACGGATGTGGATCCTTGTCGGATTTGTCAGGATAAAAGTCGTGATAATTCCGTCATCTGTGTCGTGCAGGAGCCGAAGGACTTGGTTGCGCTAGAGCGAACCAAAGAATTTGAAGGCTATTATCATGTGCTGCATGGTGCGATATCTCCGATGGAGGGAATAGGTCCAGATCAAATTCATATTGCGGAATTGCTCAAGCGTTTGGGTGATGAAACGGTGCAGGAATTAATTCTGGCGACCAATCCCAACATTGAGGGTGAGGCCACAGCGATGTATTTATCGAGACTAATCAAACCCTTTGGGTTGCGTGTTACTCGTATTGCTCATGGCTTGCCGGTAGGCGGCGATTTGGAATATGCGGATGAGGTAACCTTATCCAAGGCAATGGAAGGTCGCAGGGAATTATAAAAGCATACATGATAAGGAGAGCTGCGAAGCTCTCTTTTTTTTGTCTAGAAAAAGAGCGGTACAAGTTCTGAAAATTCCATAATCCCCATATGTATGAATTAACCCAATTGTGGGAGGAATGGAGGTTTGCCCTATGAAACCGGCTCTATTAGGCATGCGTGGATTTAAGAGTCCGCGAGCGAAGACTGTTCAGGAAGAACTGAAAAGGGACAAGATTATGTTGATTCAAGAGATACGTTCTGCACACCAGACTTGGGTAGCGGCACAAGCTCACTTTGACTTCGCAGTGGACAAGGATCAGATCGACTATACGATTTATGCAATGGAAGCGGCAGAGAAGAGATTTGAAATGCTCATTAAACAGGCTAAGAAGCTAGGGATAAGCATGATTGACAGCGATCGTCTAATGGAGGTGTAGAACGTGATTCTTAAATATGCTATTTGGGGGGTGTTAATACTCTCCTCTCTCATGTTGGTGTTAATTGTATTCCGCAGCCGCGGTGGTGGCAGACTAGTAGCGTCTCTAGGTTTAAATGTGGTAGTTGCAGCATTTCTGTTATACATAATAAATCTACTGAGCACGTATACACATGTAGAATTGCCTATTAATACGGCAACCTTAGGGACGGCTACCCTATTAGGGATCCCTGGCGTTATGCTGTTGGTTGGAGTGAAATTGGCTTTACTTTAAATGTAAAAATAATACATCTGTATTTGGGTTGACTCTGTTGCGGCATCTGTGTTATCTTATAAAAGTTGCCGCTGAGACATGCGGAAATACAAAAGTAACTTGAGAAAAACAAGTTGCAAAACAAAAGTAACTATGGTATATTGATCTTCCGGCTTTCGAGAGAGATCGGGTAGGACAAGCCAATTGATCTTTGAAAACTGAACAACGAGTGAGTAAGCACAGTCGAGCAATCGACTATAAAAGAGATTGCAAAATCTCGCTAGCTTCAAATGAGCAAGTCATCTTTCTATTATGGAGAGTTTGATCCTGGCTCAGGACGAACGCTGGCGGCGTGCCTAATACATGCAAGTCGAGCGGGTTTACCCTTCGGGGTAAGCTAGCGGCGGACGGGTGAGTAACACGTAGGTAACCTGCCTTTAAGACTGGGATAACTATCGGAAACGATAGCTAAGACCGGATAACTGGTTTTCTCGC
>NZ_JCAUAV010000004.1:0-407978 GCF_059692115.1 Paenibacillus sp. J31R30 | reverse complement strand
ATGGCGGAAGGGACCCACGCGTTCCCATCTCGAACACGACCGTTAAGCCTTCCAGCGTCGATGGTACTTGAACCGCAGGGTTCTGGGAGAGTAGAACGTTGCCAAGCAGTTACCCTAACGGGTATTTTTTTTGTCTGGGGCCATAGCTCAGCTGGGAGAGCGCCTGCCTTGCAAGCAGGAGGTCAGCGGTTCGATCCCGCTTGGCTCCACCATTATTCCCTGATAGCTCAGTTGGTAGAGCACTCGACTGTTAATCGAGTTGTCACAGGTTCGAGTCCTGTTCGGGGAGCCATTCTTTTCTAGGCCCGTTGGTCAAGTGGTTAAGACACCTCCCTTTCACGGAGGTAACAGGGGTTCGAGTCCCCTACGGGTCACCACTAAACTTCCCCACAAAGTGACGAAATGCTGTCGAAGCGTAATCCGATTACTTTGCGTGGGCCCCAAAGAATTATCCCATGGAGGCTTAGCTCAGCTGGGAGAGCATCTGCCTTACAAGCAGAGGGTCGGCGGTTCGATCCCGTCAGCCTCCACCATTTATGTACACGGAGCTGTGGTGTAGTGGCCTAACATGCCTGCCTGTCACGCAGGAGACCGCGGGTTCGAATCCCGTCAGCTCCGCCATTTTATGGGTAAAGATATAGAATTCGGCGCTATAGCCAAGTGGTAAGGCAGAGCTCTGCAAAAGCTTTACCCCCAGTTCGAATCTGGGTAGCGCCTTTATATACAAGCCGGAGTGGCGGAATCGGCAGACGCACAGGACTTAAAATCCTGCGGTAGGTGACTACCGTACCAGTTCAAGTCTGGTCTTCGGCATTAACAACAACTTAGATGCGCCCTTAGCTCAGCTGGATAGAGTATTTGACTACGAATCAAAAGGTCGGGAGTTCGAATCTCTCAGGGCGCGCCATCAATGCTTTATATGAACTACGCGGGCGTAGTTTAATGGTAGAACTTCAGCCTTCCAAGCTGATCGCGCGGGTTCGATTCCCGCCGCCCGCTTACAAAGAAAGGACCACCCTCGGGTGGTCCTTTCTTTGTATAAGCAGTGAAGAGAGCCCGCGGAGGGTTCGACCGTCCGTGAATACATCTGAGAATAGGCTTAGTAGGACGAGCGTCCAAATATACCACTAGTTGCTCCCGTAGGAAGCCTTATAATCCGATTTGGAGTATTCCCGCCGCCCGCTTACAAAGAAAAAGACCACTCAAAGGTGGTCTTTTTTCATTGTAAGCAGGCTCATGTAATTTCTACTTCGCTGGTAAAAACTCATTTGTATACAAATCCTTCACCGGAATATCTTCCTTGATCATGCCGGCCTCTTTCATTTGGCTGACGAGTGTTTTCCAACGTTCGTCGGACATGTAGCCAACGCCGTGGGCTTTGGCATCGCCGCCGAAGATGAAGTCTTTGGCAACGGCTTGCGCATCCTTCAGATGGTCGACGTCGTAGTCTTTGTTAACGCCATTAAGAGCATTGTTAACTTCGTCGCCGTGCGCATAGTAGTAGTCCCAGCCTTCGCTGGTGGCTTTGATATAGCGCTTAATCAAGTCTGGATTCTTTTTGATGAAGTCATCTGTGGCAATAACGACGTTGCCGTAAGGGTTGTAGCCAAGGTCTGCGTTCAGGAACCAGTCGACGTTGACGCCTTGTTTTTTCAGAACGTAGGGCTCGTTGGTGGCGAAGCCTTGGGTGATGGAGTCTTTGTCAGCGGAAAAGCCAGCTAGAGAGCCAGTGTAGTTCTGGATTTGCACTTTGTCGAGCTTGTATTTGTAGCTGATGTACTGCCAGAACGGGAAGCCGACGGCGGTGTACACTTTGCGTCCGTTGAGGTCTTCGATTTTTTTGATGCCGGAATCCTTGTGGAAGATTAAGTTCTGAGGGTTCGTTTGCAAGTTGGCATAGATGACTTTGACTGGGATGCCTTCTTTGCGGGCGAGAACGACTTCATCGGCATTAGCCATCGCGAATTGTACCTTGCCGCCAGCAACGAGTTGAACGTTGGAAACTTGAGGTCCACCTTGTTGAAGCGTAATGTCGATGCCAGCCTTCTCATAGATTTTCGCCAGTTGCGCTGCGTAGTGCCCACCCATTTCTGGTTGTGCAAACCAGCTCATGGCTTGCGTGACTTTGTCCGGTGTCTTCGAGCTTGGCGCTGCCGTTGATGCTGCAGTTGTCACTGAAGATGTTGGTGTGCTCGCTCCACAAGCAGAGAGTAGAAGGATTGTTGCAATTGCGGCTGTACCTACCTTTGTTTTCCCCAGAAATGTCATTCGAAATCTCCCCATTCCCTTTAATTGTTTGTGTCTAGTTTGCTCATATCTTCCAAGCGCTCTGCAGCTGTCTGCCAGCAACAGGAACGCCACGAACACTAACGACCTCACGTGGAGGGGCGGTGGCTGCGGCATGCTCAGCATTGACCGCAGACAGAAGGATGAAGTCGGCAGGGTCGCCGATTTTAAATACGCCTGCGGTAGAGCCAAGGTGAGGATAGACGGAGCGTAGTCGCTCATCGTCATTCCAACGGTACATATCCGCCATCCTTCGGGCACGCATGAGTTGATCGGTGAAGCCGAAGGGTGTCCATGCGTCCAGCCCGGTGTGATCCGAGCCCAGATATACGCGCACGCCTGCTGCTCGCAATTGCGCGACGCGAGGCATCGCGGAGTCGATCGGCACGCTGGTGATGATGGCGACATCGAGTGCAGCCAAGCGCTCCCCTATCGCAAGGGATTCGCTTTCGGATACCTCGCCTAAGCAGTAGGCGTGACTGACGGCGACTTTACCGATTTTACCCGTCTGCTCGGTGTAGTCCATGATGCGCTCCAAGGTGAAGAGTCCGAGATGCCCAGGGTCGTGCAGGTGTATATCAACTTCGGCGTCGTAGGTGACGCTCATGTCGAAGATGGCGCTCAAGCAAGCCTCGATATCGCGGTCTACACCGGCCGGATCAACGCCACCGACAATCGTGGCACCCTCCTGAAGGGCTTGTTTAATGAGGTTAATCGATTGTGAACGAATCAGTCCCTGCTGTGGGAAGGCGACGATCTCGATCGTTAACGTCCCTAAGAATTCCTCTTGCAGCTCCCGCACCATGGCGAGATGGGATAAACCGATCTCTGGATCGATGTCGACATGTACGCGGAGGCGGGTCGTTCCGAAGGCCAGCATTTGCTGCAGAATGCCACGGGCCCGTTCCTTTTGGCTACTTTTGAGGGGAGCTAGCAGATCTTTCTCCATTTGAAATTGATCATATAAGGAACGGACGTTGTTGCGAGAAATCCATTGATCATCAGGGAAGGCCTTATCCAAATGCACATGATAATCCTTAAATGTAGGCAGCATGAGCATGCCTTGTGCGTCCCAAGAGGGGTTCTCCTCCCAATTAGCAGCAGGTACGATCTCGGCGATAACGCCTTGCTCCAATAGAAGGTTATGTAGAGAGCCGTTTACAAGAACGTTACGTAGCCATTGTCCCATCGTGATAACTCCTTTACCTTGCAAGTGAACATATATGACCAGATTATTTTTCTGCCTATTTGCTTCTATTTCAAATAATTTCGGAAGAGGAAGGCTAACTTCAATCGCAATAAATCACTCATCTTTTTAAAATCCATCTGTAATAAGTCCGCAATTTTCTCCAAACGGTACGAAACTGTGTTGCGATGGACGAATAGATAGCGGCTCGTTTCATTAATAGACCCGTCATACTCGAAGTAAACTTCGAGGGTTAACGCGAGCTCGGGATCGACCTGTTTGTTCTTGCCATATATGGGCTCCAACACGTAAGTATAGTAGCTAAGCATGGCTTCCGCGGAAAGATGCTGGAACAGAGAGAACAGCTCAATGGAATCGTGATGCAGCACGGTTTGGCTCATGCGAAGACGCTCAGCGGCATGGTGCGTTTCCAAGCACTCATTGTATGCATTGAATATGTGTTCAGGCTGAGCCTTCACGCGACTGGCCCAGCAATGGAAGCCGGTGTTAGACGTTCTTGCAGTTAGACCGGAAATGCAGGTGTTCAGCGAAGCTAGGAAATCTTTTTTATGAAAAGTTTGTTCATCAGGAAGGGCGAAGATAGAGAACAGCCCATCAGCCAAATAGAAGTGCTCTGACTCATAGTGCTGCAGCTGCGGGTGATAGATCAACAACTGGCGAACCTCATTGAGGAGCCTAGTTGCACCAGGTTGTTCGGATGGTATCGTTGTGAGCACGCATTGATAGGTGGTGGAAATAACGGTGAGATGATAGCTTTTGCAGTTCTTCATGAAATCGTGAAAGGTCAGTTCCCGCTGGAAAAAATCTGTAAACACTTGACTTAGCGCGTGCTGGCGCGAGGGGTCTTTGCCTTTTTGAATATCGAGACCGAGATGATAGGTTAAGATTTCCGCGGCTTGGTGAAACAAGGCCTCTTCTTCCTTTAGCATCAAGGGTGAGTTCACATATACTTTGAAAAAGCCTGTGCAGCCAAGTGCATCCATCAGCGGGATGCGGAAGCATCTGGTGTCTCCGAAGCCTTCCCACTGCGGCGACTTCGTCCATGGCCATTGGTGCAGGATGACATCTTCTGACCACGAGGTGTTATGGAAGAGGACGTTGCCCCCTTGACCGAACACGGCGATAGGCTGCCCCAGGATGCCTGAAATCATATGGAAAATATCTGAAGATTCCTTATTGCGCAGTGCGAATTGCATGAGCTGCTTTTGCTTTTCTAGGACAGTTTGCAGCTTCTTGGTCGTCTTCGTGTGTTCGGCGTTGAACAGGGCATCCATTTGATCGGAGAAAGTGAATTCGAAAGGCAGCTCCAGGATTGGCATTTCAAGCCGATTCGCCTCGTCGTACAACTCCTGCGGAATTTGATCCCAATAGCGCCCTACTTTGATCCCCAGTCCTGCACCGCCTCGTTCATCCAGCATCCGTAAGGTGGAAAGGGCCATATCCAAGTGATCTTTCATGACAAAAGCGGTTGTAAACAGCATCTCACCGGATTTGATCCAATCGCCGGCATCAGGAGCGTCCATGACATTGACGGATCGTAAAATGCGGGACAAACCTTTCTCTCCAGCGACTAATTTGGCACGTGACAAAGGGTAAATGGTTAACGCTTCTTCAACGGTCAGGTGCATCTAATCCCGCCTTTCCCTCATTAGAAGCTGATTTTCTCAGTGTAAAAGGTAGTCTGTTTCACAGTTGAAGCTACCAGCTGTCCTCGCTTCCAGACATAGCGTCTGGGTGCACGTTCGTAAAAGGCGCTGCGCAAGCTTGCTGCCTCGAATAAAACGAGATCGGCATCGGCTCCGATATACAGTCCGTAATTCTCAAGCTCGAGTGCCTTCGCCGCGCGGGTCGTCGCCATCTCCATGAGCGTGATGACATCTTGCTTGGAGCCCATATACGCGGTTTGTGCAAGGAGCATGCCTGTGTCCAGGGGATCTGCTGTGCCAAAGGGTGTAAAAGGATTTTGGATATTATTGCTGCCATAAATAACATTGGCGCCCTGCTCTAGTAGGAGAGTCACTGGGGTAAGTCCCCGTCGGTGACGATGGTCATCCCCACGTCCGTTCAGATACAAGTCGGTTACTGGCAAGGACATGACGTGAATGCCGGCTTCCGCAATGGCTGTGCAGATGGCTTTGGCTTCTTCATAAGGGAGTGAACCGAGTGAAGTGAGGTGTCCGACGCTTACGCGCCCCTGCATGCCATATTCGTGCGTCATACGGATGATAGTGAGAATGGCTAGCATAGCCGGATTATCGGAGAAATCGACGTGTAAGTCCAAGGGCTTGTTGAAGGCGCGAGCTAGGTTGAAAACGGTACTGAGATGCGCGTGCAGATCCTCATCCTGATAGGTAATGCCGCCGACGACGTCGGCACCAAGTTGAAGGGCTTCCTTAAGCAGCTCCTCAGTACCAGGCTGCTGGGCAATGCCTTCTTGAGGGAAGGCGACGATCTGCAGGGTGACTTGGTCACTGTAGTACTTTTTCAAATCAAGCATCACTTCGAGGCCGATGAGGCCGACGATGGGATCGATTTCAACGTGACATCGCATGTGAGTCACACCATGAGCAATAGCTTGTTGGATCACTTGAATCGAACGAGCTTCGATATCTGTTTTGGTGAAGGAGCGTTTCAACTCCAAGGTGGAGGCGATTGCTTGCTCAATGGAGCAGGCGTCCTTCGTCATTTGATTCAGAAGAAAGGCTTTATCGAGATGAATATGCGGTTCTATCAAACCAGGGAGAAGGACTCGCCCATTGGCTTCTATACGTTGACCAGCGCTGAGAGCGTTAGGGTCATTAGGGAGATGCTCTTGAAGGGATATAATTTTCCCATCCCGTATGCCGACATCCATCAAGGTGCCGAAGTGGGGGTTGGAGAAGCATGCGATGATCAAATCGGGCTCCATACCGCTGCACCTCTTTTGTGTAAGGTAATCTAACGTAATTTCGTTTTGTTAACTGAATTATAGGTCTGTTCTCTTAAAAGAGTCAATGATCTGGCAGATGGATTGTGTTTTTCATTAAAAGAGGTAGGTGAATTGTGAAAATGTAAATAAACGTGTGGGTTAATATAACATATAGGATCCGGTATAAACAGGCCTCTAGGGATGGCACTTAAATACGTGATGCCGAAAGCAATGGCAAAAAGTTCAATACCCTGATGTCATTTGTTATACTAAAGATGAGTAGTTTTGCAAGAGCTGAAGATTTGTTATAACACATATAAAAGGTTAGAAGATGAATGGGGATGAACGTATGACACGGCAGCGGTACAGCAATATGGATCCAAAGGCAACGACGAAAACGTGGAAAGAAGTACGTCGCTGGCAAAAGGAGCGGAAGGGCAAAGTCAAAGATCTGAGCTTCCGAATTGGCCAATCCGAACATAAGCAGCAGGAGCTGCTGAAGAATAATCAGAGTGAAGTTACGATTACCTGGATCGGGCATGCAACCTTTTTGCTGCAAGCAGCGGGTTTGACAATTGTAACCGACCCGGTCTGGGCCACTCGGATGGGTTTCAGCGAGAGGCTTGAAGCACCTGGTCTTTCTATAGAAGAGCTGCCGCCAGTGGATGTTATTTTGCTATCCCATGCGCATTATGATCACCTGCATGTGGGTTCGTTGAAAAAGCTGAGAGGAACGCCATACGTGCTTGTGCCAGAAGGGCTTGGCCCGAAGCTGCGGAAGCTGGGGTTCAGCACGGTTTATGAATTGCCATGGTGGGGGAGTCAGACCATTGGTCAGCTGGAGTTTCACTTTGTCCCAGCGCAGCATTGGACAAGGCGTACGCTAACCGATACGAATACATCGCATTGGGGCGGATGGGTAATGAAGCGGACTGCGGCGTCTTTGCCAGCAGGGGAACAGGATCCTCATGTGATATACTTCGCTGGCGATAGCGGGTATTTTGAAGGGTTCCGAGAGATCGGGGCGAGATTTCCGGGCATTAACTATGCATTGATGCCGATTGGCGCCTATGAGCCGGAGTGGTTTATGGGGATGCAGCACGTAACCCCAGAGGAAGCGGTGCAAGCGTTCCTTGACGTCGGCGCCAAGCAATTCATACCGATGCACTATGGAGCATTTCGGCTTGCCGATGATACGCCTAAGGAGGCGCTCGATCGGTTGCTGGCGGATTGGCAGCGGAGAGGGCATGACCGGAGCTTGCTGCGTTTGCTAAAGCACGGAGAAACCTTGGTGGCCGAGCCAACTGGGGATTAGGATGTTAGTTTCTTTTAATTGCCGCCGTCACCTTCGTTTTGTTCCACTCGACTTCGATGAGATAATCCCCTGTAGGTAAATTCGTAAAAGTCTTCGAATCCGTATAGGATTGTCCCCGCTGTAAATCCAAATAATCCTTGATCGGAACGGCGCCTTGTTCGACTATCGTTTGATCCTTCAATAGCGTATACTTTGCTCCGCCGATGACGGTGATCGTTTTATTAGTCTGATTTGTGAATGTATAGGTCACCTTCGTCGCTTTGTCTCCGTTGTCTACCATCGCAGAGCCCATCATCGTTGTTGGGTTTTCCGCCTTTGGCGATGATCCCCCCACTGCTTTCGTGGATCTTTCTTGTACAAGCTCGGTCCTTGAGCATCCTGTTAGGAGCAGCGTAGCGCTTAGTAGACCAAGTAAGGTATAGCGTGTTATTTTCATCTGTCCACCACCTCATCTAATAGATTCTCTATGGCAAGACAGACGGAAAGTGTTTCAATTTAGTTGCACGGGGGATGATGTGGGATTTTTTAGGAGGTCTCGCAGGGGCGCTATATTGTTTTATTAAAATCGCGAGTGACAAAATCGTAAAAATGTCATTTGATAGTTGTCATTTTCGTTTTTATAATAAAGTAATATAGTAGGCGGCGGGAAAGGCTGCTTACTTCATTGGATAAGGCGGGTTTGTATAACATGACGAAGAATGAGTTGCCATTATCGAAAAATGAGATTCTCGATACAGCCGAGCAATTGCTTCGGCGGTATGGTCCGGACAAAACGTCCGTCGTGGACATTGCCAAGGTACTGCAAGTGAGTCATGGGACGTTGTATCGGCATTTTGAAAGCAAAGCAGCGCTGCGAGAAGCCGTGACTTCGCGGTGGTTGCATACGAGTGTGGCGATTCCTTTGGAGGCTATTGCAAGTGATGAGACTGGCGCTAGTGCCGTTGAGCGTTTGCGTATGTGGCTAGTAACATTGATTCAAACTATGCGGAAATTCGCCGCTGAGGATACTGAAATGTTTGCCATGTATGCTAATGTTACGCACATTGAATATGAAATGATCAGCACGCATGTATATCGCTTGATTCAGCAGCTTACACAGATTCTCGAACAGGGGATGGCGAGCAAAGTGTTCAGGCAAGGGGATTCGGAATCACTTGCCAGAGCCCTCTTCTTGGCTACCTCGCGCTTCCATCATCCGGCGCATGCGGAGGAGTGGGGAGTGGGGAGTGGGGAGCAGCATGGATGAGGATTTTGAAAATGTCTGGCAGTTGTTGCTTGGAGGGATCGTATGATCAAACCCAAAAGATTAAAGCCTGGCTCTAAAGTAGCCATTATTTCACCATCTAGCGGTTTACCCTATTTGTTCCCAGATATTTATGAGCTTGGCTTGAAGCACTTGCAAGAAGTCTTTGGCTGGGAAGTTGTTGAGATGCCATCGGCAAGGATGTCTCCAGATGAGCTGTATAAGTATCCACACCTGCGTGCGCAGGATATCAATCATTGTTTTGAAAATGACGAAATAGAAGGAATCATTACCTCGATCGGTGGTTATGAATCGGTGAGGATTCTGCCTTTTTTAGATACGGAAATGATACATAATCACCCTAAGTTCATCATGGGCTTTTCGGATGCGACGACATTCTTAACGTACTTAAATAATTTGGGGATGGTAACATTCTATGGCCCATCTATTATGGCGGGATTCGCGCAATTGAGAAATCTCCCTGAAGCATTTACCGAGCATCTTAACGCGATATTGGTTGAAGAGCAATTCCCATATCGATATGCGCCCTATCAAGCGTGGACGAATGGCTATAAAGACTGGAGCCAACTAGAGACATTGGGCGAGTGTCAGCCGTTTGTAGAGAACGAGAATGGGTGGACTTTTATACAGGGAGAATCGATTGAGCAAGGGTATTTGTGGGGCGGATGTATCGAAGTTTTAGAGTTTATGAAATCGACGATCTACTGGCCGAAGGGTGATTTCTGGCAGGATAAGATCTTGTTTTTCGAAACGTCGGAAGATAAACCCTTGCCCATGCAAGTGGGCTATATGCTACGGAATTATGGGATGCAAGGTATCTTTTCACATATTAGAGGCGTCATATTAGGTAGGGCGAAGGATTATAGCGCAGCTGAGAATGTAGAGCTTAGAGAGATCCTGGTGAATATTATTGCCAAAGAGTTTGGAGCGGGTCATGTGCCGATTGTTGTTGATTTTGACTTTGGGCATACGGATCCGAAATTGATTCTGCCCCTCGGTGGGAGGGTGGAATTGAATCCAAGGACGAATGAGGTTGTATTGTTGGAAAGTCCTTTTGAATAACAACATGAGAGGGTAGCAGATAAATATGAATGAAACAGTAAGCCTAAGTCTTGGAGGCTCTTATGTAGTAGCTCCAGACAACCCCAGAAAGACCAAAAATCGAGGTAGAAAATGTATGATTCTTTCTTTCGAGCTTAACGAAGAGGAATTAGATATTAGGGTGATCTACCTCGATACGAGTAGAGAGGTTTTGCTAAAGTTCAGTGATTTGAAGCCAATTACAGAGTGATTTCGACGGAAAAATGGAGGGATTTCCCATGGTTTCCCCTATTATCATCGCAGATTATGATCCCGAATGGGTTCGGATTTTTGAACAAATAAGAGACTTTGTGCTCCCCGCTCGGCAATGATCGTTCGGCATATTCCGAGGGCAAAAGTGACTATGTCACAGGGGTCCTACAACGTGCGGGATGGAACGGATAGGAGGGGCGGCCAATGAGTAAAAAGTGGCTTCTTTTAACGCTGACGATGGTCATTATTTTGGCATGTGTAGGGTGTGGAAAGGAAGAAACGGCGGTAAAACCTAACCTTACAGTGAAACAGCTAGAAGAGTTTTACCCGGGCGACATTTCGAAGGTGGATCATATTGAAATTAGAAGCGGCTCCACGGGGGAGCTTAAGACATTTAATGATCAACAAGTAGTTCAAGATTGGATTAGTAAAGTGCGTCATTTGAAGCTTACGCCAGACCCGAATCAAGAAGGCAGGGCAGGTTTTCTATACTCGGTTGTCCTATTTGAAGGTAAGGAAAACAAACTTGTATTTACTCCTGGTGGGATTGCGGGGAATTATTATTTGCACTCGGAGGAATTGGTAAAGCAAATTAGCGAGCTTTTTCAATCGAAATAGTTCGCTTCCTAGCTCCTAGGCGCCCAAAGCATAATGGAAACACCAATAACGCATAGCGCGGCACCGATCCAATCATACAGATCCGGTGTCTTTTTGTCGACGAACCAGCCCCATAAAACGGCTAGAACTATGAAAACACCGCCATAAGCCGCGTAGACGCGACCAAACGATGGAAAGCTCTGCAAGGTCGGCACGATGCCATATAAGACGAGGATGAGGCTTCCGACGATCCCATACCATAGTGGTTTCGATTCGCGCAGCCAAAGCCAGACTAGGTAGCCTCCGCCAATTTCGGCGAGCCCCGCGGCGATGAAAAGAACGATGGCTAATAACAAGTGAGATGCCTCCTTTGATTGCTTGGTGTAAATTGTAACGATGATTTTATGATAAAAGTATAGATGTATAAGGAGCTGCTTGGAAAGCAGTCTTTTTTGCATTTCCGATCCCAGTAGCGCTCCAGCCGGCAACTTTCTGTCAGTTCCATACGTCTAATTTCATATGGGAAATATTATCATATTTGAATAGGACTGGTGTGTGTGACGATCAGATTGGTAGGTAGTAGTTTGCTTATAGGTGTCATGCTGCTGCTGAATGCATGTGAAGAGAGTACCCAGAGTCCTGTCGAATCATCACCAATGAGCTCTCCTGAAGCTTCGGCACGGATAACGACTGCTCCAGTTGCCTCGATAATTTCAATCCGCAGCAAGCTGCAAAGCCTTATTTTCGGTGAACGAAATAGTTCTGAGGGGAGGGTATTCCAGCAATGGAAGGCTACGGATGTCCCCCAGGAACCTTTCCAAGTTGTGTATCATCTAGAGGATGTCAGTGTGAATGCGACGTTTGCGAACATGAGTGAAGAAGAACGACGGTTGCTAACAAAACAGATTAAGGTTGACGGCGATGTGGATTGGGAAATTGAAGTAAGTGAAAATCCCATCTACCAGGTGAGGATTCAATTTCATCATGCGAGTTCATCGTTCGACCTACGCTTTGGGGATCTGCCTGCCATGACGTTCATTCGAAAAGAACCGGTGAGTTTTACATTCAGCCCAGGCGCAGGTCGCGATGTTCCACACCTTTTGGTAATGGCACAGGAATATGGACCACGACTGCGTACCCCCGAGGGGGAAAGCTCGGTAGAATTAGTCTTCTCTAATGAGATGCGAAATGATCTGCCTACGACGATAGAGGGTGTGCCTTTAGCAGCCAAATGGATAGATGCCAAACACCTCTTGGTCCAACTGGACAATATGGGGGCCGGAGAGCATGGAATAAGGGAACAGTATCTGCGAATGGATAACTTGGTGGATGTAAGCGGCAATCGCTTGGGTGGTGGTCTCCAGGGAGTCTGGGTTCAACAAATGCCGAGGCATGTATGGCGCTATGTCGAATCAGGTGAGTTGGCTGGGGGAGGCCCGAGGGATCTATTCTATGATCAATTGGTTTTATCTGCGGATAAACAAAGCTATATCGGGATTGTTCGCCTTGGTGGGTCCATGGGAGATGGGGACGGAACCAGCTATTCGTTTATTTTGGAGCAAAAGGGGAAGGACCCTGTTGTCATTGAGAATGTGTTCTATTCCACGATAGAGCCAGATCAGCAGCCCATCCAATGGATGGATGCGAAGACGCTCATTTATGCGTCCTACTATGGCGTGTATGCCTATGATATTGAGAAAGGTGAGAAGCGGATTCTTCATACAGCTGATCCTCAAGAGGATCATAATATCAATTATGCTTCGTATGATACGACGAGAGGGTTGCTTCACCTTTTGGCCTATGAGAACCGGCATGAAACGAGCCAATTGGAACGGATCACCTACGCGTCAGGAGATTCTATGCCTCAAAGAACACAATCCTACACGACAAGCGTACTGGTTGGCAAATACTCCGAATTGGATATGACCATTACCCCTACGCCGGATGGCACCTATTGGACACGAATACAAGATGGCGTTCCCTACACGGATTTTGTGAGCAATTCCGGGGCAACGTTTACCGCCAAAGGGATTGCTAGGCTCGTCACGAACCAAGGCGTCTACCTGCAGCAATATGAAAAGGGAGAATTTCAGCTGCAAGCCTCAGGGTGGAGATTGTGGCAACCAGGCAAAGCCGCAAAAGAAATCGCTAACCCGCCAGAAGGCAGCATTACCTTTGCTAGCGGGACGGACTTATTTACAAAGCAAGATGACAATAGATATGTGAAATATGATCTTCCGCGAAATAAATGGGTTGACTGGCAGGCGCCAACTGGGGAGAAAGTGGCTGAGCCTGTTCGGGGGAAAGATGGCTTGTACCGCGCCAGAATGGAGTAGCCAATCGGGAAACCATGAGTGAGGGGGAGTCTCATGTTGAATCGACTTTATCGAATGACGTTAGGTATCATCATCATGGGCGGATTCACATTTTTCATGTATCTGATCGCTGAAACCTTGGTTACCGAGAGAGAGCGCGGAATTCCGGTGAATATCTCACTGATGAGCGAGCATAACTACGCCAAGCACTGGCAAGAGATTGCCTCAAAGCTGGAGATGGATGAACAAGCAAAGCTGGAAGATTTTCATCTGTTTTATAACAAGCAGGGGGAATTTCAAAAGCTATCTTACGAAGTAGTGGGACGTAGCAAGGATGATTTCATTTATTATTATGTTGATTATGACCGTGCAGCGAGTAAAGCGATTGTTAAGCAGCACAAGCTAGATGGCCCATGGATTCAATATGATCGTTCGATTGCAGCAAGCTATTTTTTTGAGCGATTGGATGAAATGGATTTGACAGTACTTGTACCAAACAACGACGATCCGATACGCCAAATGAGGGTCCATATGAGTGGCACACGTGTTAATTACGCCATGAAGGATCCAATGAAATACCGCATAGTCAAGGATCACGTCCAAGAAATTCTTAACGAACAGCTTCCAGTAGAAGGCTATTGGCTATCTGTATGTGGCATGTCGGAGGATGGGGCACCTGACTTCATTTCGTCCTGTGAGGATCGTGTCGACTATATCTTGGATGCTCGAACGAGCAATAATACGTAAAAGCAGGCTGCCGATAGGAGGAATCGGTGGCTTTTTTTGTATAAACCGAGGATGGAATTTGAGCGAATTATTTTATTTCTTTGTAATTTGGACATAATATCCAGAAAAGGGTGTCATTATTTAGTCTGTGACTAGTAAGATACATATGACAATTAGAGCTCTGAAAGTTTGACACTTTTGTGTAATGAAGCGCAGTTTGGACAACTATTGGTTGTTTGCTTTGGATTAACTTTCATAAAGTATGTTATCATGAGATTACAATATTACTAGACGAAAAGGTACGTTAATACTTGGAGGTAATTACCATTAATACCGATATGCTGAATGATGCAATGCTGATGTTGAAAGAAACGAGCCGAACCTTTTATATCCCGATCAGCAACTTGGACTTCGGATTAAAAGAGGCGGTCACATCTGCCTATTTATGTATGCGGGCCATCGATGAAATCGAGGATCATGAGGATCTCGCGGACCCGTTGAAAATAGAGCTTTTATCCGGGGTGTATGAAGCTTTCCAATCCTCCGATATTAAGGGCTCGATACAGAGCTTGTTAGCGCCTCATCGGGAGGTTTTGCCGGAAGTCTCGATGCGACTGGATGAATGGCTAGCACTCTGTCCACCCACTGCAATGCCAATCATTGAGCAGTATATTGCGAAAATG
Source organism: Paenibacillus sp. J31R30 (assembly GCF_059692115.1). Classification (NCBI taxonomy): domain Bacteria; kingdom Bacillati; phylum Bacillota; class Bacilli; order Caryophanales; family Paenibacillaceae; genus Paenibacillus; species Paenibacillus sp. J31R30. The sequence goes on along the minus strand of NZ_JCAUAV010000004.1, from coordinate 393,384 downwards.
TCATTGGAAATGTCAGAATGGGTTCAAAATGGTTGGAACATCCATACGGAAGAGGATTTGGATCGCTATACGTATAGCGTAGCTGGTATGGTTGGCGAGATGCTGTCCGATCTGTGGCTGTGGCATGATGGTACACAATCCGATCGTGATAAAGCTATTGCCTTCGGCAGAGGACTGCAGGCGGTGAATATTCTCCGCAATAAATTGGAGGATGCGAAGCGCGGCGTGAACTTTTTCCCGGATGGTTGGGGATTCAAGGAAATGCAGCAATACACGCGTCGCAATCTGCAACTGGCGGATAGCTATATCGCCGATCTGAAGCAGGGTCCAGCGTTGAAGTTTTGCAAGGTTCCATTAGCGCTAGCGCATGCTACGGTTAATCTGCTTGCTGCTGGCGGCAACAAGTTGACCCGCGATGCGGTTATGAAAATTGTGAGTAAAGTAACGTAAGTGTGAGATTTACATAGGAGATTGAAGGGAAGTCTACAGCTGGTCTGTAGGCTTCTTTTTGTTTAGAGAAGGGGAACTAAGATGCGTTAGGTACATTTAAATAGGGAAAAGGCTCTCCTCAAGTAGAAGAATCTACTTGGGACAGCCTTAAGGAACACTTCATGTTAGGTGCATATTCACAATGCCCGCTTAATCACCTTCCGATAATGCTGGACAGAGAGCACGCCGAAGACCGAGTAGAGTGCCGTGTACAGCCCCATAACGATCATCATCGGCGTCCACAGCTCCGTTCCAAACAAGAACCATCCCGATTGAACGGCGAAGTAGCTGTGAAGCAGTCCCACGACTAAGGGAATGCCAAAATTAAATAGCTGTTTAACCTTAATCCCCTTTAACAGATCGCCTTGGGTAAAACCAAGCTTTCGTAGAATCGTATACGAAGACTGTTCCTCTTCACTCTCATCCATTTGCTTGAAGTAAAGAATGCAGCCCGACGTGATCAGGAAGGTGAGTCCTAGGAAGCCGACGATGAACATGGTCAATCCCATGCGATTTTTCGCTTCACTAGCCATATCTTGGCGAGAATCACGGGAGGCTCGTTCATTAAATTCGACTTCATGAAAAAGTTGATTCGCTTTCTCACATTCCTTCTCATCTACGATATCAATACCGAGATACAGCGATGAGGTTCCTTGAATTCGAGGGTCGAGATCTTGTTTTAGACGCTGGAAAACTGAATCGTCTACGACAGCAACAGGCAGGCTGCCCATCGAGAAGCGCCTTGTAATGTAGGAGCGTTCCTCGATGCCGATATACGTTAGCGGGATGGTGATATGCTGGCTGCTTAGTTGAAGCGGGCTGTTCGTTTTGAACTGAAGAAATTTTTGCATTTCATCGTTAGCCCCGGTAAAAAAGGCTTGGTCCGCCTTCAAGTCGATGGATCCTGCAGCGGTATCGCTAATAACGGCCACCTGATTGGCATCTGGGCTCATATAAAGTTCACTTTTCGTTTTCAGCACTTGGCTAAGATCAGCCTTGATTTGAATAACCTCAATCGTTGTATCGCGGTGTTCAATGCCACTCTCATCTAAGGCTTTCGTAAAGCGCTCAGCATATTGACGTTCCGTCACTGCAAAGTGAGCAGGAATGTTCATTTCGGCTGTTTTTTCAGCAGAATAGTACGTAATATAGCTCAAGGACAGCAAGCCAATCGCTAAGGCAGATACCGTCGTAATCACCATCAAAAGCAACGCATTGGATTTCATCCGATACATGATGGAACCGAGGGAAAGCACCTCTTGCACGTTCAAATAGCCGTTTTTCTTTTTACGGACGAGATTTAAAATCAAGCGCACAGACCCTTTATAGAACAGATAAGTACCGATGATCACCGAGGCAAGAATTAACAGCATGCTGCTCAATAATCCTGCTACTGACGCAATGCTGCCTGAAAACAATCTAGAAGATACATAGTAGCCTATTAGAACGAGACATATGCCAATGAATCCAAGGATCGCTTCTGCGTTTGACATTTGCTTCACTTTGGCTTCGGTGGAGGTGGCCACATGGAACAATGAAAGAATCGTCTGCTTTTGAATAAAAAAATAATTGACCATTAGAATAAAAAAGTAGACCGCACTGAAAACAACAATTGTTTGGATGAACGCTTGTACCGAAAAGTGGAGCGTTGCAATTGCTTTAACCCCAGTAATTCTGAATAGGATCATCAGAAAGAGCTTAGACACGGAGAATCCGATAAACGTCCCAACGACTAGCGAGCCGAAGTAAAGGATGAAATTCTCGGTACTAAGGATGCGAAAGATTCGTCCTTTCGTCATGCCGATAAGCTGCAGAAGACCGATTTCTTTACTGCGTCTTTTCACGAAAATGTTATTGGCATATAAGTTGAAGATAGCAACAATGGCGATAAGCAGGATCGATGCAGATTTCAGCGCAGCGGCTCCTTTAATAGTCCCCTTGGCTGCATCTAGCGCAGGGTCGTACTGCAACGTGACAAAAGCGAAATAGAGCGCAACGCTGAACATTAATGCGAACACATACAAGTAGTAATGCTTGATATTGGCCTTCAGGTTTTGGAGGATGAGCTGATTAATACTCATATTGCACACCGCCAAGGACGCCTTGGGTCTTCATAATGTCTTGAAAGAAGGCTTGTCTCGTCTCTTGCCCTTTATAGATTTGGGAATAAATCTGCCCGTCTTTAATGAAGATCACTCTGCTGCTGTAGCTAGCGGCAACCGGGTCATGCGTGACCATCACAATGCTCGCTTGACGACTGACATTCATTTCACTGAGTTTATTCAGCAAGTCTGACGCCGATTTGGAATCGAGTGCACCCGTAGGTTCATCTGCGAAAATAATATCAGGATCATGAATGAACGCTCTAGCAGCGGACGTTCGCTGTTTCTGCCCACCGGATATTTCGTTCGGATACTTATCCTTCAGCTCATAAATACCGAGCTCTGTCGCAAGGTCATGAAACTTCTGGTTAGCTTCTGTCTTGGATATCTTCGTAATCGATAACGGAAGCAGGATGTTTTCTTTCACAGTCAGCGTATCCAGCAAATTATAATCCTGAAAAATAAAGCCGAGATGATGCTTCCGAAACTCAGCCAATTGCTTTTCTTTCATGCTCGTCGTTTCTGCTTTGTTAATCTGAATGGAACCATGACTCACTTTGTCGATGGAGGAAAGCACGTTGAGCAGCGTTGTTTTCCCAGAGCCGGAAGGTCCCATGATGCTGACAAATTCCCCTTTTTCGATAGTAATATCAAGGCCTCGAAGTACCTCTTGTTTGTTATGTTTATTGCCGAAGCTTTTATGGATTTTAACGGCTTGTAAGATGGACATGAATCACACACTCCTTTACACGATTAGCTTTATTATAAAAAGCTGGACCGCATTTATCCTTCGATTGGACGAACAAAGTAGATAAGCATGTGACATTATTGTCACATGCTTGTAATCCGCACGAGTTCATTCGGCTGTGGGAAGATGAGGGTGAAGGTGCTCCCTACGCTAACTTCGGAACGCACAGTGATCTGGATGTGCAGGGTGTCTGCTGCTTTGCGAGCCAGATATAAGCCCATGCCTGTCGCCGCGCTGTCCTGATGCCAGGTCGTTGAAGTAAAGCCCTTATCGAAGATACGGGGGAGATCCTTGGCCTCTATGCCACGCCCGAAGTCCGTTACTTCTAGGATAGTACGCTCCTGATCCAAGAAGCTCTTCACGATGATATCGGAGGAGTGACTTGCGCTGTATTTCACGGCATTCGTTAAGATCTGCCGTAGAATAAACGCGAGCCATTTGGCATCACTGAGGACTTGGGTGGCGTCCAAAAGAACGTCAAACCCCATGCCCTTTTGAATGCACCAAGATTGCAGCGATTTAATCTCCATATAGAGGAGGTCTTCGATGTCTACCTTATCCATGTAGAGATCATTCTCAATCGAGGGGAGGCGCAGCTGGTGAAGCTGTTGGTCCAAGAGATGATGGATGCGCAGCCATTCGAAGGTTAGAGAGGCTTTCGTCGCTTCGTTCTCCAAACGGCCAATCATCAAATGCATGGCGGTGAGAGGCGTCTTCACTTCATGAATCCAAGACAGCAACTCGTCTTTCTCTTGTTCCAAAGCGATTTGCTGCCGCGAGGCCGTCTGGTGGAGCTGCTCGGTCTGATTGACCAAGGCTGCTTCCATGACTTTCTCAAAAGGACTTGCCGCATCAGCGAAACCGGATACATCGAGACTGGTTTCCCAGTCATTTAACCGCTTGATAAAAGCCGTTTCTTTGTGATAGCGAAAGATCAAGAAGATCACGAACAGCATCGAAGATAAGAAAACAATATACAGAACGGATCGGAATGGAATCGAGTGGTCGAGATAGGCAATTAGCAGCAGGAGGGCTTGTCCGAAGAGGAACATCCCGAGCCAGCTGATTCGCTCTCTGAGATAAGCCTTAATCATAATGAGGGGTCTCTTCCGTTGCGATGTAACCTTGCCCGACCTTTGTCTCGATAAAACGCCCTAAATCCAGCTCGTCCAGCTTCTTTCTGAGCCGATTCACGTTCACCGTTAACGTATTATCGCTGACAAAACGCTGGTCATTCCATAAGCTGTTGATCATGGCTTCCCGACTGACAATTGTGTTTTTATGCTCGATGAGGAGCTTCAAAATATAGATTTCATTCTTGGTTAACTCAATGGATCCAGCAGAATTAATAACGATATTCTTTTCAAAATCTATCGTAGCACCGGACCAAGTTTTCAATTTCATTTGTTCCGTATTGTAGTTATACACGCGGCGGAGAATGGCATGGATTTTCGCGATCAGCACGTCAAAATGAAATGGCTTCTGGATGAAGTCATCCGCTCCAAGCTGCATAGACATCACCATATCCGTAGGATGGTCGCGCGAAGAGAGGAATACGATAGGCACGTTGGAATGCGTCCGAATCATGCGACACCAATGAAACCCATCGAATTTGGGGAGTTGAATATCAATAATGACGAGATCAGGCTTCAACGCAATAAATGTCTCAACCACTTTATTAAAATCAGCAATGCCATGGACCTCGTAGGACCATTGGGCCAAGCGTTCTTTGATCTCTGCGAACAGGGTCGCATCATCTTCAATAAGTAAGATTTTAAACAAGCAAAATCACCCACTTCTGGTCATTCTTTGAAGCTAAGCTTCATTATAAGGTAAACTGGTGATGAGTAGTATTATCAGGTGATCTATTCTCGTTCGACCATTTTAGCAAATCATAACATAAATACAAATGAGGAGTCATGGATGCGATGAAACAGAACAAATATGATGATCTTGACTTTTATGCAAAATATAGCGAGATGCCTCGATCCATTGGAGGCCTCAATGCCGCAGGCGAATGGCCCGTACAACGTACGATGCTGCCTCTGCTTCAAGGGAAACGTGTTCTTGACCTTGGATGCGGTTACGGTTGGCATTGCAAGTATGCCCGCGAGCAAGGCGCTGCGTCTGTAGTTGGGGTAGATCTCTCGGAGAAAATGCTGGCGTATGCCAGAACGAATCATAACGATTCCGCGATCACGTATCGAAGACTGGCGATTGAAGACATCGACTTCGCAGCGGGTGAATTTGACGTTGTGATCAGCTCATTGGCTCTTCACTACATTGAGCAATTTGATGTTGTTTGCCAGAAGGTGCATCATAGTTTGGCTGCTGGAGGAACTTTTGTACTCTCGGTAGAACATCCTGTCTTTACCTCACGCGCGGCGCAAGACTGGCATTATGGTCCGGAAGGCGAGCGATTGCACTGGCCTGTCGATGACTACCAGAAGGAAGGAATGCGGCTAGCGAGATTTCTAGATCATGATGTCGTCAAATATCATCGGACGATCGCTACCTATATGAATGCCTTAATGGAGGCTGGATTCCGTATTACGCAAGTTGCCGAGCCACAACCGACACAAGAAGCTTTGGATACGATTCCCGAAATGAAAGATGAGACGCGTCGTCCTATTTTTCTTTTGATATCAGCGGTTAAGGATTAGTGGATGGATTTGCAATGAAAGGATGAAGCTTGTGAAAAAGTACGTAATGGCTCTATCAGTTGTGATTATGATTATGAGCCTCATCCTGCCCAGTAAAGGCTATGCTTGCAGTTGCGTGATTCAACCGGATCCCATCAAGGCTGTAGAACGATCTAAGGCAGTATTCTCTGGTAAGGTTCTTGGAATCAAATCACAAGTGCTAGATATCAATGGTATTCTCGATTATAAAATCGCCGTTCATTTCGAAGTAGAGGATTCTTGGAAAGGGATTTCTCAAACAGAGGTCATTGTACTTAATAACTTGGGTGAAGCTGCATGTGGCTATCCTTTTGAAGTGGGGGAATCCTATCTTGTTTTTGCGTATGACTATGATTTTAAGGAGAATATGCTGGAAACAAGCTCTTGCTCATTAACCAAGAAGCTCTCAGTTGCGACTGCGGAACTAGCTGAGATGGGACAAGGTGTAAAGCCAACGAACATAGAGAGGTTGCAAGAAACGATGGATCAGATGGCGTATACGAATAAACGGGCTTATCTCGAGGCTGTCTATCATCGGATAATTAACCATCATCTCCGTGAACTCATTGCGGTTGCGTTAATTATAACTATCGGAGTAGGGTTGCTAGTGTTCAGGATGAGAATAAAATCATAACTATACTGCATGGATTACGAGGTCGATAGGTTCCAGCATTGACAAATGGCTTCCAGAACGCTATGATATCTCTTGTTGTTTAGAAAAGTAACTGGAGGTGTTTTGACTATGGCAGTTCCTCAACGGAGAACGTCCAAAACACGTCGCGATAAGCGCCGTACTCACTTTAAACTGGCTGTGCCAGGAATGGTGAAGTGTGAACAATGTGCTGAACTTAAAAAAGCGCATCATGTTTGCAAAAACTGCGGTTCATATAAGGGTAGAGAGATCGTACAAGCTCAATAATCATATGAATCTTGCAATGAAAATGACACTCCTTAGGGAGTGTCATTTTTTTTTATCTGATTAAATATCTATTTAATCGTTGCTAGCATATTTCTTCAGCAAATCCTCGATTAAGATGCCGTTAATTTTCAAACCAGTGATCGTGCAGTTAGAGATGTCGACATTGGATAAGTCACAATTCGTTATCACGCTGTTACTTAGTACGCAATGATCGAACTGAATGGGCTCATAATCTTGATTTTCCTTATATTTGGCATCGCCTTCCATGGGAAGCATGACGTTGCGAAATTGAGTACCGTATAAAAGGACGTGCTCAATGACAGCTTCGCTAAAGTTGGCATTCGTTATTTTGACACTGCTTAAATTCGCATCGTTGATTTGGGAGCCAGATAAATTCACATTGTTGAACAACAGCCCGCCTAAGTTAGCATTGTTAAATTTCGTTCCTGCTAGACTCACGTTATCGAAATCTAACTTTTCAGCTCTAACCTCTTGAAATTTGGAACCAGAAATATCAGTTTTCTGCAAATCGAATGTATCAGTTGTCCACCCAGCCATTGGTATCCCTCCCATGATTGATTGCCTCCTAAATTTACCATAAAATTGAATTTAATAGTATGGAAGATTAAGTAGTAGACATAAGGGATGTGGAACGGAACCAACCTATTGCAACCGGAAAATGGAGCATTAACGAATGCAAAATAAATTAGATACCTAAATACCCTGATCAGCAACTGCCGATCAGGGTTTTCTTCACCTCGATAAGATTAAAATTTAAAGCTCAGCGTACTTAACGAACCATGTTCGATGGTGTCGTGTAATACACGAATATCTCGCCCAGGGCTTCCGCTGCCAAGCGCAATGAGCAAAGGCACGAAGTGCTCGGCACGTGGTACTCCAATTGCTGCATGCGGGGCTAGCGTTTCGTATTGGCTTAGGGATTCGATATCTCTGGCGAGCACTTTCTCCCGAATCCAATCTCTGAATTGAACGGTCCATTCACGTGGAGGCGCGTCTTTATCACGGTCAATTTCATTGAAATTGTGTGTCAAAAAACCGCTTCCGATGACGAGAACGCCATCTTGCTCAAGTCCCTGCAACGCTTCGCCAATGGCAATCTGCTGCCTAGCCGGCAAGAACGGATTGACTGAAACGGGGACGATGGGAATGTCGGCTTCCGGATATGCATGCATCATGATAGGGAATACGCCATGATCTAAGCCGCGATACGCCTGCCTAACCGGAATGTGATGTCGGCGCAGGCGCTCTTCTACGATGGAAGCAACGATCGTTGAGCCTCTTGCGGGTGATTTCGCTTTCAAAATGCGCCGAGAAAATGACAATGGCTCTTGGGCGGTTTTCTTTGCCGAAACGGTTCAGGAACTCAGTAAATTCGGATTTTTCGAAAATGGTATAGGGCGAGCCGTGGGGCAAAAAGACAGGTGAAAGCATAAGGGGACCTCCTATTCTTATTCGTTAGGTTTGGTAAGCGCTAACAACTTACCAACGTCCGATAGCTACAAATAGTAATATCGCCAAGAAAAGGAGGTTCATCCCGATCGCCTGATTTTCTTTTCTTTTCGCGTGAAGTATAGCAGCTAAAACCATGATTAGACCAAGCGCATATGCGGCAATTGGTGTCAAAATAGGTGCAATTCCTGTGGCATAAGGTAAAATCAAGCCTAGTCCCCCAAGCAGCTCCGACAGCCCAATGAACGTTACCATGCCTTTCGAAACATCTTTTACCCAAGGCATGCTAGCTTTGGCTTTCTCATACTGAAATGCTTTCATAGTACCAGCCATAATAAAAGCTAATGCCAAAACACTTTGCGCGATCCACAATGCGATATTCATAAAATAAATTACCTCCTTGAATTAAGTAAGTATATAGACGTATAATAATCCCTAGGATCGCATATGAGAAGTAGTTACTAATAATATACCTAGTATCTAAAAAGATACCTTAACAAGGAGGGGAACAAATTGTCCTCACCCCATTGTAAATTTGAAACCGTGTTAGAAATCCTAGTGGGCAAATGGAAGCCTGTCGTTTTGTTTCACCTTTTTTCAAACGGCACGATGAGGTTCAGTGAACTTCAAAAAGCGATTCCAGATATAACAAAGAAAATGCTTACCCAGCAATTAAGGGAATTAGAGTATCATGATATTGTTCATCGTGAGATTTATCACCAAATCCCGCCTAAAGTCGAATATTCCATTACAGAATACGGCAAAGGTATGGCAACGGTCCTGCAGGCAATGAATGACTGGGGAATGGCCCATGTTAACCATTTGAATGAGTTATACGGGGAAGACAGATCCGTGGAATCCTTCGAAAGTAAATTGGATGAAGTGACAGGAAGCTAGAAGCAAATATCTAGGAAGTCAAAAAGAAGAAGCCTTTCCCAAGGCTTCTTCTTGCGTTCATTCCCGTGAATCAACTATTCCATCACCACATGCCAAGGCTGCATCCACACGATTCGCTCACCTACACGAAGAATGATGTTCAAGTCGTGAGGGCCAGGAGAGAGGGATCTTGACGTGCTCAAGTGGTACAATGGCGTGACCGTATCAGCGGTAACCGTCTTACTGGCGGGTGCAACCGCGATCGATGAGACGGCATCCTTACCGCCAAGATCATTCTTTTCTTCCAGAGATAACCGTGGTTGTATGGCGTCTTTGAGATTTTTCTGTGTCCATTGTACCTGTGTATCGTAAAGGAAAGCATCTAGTTTAGCCGTTGTTCCAGCTATTTTGTCAGGGAGCTTCCCGAGTTCAACCTTGTAGGCTCCTTCATAGTAGGCGTGCCCTTCATACCAAGGAATAGGGGAAAGGCCGAATAGCTGCTTCGCATCGGGCTGTTCCAAGTACCACTCCCCTTCTTGTTGCTGGGGGATGCCGCTAAGGGCAACGGACTTGGTTAAAATATCTTTCCAGTAGATATCAGCATGCTGTTCCCCTTTGTGTAGAACGAAGGCATAGTCGCCTTTCGAATAACGAACAGCGTTGCTGTCCCCTACGACATCCGCTTGTTTGTATTTCAATTGCTCGGCTAATAACGCCAGCTTCAGAACGTCCAGGCCTTCTTTTACATAGCCTGCGTCAACTTCCTCGTTCCACTTCAGATTGCCTTGGCTATCAGGCTTAAGAATAACTTGCTGTGGATATTGGGTTTCAATCTGTAGCTCAGTACCCGTATCCAGGTCCCAGAATCGGTCTTGGTTCCATGATTGTAAAGGGATCCACCCCGCATGTCCTTCTGCACTCACCTTGAGCCAAGTGGCGCCATTCGGAAGGCTCCATACCGCGGTGACATCCACATCCTGATTCCGCAGCAAAAGGACAGAAGACGTATAGTGCACATCAGGATAACGCAATAACTCACGGTCACCGCGAATAGATACCTTCCAATGAACGTTCACCGCGTCCGCAGGCTCCCCATACGAGAGATTAATCCATCCTGTTCCTTTTGTTGATTTAACATGGTACCAAGTAGAGAAATGCCAAACATCGTAAGGACCTCTGCCGTACCATAACGGCTGGGTGATTTTTTCGAAGGCAGTGACCTTCTCGCCAGAGAGTACTGCAATTTCTTTGTTCGCTGGGTCATTGAATAGCGGAATCTCCGTAGTCAGATTTAGCGTTTCATCGGAAGGGACGATGGTCACACCTGCTTGCCAAGTCCACAGGGGGCCCGCGTCCGTTTCAACTAAGAAATAACGATCATAAATCGTTGTATGCTCTTTGATGATGTGTGTTTCGCCAGCAGACGCGGATTCCATCGAAGTATGCTCCTGTTGTAATAGGGGCAAGAGTTCCTTATTGCCGTAAATACTTTGATAATACACAGGCTTGCTGACGTCTTGAATGGTGCCAATCTGCTTCACCGGGATGTGCGCCCACAAGTCTCCCAGCCAGGTAGTATGGATTTGAATCCATGCTTTACTGGACGAGTCGTTCGTGTAGAACCATTGCTTCTCTGCGCTCACAACCTTCACTTCCTGCGGGGCGAGGACTGCTACTGAACCGCCTCGTTCGTTCATTTTGCTATAAAGCGGTGTATCCGAGGAAAGCAAAATGTGATCGGGTGGAGCGATATCAATCTCCCACGGGTTTGGACGTATCCAACGAGGGCCGAACATCGTTTCGATTTTCCAGGTAGCTGCGCCAATAGACCAAGCGCCATTCGTCTCGATGACGTTGACGTTTTGTGGAGAAAACCATCCCTCGGGCTGATCGGCAGGTGTATCTGCTGCAGGATAGTACGCTGTATCAGACAACAGTTCAATCGATCTAGGAATACGTAAACCATCAGGGGGATAGGGTCCCTGAGCCATGAAATCCGCTGAGGTTCCTGCAGGCTTACCTAATAGTCCCGCTAGTGTTACCACTAACAAAGTTACCATCCAACTTGCACGCCATTTCATTTCTTAACCACTTCCCGTCACCATTTGTGGTAAATATTTCAATTATTAGACGTAAAGTGCGGGCAAAAAGTTTCTGAAATAGGTGTAACATATGGGAAAGGGGTAATGAGAAACCTTTTGGAAGTAAAGGGAGGCGTCCGTCTTATGAAACTATTCAAACTAATCCCACTATGTATAGGTGCTATGCTTTTGCTGTTCTCGGCAAAGCCTTTGTTTACGATGGGGAAAGAGATGGTCTACGGAAACCGAGTCGGCCGTGCATTCACATTTGATCATATTTATGTAAATTTCATGGAATTAGGCAAAGTGGAGATCCTAGGGAGAGGTACGCCGATTCCAGTGGATCGTATTTCAGTTGAGAATTATCTATCTGCTGACAGCGACCCAAAAGCCATTCATACGATGGCGGAGTACGTGAGCATAAATCAACAAGCCAATTCGAGTCCACTTACTTACACTAGAACGTATAAGTGGGCAGGTCAGACGATTGAAATTGCAGATCAATTCCAAGCAGGTGTTTTCAATGAAGGCAGCCGTGAGGAAGCGAATTTAAAAGTGAAGGTCAATCAGAAGGATTGGTCTGTGGAAGGACCTGTGTTAGTTAGGCCGAACTTCTTGGATGATAATCGGTACCATGGATACTTTGGCATTTTGACAGTCGTAGAGAAAGGGATAGAGAAGTTCGCAGTCATTCAACGAGTCTCCGGAACGGCGTTTACTCCGAATCAGAATTTGTCATGGCGCATCCTGTATGTGGATCAGAAGGGGCAGGTTCAAGAGGACAGCTTCACATTTGATGAGCTGGGGGAGGTTCCGCAGAGGGTGAATATGATAAATATAACGACAACTGCACCGAGTTACGTAGGATATCATAGCGACATATTGCTCGGCTGGCCATCCCTCTTTTTCCCCATAGCGTACCCGTTCGGCACAGCCTTAGTAGGACTTATTTTCGTTATCATCGGGCTAGTGAAGGGATTTCGCACATTTCCACAATAATATCTCGAAGTGAAACGAATGCGGAAGGTGAGCCGCTGAAAGGAGTAAATTCTGTTGAAGTTTTCATACTATGTAATGCTATTAACTTTACTGGTAGGATTGTCTGCGTGCCAAGAGACTGAGTCTACAGCGGTTGTTTCGAGTGCCATGTCAGAAGAGACAACGGCTCCTATAGTTGTGAAAAAAGAGTTAGCGACCCCAAATGTTAATGAGGTTAAGGATCTAACGTCCCTTATTCCTAAGGGGTGGAGGCAGCTCGCTCGGCAGGGTGGCCCTGACAAGGTAGAAGGTGACTTGAATAATGACGGTATCCCTGACGTCGCCGTTGTCGTCGAAAAAGTAGAAGCCAAGCAAGGCGAGGCATCGGAACGGGGACTTCTCATTGCTTTTGGGAATAAAGATCATACCTATACGCTCTCCACTATGGCTGATAAGGCGATTCTAAAAGCCGACGAAGGCGGGGTTTGGGGCGATCCACTAGCTGGTATTTCCATCGACAGAGGCTCTGTTGTTGTTCGTTTTTATGGGGGAAGTAACTACAGATGGTACGGGAATTACCGGTTCAGATTTCAAGATGATGACTGGTACCTGATCGGTGCCACGGTTGGCTCTTTCTTTACGGGTACGATGACAGAAACGACGGGTGACGAAGAAGACTATAACCTGCTCACAGGTGATTATGTCAAACGAATCGTCGACGATCCGAAGGCCGAGAAGCCCACGTCACACATGATAAAAGGCAACATGGGGAAGAAGAAGCTTCTGAAGTTGAAGGATTTTGTGGCGACAGGGTCAACGGATCAGTTTTTAAAATAGTCAGAGTGCGCGGCCGATGGAGAAAATCCAGTTAGTTTGCTGGGGACTGGAGCTATCTACCTCTCCATCCTCATTTCGTCCACCCGCCATCCAACTATCGTATTTCCATCTCACCAGCTACCTACCATCCTCAGTTCCATCATTCGTCTTCCACGCTTCTCTTATCTACCGCAAATCCTCGCCCACACCATTCCATCCTCATCCCTTCCATCTACGTCTCCAACCCTCTCTCCCTCTTTTTACCCACCATTGTCACCGTCCTAATCCAGACCTCACCCACTTATCCCCAAAGTTACCCACAGTATCAACATGTCCACAAATCAGGCTGTGCATAATATTTTGCAATCTTTATGCACATATCCACAGTCGATCTTATCCACAGGTGGAGAGAGAAGCCCCTCTAAGCAAAACACTGAAATGTGGCAACCCTCCGAAATGACCAAGAGATGCTTTTCCTCGTGCGATTTGGTATGCTGTATTATGTTGTAACATTGTCGTAATATATTTGTAACACATCATCTATATGCGCCTCAGGATGTGGACAACTCCGCCTTTGGTCTAGTTTTTTTCACGACCTTTGGCTAACGAAAGACAGTACCTTGGTGCGTTCAGCAAAAGGCCTAACTCCTTTATGATAGAGGTAGCGTAGAGGAGAGCGAGGATTTGGCATGAGAACGAAAGCTTGGGTGTCCTATTTGCTGGCTTGCAGCGGACTACTTTTGATCCCATTGGTAGGGCTCATTTATATACATTTAAATCAAGATTCAGGAACAGCGTACAGCTTAATGACGGATCTGGATCGACAGATTCCTTTTATCAAAGGCTTCGTGGTCCCGTATTTAGCCTGGTACGGCTTCCTTGCCGTAGGATTCCTGTACTTAGCGTATCGAGATCGCGTGAACTACATCCAAACACTCGTGGAATTTATCATAGGTTTGCTTTTGTGCTATGGCGTATATGCTATATATCAGACGACCGTGCCGCGGCCAGACATTGTAGGCAGTGATTGGCTGCTGCGGACGGTCCAGTGGGTGTATCGCTCGGATCAACCGTTTAACTGTTTCCCAAGTACACACGTGTTAACAGCCTATCTCATGATGAGGGTATATCTTCGATCTACACGGATTGCGGTGCGATACAAAATCATAGCGGCGGGTATGTCCATTTTAATCATCGTATCGACATTGTTCGTGAAGCAGCATGTGCTAATGGATATTGCAGGTGCAGTGCTTGTTGCTGAAGGAGTCGTCTATGTAGTGGAGAGATGTAGAAGAGCATGGTTAACAGGATCGATAACTGCTGGTGCGCGGCAGGATAAGCTCGAAAGGGGACTAAAGCAATGAGACGAAAAGGGAAGCTTTTGATACTGACGGGCAGTCTTGGCGATGGGCATAATAAAGCAGCACAAGCGATACTTGAAGCCGTGCGCATGTATAGGCCGGATATGGAAGTGAAAGTGGTCGATTATTTGGCGTGGACGCATCCGTACCTGCATGGGGTGGGCAAATACTGCTATATGCAATGGGTGAAAAGCCTGCCATCGGTGTATGGTTTCCTGTACCACAAGACAAGACATGATACCGCGTTATCCCATATGTTCAAAAGAATGAAGTCCTTCAGCACCGACCGGATGCTGGATTTGTTAGAAGAGGAAGCGCCCACGGAAGTCGTGTGTACGTTCCCAGGTGCTGCGGCAGCGATGTCTTATCTAAAATGTAACGGCCTTACAATCGTGCCGACCGTGACGGTCATCACCGACTACACCGATCACAGCTACTGGATTCATCCGGGGACGGATAAGTATCTGGTTGGGGCAGAGCATGTGAAGCAGGCGCTTCTGAAGTATGCGATCCCTGAGCAGCGTATCGTCGTGACGGGGATTCCGATTCGGATGCCCTTCACACAGACGTACAATCGTGCAGAGCTTCGTGATAAATACGGCTTGCACCGTGACATGCCAACCGTGCTTGTGATGGGCGGGGGACATGGCCTGATCGGAAGGTCGTTCAAATCTGTGCTGCAATCGGATGAATTGGCGGTGCCTGTGCAATTTGTTTTCGTCTGCGGTCGCAACGAGAAGCTGAAGCAGCATTTGGAAGAGGAGCTAGGCGGCTCGAATACGCATCATCATGTGCTGGTGACGGGGTTCGTCGATCATGTGCATGAGCTGATGGCGCTGTCCGATCTGATCGTCACGAAGCCAGGCGGGCTCACCGTGTCCGAAGCGCTAGCGTTAGAGCTACCGATGATGCTGTACAAGCCGATCCCTGGCCAAGAGCAGGCGAACGCCGCTTATCTAGTGGGCATTGGCGCTGCTGTTGAAGTAAAGAACGCAGCGGAGATGAAAAGCCAATTGCTCGAGGTCATCGCGAACCAATCCGTTCTGCTCAAGCTGAAAAAGAATGCACAGCTGAGTCATCGTCAGCCCGATGTGCTCCGCACGGTGGATGCGATTCTGGAAACGGAGCATCATTACCTTCCTGTTCAGGATGGCGTGCAATTCTCCTATGCTAATGTTTAGTGGCAAATAAAAAGAAGACCCTTCTACCTCTTTTTCAAGGATAGAATGGGTCTTCTTTTTTGACCATATAAGCTTATTTATCCTCCTGCATCGTCACGATGATATCCTGTGCGTAGTTGCCGAATTGTTTGCCAAACAGCGTAACACCGCCACAATTCGTCGCTGTCTCTAAAGAGGCAATGCGGAAATGAATATCTTGCGAGAATAGGATGTTCAGGTCATGAATTGTGGTGGTCGATATTTGCGTGCCATCTAGAAAGGAACCCTGTGGATTCACCGTAATAATTTTCAGCAGACCATGCTGCGTGTTGCTATTTCCCCACCAATCGGGGGAGAGTACGCCTCTGTGCTTGCCGAAATCGCCAGGGCAGGTCCATTGACCGAGTGGCTTGTCGTTGATCGAAAAGGAAATATCCGAAGGCCAGTTCTCGTTATAGCCAGGAGCTTCCGAGCAGATTTCAAATGAAATCTCCATCGTGCGAAGCTTCTGGTTGCTATGGAAGAAATTCGGGATGCGGTACTCGACATAACCGCTGCCGAACCAGAGAATGCCAGCTTGTACATGCTGCGGATCCGCAAAATACCGCGGATCATCCAGCACGCCAATCAGCTGCGTCGGAGAAGCCAATCCACACGTTGGGTTCACGTCGAAGGCCGAGTATTGGCCGATCGGAATCGCAACCGTCGTTGTCGGATGCTCATAGGGCTTCTTCGACTTAAACTGAAGCGTGGCTTGTTCAAGCTGCAGGTAGCAGATCTTTTGCGTGCCGCGCACACCGGTCACGTTCTCCGAACGTACGATGCCAGCTTGTTCCAGCTTCTGGATATGCTTCGTCACGATCGCCGACGAAATCTCCAACCGCTGGGACAGCTGTTTGATATTTAACGGCGCTTCGCTGAGCAGTTCAATCATCTTCACGCGAGTCTCCGAGGAGAAGCATTCCAGGAAGGACATATTTTTGGATGAAACCTCAATTTGCATAGGGGGACCTCGACTTTGCAGGCATAGTTTTCTTTATTGTATAACCTGTAGGTTATTTAAACAACCTGATTGTGAGGGAATAATGGATTTCTGTAAGAATACCCTTAGTTCCTCAGGTGATTAACCGCCGATGTTGTATAAAATGCAACATTAAAAGTGATTTTAGGCACAAATAACCCCAATGTTGTATTTCATACAACATACTAGGGCAGTTACCTGAAACGAGACCAAAACCGCCAATATTGTTGCATGAAATGCAACATAGAGGCTCTAAAACGGCTATTCCGTGCAATAATGTTGTACGAAGTGCAACTTGCTCCCACGAGAAGAGGAGGGTTAACACCCAGTAGCGGAGTAACTCCCCCTTCACGGGCGTCGGCCACTTCCCTTCACAACAATCGCTGCCAAGCGCCATCACTCAGCTCATAATATCGCGTATAGGCACCATCACCTGCTTTCTTCTGAAGGACGCCCTTCGTAACAAGGCTACTTAGCCAGTTACGAGCTGTACGAAAATTAACCTCGAAACGACTAATGACATCTTTCGGGCGGATTGGTCTGCTAATGTTGATGGCTAGCCTAAGTACTTCTTTTTCCTCCGAAGTCAGCCTCGTTGTAGAAGTATGGCTTCGAATGAGATGGGGTCAATCACTAGTTGCAGCAACATTTGGCACACTTCGGGTCGGTTCTGGATATCGTCGAAGGAGAAATGAACCATTCTCCAACCCATCCCAGTGAGGAACGTATCGCGGTTCAGCGAATAGTTAAACTTTTCGCGATCCATCTCTTTGATGTGACTCTGGAACCCGTCACATTCTATCCCGAAACGCCCCGACGGAGTGAGGTAAGCGAAGTCAATGAATTGGGATTTTCGATTCCAGTCATAAATCTCATATTCGGGGTGCAGGTTGTCCAAGTTTTCGAATAAAGGCCACCACACTTGCTGAAGGAACAGCTTCTCAGCATAGTTGTGCCCACGGAGCAATCGCCCTTTACGTTCTCCGTGTCGACGAGTC
Source organism: Paenibacillus sp. J31R30 (assembly GCF_059692115.1). Classification (NCBI taxonomy): domain Bacteria; kingdom Bacillati; phylum Bacillota; class Bacilli; order Caryophanales; family Paenibacillaceae; genus Paenibacillus; species Paenibacillus sp. J31R30. The sequence continues at coordinate 375,684 of NZ_JCAUAV010000004.1, read as the reverse complement.
AGGTGATCCTCCAAAAACGCCTTATGAGCATGAGCAAATGACATATTGCAGTCGTCGCCTCCTTTTGCATAAAAACAAAAAAACGTCCCCTGCCAAATTGGCAAAAGGACGTTCTTCGTCTACCAAATAGTGTATCACAATGGAAGTGATATACGCTATTAGTAGCTAACAGCCAGATTTCGCTAATTAATCGAGTTAGAAAAACTATGGTATACTAGGCATACAAAAAAAGTTAGCTCGAAGAGTCACTAGGAGGAATCACACATGGATCGAACATATATCTTAAAAATCAACGAATATTTGCAAATTGATGAGTATAACTTGAATTTGATTCTACAGTGCTTTGATGAGATTCAAAGCTCCGAATTTTTGAAAGAGCAATTGGAAATCGCACGGAATCAAATCTTTGTAGAGAACCTATATGATTTATCCGAAGACGTCAAAGCCAATGTGGCAAACCATTTGCAAGGTGCAAACTTTTTCCCACTTATTGTGCTGTTGGAGAAATTCGATGACGTTCTAACGTTTTATGAAAAACACAAGTTGCCCAAGGAGATTCTGCTGCACACGTTTAGCGATGTGAATTTGTGGATTCGAGGCTATAAAGATAGACATCAGAAGGATGGATTTGAAGAACTTCGTTGGTTGAAAATCCATTTTAAAAATGAAATTTTCAGAGTAGGGCGTTTGCAATTTATTTATAAGAAAAATTATATGAAGGCGAGGGTCTATAGACATAAAGTGACTAGTGAAATGGTCATTATCCCGCATGATCAGGTGCAGTTTGACGATGAAGGGTTTACTACCGCGCTCCCTGGCAGCTTCGCATCTGAATTACTGGAAACCGATAAGGCTATTACTTCGAATTGCATTCTTGAAAATGGAGTCATGATTAAGAAAAATGTAACCATTGCCAAGGAAGATTACGAGCTTGTTTTGGGTGAAAACGATAACGTCTTGGACGTGCACATACCTGGTTACGAGCCGCTAAACGCGGAGAAATGCAAGGAATCCTTTGATCAGGCTTTGGTGTTCTACCAAACGTATTTTAACGATTATACCTATAAGGCATTCATTTGTGACTCCTGGCTTCTTACGCCGCATTTCAAGGAAATATTGCCTGCTGACAGCAACATTAATAAATTCAGCTCCATGTTTGAGCTCGTAAGCGGTGTTGTGAGAAACTCGTCATTTTTGTTCTTTGTGTTCAGAACCACGAATCCTGATTTAGAGAAACTGCCGAGACAAAGCAGCCTGCAACAAGCCGTTTACAACCATCTAAAGAGTAATAAAGATTTATGTGTAATGAATGGTTTTATTTTGATTGATAGAAGAAGCGAGATAACAAAATACCGATGAAACCAAGACCGATAAATAAAACGGCTTTGATGATCAAGGAGACATTGGGCAAGTCCATGTAGATGACCTTCAATAAAGTTAGGAATAACAAGGCGATACCCGTAAGTCTTACTTGTTTGATTTCTTTCTTCAGACCGTAGGCAATTACACCAATCGCGTATACGACCCACGCCGTCGAAACAAGTAGATGTTGGATATTTGAGCTTAAATCGTGTGCGAGTGTTCGTGTGACTTCCGTAATGAAAAACAAGAACAATAGACCAAGTCCGTATTTAAGAATGACTAACGTGTTCTTGGTTGTGCTGCCCACTCCATAGTGGGAAACCATTCGGATCATACACGACAGGGTTCCTAATAATAGTATCCATACTAACATTTCAACTGAAATGATGGTGCTCATACCCTCTGTGATTGTATTTAATGCCGTTGCGAAGGCGAGTAGATAGATGATGGCGCCGTTGATTTTTTGCAAGAACGACTTCACTACGAATCCAAGAAACAACGCAATCATTCCCTCAACTAACAAGAAACCTGGTAAAGCATCAGCGCTGAAGTAGTTAGCTGTGTAGAACAACAATGCATAGGATGCTAATGTCATTGTAAAGGGCAACTTCTCTTGCGCTTTTCTGCTGAACCAGTAGGAAATCAAGGCGTACGCAATAAAAATTGCAACCATCAACACATTGAATTGAGCGTCCGTGTAGGCCACTTTCAACCAAATAGCTGTAAATGCGAAGCTTGGAATCAGCATTCTAAGTTGGTGATGCATCGTAGGGCTTTTTATAAATATAGAAGCGAGCAAAATGATTTGTTGTGCTAACACGCCAATAGCTGCAACTTTTTCATCCCCATTTACACTGATGACATAAAGGAACAATGCCAATTGCAGCAAGCCGAACGAAGTGTAAAATAAAGCGACAAATTTATTTCTTACCGCGTACATCATAAAACTTATAAACAAGATCGTCTCATAACTCACAAAAAATACCGTTGATGGATTGTCACTATTCAATAAGAAGGGCGTCAATACGCCTGCGGCACTTGCTAAGATGGCTAATGATTGTGACTTTAATTTGTGTGAAAACCATAAACCCAAACCTACCCATACCACATTCAGGGTAAACGCAGCCGGTGCAGGAATGAGTTCATATAATTGATGGCACGCAAAGGTAGTTAGCATGAACAATCCGATGGAGCCGCCTAATAAAACCTGTGACAGCAAGGGTCGATTGGCCTGATGTTGTTTGAAACCGAGGAAGACAAAGGCTACGCCAACCAAATAACCAATCGCACAGCGCATAGGCTCTGTTAGGAATCCGCTGTCAACCGCCGCTTTGAATCCCCATACGATACCGATAAGTAGTACAAACATAAAAATCCTCGGCAGCCATACCCTTGCAATCAAGTGCTCCCAGTCGGTTTCTTCTTTGATTACTTCTTGTTTTGGGGGTGCAATCTGGTGAACCGGAATTGGATGACGTGCTTTATTTTCAGTTGGTTTGCTTTGCTTTAAAATGGCGATTTCTTTCTCAAGCTCGATAACTCTCTTTTCTAAATCCTCAAATCGAGTATTCATGTCCATAACCAAATCTCCCCTTAATTCCCCTAAGTTCAGTGACATTTTCGATCAAATGTTTTATAAATTCAGGATAACAGTTTATGATGGTTTCATTAAGTACTAATCTGTTGTAGTACCTTTATGATGAGATGGAACCATAATGAACCGAACGGAGGACAGGTTTATTCACCAATTTGTTTATTTCGTCATCCTACTCTTTTTTGGGGTTGGTGCCCTAAAACAAGGCTATCTATATGAAATGAATTATTTGTTCGCTAATAGCTTGATCATGCTTGGATTTTTGGTATTTAGCCTAACTCTCAAGCAAGTGCGCTTGCATCGGGTACATCTTCTTTTATTTCTACTCATTTTATTGTACTGGGCAAGTACGTTAGTCGCGGTTGATCTAGAAAAATCTATATTCGAAGCGATTAAAATAACAGCGCTGCTTCCGTTTTTAATTATGATTTCAACCTTGACCAAAGATCAATTTATGAAACTATTTCGATGGTTCCCGTACATAGGCAGTTTCATTGCTGTTGTAGGCATCGTGTTTCAAATGGAAAGGCAGAATCGCCTAGAATCAACCCTTGGCTATGCAAATGCACTAGCTATTTTTTTGTTGATTACGCTATTGTTGACGGTCTTCTTTTATCAAAGAAAACCGAATAAGGTTGACTTCGTTCTTATGATTATTCAAGGAACAGGTCTCTTGCTCACCTTTTCCAGATCAGTCTGGGTACTATGGCTTGTATCCATAGCAGCTTTGACATTTTTTCACGAGTTTCGAAAGAGAGACATGTGGCTCAGAATAGGTTCTGCTCACCTGACTAGTTTTGTCGTGACGGCTCTATTAAAAAGAGATATTCTCTTTTTTTGGTCAAGGCTTAAAACCATCCAGCCAGAGACCTCTGAGTTTCGAATGAGACTCATTTATTGGAAAGATAGTTTATCTATGATTGCTGATCATTGGTGGCTTGGAACTGGTGGCGGCGGGTGGAGTGTACTGCAATCACATTATCAATCAGAGGATTATTTTGTTCGATTTGTGCATAATCATTATCTTCAATTGGCATTAGATATCGGTGTTTTTGGGCCACTGCTGTTTATTGTCATAGCCGTATTGTTGTATTATCGCAGCGTTGTATTAATTAGATCCGTACAAACAACACTTGATGAACCTTCATTGATATGGATAAAAGGTGTCTTGCTTGCGAGCACAGTTGTCCTGCTGCATGCAGGATTTGATTTCGATTTTAGTTTTCTCTTCTTATTCGCTGTGTTTCTTATGTTTGTTGAGTTCACTATGGTGGAGAGTCCCGATAAAGCCACTATAGTTATTCATCACAACAAGCTTGTAAAAACAATTCTAGCTACTTGTATAGCGGTTTTGTTATTTTTCACAAGCTGGGTGGAGGTAGGGAAATACTATCAGATGAAAGGTCAGAACAGTGTTGCTACTGGTGATCTGGAGTCGGCCATAGAAGAGTATTCAGTTGCTCAAAAATGGATGCCATGGGCCGCATCTGCCTATTATGACAAGGCTAAAGTGTATGTTTTACTTGGAAACCAGACAGGAAATCGAAATGACTATCTGAAAGGCAAGGGACAAGTTGAACAAGCTGTACATCGCGTACCTAAGGAGAAGTTATATCAACAGTTAAATGTCGAACTTTATCAAAAATTAGTGAAGGAATAAATTGGATTTAATAGATGATTATATCTTTTATGGTATAATCATTTTTGGCTTTTATCGCATCATACATGAAGAGGGTGGCTCGGTAGCATGAAAAATTGGAAAGATATTTTCCGAAAGATTAGTTTAGCTTTGATTGTTGTATTTATTCTCCAAATTAGTTTGCCCACGGTTTCATATGCTTTTAACGGTTTTTTTATGTATACACCCGATGATAAGAAGTTAAGAGGATTTGTGTATGTGCAGGATCCGACGAAGGTTAAGGTAGACATAACGAATAATGGATCCGTAACATCCATAACTTATGATCACGACAAGGATAAATTAACATATCATGATAGCATTTACTATGGCTATGATAATGCTAATCGTAAGATGAAGAATGTTAATTTTAATGTATTTGACTATACAGCTAATACAGCACCTAGTGAGATTGTAGCTTTTGATGGCCAGACCATGCAGAGTTTCACCAAAGAAACCGACTCAGATGGAAATGTTCGTTATTTGGCTGAGAATACTAGACTTGGTTTATATCGTATAGTAGGCGAGCAAAATATTTCTAATGTAGGTGCTAATACATACATTCCTAGAGAAAAACGGCTTGTGAGTTTCATACCTGCTAGTAACAATTCAAACGCAATACAGCTATATATGCCAACTGATAGTAACTTGCCTGCAATAGATACTAGTCATCTTGCACTTTCGGACTTTGTATTGAAAGATGTTACCGCGGGGGCTGCCGTAACATTAACTAGTCTGAATAATTTAAGTGGCTATGAATCACTACAACAACACCCTAATAGTTATTTTAACAGTGTCATAACACTAGAATCTTCAGAAACGCTAATTGAGGGTCATAACTATGAATTGAGCTTATCTTTATCAAGTAATAGTGATGAGATAAAGCTGCCTGTAAGCGGAACTTATTCTTTTAGCGTAGAGCTGGGTATCGTGAAGGGTGAATTCGTAGATCAAACAATTTTTTATTATTTTGAAGGTCATAGTGCGTCTTACTTTAATAATGTGCAGATTAGGACTGCTTCGCAGTTAAAGATGAATCCTAGTTCGATGGTTGTCGGAGTAGAGAAAGAATTAAAATTATTCCAACAGTACGATGATGGGATGACTGAGGAACGTACGGATTATGAGATTGCAGCATTGACATTTTCTGATGCAGGACATAAAGCAATTTCTTTTGATCACTCAACTAAGATAATTACAGCCCTTAATCCAGGTGCAGCAACATTTGTATTAAAATATAATGGCATGCATTATACTTATACGATTATTGTTACAGCTGTCGCAACGGGTGGTGGAGGAGGAAGCGTAGGCCCTGGAGCAGGAGCTGGCGCTGGGGGTTACTTTCAGTACATCTTTGAAGATCAAGACCCAATTCGCGGACAAATCTCTCCGAAAATAACTTGGATGACATCTTCAGAACCGGACTACTCCGGATATCAACTAACCTTTTCTGATGCAAATGGCACAGCAGTAGGACGAACTATTGACGTTCCGAAGCAGGAAGCAACAAATATTATCTATAAAGTGGATATCCCGAGTCATTCATTACCAGCAGGTGCTGAATATATTGACCTCTATCCTAAAGATTTAGCCGGTCATACAGGGACAGAAATGTGGCGTACACAAATTTATGATAATACAACCAATAGCCCTGTTGATTCAACAAACAATGCGGCAATTCCGGCACCCGTCATTCGGGATATGCAGTTCAAAGATCAAGATACTACACTCTGGGGCCTAGGTGGATCGCTCCTGTGGTATGATGCGTCAACTGCATCTTCACCTGCTACGTCTTACAGCATTTATTTTGTCGATGCAAACAATACAAAGTTGAAACCCATTGCGGAAATACCGATAAATGACTTCAGACGCATTTATCAAGGTGTTGACCTGCCGAGCTATGAAGTCATATTGCCTATGGGCTATGTCATGCCAAGCGGGGCTCATAGAATAGGTGTTTTTGGCAAGAACGCTGAAGGAGAAAGTACACAGGGGTATTATTTCGGATTCTGGGATCAAATCGCGGGTACTTTAGGGAATGATTATTTTGAAGATGCCGATACGCGTGCTGGCCATATCAATGGTGCTTTAAACTGGAAGCCTATGCTTAATGAAAGCAATATTGTAGGTTATGTTGTGCAATTCGTTGGGGACAATTTTGAAAGCAGTTTGACACAAATTAATAAAGGGCAGCAGCGCTATAGTGTGTCTATTCAAGATGATCAAATTCCAGCGAATACTAAATTTATTGCACTACGGGCCGTGAATGCAGAAAATAATTTTTTGGATCTGGAGCTTTATAATTTATCGGACAATATTCTTGGGGAAGTGGCTAGTTCCGTACCCATTGATCAGCAACTCCCAGGGTTTGTTCATAGCAGGTATATAGATCTAGATGGTGAAGTGGGAGAAGTAGGGGGGGACCTTGTTTTCTTTGCTGATTATAGTGCAAGGAATTCACTCATTTCACACTATCATGTTTATTTTGTTAATGATCAATTACAGAAAATCAAGCCGATCTTGAGCTTGTCTAAGAACAATTTTGGACAGTACCAAACCAGTATTCCTATGAATACCAAGGTGCCAAGTGGTGCAACCAAGCTTGCTGTCTATGGAATTACGCCATCAGGAGAGAGTGTACCGGCAACAATGGATTTATCTGATGGAACTTACAGCCCATCACTACTTACTAGCCAGATCAGTATTACGAATAATAAATCAGGCACTGCAGACACCATCACAATAACCGGATTGCAGACAAATGATGTGGTTAGTGTATACCGTGATGCTAATACGTCAACTACCATCTTAGCTGGTTCAGTGCAAGGCAATGCTACCTCCATATCCTTCAATGTTCCGCAACTAGGCCAAGAAGCAGGGAGTTTGTATTTCACGCTTCAGCGAAACAATATTATCCCAAGCCTGAGAGTGCAAAAAGCTTATGACAAAGAGCCTGTAGTAGTCGGCGGCGGTGGTGGCGGCCCGATGGGCCCTGCCGAGTCGTTCAAATGGGACATCGTCAATCAAAATGGCACGATCCGTATCGTATCCAGCATCGATCCGGATCAGATGAAGAAGCTAGTGGAAGAGCAAGCCAAAGCTGGCAACAATGAAATTCCGATCGATTTAAAGACGAATGCGGAAGGCTATGACCTCCAAATCAATGCCGGTATACTAGATGAGATTGGAAACAAGGTAGAAGATGCTGTTTTAGTTTTCAATACAACATTAGGAACCACACGAATCCCGTTTGATGTGCTGCAAGAAGCTGTGAAAGCAAACGGCGGAAAGGATTCAATGGGGCTACTCATTAGCATTGATAAGCTGCCTGCGGCAGACCAATTGAATCTGGAGAAAACGATTGCTTCAAATGGGGGAGAAAGTGTAGGTAAAGCACTCTCCTACGAGCTCTCTCTCGTGGATAATAATAAAACCGTTGCAGCCATTGATTCATTTTCCGAATTTATTGGACATGTGATCCTTCTACCTAAAGATTTTAAATTAAAACCAGGTGAAAAGCTGAATGGAGCCGTATGGGACCCTGCCTCCAAAACGTTGATTTCTGTCCCTTTAACGATTACTTTGGATAAAGACGGTAAGCCATCCTATGCAACACTGTGGAGAAAAGGAAACTCGATTTATACCGTGTACACATCACAGAAACAGTTTGCCGATGTAAAAGATGATTACTTTGCCAAAGCGGACATTGAATCTTTAGCAGCTAGCAATGTGATTCAAGGCTTTGAAGATGGCTCTTTCCGTGCAGATGCGAGTGTAACCCGTGCAGAGTTTGCAACTCTTTTAGTTAGAGGATTAGGCATAAAGACGGTCAGTGGTACGAATAAAGGATTCTCGGATGTGAACACTAAAGATTGGTTTAGCCAAGCTGTCAATACGGCAGTAGGCTCTGGCCTCATTAGTGGTTATGAAGACGGAACTTTCCGTCCTACACAAAGTATTACGCATCAAGAAGCAATTAAGATGATTAGCAATGCGTTGACATTTATTAATGCAGATACGAAGTTGGCTGATTCTGAGCGTGCACAATATGTAAAACGCATGAGAGAATTATCCTGGCAAGTGGATGCGTGGGCAAGTGATGATGCAGCGTTGACTTTGAAACGAAATATTTTGAATGCAAGTAATGGATTCTCCTTTGAAAAGGATGCCAAGACTACGCGCGGGCAAACCGCTCTATTGATTAATAAGCTGCTTCAAAATGCGGAGTGGCCAGTGAATTAAGTGGAACAAAAATGATAAATGAAAAGGTGTCTCCAATTTGGAGACACCTTTTTTTGTGCGATCCTTTTTTAATACGAATCTTTGACCTCGCTGACCAAATTCGAGGGGTATAGCCTCCACAGTAGATTCCTATCAAGCTAGAATAAAACTCGCTAACTCTGCCTCCCTGGCATCCGATAACGGCTCCGAATTATCCCAATACAGCAGTGACGATGACTCCACCCGCCAAGTGACCTCTCTGCGCTGCAGTGAGGAACGAAATTGCTGCCAATTCTCCAGCTTCCAAACATCCAAAGCCGACCCTCTCACACGAATACGCTCCTTGTAAGCTTCCTCACTCGGTAAATACACATAAATCACCCTAACGCTAACATCATGTATCGTAGCTCCAATTCGAGCTAACTCTCCGTCAAGCCACAGCGGATCCCCCTGCTCCTTAGTGAAAGGCCCGATCACAATGGCATCCTGATCCAAAGCAAGCTGCTCCAGCGCCGCGTCCATCGTGATGCGATAACCCAAATCGCGGCAATGTGCCTTGTAAAAAGGGGAATCCCGATCGCTCGGATCTTGCTCGGCAAGGGTCATGATTGCTTCTGCGGCTGGCCGCAGCAAAGTGTCCATATCTAAAAAAGCCCCGCCATGTCGGCGCACCCAAGCCTTCGCTAAGGTTGTTTTGCCTGCACCTGCAGGGCCGATAAAAAAGATTAATTTGCGCATCGTGGTACCTCCAATTTCATGACGAAATATGACGTTCATAAGATTGTAACATAAGAGCGGTTACAACTCTGATTTTCAGGAAACTTTCAGATTGCTTAAGGATTCTTTAAGATTCCTTTAAGATTCCCACCACATTTGCTTCACAATTTTCCAGTATATTACTAATAAAGAGGGGTTAAACCATACTGGAAGGATCGATCATGTGTTAACAAATATGACTAGACCACTTCGAAGTGGTAATGGAGCAGCGTCCGAATCATCAGCTCAATGGCCTACGCATGGCTGGCCAACATCAACGCCGGAGGCACAAGGTATATACTCAGCTACATTAGCTAAAACTTTTGAAGTTTTCCATATGCAAGGTGTTCACAGCATAGCGATTATCCGTAATGGTACATGGGTGGCGGATGCCTATAAAGAAGGTATTCCAGCGGGAGTTCCGCAAGATATGAAATCTGTGACCAAAAGCGTGACATCCGCATTAATCGGTATTGCTTTAGCGGAGGGTAAGTTAAAGAGTCCGGAACAGCGTTTGGCAGCATTTTTCCCAGAGTTAGAGAAGGATTCCTTAAAATCCAAGATCCGATTAAAGCATCTGCTTAGCATGACTTCAGGCCTTTTATGGGATAATTATCAGGAACAATCAACAAATGAGATGATGCATGCATCGGATTGGGTTCGTTATATCCTTGACCGTCCAGCTCAGCATGAGCCTGGTGATGTGTTTAATTATAGCAATGGAGACGCGCATTTGCTCTCGGCTGTAATTGAGAAGGTTACTGGCATGTCCATGTTCGATTATGCGAAGTCCCGGTTATTCGAACCGCTTGGTATTACGAATGTGAACTGGAACGATGATCACCAAGGCATCACAATTGGTGCGTGGGCATTGGCATTAACACTTGAGGATATGGCGAAGCTAGGCTTGCTTTATCTCAAAGAAGGACAATGGGAGGGGACGCAGATCATTCCCCAATCTTGGATCCGCACATCATTGGCGAAGCGGGTTGTCTTGAATTATAGCAACGGTACACAAGGCAACTACGGTTATTGTTGGTGGTCCAAGACACTTGCCAAAGGCATGGTTAGAGGAAATCGCAAAGAAATGGATGTTTTCTATGCTTCTGGTGCTGGCGGTAAACGTGTATTCGTCATACCGAACTTGAATCTGATTGTTGCGATGACAGCCAATTCGGAGGATGTCGATTTGCCAGAAAGTCTGTTGTACCATGTTGTACAGGCTATTCGATCAGACAAAATGGTTGCTGAGAATCCGAGTGCTTATATGCAATTGAAGCAAGCCATTCAATTATTCAGAGCAACACCACTTTGCTAATGGATGGATGATCAAGGAGAAGCTGCACATCGCGAGATGGCAGCTTTTTCTTGTGTGTGTGGAGAAGGAGGAATTATTGGCTGTGGGCCGAAATGAGAGTGGGGTAACATGGATAATTTGAATGACAAATGAGGTGACCGCCATCGCGCGTTCATATGGTTTACCTATTACGTCGATTCCCCCAGAAGCCGTCTCTGAGAGCAAGTACGCGTATCTCCAAGCCATATCTTAGCAACGCTAAGACCTGTAAATCGTTGACAGGTCTTCTCTTTGTGTGCTAAATTTTATATTGATAATGATTCTCATTTTCATAAAATGGAAGGAGCCTGCTACCTTGTCTGAAGTGCTTGCTAAAGATGACGACACGTTCCTTTGCCTTGACCATATATGGCTTAAATTCCGTACTGCGCAGCTCGTTCAAGAGGGGAAATTGGCACAGCAGTTTATTTCTTCCTATTGCATGCTCGTTGTCAAGCAAGGTGAAGGCCAATTAAGAATAGATTTGCAAACCTACCGCATGCAGCCAGATATAGTTCATGTTGTGACCCCTGGCCAAACGGTTGGGATTTGTGAGGAAACGGGAGAGAAGCCAGAGCTGTATATGATTGCTTTTGATATTCATGGTGATCCTGCAGGTGTGGTGAATTTTCCACTTCTAGGCGAGTTGTCAGTTCATGTTGAGAATACGTTGACCCAGCACTGTGAGCAGCTCTGTCTGTGCAGCCGCAATGAAAGCGCCTTGGAGCGATTTCGGGGACAGTCGTTATTTCTAGAAATGATTTACTGGGTGATGACACATATTCGTCAGCATCCCAAATCCGACTCACGCGCCGCGATGGATCGCACCAAGAGCTATATCGAAGCCCATTATCGGGAAAGTATGACGATTGAACAGCTCGCACGCATGGCCGAAATTAGTCCGAAATATTACGTGAGTTTATTCAAGAAAACGTACGGTAAAACCGCCATCGACTATTTGACGGAAGTAAGGGTTAACATGGCGAAGCAGCTTATGCTGCAAGCCGATGTGCGTTTGAAGGATGTTGCCTATCAAGTGGGCTACAATGATGAGTTTTATTTTAGCCGCATGTTTAAGAAAGAGGTTGGTGTCTCGCCGACTGTTTATTTGAAAAATCGCCGCCAACGCATCATTGCTTATTCCGTGGCGGTACTTGGACAATTGCTGGCGCTCAAAATCATGCCCTACGCTGCCCCTCTACACCCCAAATGGAGCACCTACTACTACAACAAGTATCGCACGGATATTCCGTTGCACTTGAGCGGCTACCGTTTTAATGAGGATTGGGAGACGAACGTGGACGCCCTGGCGCACAGTCAGGTGGATTTCATCATTAGTACGGACCAACTGGAAACCAAGGAGAAGGAGCGCTTGGCGCAAATTGCTCCGGTTCATATTGTCCCTCTTTATGATAAAAGCTGGCAGGAACAGCTGCACGCTACGGCGGAGATTGTGGGTGCTTTAGATGAAGCTGTTGTGTGGATTGACGGCTACAACCGCAAAGTAAAACTCGTACGGGAACGACTGCAAGATGAGCTTCAGAATGACAAAGTACTTATGGTCAGCCAATTGGGCGATAGCTTTTTCCTATTTCCGACGCGCGGGATGAGAGATGTGTTCTTAGACCTGGGCTTGCAGCCGCCTCTTGGGATAGAGCAATATCCTGTTAACCAAAGCTTGACGCTGGAGCAGCTGGCGCATCTCGATGCGGATCACTTGCTGCTCAATATACGGCAGGAATCCGAGACATTACAGCATTGGGAACGAATCAGAAACTCTACGTTATGGCAGGACTTGAAAGTGGTGCGGAGAAATCGCGTTCATCTCATTTCCTCGGATCCGTGGCGAGAGTACTCAGCTTATGCCATGGAGCGCATGGTTCATGATATTCATGAACTCCTATCTGACAATCGTACATGACAACTTCCGTATATTGTCCATGTTCGCCATGGGCATCTTCTTTTATAATTTGATGAGAATGATTATCATTTTTAACGGATAGAGAGGGGATTTAATAAAAATGAAAAAGTTAGCAACAATCGGTATTACGACATTGGTTCTATTAGGGTTGACGGCATGTGGCGGGGGGAAAACAGAAACGGCTCCTGCAGCAGCAGGCACAACATCTCCAACTGCCACAGCCGCACCTACAGCTGCTCCCGCAGCAACACCTTCAGGACCAAGAGTCATCAAATACGTTGGCAAAGAGTACACGGTTCCTGCTAAAGCGGATAAGCTCGTTATTACGGGCGCGCTTGAGTCCTTGGAAGATGCTTTGCTTCTAGATGTGAAGCCAGTAGGTGCGCTAACGGTTGGTGGCAATTTCCCGGCGGTATTCGCGCCAATCACGGATAAAGCCGAAGGCGTAGGCGAGAAAACGCAGCCGAACCTTGAAACGATTTTGAAGCTGAAGCCGGATGTTATTCTAATGAGTACGAAATTCCCAGCAGAGACCATTGAGAAAATTTCTAAAATCGGGCCAACCATTCCAGTTTCCCATATCGCAACAGATTGGGAGAATAACTTGACTTTACTTGGTGAGTTGACAGGTAAGCAAGATAAAGCGAAACAAGTGCTGGATAAGTACAAAACGGATGCTGCCGCTTTAAAAGCGAAAATCGGTCCTATTTTCAAAGATAAAAAAGTATTGGCTATTCGCGTTCGTTCAGGCAGCCTGTTCATCTATCCGGAGGATGTCTTCTTTAATCCATCCATTTATGCCGAATTAGGTGCAACGGTTCCAGCGGAAGTAAAAGCAGCGAAAGCACAGGCCAATATTTCACTTGAGAAGCTCTCTGAGATGAATCCGGATTACTTGATCGTTGAATTCTCTGAGGAAGAAAACAAGGATACACCAAAGGTGTTTGAAGATCTGAAGAACAACCCTATTTTCAAAAACATTAATGCCGTTAAGAATGGCCAATTGTATACCAATCTCGTAGACCCGCTTTTACAAGGTGGTACAGCTTACAGCAAAATTAAATTCCTAGAAGCGATTAATGGCTCTAAATTAGTTGGAGCAAAGTGAGTGTAACGCTATGAAATGGAGAGTTCCCGCACCAACCATCATCTTATTGGCAGCTCCATTCGCCGTGCTTTTTACGATCGTGCTGTCCATTACGTATGGGGCAAAAAGTATTGATATTAGCCGTATCATTGAGGCATTTGTGCATTTTGATCCGAACAATGTTGATCATCAAATTATTAGGCATGCTAGACTACCCAGGGTTATTGGGGCGCTGCTCGTCGGCGCTTTCCTGGCGGTGTCGGGCGCTCTCATGCAGGGGATGACCAGGAATTATCTGGCATCCCCTTCAATCATGGGCATATCCGATGGCTCAGCTTTCGCAGTAACCGTGTGTATGGTGATGGCCCCCTATTCCTCTATGATGGCGATGATCGTGGCGTCTTTTGCAGGCTCGGCTCTTAGCATTGTCATTGTATTCGGGCTGGTTTCGCTATTGCCAGGGGGATTGACACCCGTGCGATTGGCGATTCTAGGCACCTTGATCGGGACGTTCCTGAGTAGTGTGTCTGCGGCGATTGCGATGTATTTTCAAGTTTCCCAAAATATTAGCTTCTGGTATAACGCACGTCTACATCAATTGGACCCGAAGCTGATTATGCTGGCGGTTCCTTTTGCCGTTGTGGGCTTGGGACTCGCCATATGGATGTCCAAGTCGGTGACGATCTTCTCTCTAGGAGATGAAATCGCCGTATCACTAGGGCAGAAAACAACGCAGGTGAAAATATTAACGACATTAAGTGTCGTCTTGCTAACGGGGATATCTGTTGCCATTGCAGGTAAAATAGGATTCGTTGGCTTACTCGTGCCTCATATTACACGGTTTCTAACGGGGATCGATTACAAATGGATTATCCCTTGTTCGGCAGTTATCGGTGCCGTATTCTTGGGACTGTGTGATGTGCTGAGTCGATTCCTCAACTATCCGTTTGAGATGCCGATCGGGGTCGTCACCGCGATACTCGGCGTTCCGTTCTTCCTCTATCTCATTCGCACGCGAGGAGGGGAGTCTCATCGATAAGAGAAGTGATCGAAGTTATGCGCTGTATGTAGCCTGCGGGATCGGCCTCTTGTTATTAACGGCCTATATCTCTCTGACGAATGGTGCCTTCGACATTACGTTGAAGGATGTGTTTAAAACCTTATTGCGGATAGATCCGCAGCATGATCATGATCTGGTCATCTTAGAGTTCCGGCTCCCGCGGATTGTCATTGCCCTGCTGGTGGGCATGGGATTAGGGATGGCGGGAACGGTCGTGCAGAGCTTGACTAGGAACAACTTGGCCGATCCCGGCATCCTTGGCATCAACGCGGGAGCGGGTATGGCGATGGTCATCTTCCTATTCTTCTTTCAAGGGAAAGTGAAAGGAACCGGTTGGGCGGCGATTCTGGCTATGCCTGTCGTGGGTTTAGTCGGCGGGCTTGGCGCGGCGCTGTTGATCTATATTTTCTCTCAAAAGGACGGAAGATTAGATTCGCAGCGACTTCTGCTCACGGGTATCGCGATTGCCTCGGGCTTATCCGCAGTAACGGTGTTCATTACGCTCAAAATGAATGCCAAAGATTTCGAGATGGCCGCCGTCTGGGTATCCGGCAGTATTTATAACGCGAACTGGAAGTACATCGTCTCCATGCTGCCATGGTTGATTGTGCTGACACCAGTTCTTGTCTGGCGATCCCTTGTGCTGGATGTGTTCCAGCTGGGCGAAGAGAGCGTCCGCGGGCTTGGCGCAGCCGTGGACAAAGAGAAAGCGATCCTGCTGCTGAGTAGTATCGGTATTGTCAGTGCCTGCGTATCCGTCTCGGGCGGCATCGGCTTTATTGGCCTCATGGCGCCGCATATCGCTCGCCGACTCGTTGGCGGGACGCATCGCCGGCTGCTGCCTGTCAGCGCTATTGTCGGCGCGTTGCTGGTGATGATCTCCGATTTCATCGCCAAGATGGCGTTCGCGCCAGTGGAGATGCCTGTCGGCGTCGTCATCGCCATTATTGGTGTGCCGTATTTTGTTTGGTTGTTGTATCGGAATAAGCATCGCAGATAAGATGCTGGTCGGGTCGCCCCTTGGAAGGGGGCGGCTTTTTTATCATCATATCCATCGACTACGGTTTCGATATTGCTTGGGCGTTACGCCCGCGTGTTTCTTGAATACTTTAACGAAATGGGCTTGGTCATAGAAGGTGAGTCTCGCACCGATCATGGAAATCGTGTCATTGGATTGGTCGAGCAGCTTCTTGGCCTCTTCGATGCGTTCCCATTGGATATAGTTCATTAAAGTCAATCCGGTTTCTTTTTTGAACAATTGGGATAAATAGCTAGTGTTGAGTCCAGCCACCACCGAAAGCTGTTCCAGCTTAATTTCTTCGAACAGATGAAGATAAATAAACTCCTTGCATGCTTGAATCGGTTTGGAAGATCTGTCCTTGCGGGCCTGGTCGACACGATCAGCAAAATCCACAAATGCGCCATATGAGGCAGCCTGTATCATTGTTAGTTCGTTCAACTCTTCAATGTGTTGAATGTGCAAGTCACACAACGTAGCAGCAACCTCCTCATGTAAGCCACCCTCTTTGGCCACATGACTACTTAAGGTAATGCCGCCTATAGCCAGATTCTTCACGCCTCGAATGTAGCTCTTTCTTGACTGTCCCTCGGCTTGACTATGATCCCTAACGTTGGCTAGCATCTTCATCAACTCGGTTTTATCCCCATTGCGGATTAAAAAAAGCATGTGATTTGCATCCTCCGTGCCTTCATGGAAGATGGCATACTCTCGCCGTTCTGTAAGCGCAAGATCGTTCTCCTTTTTTTGAATAGCCAGTCCACTTTTCAAGCTCGATTCGAACACGTCCGTTATCTCCAGAATCTCCTGATTAATCATCCAGTTTGCCGAAACACAGATATGGAGTAATCGGAGATGGTTGATATAAGGCAAGTTGTCCCAGTACGCCTTCCATTTCGACCGTTCCTCACCTGGAAAATCATTCAAGAATTCGGTGAACAACTGATCGTTCAGCTTTTGACGGGTAACAGGGCCAATGACAATGACGGCTTGGCGCAGGCCGTTTCGACTTACGGGCACAACGATAAACTGTTCCATGAAATTGGATTCGTGAAGAACAGGACCCTTTATTTCCTTCTCTTGACTAATGACGGAACGGAAAAGCTCATAGGCGTCAGAAACGAGGGGATGCATCGGCAGGCCCGTTTTCCAGATCCATTCTTCCTGGGAATCCCCTTCCGTTTTGCAGAAAACCGGCAATTGAAGACTTTCATGAACCAATTTACATAAATAAGACAAATTAGGATACTCAGTCGTCGTGAACATTTCTCGCAACTCGATTCCATACAATTTTTCTAAATATCATACCATAATTAGATGTGAGTGTATGTCATAATACAGATGTAAGTGCTTACAAACTACGGTTAGCTAGGGGAGATAGTATGGCAACTAAAGTCGCGGTCCCACAGATGGTCGCCACAGAGAACGAACATCCAAAGCTTAAATTAGGTGAAAAGCTAGCTCTAGTCATCGGGAACGCGCCCAATACACTTCATTATCAAATTATTCAAGTGTATTTGTTATTTTTTTACACAGACTTTATGAAATTAAATCCAGCGTTTGTAGCGGGGTTATTTCTAGTTGTTCGTATTGTCGATGCTTTCGCTGCGCCGTTCTTTGGAGCTTTGATGGATAAGGTTAAGACACCATGGGGGAAATACACACCCTGGTTCGTCATCTTAGGCGTACCATTTGGCATTTTCGGATGGCTAACCTTCACAGTTCCTGATCTAAGCTCCACAGGAAAGTTAGTCTATGCGGTTGTCACCTATACGGTTTATAGTATTTTCTCCTCAATTATCACAATACCAGGCAATGCAGCCATACCAGCCGTTACCAAAAGAATGGACGAAAGAATATCCATAGGTCAGTTAAGTTTCCTTTTTATTCTCGTAGGCGCTTTGATCGTTCAAGTAGGCACAGTGCCTATATACAAAGCTTTAGGTGGAGGGAATGATGCTAGAGGCTTCTCCTTATTTATGGCCGCGGCCGCTGTCCTTACCGTCCTAATATCCATCTATCAATGGATCAAAGTGAAGGAAAGACACGTCGTAGAAAAAAATAAAGATGAGAAGAGACCTTCAGTCAAACAAATGGTCTCCGCTACTTTTACCAATAAAGCCGCTGTCATCGTCTATGTATTTTTGTTTGCAACTGCGCTATCCTCAGGGATCCGAGCTGGTGTTCAAATTCATTTTTATAAATATTTTTTCAACAATGAGGGCTTAATGACGATTATGGGGATCGTTGCCTTGCTTCCAACACTGATTGGCGTAGCCTTCAGTCAACCGATTATCAAGCGATTTGGACTAAAAACCACCCTAATCGCTGGTGTAATCGTAAATTTAGCAACATGTCCCATTATGTTAGTTATTCCAGCCAATAACACGGGACTCATTATTCATATCGTGGTAACCGTCATCACTTGTATAGTCGGTGGATTTGGCAGCCCTGCTCAAGGAGCTATGATGCCGGCTGCTATCGATTATACCGAATGGAAAACGGGGATGAACTTGAATGCCTTTATGAGCTCCTTTAATGGATTTGCTCAAACGCTTGCAACAGCACTTTCAGGTGCAATAGCGGCAGGTGCGCTAAGTCTTATTGGATACGTACCAGGCGTAGAGCAAAGCAGTTCAACTCTTTTTGGGCTTCGGTTAATCATCGGCGTACTTCCTGCTGTTTTCGGTGCACTTACCTTATGCGTCATTTGGTTTGATCTTACCGAAGCAAAACAAGCCCAAATCGCTAGCGATCTGGAAGCTAGAAGGAAAACTGCCCTTGTTGGCGATGGTGATGGAGATATCGTCATAGAAGAGACAAGAAAACATAGAATCACAATTTGAAGCGGAGGCAGATTCCATGTCTATTCATGAAACCGAACATACACAACCAGTAAATGCGAGCACGAACCGTGATGGGGTACAAGATCAGCAGGTACAAGATCCACAGTTCCAACAACCCTATGTGGACCTCGATGAGTGGCGAGATGAGCCTGTGCGTCATCGATACATTCACGGTGGATTTCAGGGGAACGATAACCGCTTTTCTTTTTATTTCCCAGCCAAAGAGGGGTATGAGGGACGCTTTTTCCAACCTGTCTATCCTGTCCAAGGCAGTGAAAATGCTGCCCAAAGCCACACCGACGGTGTGGATAACAAAATTGGCTTTGCCATTGCGAGCGGCGCCTATTTGGTAGAAACCAATATGGGCGGAATGTCGTCTGATCCGACCCTTGTGTATCGAGCGAGCGCTGCGGTAGCGCAGTACTCGCGAGTTAAAGCAGCGGAGTTATATGGGCAGCACCGCCCTTATGGTTATATTTACGGCGGAAGCGGTGGTGGTTTCAAAACCATCAGCTTCATTGAGAACACGACAGGCGTATGGGACGGCGCGGTGCCTTTTGTCATCGGATCGCCCATGGCGATTCCGAATGTGTTCACAGTGCGCGTTCACGCAATGCGACTCCTGAAGGATAAGTTCCCAGCAATCCTGGATGCGATTGAGCCGGGCGGCAGTGGCGATTTGTATGCTGGGTTAAATGAAGAAGAAAGACAAGCACTTCAAGAAGTGACCCGAATGGGTTTCCCGCCGAAGGCATGGTTTGCCCATAAAGAAATTGGTGATGGCGCGCTTACGGTACTGGCTCCCGCTGTGATGATGATGGATCCCTCCTATTTTGAAGATTTCTGGACGCTTCCTGGCTACCTAGGCCATGATCCCGAAAGTTCAGCTTCACGGGCACGTCTCACATTCAAAAGCGCGATCAAAGAGGTGATTCGTCCCAGAACGCAAGGCGCTTCGGAAACGGATAAATCAATGAATATGGGCGTCGATGATGCTTGGAAAATGCTTACGGAGGGTGAAGGGAATCTGATTGCCTTCCAATTGGATCATTTTCCTCCTGATGATGCCTACCTGGATGGAGCCTTTATCAAGATTACCAGTGGCGAAGCTGCAGGTCTGAAAATCCCGCTTGGCCAGATTAAAGAAGACATCGTCACTGTCGGGTCAGCATTCGGATTTTTCACATCTGCTCAGGGCTTGGATGTCGTTAAGCCAGGCGACGAGATCGTGCTGGACAACTCGGATTATATTGCGCTTCAAACCTATCACCGGCACCAGGTTCCCACTCGCGATTACGCCGTATGGGATCAGTACCGGGACGACGACGGGCAACCGTTGTATCCGCAGCGTCCTTTATTGGTAGGGCCTGCCGTTGCCTTCGGTGGGGCTGGGTCCGTTCAAAGCGGCAGATATGAAGGGAAGATGATTGTCGTTCAGACGTTGATGGACGAGAGTGCGTTCCCATGGCAAGCCGATTGGTATCGAACCAAAGTTAAGGAATCCCTAGGAGAAGAGCTAGATGATCGGTTTAGACTTTGGTATGTGGATCACGCCTTGCACGCGGATACAAGTTCGAACAATGAATTGGATGGGCTCCATATTGTATCTTACATTCCTGCCTTGCATCAGGCGCTTCGCGATTTAAGCACATGGGTAGAAAAAGGTATTGCCCCACCTGCCAATACCAGCTACGAAGTTATCGACGGTCAGGTTGTCGTACCGTCCAACGCTGCGGAACGTAAGGGCATTCAGCCCGTTATTACGCTGAAAGTGGACGGCGGCGAGCGGGCAGAAGCTTCGGTTGGCGAAACGGTCAACTTCATAGCAGAAATCGAAGTCCCACCGAATACAGGAAAAATTGTATCCGCTCAATGGGATTTTGAAGGGGATGCTACTTTCCCGATCGAGGCGACCCTCAGCTACCTCAACGAAGAGCGAGCACAAGCGGTTGTCGAGGCGACCTGTACATTCGCTAAACCCGGCACATACTTCCCTGTATTGCGCGCAGCGTCAAACAGAGAAGGCGATAGCAGTGACTTGTATACACAAGTTTTGAACTTATGCCGCGTACGTGTTGTGGTTAAATAGTTCAAGAAAAAGAAGCTACGCAATTTTGCGGGCTTCTTTTTCATTTATTCTGGCCTATCACACGGTCTGGATTCTGGATTCTCGCCACAAACTAGCCGTCTATCCAAAATCTGTACATTCTCCATTTCATTATGTGGATATTGTTCATGGTCGGGGGGGTTACATTCCCATATAATTAATAATGAGAATCATTATCGGTGTCAGAAGAGAGGAAACCAAATGACCCATTTACCCCATCCACCCACTAAGATTACTGTGCCTTCGGCGGAAGTTGACCGTCAGGCCTTTACATTACCGAATGCAGAGCAGTATCTCCTTCATAGCGCAGGTAGGCAGCAGCCCTATCAAATTTATGTTTACAGACCATCACAGGAAGCGCCGCCAGAAGGATTTCCAGTCATTTATTTGCTGGATGCGAATGCGCTTTTTGCGACGATGGTTGAAGCCCTGCGCGTACAATCACGCGTCCCCGAGAAGACGGGCGTCTATCCGGCAGTCGTAGTCGGCATCGGTTATCCGACAGAGGCGCCGTTCGACTCCTCGCGGTTTTATGATTTTACGATGCCGACACCACAAGAGGTGCTTGATGCTTTACCGGTACGCAACAAGGATGCCGTTAGACCACAGGTTGGAGGTGCAGATGCCTTTCGAGCCTTCATCGAAGGGGAGCTTAAACCGCGTATCGAACGCGATTATTCGATTAATACGAAGCAGCAAGCGATTTTTGGGCATTCGCTGGGTGGACTGTTCGTACTGCAAACCTTGTTCACGCAGCCCCATACGTTTCAAACCTATATCGCAGGCAGCCCATCTGTACATTGGAACAAAGCGATGCTTCGCGAGCAGGAAGATCAGTATGTGTCTGGACTCCAGACGGCACAAAGCACGCATAAGCTGCTGATGACCATAGGTGAGCAGGAGAAGGGGCACCCGAGCAATATGAGCGAGAATGCGAGAGAGTTGTATGAGCGTTTGGCGCTGGTTCCAAGAGAGAAACTTCACGCTGAGTTAATTGAGTTCGAAGGCGAAGGGCATGTTTCTGTGCTTCCAGCACTGGTCAGTCGTGCCGTTCGCTTCCTGCGAAGAGGATGATTGCGCTTATGATCCCTAACGAAATTAAGGGCAAAATCGTGCTCGTAACCGGAGCCGCTCAAGGCATTGGGGCGGCAATCGCCCGATCCTTTGCCGAGCAAGGCGCGAGAGTTGCAGCCGTCGATATGCTAAAGCATGCGGTCGGAGCGATCCAGCTCCTGGCCTTTGCCCGTATCGAGCCGCCCCAGATGGGGCAGGCGGCGACGCTTTTTCAGGTGCAGAACCGACTAGGTTCTGCGTTGGGTGTGGCCTTGCTCGGCAGCCTGCTGGCGTATCGGGTCGCGCTGCCAAGCGCTGGTAAAGAGAAAGCGACGGCCAGCATCTAGCTGTTGACTTATCAAAAACCTCCTAATTCCTGCGAAAGTGCTGGAATTAGGAGGTTTTTAGTCATTCATTAGGCAGTGTCAGTCCCTAAGCCACGAGATACGGAACGACGTTCCTCTATTCAGCCTAAATCAGCTCTAAAATAGCTGTTTTGAAGAAAATAGCGCACTCTTGTTCCGCTTATCGCGGATATTACTAATTTTAGCCCGAATAAGGGAACCACGTTCCGTATCTAGGGGAGCGAGGGAGAGTTGCGGTTAGAGGTACCTACTTCCGCAACACCGGTATCCAAATCTCACTTCTAAACGTAGGCGAAGTCGTATCCTTATCGGCATTCCACAGCATCTCTGGACCTGCGATTTGTTCATAGCCCGAGGAGGGGAACCACTCGGAGTAGATGCGTCCCCATACGTTTTGCAACGTTTCTGGGAAAGGTCCAATGGCTTCGAAAACCGCCCACGTTGAGGCAGGCACATCAAGCTGTGTTAGATTTTCGGGACACGGGTTCGTTGTGGCGACGCCAATATAGTGATCGAGCTCTCCTTTTTCCTCCATACGGCCTTCTGAGAAGTTGGTGGAGGCGCTTAGCAGCCCATTGGGCTCGACATTGGAAAGTTGTTTAAGGGTGTTAATTAAGTCCATATTTAAACTTTGCCACATCGCGGCGATTTCAGGATTAACGCCGTTAAAGATAATGGGCACTCGTTTGTGAATGCCGACAATGTGAAACGCTTCTTTTTCCTCAATCCGATAATTCATTTCATTTCCCCCTTGAATGGTGATTTGGAAGGTCATGGGCGGATAGGCTTTTAAGGATTGCCCATTATGCCTAGCCTCTGATGGTGTCACGCCATGTAAACTCTGAAAAGACCTTGTAAACGAATCGGGCGAGTTATACCCGTATTTGATCGCAAGATCAATAACTTTCACGTTGCTGTCCCTCAGCTCAAAAGCGGCAAGGCTTAACCGCCTGCGGCGGATATATTCCGAGAGTGGAATGCCTGCTAGGAAGGAAAACATTCGTTTAAAATGATATTCCGAGCATAAAGCTAGCCGCGCTACTTCTTTCGTGTCAATCGTATCCGTCAGGTTCTCTTCAATGTACTTGATCGCGCTGTTCATGTTTTTAAGCAAATCCATCGTTCTGACCTCCTATATTCATAGAATAGCAGTAATTGCAGGTGACTATCCGACATTTCGTGCACAAGTATGCAGGACTTTCAGGGGCGACGAAAAAGGAATACTGGTATTCCATGGAATGTAGTATAGTTGGAAATAATTAACCCTATGAAGAAGAGGAGCAGAACCGATGGAGATTACGTGGAACCAATTTGTCATTAGCGATAATAAAGAATTGTTAGATTTAGATGTTATCAAAGGATTCCTCTCGCGAAGCTATTGGGCGAATAAGCGCCCGGAGGAACGGACATTACGCTCCATCGAGAACTCCGTATGTTATGGCGTGTATGAGGGGCGCAAACAGGTGGGCTACGCGAGAGTCGTCACTGACCATGCGACGATGTATTATTTATGCGATGTATTTATCGATGAAGACTATAGGGGAATGGGGATCGGCAAGAAACTAGTTGAAAGTTTAGCCAACTCTGATGAATATAAGGATCTCATGGGCCTGCTGGGCACGAAGGATGCGCATGAGCTGTACAAGCAGTATGATTTTGAGCCGGATGCGGAGCGGTTTATGCGTAGGATGCCGGATTACGTAAGGAATATGAAGCGGCATGAATGAATCAACCACGATTTATATCATAAGACATGGACAGACAACTTGGAATGTAGAGCGTCGCTTACAAGGTCATCAAGATTCACCGCTAACGGAACTAGGCATTAAGCAGGCTCAGTGGTTAAGCGATTCTCTTCAGAATGAAGAGATCGATGTGATGTACGCAAGTTCAAGCGCTAGAGCGGTTAAAACAGCCGAAATCGTTCGTGGTCATCGCGACATTGCTATCATCGAAAGTGATGAGTTGAAAGAGATTAACCTTGGCGACTGGGAAGGTAAGCTGCAACAGGACGCGAAGGAAGGATACCCGGATCAATTTGACCATTTTTGGAATGATCCAGATCAGTTCCGTGTCCCTCAGAGTGAAACATTCGCGGAAGTGTCAGTTCGTGCTATCACCATGCTGCAACGCATCCAAGAAGCTCACGCTGGGAAAACAATTGCCATTGTGACTCATACGGTGGTTGTGAAATTGATGATGGCATTTTTTGAGCAAAGGTTGATGCAAGAGATTTGGCAGCCACCATATATTCATCCAACTTGTTTGAGTAAAATTGTCACTAACGCAAACGGCACCCAGATCATGCTGCATGCAGACGTTAGTCATTATCAGGAAGCGCCGACGATCGACTAAAATAAGATGAAGCTAAGCTATATGAGCGGTTGCATTACGAAGTCATTGAGCATAAGTTTTATCCGGAACAGACAGATAGTTGGTATGTCATGCGCAAAAAGCTGTAATAGTAACGCTATAAGCAGGTAGATCACTTTTGTAAATAATGAGGGATTGTATGTATCGAATCATGATCATTGAGGACGATGAAAAGATTAGACGGATTGTCGCGGATACGTTGAAGAAGTGGCAATATGATGTGGTGGAAGTCACGCAATTTGACCAGGTTCTCAAGGAGTTTCAGCAGACAGATCCGCACCTCGTTTTAGTAGATATTAATCTTCCCGTGTTTGATGGATATTACTGGTGTCAGCAAATACGCGCGATTTCCAAGGTGCCGATTATCTTCTTGTCTTCCAGAAATCAGAATATGGATATCATTATGGCGATTAATATGGGCGGGGATGATTTTATCCAGAAGCCCTTTGATTTGGATATCCTTGTCGCCAAAATCAGTGCGCTGATCCGCCGGAAATATACCTATCAGGAAGATGAGAGCCCTAAATTCGTCCATAGGGGTTTGAAATTACATGTAACCAATTCCACGATTGAATATAAAGGACAAGTGACGGAATTAAGCCGGAATGAATTCATTCTTTTACAGTTGATCATGCGTAATATCGGGAAAATTATTTCACGCGAGGACATGATGCAGGTCTTATGGAATGAAGAGCAGTTCGTCGATGATAACACACTGACCGTGAACGTGAACCGGATGCGAAGGAAAATCGCAGCGCTTGGACTGGAGGAATTCATCGTCACCCGGAAAGGAATGGGGTATTTGATCGAATGACCTTCCTGCGCTATCTCGCCTATGAAAAGTCTTATTTGTATCTCTATCTGGCTGGGTTCCTAATCCCGGCTGCTGTATTTTATACCGATAGCCATGGCGACTGGGCATGGGGGACCTTCTTCTATGCCTTCGCCTTGTCCGCTATTGTGTTATTGGGATTTTTATTATTTCGCTACCAACAGCACGTACGTGTGATCCGACAGATGAATAGTGGGGAATATGAGTGCTTGTCGCTGGAAGGAGAATTCGCCCAGCAGTACATCGAGGAGCTCAAAACGCAGCATATCCATGAAATGAATCAAGTTCAGGAGAGGCAGCATGAGCATTATGATTTTATCGTATCTTGGTTCCATGAGATCAAAACACCGATCGCAGTGCTTCGTTTATTGCAGCAAACCGATATGGACGCTAATAGTTTAAGGGAAGAGATTGCGAAGATTGAAAATTACGTCGATCAAGCGCTCTATTACGCCAAGCTTGATAGTTTTAATCAGGATTATGATATTCAAAATTGTGACATGATCCATATTTCTAAAGAGATCGTGAAGGCACATTCGAAAACTTTTTTCTCCAAAAAAATTCGCATTGGCCTACAAGCAGAAACGCTTGTGGTTCAAAGTGATCCGAAATGGCTGCAATTTATCGTCAATCAGCTTGTGACGAATAGTTTGAAATATACAGAACACGGCGGCGAGATTACGATTTCCGTATTCGAAACGCCGCAAGAAAAACAGCTGCTGATACGGGACAGCGGGATTGGCATTAGCCAAAAAGACCTTCCGCGAATTTTCAATCGCGGGTTTACGGGAGATACGGGGCGAACGTTCGCGTTGTCGACGGGAATGGGTTTATATTTGGCGCAGCAACTATCGAATAAGCTTGGTCATTATATTACTTGCACGTCCGAAGTCGGCGTATATA
Organism: Paenibacillus sp. J31R30; assembly: GCF_059692115.1. Lineage (NCBI taxonomy): Bacteria > Bacillati > Bacillota > Bacilli > Caryophanales > Paenibacillaceae > Paenibacillus > Paenibacillus sp. J31R30. Next base: position 349,172 of record NZ_JCAUAV010000004.1, on the reverse strand, counting down.
CCCAATTTATCATTCATTTTCCGAAGGATCATGATCCCTACTTATTTGTGCAGCAAAAAACGCAATGATTAGCTCATTGCGTTTTTTTGTTCACTATTTTATAGTACACACTCGTGGATGACACATAAAACAGGAAGTAAATGACTAAATACAGGATCAATATCGCAGAAATAATGGATGTTAGCTGCGGGAAATTTTTCACCTCATGCAAGGTTGGATAATACGTAAAAAACCAGCTGTGCAGCATGCCCAATAGGAGCGGAGGCAAGAACACAAACAGCAATTGTTTGCGAATGACCCATTTCAGTTCATTGTCATCGACGCCAAGTTTTCGTAAAATCGCGTAGTGTCGTTGTTCTTCCATCGCTTCTCGCAATTGTTTGAAATAGATGATGCTCCCCAAGGCGAATACGGCGATGGCGGCAAGAAAAGCGGCTGAAAATAGCAGTAAGGATGAAGTTTCTCTATCAATGGAATAGAGATCGACGAACGCAGCATAGTACGTTCCTGGCGTTTTTGAAACAATGGCATGAACTTGATGTGATAACTCATTCGAATTTTTGGCATCTTTGATTTGATAGATGTCGAACGAGGCAAGGGCTTCCCCTTGTTTTAGCTTTTCGAAGGCTTCATCCGAAATGATCACGACGGAAGGTTTCGGACCTACGTCGCCTCTTGCGTCTGTAGCTTTACTAAGCAAAGCGATATCTTTCTTTTCAATAACTTGGAAAGTCGTTTCTTCCTTGAGTTTAAACGTTAGTTGGGGCTGGTTGCTTTCTGTAAACGTGATCGGTGTAGCCCCTTGTGCAAGAATTACCGCTTTTTGATCCTGCAAATGCACTTGCTCTTCAACACCGCGCATATGGACGATGTCATTAAATTGTGACTCTGGGAACAGAAGGGTTCCTTCTATAGACTTAGACGAACCTGCACTGCCAGAGGTATTGGCCTGGTCTGTAATCGGCTTTACAGATAGTCCCTCGATCCTTTTATGCCAGGTAATCGGATGATTTTCCTCGATCAATTGTTCAATTTGCCTTTGCGTGTTTGCATCCTGCGTGGCAAAGGCTATATGGTTCGGAAATTCTTTACCCGCTGAGTAAAATTGAACGGTATAGTTAATTGATACGAACCCAACCAAGAAAATGACCACCGTACTAAATAAGGAAATGAAGGTAAGATTCAACGTATTTCCACGAATTGAAAAACGCAACGAGGAAATCCACAGCATCTTGTTGCCCACAGGATAGGTTTTCCCGCGGCTAATTTTCTCCAGTACCCAGCCAAGAAATTGGCGAAAAAATAAGTACGTCCCACCGATGATTCCTACGGTTACGGCAATCATGCTAGCCAGGAGGTAGTCTTTCCAGAAAACCGAGTCGCCCTTCTGACTAATGAGAAAATAGGCTACGCCTAAGAGCAAGATAGATAGTAACGCAAGCGATGTGGAAAACGAAAGCGGCTTGTCCTTTTTTGCCACTGCATGAAATAAATCCACCAATTGTACCCGGCGTACACTGAGGTAGCATTGCACACTAATGATACCAATGAGGATGACGAATAAAAGAATGGTTGATCCTACTGACTCCATCGGGAAGGAAAAGGAAATCACATCATCATATTGCATCAGATTCATGAGCAGCATGCCAAAGAATTTGGATAGCAGCCCCCCGACCAAAACCCCGCTGACGACTGAAATCGCGCTGAGAAAACATGTCTCGAGAAAAATCATGAAGGTAATTTGCCGTTCACTCATGCCGTAGAGCAAATACATGCCAAATTCCTTTTTTCGCTGTTTCATAAAAAACGAATTCGCATAAAGAATGAAGAAAATAATGAACACAAATATGACGACAGATGCAATGGACACGCCGAGCTGGAAATTCCGCTTTTGTTCAATGGCTGCTAAAATATCGGCATTGAACGTTAACGCTGAGAACGTAAAGTGAATGATAACCCCGATCAGCATGGAGATAAAATAGATCGCATACAGCCGGAAATCACGTTTAATGTTGCGCCATGATAATTGAAACAAGCTCATCGCCGATCGCCCCCTATGGCACTTTGAATCGTCAGGATTCGGTCGAAGAAATCTTTTTCCGACTGTTCTCCTTTGAACATTTCATTGACGATTTTGCCATCACGGAGAAAAACCACGCGCCTGCAATAACTTGCTGCATACGGATCGTGCGTAATCATCAGAACCGTTGCCTTAAAGGTTTGATTGAGCAACTGGATTTGTTCCAGCAGCTGGGTAGCGGATCGGGAATCAAGTGCACCCGTAGGCTCATCGGCAAACACAATCGCAGGATTGGTAATGATCGCCCGTGCGGCAGCCGTGCGCTGTTTTTGTCCGCCGGATATTTCAGACGGATATTGATGCAGGATCGATTCGATATTTAACGCTTCAATCAATTTGGCTAGTCGCTGCTCCATTTCCGCGACCGGTGTTTTTTGCAACGAAAGCGGCAGCAAAATATTCTCTTTCACCGTTAGGGTATCCAGTAAGTTGTAATCTTGAAAAAGGAATCCCATTCGTTTTTGGCGGAATTGTCTGAGGTCCTTCTTTTTCAAATCTAGCAGCGATTTTCCCTCGATCCATACTTCCCCACCGGTAAAGGCATCGATCGTGGAGAGCATATTCATTAATGTCGTTTTCCCGGAGCCAGATGGCCCCATAATCGCAGTGAATTCCCCTTGTTCGATGGTCAAATCAATATTTTTTAGGATTTGTGTTTTTCCGTAAGACTTCGATAAGTTCTTCGTTTGAATAGTAGTAGTCATCGTTTCGCCATCCCTTCATGACCTTAATATACCGATTAATGTGTGAGCTAACCATCGATATATCAACGTCTAAAGTGACAATTTTGTCATGTTGCTGGAGACGCAGCCATGACCAACAAGAATCCTTTCTTATAAGGGAGATGAGGAACAAGAATGTGTCGTTTTTTTCTTTTCCGTCTCAAGATGTAGTAGAATAGAGCCACAGCAACAAGAAGGGGAGTCAAATCGTGACGACAAGAAGTTTTAATGATTATCAACTAAGTGAGGATATTACTCGCGCGCTAACCACACTAGGTTACACGCAGCCGACGGATGTGCAGCATAAGGTAATTCCAATCGCGCTGCAAGAGCGGGACCTCACCGTCAAATCGCGCACGGGAAGCGGGAAGACTGCGGCGTTCGGGATACCAATCTGTGAGCTGGTAGAGTGGGAAGAGAATAGACCGCAGGCACTGATTCTGACGCCAACACGTGAGCTTGCTGATCAAGTGAAGCAGGATATGACGAACATCGGACGCTTTAAGCGGATTAAGGCTGTGGCGCTGTACGGAAAGCAGCCATTTGCCAAGCAGAAGATAGAACTGCACCAGAAATGCCATGTGGTCGTCGGTACACCAGGACGAGTGCTGGATCATATTCAGAAAGGAACGTTGGACGTCGAGCGTCTGAAGTATCTGGTCATTGATGAGGCTGACGAAATGCTGCGGATGGGCTTCATTGAGCAGGTGGGAGCGATCATCGATGAGCTGCCGACGGATCGGATGACGATGCTCTTCTCGGCAACCTTGCCTAAGGATGTGGAGCAGCTGTGCCATCAGTACCTGCGCAAGCCGATCGATATCGAGATCGAAACGCCGGAAGCTGCGAAGGTTCAGATCGAGCATTCTCTCATCACCGTTCGGGAAAATGAGAAATGGCCATTGCTTCAGAATGTGCTCGTGATGGAGAATCCAGATAACTGTATCATCTTCTGCCGGACACAAGAGCATGTGGACAAGCTCTATTCGCTTCTGGATCAGTTAGATTTTCCGTGTGATAAGATTCACGGCGGCATGGTACAGGATGATCGCTTCCTCGTGATGAATGCGTTCAAGCGCGGGGAGTTCCGTTTCCTCGTAGCTACGGATGTCGCGGCGCGCGGGATTGATGTGGAGGACATCACGCATGTCATCAACTATGATCTCCCGATGGAGAAGGAGAGCTACGTTCACCGGATCGGTCGGACAGGACGGGCGGGCAAGACAGGCAAGGCGATTACGTTCGTCACGCCGCATGAGGACAAGTTTTTGGCGGACATCGAGGGCTATCTTGGCTTCGAGATCCCGAGGACGGATGCACCCGATTCGGAGGAAGTTGCCGCGAAGCAAGCTGCCTTTGATCAGAAGATGCAGGCGACGCCTGTCATCAAGCGGGATCGCAGCGACCAATTGAATAAGGGCATCATGAAGCTCTATTTTAACGGTGGCAAAAAGAAGAAGATTCGCGCCGTCGACTTTGTCGGCACCCTCGCTAAAATAGAAGGCGTCACCGCTGATGACATCGGCATCATCACAATTCTGGATAATGTGTCGTATGTCGACATTTTGAATGGAAAAGGGCCGATGGTGCTCAAGATCATGAAGAACACGACCATCAAGGGTAAATTGTTGAAGGTGCATGAAGCGAATAAGTAGGGAATGGATGACCAGAAGGCCTTGTGGCTTTCTGGCTTTTTTGATTAGCTCGTGCTGGATGGCTCCTTCGGGACCGATTAGTCCGAAATCGCCTAACAACATTGCCTTAACAACCCCTCATACAAGGAAAATGGGTTAATAATTCGGTAGAATCGGACTATTGGTCATTTATTGAGAGTAATCCTGTGTTAATTCGGAAATATCGGACTACTCGTCATCAGAGATAGCTCTTGGACTGGGGATAGTCGACGAAACCGACTATCTCACCAGCAGAGGAGGCAGCTACGTTCTTTCTCAGCTGTATCCTCCCCCTTTTATAATACGAAACAGCCCCCAGGTTAAAATATTACTCGAAAGGGTCAATTCTGTGACTTAACCGTCAAACGCTCACAAGGTAGACTATAGAAAACACGACATGGGGTGAATTTCATGGCTAACCATATACAATCACAGGCTGGCACGATTTCAACAACGAAAGTGAAGCCGAAACGGTCGAAGCGGCAAATTCGAGAGGATTTGGCCGGATACGCATTTGCAAGTCCCATGTTACTTGGCTTATTGGTATTTACGCTATTTCCGATTATCGCATCGTTCATCCTAAGCTTCACGAATTGGAATTTCGTTGCTGGGTTTTCCAAGGTGAAATTTCTCGGGTTGGACAACTTTATCAAGCTCTTTCATGATAGCGTCTTTCTACTTTCCCTTAAAAATAACATGATCCTGATGATCGTTGTTCCATTAACGCTCATTATTTCCTTAGTATTAGCCGTACTAATTGATAAGCAAGTGTATTTTAAAGGTTTTTTCAAAATCGTCTATTTCATTCCTTACATTTCAAGTGTAGTTGCGGTAGCGATCGTATTCCAAGTGTTGTTTCACCCAACGTACGGGCCAATTAACCAGATGTTGATGGACTGGGGCTTTGCGAATCCGCCGAAATGGCTGGCTGATCCTGACGTCGCGTTGTATTGCGTGATGGGACTCATGGTTTGGATCAGTATTGGGTATAACATGATTATTTTTATGGCGGGTCTGCAATCCATTCCGAAGGATCTATATGAAGCGGCGGATATTGATGGCGCGTCCAAATTCAAGCAATTCTACAGTCTTACAATACCTTTATTGTCACCAACAACGTTCTTCCTTCTCGTATCCGGGATTATTGGAACATTTAAAGCGTTTGATGTCATTTCTGTTCTTACCAATGGTGGCCCTGCGAATTCAACGAGTGTCGTGGTGTATCACCTATACGAAGCCGCCTTTATCAATCTGCAATCCGGTTATGCTTCGGCGATGGCGATTGTGCTGCTAATTCTAGTTCTCTTGATTACGCTAATTCAATGGTTTGGCCAACGTAGATGGGTCAACTACTAAGAATGGAGGAATACCCATGGACAAGAATAAAAGTTTGAAAAAAATAATAGTAACGATCGTGATGTTCGCTTTCGGCATCCTGTTCATGTCGCCATTCCTATGGATGATCTCAGCCTCCATGAAGCCTGAAGCAGATGTGTTTATTTTCCCGATTCAGTGGATACCGAAGCATTGGAATCTTGTTGAAAATTTTAATACCGTTTGGACAAAGTCGAAATTCCCTTTATACTACTGGAACTCCATTAAAGTATCCGTGATTACGACGGCATTATCCGTTCTCTTTTCATCAATGGCAGCTTACGCATTTTCTAAAATCAAGTTCCGCGGCTCCAGCGTTATCTTCGTTATTGTTCTTATCATTTATATGGTCCCTAGTCAGGCAATTCTTGTGCCGCAATTCCTTTTACTTCGCTGGATGCACCTGTACGACACGCATATGGGACTTGTCCTTCTGGGCTCTTTCAGCGTACTAGGTACCTTCATGCTGCGTCAATTCTACCTAGGTATTCATGATGAGTACATGGAATCCGCACGGATTGATGGTGCAGGTCATGCGCGTATCTTCTGGACCATCTGTACACCGCTTGTTCGTCCTGCGATTGCAACGTATGCGATTCTGCGCTTTATCTGGACGTGGAATGATTACCAGAACCCGCTTATTTTCTTAAGAGATAAGTCGTTATTCACGCTTCCGCTCGGCATTCACTCGTTTGCCGACTTGAATGGAGAGTTTTACTCGCTAATTATGGCCGCATCCGTATCTGCGATCTTGCCTTTGCTCATTATTTTCATCATCGGCCAGAAGCAAGTTATCGAAGGTATTTCCGCGGGCGGTGTGAAAGGCTAATCGAACTAGGCAGGCAAGATGTCAAAATAAGAGTGCATGAGGTTAAAATATTGCCTCGTGTGCTCATACCAAGTTTGTTACGATTCGTCATGTAAAGGTTTTCAGGTAGCGAAGCAATATACAAATATCTTCTTGGAGGGGTTCATATGAAAAAGAGTTTACTCGTATTAAGCGGTGTTCTAGCAATCAGTACTGCGCTTGCAGGCTGTGGCAGTAAAAGTGAAGATAAACCGGCTGAAACAGCTGGTGGTGCAGCAACTTCATCAACGAAAGCACCTGTAACAATTAAAGTACAAGCATGGTATACAGAAGCTCAAGGTAACTGGAACAAAACAGTTGAAGCCTACAATGCAACTCATCCGAACGTAAAAGTCGTTTACGAGAGCATGTCCGAGAAGGGCGATTCCCAGGAAGGTATGAAAAAGCTTGATCTACTAGCTGCTTCCGGCGAGCAAATGGACGTTGTTATGTACTCCAGCGCATCCGATTTTGCACAACGTGTAGGTGCAGGGATTCTTGAGCCTCTAGATGCTTACTTAGCAAAAGATAAGATTGTTGTTAAAGACGAGTACAAACTTGATCCTGTTGTAAACGGTAAATACTATGCTTTGCCTGGTAAAATGATCGAATGGTTCGTTCTTTTGAACAAAGACAAATTGGATGCAGCTAAGCTTCCAGTTCCAACAGAATGGACTTGGAATGATTATGCAGAATACGCGAAAAAATTAACATCCGGTGAAGGCGCTGCGAAACAATACGGTTCGTACTTCCACAACTGGAAAGACTACGCTCTTCTAGGTTTGAACAACAATATGGATAACCCGTACCTAGTTAAATCCGATGGTACAGAAAACATTGATAACCCGCAGGTTCGTTTCTCCTTGAACCTACGTAACCAAATGGAAAACGTTGATAAAACATCCGTACCTTACTTCGAAGTTGTTTCGCAAAAGATGGCTTACCGTGACGTATTCTACGCAGGTAAAACAGCTATGCTAGCAACAGGTAACTGGATGGTTGGTGAGCTAGCGCTAAACGCGAAATTCAACACGGTATTTGCTCCGTACCCGAAATATGATGCCAAAGATACGAACGGTCTAACTGAAGTTGGCGCTGACTTCATGGGTGTAGCTGCGAACTCCAAGAACAAACAAGCTGCTTATGACTTCGTTAAATGGTATACAACTGAAGGTATCCAAACACAAGGTCTATTCTTCTCCGGTTGGAAAAAAGCAGATATTAACAAAAACGTTGATGCAATCCTAGCAAGCGGCAAGCCAGAAACAGTAGGTAAGATCGACAAAGCTTCCTTGCTTTCCACTTTGAAAGTAAACAAAGCAACGAAATTGGTTGTTCCTCCAACGTACGCATTGCAACAAGAAAAAGAATACTTGACGCAAGTAGAATTGTTCTTAACAGGCAAGCAAGATCTGGAGAAAACGATCTCAACAGCAAAAGGTAAGCTTGAAGACATCAGAAAGAGCAATGCGAAGTAATCGGTAACGATGAATCCAGCTTTGCTGTTATAATGGATTGAGGAAGCAAGAGGAGGCCGAAGTGGCCCCTCTTTTTCCCATTTTCAACGGGAAAGGCAGGACATCTTCGTGCTAAATTGGCTTCGCGCATTATCGCTGCGTAATAAATTAGTCCTAACAATTCTAATTTGTTTGGTTTTACCGTCGATTGTTTCGATGAATGTATCCAATTTTTTTACAAGAGATGCTGTGCGTACGCAAGTGACAGACAACTCACGAGAATCCATGCGGATTGTGAGTCAGATTGTTTCCTCGCAAATGAAGAACATGCTATATATAATGAACTTCATACAGTTCGACCAGGATCTGCAGGAACCCATTCTGAATTTAAGTCATGTGGATGACCATACCTCGATTGGGGACATTTTTGTAAATAAGAATACGATAGATAAAAGGCTCACAACGGTTATGAGTCCACTTGATAAAATGTATGTTACGTTACTACTCCCGAATGGGCAGTATGTGGCTTCGTTCACTACGATTAATTTCGATCCAAGAACTTTTATGCAGAAAAGTTGGTTTCCAGAAGTCGAACAGATATCTGGTTATAATGTGAAATGGATTGGCGCAGAACCAAACTACAGTAACGGGTCAAATCAGCCTTACTTACTTTCTGCAGCGAAGAAGCTGACTCTGAACGGATTGACAAAGGGCTATGTTATTGTTGGGCTGGAGATGAATGCGCTGCAGCAGTTGTTCAATCAATATGAGAAGACGGAATCCATGGCAATCATTGATGGTCAGGGAAGAATCCTGGTAGACCGCGACAACTCGACGATAGGACAAGCATTTCCCTATTACGACCAATTGCCCGATGAGGATGGTTCGGCTTTCGTGAAGGTAAAAGGGGAAGATTACATCTTACTCAGCAGTCAGATAACGACCGAATGGAAACTTGTCAATTTGACCCCGTATAAGAATGCTGCCCAACAAATCCAATCGTTCCGTAAAACGGATCTAGGGATTCAATTGCTGTTTCTGATTTTGTTCGCGGTGGTACTCCTTTATGTGGTAGGAACGCTGACCAAGCCTATTGCAAAGCTTGTACAAACGGTTGTCCGGATTGAATCAGGACAGTTGAGTGAACGATCTAATATTAGCGGCGGTGATGAAGTAGGTCGGCTTGGTTACGTATTCGACCGCATGATCGACAGGATCGAGCTGACATTGGTTGAAAACCGCAGGGAGCAGGAGCTCAAGCGCAAGGCTGAGCTGGCTATGCTGCAAGCGCAGATTAATCCGCATTTTCTGTTTAATGTACTGAATTCGATTCGATTGAAAATCATGATGAAAGGCGACGAGGAGAACGCGGAGCTGATCAGCTCCTTATCTGCCTTGCTGCGGATGACCATCAATCGGAACAATGCTTATATAACGCTACATGAAGAGATCGGGATCAACGAACACTATGTGCGACTGTTGAATTCGAGGCATGGCGATCGGGTTGTCCTACGCGTATCTGCAGCATCGGATACCTTGCTGATCCAAATTCCACGCTTTCTTTTACAGCCACTCATTGAGAATGCGTATATTCATGGCCTTAAAAGTAAAGCAGGCGAAATAATGATTGCCTCCCGCATTGCTGACGATGGCAGATTACAGGTGGAGATCAAGGATTCTGGTGTAGGTATGACGCCAGAGCGTCTGACAGAGCTGTGTGATCATCTGGGAGCGGCTTCAACGGCCTATATAGAGGAAGAAGCAAGCAGTCCATCCTTGTCTGGCATTGGATTGCAGAATGTGTTTGAACGACTTCGTATGATTTATGGGCATCGATTCGATTACGAGATTGAAAGCACGCTGGGCCACGGAACCCAGATCATTCTACGCTTTCCACAGCAACCCGAGAAGGAGGTGTGACCTATGTACACTGTGATGATTGTAGATGATGATATCCCCGTTCTTGAATTTCTCAAAACGACGATCAATTGGGCAGAGCTGGGCTATCAATTAACTGGTGTTTATGCCAATCCGTTGGAAGCATTGAAGGCAGGACAGCAAGCCAAGACAGATGTGCTGATCAGTGATATCGGGATGCCTGAGATCAATGGGCTGGAGCTGATCAAGTCCCTCCGCGAGGAGGATCCGAACGTGAAAGCAGTAATTCTCTCCTGCCACGACGAATTCCACTACGCGCAGGCGGCGGTTAAGCTTTCGGTGAGTGAATATATTTTGAAGGAAACGATGAATGTCAGCAATATTACCGAGGTGCTGATCAGGCTGAAGGAACAGTTGGATGCGGAGGATCGGCAGCAGTCGAAGAGCCGGAAGCTCGAGAAAGAAGTTTCTCAGCAGCGCGGAGCGTCGAAACGCCAATTTATCCGCAGCACCGTGAATGAGCCATTATTCGATGCTGCGGAGTGGAGTGCCAAAGCGGAGGACTTCGGGATCCAGCTTACGAAGCATGCGGTTCTTCCAGTATTCGGCTATGCCAATCGGGTGAAAGAAGCAAATAGTCGGTTTCAATCGAAGGATTTATTTGAATATACGATTCAGAATATCGTCGAAGAGCTTCTGATCGATCAGAAGGAAGTAACCTTATTCACCTACGATACAGGAGAGATTGTGCTGTTATTTCCGCATTTCTCTGAGCTGCATGTGAACAATAGTCAGAAGATGGAACAGACGCTGCGACAGCTGCAGACGTGTCTGCAGAAGTATGCCAAAATTTCATTTTCCTTCATCACCGGGACGCCTGTGAAGGATGTTCGGGTGTTGAAGGATCAGTTGATTCGCATGGTGGAAGCCAAGGCGATACGATTCTATATGCCAGAGTCCTCGATCAGCAAGCTTGAGCATATGCGTGATAGCTTCGGAGATGGCGGGGAGCTGCTGGCGCAGTACGCGCAGGCGCTGGATGAGTTTCGCAGTGTGGTTTTCGATGAGCGCGGGGAAGTGATTGAGTCGTTCGTCTCGAAATGGGTCGATTTCATCCAATATAATCGGTTCCGTCCCTTGGAGGTCAAGGATTGGCTGCTCAAAATGATCCTCGACGTACGAATGCGCCTCAAGTCACTGCAGCATTATCAATCGACGTTTTCCTCCGAGTTGCTGCACCATGATGTGCATGAACTGTCCTCCATCCGTGAAATGGAGCTATGGCTCAAGGATTATCTGCAGCAGGCGATCCAATGGGCAGGTCAAGTGTACAGAGAGTCGCATAATCGTGAAATCTTGGAGTGCCAGCGGTTCGTGTACAACCACCTCGATACGAAAATATCCCTCGAGGATGCCGCGGCGCATCTGCACCTGCATCCGAGCTACCTGAGCCGCCTGTTCAAGCGGGAAACTGGCGAGAACTTCATCGAGTACGTAACGCGGATGAAGATGGAGAAGGCGAAGGAACTGCTGGAGATCACCGACAAAAGCGTGGAACAAATCTCCGACATGCTCGGCTACGAGAATAAGAACTACTTCGGCAAGCTGTTCAAGGCGCATACCGGCTTCGTGCCGAATGTGTATCGGGGGCAGACGAAGGGGAATTAAGTGGACGCCCCTACGAGCTAAAAGACCCAAACCTGCGAGAGTGCAGGTTTGGGTAACGATGGCACCGAAACTGCAAGGAGCAGTTTCGGTAATAACGACAATGAAAACTGCAAAAGTGCAGTTTTTTTGTGTTTTTTCGCCCTTTGGAGGGGCAAAGTTGCAAATAGGCAGTTATTTTTGCTGAAATCGTGGCTAATCAGCATGTGAAGCGAACAAAGTTGCCTATTCGCATCAATTTCCTATTTTTGCTCGATTTGAGAGCGAAAAGGATGCTGTATCGCATTTTTGCGAGAATTGAACAGCCTCACTTCCTCGGTTCCATCCACCGAATCTCCGCTCCAGATAACTTATCGGCGATTAAGGTTCCTTCCCTATCAAAGGCTCGAATCGTCCAATTATCCTCTGTGTATTTATCCACTACGAATAAAGCATAATTGTTGCTAACCGCAGCCACGTGATAATGATCAGGGTTTGCTTTCACATCATCCAAAGTCAATTTATATGGAACCGAGGGGGTTAATCCTTGCATGTGATTCCCCAGCACGATATAGCTAATCGCTGATTCGGGTGCGGTTCTCACCCCTAGGAGAAAGCTGTCTACGGATCTTGATCCCGACGATATTCCCGTTGCTAGAAAGGGTTTGCCTTCTTCAGTGAAATGACTATTCGAACCTCCACCAAATCGATAGAAGACCCCCAAAAATTGCTCTACTTCAGCAACGCCAAATGTATGAGTATCCACATCTTCATATAGTACTGCTTTTCCATATACCGTTTTTTCGGACATGACGATTTGGACATTGCCGGGCAGTGTGCTAGTGGGAGTTAAGCGATAACCGGTTAACAAGCAGAACAGGGCAATCCCCGTTACAAAAACAGCGCCTACAACGAATAGCTTTTTCAATTTCTCCCTCGCTATCTTTGATTTTATCTGCACTTAATGGAAGTACTCTCATTAAAACGATAAAAATTGGAAAAAGTTGCGCTTCATCATTTCCAGTCCACCTGCTTCGCTAGGTAAACGGGATTATCACACCGATGTTCATGGGGGCAACAATGGTTGTGACGATGCTGCTATCTGGTGTATTAAAAAACGTAATCTCACTCGTACCGCTATACGTAATCGCAGGTGTAGTCTTCCTCTCGGGTTTAGCCATACTCGCGCCATTGTTTAAGTTAGTGCATAAAAGGTAAATAGAGAGAAACGTCATTCTAACAAAAAGAGATGGCAGCTATCGCCATCTCTTTTATTTCAAAAATTTGTTGCGGTTCACTCCGAAATCTCCTGTTCCTCAGAACTCTCATAAGCACTAAGAATCGCATTCAGCAGACCTGGGAATCGTTCTTCTAAATCATCCTTTCGCAAGGACAAGAAGCGTTGAGTCCCCTGTACGCGGACGTTTACAACGCCGGCTTCACGCATCGTGCGTACATGATGGGACATGGTTGACTTCACAATGGCAACCTCTATGCCACCACAGGTACATTCTCCTAATTTGCGGATTTCCGAGACGATGGATAGCCGGACGGGATCGCTTAACGCATAGAGGACGGATGAGAGATGCATATCCTTTTTGTCTGGGTGAAATAGTATTTTCAGGATGCTTCCTCCTTGTGTAGGCGTAGTGATTGCATTTTAACATACTTCATGCTATATTTCTATTGTTCGATAATAATCGAACTAATGATTTGAATGCTTTGAACGTATGTCACTGAAGTAACCAAATAGAAATATGGAGTGGAGGAACCGCTATGACGAATCCCAATATAAGTCAAAAGACGCAATCTGTCGAGGCGTTGTTCAAGCCTTTTACACTAGGAAATCTTAGCTTAACGAATCGAGTCGTGATGGCGCCGATGACGCGGGCCTTCTCGCCAAATGGTGTCCCTGGGCAGGACGTGGTGGACTATTACCGCCGCCGCGCGGAGAATGGCGTTGGTCTTATTATTACCGAAGGTACGCTGATCAATCACCCAGCGGCAACGGATACTCCAAGCGTCCCTAACTTCCATGGCGAAGAGGCGCTGGCGGGCTGGAAACGTGTAGCTGATGCTGTGCACGAAGCGGGAGGACGCATCATGCCTCAGCTCTGGCATATCGGGATGACTCGCCCAAATGGTTCACTACCGCATCCAGAAGCACTATCGATTGGACCATCAGGCCGCAATTTAGCAGGCGAACAAGTGAATGAGCCGATGACGCAAGCGGAAATTGATCAAGTCGTGCAAGCCTACGCACAAGCAGCAGCCGATGCGAAACGGATTGGCTTTGACGGCATCGAGCTACACGGCGCCCATGGCTACCTAATCGATCAATTCCTATGGGAGAAAACGAATCAACGCACGGATAAGTACGGTGGCAGTCTACTGGCTCGTACACGGTTTGCGGTCGAGATCATCGAGGCTTGCCGCCGCGCTGTCGGACCTGATTTTCCGATTATGATTAGGCTTTCGCAGTGGAAATCGGCCGAATATACAGCTAAGCTTGCCGCCACGCCAGAGCTGCTCGAACAATTGCTTACACCGCTTGTGGAAGCAGGCGTAGATATATTCCACTGCTCGACCCGCAGATTTTGGGAACCCGAGTTTGAAGGATCTAGCCTTAATTTTGCAGGCTGGGTGAAGAAGTTAACGGGCAAGCCGACGATCACCGTAGGATCGGTCAGTCTAGACGATGAATTCTTGGGCTCCTTCCGCGGAAAAAGCGCAGGCACGGCCGACATCAACGAACTGCTTGTTCGCCTAGAGCAGAATGAGTTCGATCTCGTTGCCGTCGGGCGCGCGCTGTTGGTTGACCCTGCTTGGGCTGACAAGGTTCGTGGCGGTCGGTTTAATGAATTGCTGCCATTTACACCTGACGCGTTGAAACGGTTGTACTGATTCGGCTCCATGTACAGAAAAAGAGATGACATCGCTGTCATCTCTTTTTGCATTCACTCAGTAATTCGTACGCGCAAACGTCGCATCACTCTTCACGGTTGCAGTGCTTGAAGCGTTGATGACCTCCGCGCGCAGCACATAATTGTAATGGCGGATGTAGTAGGTAGGCGCGCTATAGGATTGGAACGAGACCTTGCTGCTATCTGCCCATCCAGCTACGAGGTTGAACGTTGCATCCTGATTAAAGGCAGTCGTGCCGTCAAATTGAGCAAGGACGATCTGATTGCTGGCGTTTTTGCGGATGAAATAGCCTGGGAAATTCATGGACTCCAGTGAAACGCTAGACGCATTCGCTAAACCTGGCACCACACGGAACTGAGAGTCCAGAGCTGGCGAGACATTCGGATCGACCCGAAGCGTGTAGTTAGAGTGACGGATGAAGTAAGTTGGGAAATTGTGAGACGCAAATTTGCTGTAGCCTGTGGCATCGGCCGTCGATGGTCCGAAGAGACGAACCTCGTATAAGGTTGGCGTATACCAGTTGCTCGGATTGTTGAACAAGACAGCATTCACGAGATTAATCCGTACGTACCGCGTCGTGAAATGTACCTTATCGGTCGTAAAGCCATAGGCGGTATTCGTTGTGCGATCAATCGTGGCGTAATTGACGCCGTCGTTGCTGATCTCGATTTTATACTTGTGATAGCCTTCCGAGCCTTTGTATAAAAACCAGGAGATATCGACCTCTGTAATCGTCTTCGGCGCTCCGAAATCAACCTGCCACCATGCTGGCCATGTGCTGCTGGAAGCAGCCCATGAGCTTTGGGCGTTGCCATCCAGCGCATTGGCAGCGGAAGAAGCGGCTGCGGTTGAGCTTGCCGTTGCTGTTTTGCCCGTGGCGTGATTGACGTGAGATGGCAGTGTGACGGTGCCGGTTACCGCGTCAATGTTCCAAGAGCTGTACCAGTTCAGCGTGGCTGAAGCGCTCGTATCATTCAGTGTCAGCGGCAGCCAAATGTATTTATGGTCACTTAGATTCAGCGGATTCCAACGGTCAGCCATATAGATGTAGCTGGTAGTCGAGCTGCCTGTGACCGTCATGATATTCTCGATTTGTGTGGCGTAAGCCGCGGGATCTCCAAACGGCGAAAGCGCAGACCATGTTCCCGTCATGGACGAAGTCGTCGCATAAGCTCCCTGATTCGGATACCAGCCGGAAGCCTGTGAGGTGAACAGGTAGTACGTATTGTTCTTTTTCACGACAGCAGGCGCTTCACGATAGCCGTTCTCAAAAATCCAGCCAACGAAGGAAGACACATTTGTATAGCTGGAATTTAGCTGGAAGATAGCCATGGTGTCGTTGGCGCCGCCGTTTTTGCGGGAAGCTGTCACGAGGTAGGCTGAACCGTTGGTGTCAGCAAACACCGTCATATCGCGGGATTCATAGTTAAGAGGGCGGAAGCTGCCTTGGTAGGTGAAGTTTCCATTGGGTGTTGAGCTCGTAGCAACAGCTACGCGGCCTAAGCTATAATCGGTGCCATTTTCATAATGTGCCCATAAAACATACATGCCAGTTGAGGCATTGTAGATGACTTTCGGACGCTCGATTTTACTGGAATTGAGTTCGGCTGCTGAATTTTTCGTGAGGATGGCGTTGCTGAAAGTCCAATTCTTGAGATCCGTTGAGGTATACACGTTTACACTATCGAACGTTCCGCTCACCGCATGCTCGCCGTACCAATAATACGTCGACCCCACCTTCAAAATATTGCCGCTTCTCGCTTGGATCTCGTTACCCGCCGTATCTGTCCAGGCTGTTCCATTCGAGATGGTGACACTTGCCGCGCTTGCTTGATGCGGGACTAGAGCCAAAAACAAGGCAGCCAACAATGCATACATCAGGGCGATGAGCGTACGTCTCGTGTAGATATTCATTCGTTAATTTCCTCCTTCAACGATGGGGATGACCGTTCTCAACATTCCTGAGGGCTGGTCTCTACTTTATCGTACGCTCGGTTGTAAGCGGTTACAACTGAACGAAAGTGATATTCATGAACAATGTTGCGGAGTGGAGAGTGAAGTTTGCATAGGTAACTATAAATAACTGATTTGCGAATGCCCTCGCATTTGGAAAAGAAACTAGTTCTTTGGTTTTCTGCACAAATTTCCATGTCTTTACAATAAAATAGCAAATTTTGCAATTCTCCTATGGTAGAATGAGGTGGTTCTTAGATAGCTTGTCTGTCCGATAAGCTGCTGCTTATTTAGAAAGGTTTTGACTCAGCAAATTAGGCTAAGGAGGAATTGTAATGAGTAGGCTCAAAGGATGGAAGTCAAGATTATGGAAGACAACGTTGGCGTTGACAGTAGCTATACCGTTCCAAGTGCTGGCGACAAGCAGCTGGCAGGCAGTGAAGGCGGAGGGACCGACAGATCCAGCGCCGTTCATCGAAGCCAAGGTTGTGAATGGCAATGCAGGAAAGAAAGTGCTTTTCGACAACACACACGAGCAGACGGCAGGAGCAGCGGACTGGGTCATTGATGGGGCTTTTTCGGACTTCGGGAACGCGTTAGCGAATAATGGCTATTATGTCAAAGAGCTGCGCAAAACGACGCCAATTACGTTGGCTGATTTGAGCGGTTATGATGTTTTTGTGGTAGCGGAGTCCAATGTTCCGTACAAAACAAGTGAGCAAGCAGCACTTTCCCAATATGTGCAGGGTGGCGGCAGTATTTTCTTCATCGGCGATCACTACAATGCCGACCGTAACAAAAACCGCTGGGATGGCTCCGAGGTGTTCAATGGGTACCGCCGAGGTGCCTGGACGAATCCAGCAGCAGGAATGAGCGCGGAAGAGGCGTCTTCCTCCGCTATGCAGGATGTAGCAAGCTCGGATTGGCTGGCGACGCAGTTTGGTCTGCGTTTTCGCTATAACGCTCTCGGCGACATTAATGCGAATAATATCGTTGCGCCTGCGCAAGCTTTTGGCATCACGACAGGTGTCTCCAGTGTAGCAATGCACGCAGGTTCCACCCTGGCTATTATCGATCCAACGAAAGCGAAGGGCATCGTGTACTTGCCGCAAACGAATGAGGCTTGGGCAAATGCGGTTGATCAAGGTGTCTACAACGGTGGCGGAGTAGCAGAGGGACCTTATGTGGCTGTCTCGAAAGCAGGCGCAGGGAAGGCGGCCTTCATCGGTGACTCCTCACCAGTCGAGGATGCAACGCCGAAATATGTCCGCGAGGATACAGGCGCGAAGAAGACGACGTATGATGGTTTTAAAGAAGTGGATGACGGAACGCTGCTTGTGAATATGGTGAACTGGCTTTCTACCAAAGAAAGCTATACCAGCTTCTCTGAAGTCAGCGGCTTACAGCTTGACCAGCCGACAGCTTTATTGCCTTTTGAAGCGCCGGCGGCATCGACGGAACCACAGCCTGAGCCTTGGGCGGCGCCGAACGCTGGCTACAAATGGTACGACCGCAGCACCTTTAAGCCAAGTTCCTATGGCGGACCTGCAGCAACGGCGAACACCACTTACAGCTTCGTAAAACAAGCGGTATTGCCGAATGCGGCCGACTTCCCTGTAAGGGTCGTTGTGGATAACTTACCTCCTTCGACAACGGTAACGGGCTTCTCCCTTGGTATCTATCTGGTCAGCGGTGGTTCACAAATCGCCAAGGTGCAGAATGCCGATGGCACTTGGCCAACAGCTTATGGGTATAGCTCGACGTTCAGCGTAACGGCGGATATCAACGGGCACGCAACCAAGGATCTGAATGTACGCGTTCTGCCAGGCACGACGGCTCCGGCTAATCTGCGATTGCGTATCAATGGTTCTAATATCAAAACGGAGAGTGTCACCTTAGGAAACGTCCCCGCAGAAAACTTGCCAGAAGAGCAGAACCCGATTCCAGCCAAAATCACCATCTCCGAAGCACGTGCGAAAGCAGCAGGTACGTTGGTGACAGTTGAGGGTGTTGTTACGACGGAGCCGGGAGCTTTCGGCGGGCAGGCCTTCTACTTACAAGATGCGACTGGCGGCCTGTATGTGTTCCAAAGCTTGAGTGGATTCCACACAGGCGATTCAGTAAAACTGACGGCTTCTACCGCGCTTTTTAACACGGAGTTTGAGCTGACAGATCCTGTTGAAATCACCAAAACAGGCGTCGCTGCGCTCCCAACACCAACGCCAGTATCCGCTGTGACAGCGGACAATCAAGGCCAGCTCCTCACACTTAGCGATGTGACAATCAGCAATATCATCACGGCATCGCCGACGGGTTCTTTTGAATTCGACGCTGTCAAAGGCGAGGTCAGCAATCACATTCGTGTCGATACACGAACAGGTTTATCCTTAAGCACCTTCCCCTACACAGCTGGTCAAAAGGTGACGATTCAAGGTGTTGGCGCTATTTTCAAAGGTGTCTACCAATTGAAGCCACGGGGCTTGAGCGATTTCAGCATGACGGCTGATAGTACAGCACCTGTAACTACAGCTGCTTTATCGAGCACTCCGAATGGAGCAGGTTGGTTCAAGGATGACGTTACCGTTACGTTAACTGCGGTAGATGATCAAGCGGGTGCAGTGATCACCCAATATGCCATGAATGGTGGAGCTTCAGCTACCTATACAGCGCCAGTGACTATCGGGAGCGAGGGCACAACAACGTTGAGCTACGGATCTACGGATGCAGCGGGCAATGCGGAAGTGGCTCAATCCCTGCAAGTGCAGCTGGATAAAACAGCGCCAGCAGCGACCCTAACCGAGTCGGGGCATGCGGTAACGGATGTGACGAACACGACTTCGGTGAGATTCGACTTGGCTAGCAATGATGCGATTTCAGGTGTTGCGGAGCAAACTCTGACCTTGGATGGCAATGCCATTACAAGTGGTCAAACGATTGCCGCAGGTAGTCTGGCAGTAGGTCCTCACACAGTGGCATACACTGTAGTGGATGCAGCAGGTAACAAGGCGAGCGCGTCGCAAATATTTAACGTGGTTAAGCCATTATCCCTTGGCGTACCTGGTCAGCCCGTTTTATCCTCCAATAACGGCTATTCGGGTCTAAAAGATGGCAACTACACAGTCACCATGAACATGTGGTGGGGGAATAATGGTACGATTTTCAAACTATATGAAAACGGCGTTCTCATCAGCACGAAAACACTAGCAGATGCCTCTCCGGCGGCTCAAAGCGTCAAAGTGGATGTATCTGGTAAACCAAACGGCACTTATACGTACACAAGTGAACTTATCAATTTCTTCGGCACGACAGTTAGTCAGCCCCTCGTTGTAACCATCACAGACGCATCCCCAGGTAAGCCTGTCTTATCGCAGAATAATTGGGATGGAGATGGCAACTACCAAGTGAGCACGAACATGTGGTGGGGGACAAATGCAACAGGGTATCGCCTCTACGAGAATGGTGTGGTTATCGATAGCAAAAGCTTACAGGCCGCTTCTCCTAGCGCCCAAAGCTCAGTAACAGCTATTGCTGGTCGGGGTATTGGCGCTTATCAATATCGCGTGGAGCTGTTCAATGCTGCTGGCGTGACATCCAGCGATGTGTTGACAGTGACGGTTACGAAGTAGCTGGATGCACAGAAGCTGAAGGCACCTAAGCTAATGGTACAGAGCATGAATAACAGCCCTTCTGGTCATGGACCGGAGGGGCTGTTACTTGTTTCAGCTGAGGGAACCTCAGACGAACTCGAACAGCTCCACTACTCCACCCACTTGCTTCATCCATCCGACCAGCTCCAGGAAGGGAACGAGAGGACGCTATTTCGCGAAATAGCGCGTTTTTAGAGCTGTTGGGGAACGAGAGTGTGCTAATTTGCATGAAAAGGGGGGATTTTATGCGGAAATGGCCAAATAGCGTCCATACGTTCCCTTTTATAACGCAAAGTGTAGTTTTAGTCCCAATTAGCCGTACTTACGTTCCCTCTGGCGTCCGAGCAGAGATCACAAGTGGCAGGTTTTCCCTTCAGGCGAACCATCTAGACAAAAGTCTATCCCAGTGGTAGGTTAAATGAATTACTTAGGAAAGTTTGTGATCTCTTATGTCGATTGCTTCGCAATCCAAAGAAATAGCGAGCGGCAGCCGATTATGGATGGTGCTAGTGCTCGGTTTACTCGCATCCTTCGGACCGCTTTCTCTAGATATGTATCTACCTGCGCTGCCCGTCATTGCGGATGATCTCCATACGACAACTTCGCTCGCACAAATGAGCCTAACCGCCTGCATGCTCGGTCTCTCACTAGGCCAGCTAGTTGCGGGATCAGTGAGTGATGTGCGTGGGAGACGCTTGCCTCTATTAGTAGGACTCTTGGTTTACGGCGCTGCCTCCGCACTTTGTATGGTTGCACCATCGATCTGGGCATTCCTCGTCCTGCGCTTCGTGCAAGGGATGGCGGGAGCCGCAGGGATTGTGATTTCCCGGGCTATCGTTCGTGATATGTACGAAGGGGTGGCGTTGACGAAGTTTTTTGCGCTGCTGATGCTCGTGAATGGTTCGGCTCCTATCCTTGCTCCAATTATCGGGGGCCAGCTGCTGCAATTCACCTCATGGCGCGGTGTGTTCCTTGTACTCAGCTTTATCGGTGTCGCGATGCTCATTATTGTTGTACTTGGGTTAAAAGAAACCCATCCGCCCGAACGCCGCACCAAAGGCGGCCTTACGAACACGCTGCGTATTTTCCGCGGCCTGCTCACAGACCGTTTGTTCATGGGTTATGCGTTAACGCAGGGGCTCGTTTTTGCCGGCATGTTCGCGTATATTTCGGGGTCGCCGTTTGTTTTGCAGGATATTTTTGATGTGTCTCCGCAAATGTTCAGTGTCATCTTCGCCGTGAATGGCGCAGGCGTGATCCTTGCCGGTCAAATAACGGGGCGCCTAGCTGGCAAAGTAAGCAATCACCGTCTATTAGCTGGAGGCTTAGCAATTGCCGTTCTAGGTGGACTGCTGCTGCTCGTTGCAACGCTTAGCGGGGCAGGTCTCTATCTGATTTTGCCGGCGTTCTTCCTCATCGTTTCCTGCATAGGTCCAGTTTCCGTATCAACCTCTTCTCTGGCTCTGCAAAATCAAGGCAAAACAGCCGGCAGCGCCGCAGCCCTGCTAGGTTTGATGACTTTCGTTATCGGTGGCTTAGTAGCGCCGCTTGTTGGTCTTGGCGGCAGCCAAACATCGATTCCATTAGGCATCATCATTGCCGTTATGGAGCTTGGTGCCGTGCTTTGCTTCGTTCTTCTAACGCGAGAAAAAGCGTGAGCAGGGATCACTTTATTTTCGAAAATTCAAAGATTTTTCACAATTAACGTTTATACTGAAGAAGAATCGACCAATTTTTGAAAAAGGTGGGTAACTCGCATGAAGCGCATTCATAAAACGTGGCTTATCGGCACACTGGCAGCTGGCTTATTGATCAGTGGCGGCTTCGTACTTCAGCATAATCAAGTATTTGCAAATGACACAGACACGACGACGTCATCAGTACCTAAGAAGTTTCAGGATAAACATAGATTTGAGAAGCATCCAGCGCCACCGAGAGGCGGTTTTGATTTCGGTAAGGGCGGTTTTGGTGGAGCGATGGATTTTGCATCCATCCTTGGTATCGATAATAGCGTCCTTAAAGCGGAAATTGCTGCGGGTAAAACCATCGTCCAAATCGCGCAGGAGAAAGCCAATCTCAGTGAAGATGCCTTGCTTGCCAAGCTGACAGAAGCAGAGACGAAGAAAATCGATACAGCGCTTAGCGCGGGTAAAATAAAGCAAGAACAAGCGGATAAGCTCAAAGCGGGCCTCGCTGATCGTTTGAAAAAAATCGTCGAAGCCAAGCCTCACGCGATGAACTTCGATAAAAAACCTATGCCTCGCGGAGGCAGCATGCCTAACATGCCTATGCCTGGCGGCGTATGGGGTGCTCCGAAAGAGATCGCTGCCATTCTCGGTATCACCGAGGAAGAATTGGCTGCTGAGCGTAAAGCTGGGAAGTCCCTTGCTGAGATTGCTCAAGCTAAAGGCATCACCGAAGATCAACTGATCGCCAAGCTCAAAGACAATATGACGGATGAGCTGAAAAGCTTTGTTGAACGCAAAGGCGGCGAACGCCCAATGCTCCAACCACGTGGTGACGGTGGTTCGTTCAAAGGGAAGCCCGGCCATGGCGGGGATCGTAGACCAGCACCAGCAGCTCCGACGACGACACCTTCAGCTAGTTAACGCATCGCATTACTGGATAAGTCATTTGCCAATAAAGGAATAGCGAAAGGTTGCCGCATTCGATCACATCGAGCGTGGCAACCTTTTTTGGTGACGAGTGGGGGAGCTGGAGGTAAGCCGCTAGGGTGCGTAGAAGTTTTTCGCTGAGCATATCGTGTATTACAGAGAGTTACGGAGGAGGAGGAAAGCAGATGGAGGAGCTCATCGGGCATTGTCGCACATGTGAGAAGCCCATTTATTGCAAAATGGGGTTTTTGGATGGTGTCGTGCAGGCGGACAAGTCTTTATTGTGCTTTGATTGTTCGGGTGAGGGGTTTGAGGAAGGGTTGATAGTGGAAACAAAAGAGTGAAAGCCGCCGCGGCGAGCATGCCTCAGCGGCTGAAATCCACAGCCGGCGCCGACCGCGCCAATCAGCCGCGGCTAATACAAAACCCGCCACAAGTAAAACGTGGCGTAAGCTTCCCAGCCCCGCCAGCCCTCGGCTAGCTGGCGGATCTCTTCAAGCGAGGGCTTGGCCTCGAGCACAAGCACGTGCTTCAGCGCGTTATGCAGGCCGACATCGGCTAATGGGAACGCGGCGGGGTTGCGCAGACAGCGCATCAGCACATAGTTGGCCGTCCAGGGGCCGATACCGCGAATGCGCAGCAGGTCTTTTTCCATGGCAAGGAAATCGCTCATCGCAAGAAGCCCAGCTTTGGATAACGATCCATCAGCCATGAGTTTGGCAACGCCAATGAGGTACTCCGCTTTTTTACCCGTGAATTGTAAAGTGGTTAAATCCTCGGTCGTGAGCGCAGCGATTCTTTCTGGCGTTGGGAAAGCCCAATAAGTGCGACCCTCCCAATCTAGCGATGTGCCGAAGGTTTCGACTAGACGCCTTTTGAGTGTATAGGCAAACGCCAAATTAATCTGCTGACCGATAATTCCCCAGCTCATCGCTTCAAACAAATCGGGAATCCCCATCAAGCGCAGCCCTCGGAATTCCTCCGTCACTTGCCGCAGAATTGGATCCTCCATCTCATAAAATGGCGTCAAATCCGTCCCCAAATCAAACCACTCCCACACATAGCGAGCAATGTCTTCGCGAACCGCAGAGGGTAGACTAGATTCACTATAGTGGACAATGCGGATATGAAGCTCCACATCATCCTCACTGTGGAGGCACTCATTGGTGGAGCGGCTTAGATAACCGATATTTTGCTCGTATCGAAAAGGTTGCGGTAAAGCCAAAGTGAGCGTGCTCGTTTGTTCGTGCCATTTTAAGCTGGATGGTTCAAAAGGGTTAAAGGGTTCAGAAACTCGCAAGTGTGGCATCGTCATTCTCCTTATTAATTAGGAAGTCGTTACATGCATTATCGCAGAGAGCGGCTTTTGTAATCTTGCTTTCTCATCTCGGGACACTTACAACCGCAGGCCTGATTGGGTATACTGAGCTTATCAAAGGAACACACGGAGAGGGGCACTCGGTATGCACGAGCGGTTTTGGCAAGCGATCGTTGCGAATGATGCGGCGTATGATGGGAAGTTTTATTATGCGGTGGCGACGACAGGGATTTTTTGCCGGCCTTCCTGCAAATCGAGGCTTCCGAAACGGGAGCATGTGCGTATTTTTTATCATCAGCAAGCGGCAATTGAAGAAAGTTTTCGTCCTTGCAAAAGGTGTCGGCCTGACGGAATCAGGCTTCCCGATGAGGAATGGGCCCGGCAAATGAAGGCGCATCTCGAAGAACATTTCGCTGAGCCGCTGTCGTTAGCGACGCTTGCGGAGCATTTTTATGCGAGTACGTATCATCTGCAAAGGACTTTTAAACGAATAGCTGGCGTGACGCCGTTTATGTATATACAGCAGGTCCGTCTGGAGGCGGCTAAAAAGCTTTTGATCACCTCGGACATGGCCGTACATGCGATTGGAGCGCAGGTGGGGATGGCGAATGCTGCCCATTTTGCAACGTTGTTCCAGAAGAAAACCGGGCTTACGCCTACGGAATTTCGTCAAAAGTTCGTTCATTAACCATAACCGACAGTGGATCGTTGATGCAACTAGTTGTTGGAGTGTCTGGGCTTAGCGGTGGATGACGGGGATTGCGAGAGAGGAGAAGTAAGGAGTGATTACTGTGAGTACGAAGAGTGATACGGAAGTTATCAACTGGGCAAAGGTACGTTTACAGGGAAGTGATTTTATTCTGGCAGCGACTAACCAAGGACTTGGTTACTTGCAGTTTCAGGAGGGGAATGCGGCTGAGGGTGTTCATAATGAGGCATGGCTTCAATTCACTAAATGGGTCAATAAGATCGGGCCGCAGACTAGCTTGATACAAGATGGAGAAGTCCTGAACCCATATATTCAGCAATTGGATGAGTACCTGAAAGGGGAACGGACTGCGTTCACGCTTCAAGTGGATTTACGCGGGACGGCGTTTCAACAGGGGGTTTGGGCCGCTTTGAACGATATTTCACATGGTGAAACGTTAAGTTATTCACAGGTAGCCCACTCACTAGGGAGATCAAGTGCTGTTCGAGCTGTTGGGACCGCCATTGGGGCAAATCCGGTGCTCATCGTCGTGCCTTGCCACCGAGTGGTGGGGAAGGATGGGGCGCTGACTGGCTATCGCGGCGGGTTGGCGAATAAGGAGAGGCTGTTGCGGTTGGAGCGAGAAGGCACATAGCTGGGCAAAAGTGGGAGCACAGGCAAGTAATAAGAAGCAAGCAAAGGAGGTACAGCCATGGTCGATGTGCAACGAAAGCAATCGAAGACGCTATTGACGAAAGCGAGCGGCTTTCTCGAAGGCTATACGCATACACTCAATCCGTACACGGGCTGCGCCTTCGCCTGCTCCTATTGCTACGTGCGGCAGATGCCGGTTGCGTTGTTTCGCAGCGAAGCGTGGGGCAGCTGGGTCGATGTGAAAGAGAACGCGCCCGCGCTTCTCGTCAAGGAGCTGGCGCGGGCGAAGAGCAAAGGGCCCGTCACGATCTTCTTCTCCTCGGCGACGGACCCTTATCAGCCGATCGAGTACAAGGAGCGGATAACCCGATCGCTCCTCGAGGTGATGTCCGTGCAGCAGCCGGACTTCTTGTTCGTGCAAACCCGCAGCCCGCTCGTGACGCGGGATGCGGACCTGCTGCAGCTGCTCGGTGAGCGCGTGCGAGTCAGCATGACGGTGGAGACGGACCGCGAGGACATCCGTCGCGCGTTCACCCCAGCCGCGCCACCGATCGCGGCGCGGCTAGAGGCACTCCGCGAGCTCGCCGCTCGCGGGATCCCGGTGCAGGCCACGATAGCGCCAGCGCTGCCAAGCTCGGACGGCTTCGCCGAGCGGCTCTCTGGCATCGTGGATCGGGTGTGCATCGACGATTACTTCATGGGCGATGGTGGTGGAGGCAAGCGCACGGAGCGCATCGGCGTCCGTGCCATTTATGACGCGCTGGAGCTGACCGACTGGTACAGTCGGGATGCGTATCGGCGCGTGCACGAACAGCTCCTGCGGCATTTTCCGCAGGAGCGTGTATTCGTCAGCCAGGAGGGATTCCTCCCCGAATGATGCTTTTAATCAAACCGTCTGGTCCCGCAAACGCTGTTTAAACTCCTTCGGCGAGCACTGGTTATATCGCTTGAAAAGCTTGTAGAATTGAGCCATATTTTGAATGCCAGCTTCATAGCTGATTTCCATAATGCTGAGATCCCCTGTGAGCAGGAGGCGCTCGGCTTTTTTGATCCGTTTATAATTCACATAATCAATAAAGGATAGTCCCATCACTTTTTTAAAATACTTAATAAAGTAATGATAGCTCAAATTCAAAATGCGGCACACATCTTCGACCGTAATTCGCTCGGTCAAATGCTCGTCAATATAATTAAGCGCTGGCCGCAGACGTGAGATGCCGGAGTCCTCGGTCAGCCCTGCAAGATCACGTTTATCATTGCGCAGCAGTAGGAGGAGGAGGTGCTTAATGGCAGCAACAATGGCGAGCTCATAGCCGATTTGTCGAGATTGTGATTCCTCATAAATTTGCCGGATGAGCTGAAAAGCGCTCGCTCTGACGGTGGCATTCGAACGAAAAAGCGCATTAAAAGGCTCAAGCGAGTGCGTCAGCTCCGAAAATAGATGCAAATAAGCCAGTGTACTCAGATCAAAATGCTGCGTTAAATCAATTTGGAATACAATTTGATGCAGCGGCTCTTCCGAGTATTTATGTGTGCGATGAGGCTGTGAGGAGCCGAGCAGCATGACATCCCCTGCCTCCATGATCGTATAGGCATCCTTGGTTTGGATGGCGAGGTGACCCTGGGTCACTACCAGAAACTCAACCTGCTTATGCCAATGCCATGTCCAAGGGTCGGGTAAGTCGCATTGGGGGTAGTCATGTTTGATTTCCCATATTTTTAAGAAAAGAAGGGGGTTCTGGTACACAACTTCTTCATTTCTAATTTCAGTTAAGTTTGCAGGACTAAGAGTAGAGTTCATAGGCATGGGATACCTCACTAGGACGAGACATTTTTCAATAGACAAATCGTTAAGGATTATTAGATTTAATCCCCTTAAGTATAACATTGCAGGGCAGTGGATGACACTATTGAATAGGAAGTCGGCACAATTCTGCCTTTCCTTGGCGCTTAGGAAAACCTATACTCAGTAGTAAGAATGAATACGCTATCTTGGAGGGCATGTAAAATGAGCAAACCATTAAATGTAACCGTTTGGAACGAATTTCGTCATGAAAAAGAAAGTGAAATCGTCCGCGCTGCCTACCCGCAAGGTATCCACACGGCAATTGGTGAGGGCCTGAGCGGTTCTGTCCAGGTCACATATGCAACTTTAGATGATCCCGAGCATGGGTTGTCGGAAGAGGTTTTGAACAATACGGATGTCCTGATCTGGTGGGGACACAAAGCACATGGTGAGGTGCAAGACGAGATCGTAGCACGTGTTCAAAAGCGTGTATGGGCAGGCATGGGCCTAATCGTACTTCACTCCGGGCACTTCTCTAAAGTGTTCAAAACGCTCATGGGCACATCCTGTGATCTCAAATGGCGCGAAGCGGATGAGAAAGAACGTCTGTGGGTCGTTGCTCCAGGCCACCCAATCGTGGAAGGCATCGGCGAGTACATTGATCTTGAGGCAGAGGAAATGTACGGAGAGCATTTTGATATCCCGCAACCGGATGAGCTCATCATGGTTTCCTGGTTCGAAGGCGGCGAAGTGTTCCGCAGCGGTTGTACGTTCCACCGTGGGAACGGGAAGATTTTCTACTTCCGTCCAGGTCACGAAACGTACCGCACGTACTACAATGAGCAGATCCGCCGCGTAATCAGCAATGCGGTTCAATGGTCTGCACCATCGACGCGTGAGTATCCGAAATATGGCAACCACAAGCCATTGGAAGAGATTAAAGCGAAGGTTAAAGCGTAGTTATAAAGCGAGCATGCTCCCGACTATGGGGGTATGCTTTTTTATAATGTAAGCCACTTGCTTTTACAAAAAAACAGGTCTATAATTCATTACACGATCGTTGAATGAAATGACGGAAGAGAGATCACTTATGAAAAGAGTGCCGAAAACAAGCCGCGATCATCAAGCTGCCGAGCGTAGAGAGCAAATTCTACTTGGCGCGAAGCAATTGTTTGCGCAGCATGGTTACCACGGGACGTCGATCCGTGCGATGAATAAGCATATCGGGATTACCGATGGCTTGTTGTATCATTATTTTCCTGGGGGCAAGCAGGAGATTTTGGAGACCATTTTCCGTGAAGCGCAGCAAACTCGCATGGAGCTCATGGATCAGTTAATTAAAGGGATTCATCCAGGCCAGCCGCTAGAAGAAGCGTTATATCTGTTTATCTCAAGATTGGTGGGCACCCTCATTGGGGACCCGGATTTCATGAAAATTATGCTGCGGGATTCGGATAACATCTTATCTGAGGATAAGAATTTTATGACGCAGTTGATTTTGCAGCGGCATCAAGCTTTAACGGAAGCTCTGTCCAGAAGAGCTGAGGCAGGAGAAATCCGTGATATGGACTTCCAATTAGCTGCCAAGCAAATTATTTCTGTCGGAATGATGGCTGTTCTCGGACAATTCACAGCAGTGAATATGATAGAGACTGATATCGATAGTTATTTGAAAAAAATGATCGCTTTCACCGTATCACTTTGGAGAAAGTGATTCTTTTTTAGTAATTTCGTTCACACAACGTTGAATGAAATAAATGAATTTTATCCATCTATATGAATCTAAGGAGGCATTACAATGAATCATTTTTTTAAACAGAAACAACCGTACTTAGCTATCATTGTCGTTTTCCTTGTTATTCTTTTATTAGGTGTGGCGCAACTCGGTTCAACGGTGAACCCCACGCCGAAGAACTTGCCGGTACTGCTCGTTCAAATGGATGCGGGGGAGAAACTCCCGACAGGCCAAGACATGAATTTCGGCAAGCTCATTCAAGAAAAAATAACAGCCGCGCCGGCTCAAGCTGACACCGTCTCCCCGCTCAAATGGACGACATTGGCCAACGAACAGGAAGCCATTGATGCAATGGACCGAGAGCAGGCTTACGCCGCGATTATCATTCCGGCAGACTTCAGCCATAAGCTAGCGAGCTTATTATCGCCTCAGCCACAGGCGTCATCCGTAACGTTGTACGTAAATCAAGGGATGAATAACACCGCGGCTACAATGGCGAATGGCGTGCTGAGTCAGATCCTTAATGGCGTTAACGGTCAAGTGAGAGAGCAGCTGCTGGCGCAAGTCAGCCAAAAAGGCGGAACACTTACGGTTGACCAAACCAAAGCGTTCGCAACACCCATCGTCATCACAAGCAAAAATGTAAATGCTGTCGGCACGAACAGCGCGAACGGTAACGCACCTGTTGTGCTGACGCAGCTTGCTTGGTTTGGAGCGATGGTGACGACACTATTACTCTACATGGCAGCAGGGAAAGCGACGCAAACCGGTTCGGGTTCCCGCTCGTACCGTTTCGGCATTCAAGTTTCCCAATTGCTTAGTGGTGTTGTGATCACTGCGGCTTCTGCTGTTAGTATTTTACTCGTAGCAGGCAAATGGCTGGGCTTATCCATCCCGAGTTATTGGGAGATGGGCTTGTTCCTTACTTTCGTGGGATTCGCCTTCTTCCAGCTGCAAACGGCTGTTGTCAGCTGGCTTGGTTTAAAAGGTGTGCCACTGTTCGTGCTCGTGTTCTTCTTCGGCGCACCGGTGCTTTCTTTGCCGCCAGAGTTATTGCCTAGCTTCAGCCATGATTGGCTCTACTCCTGGTTGCCGCTGCGCTTCGCAGCGGAGGGACTTCGCGATTTGTTCTACTTCGGTCAGAACTTGAATTTGCGAAGCCCGGCGTGGACTATAGGCATCATTGGTGCTGTGGCTATCGTGGTTATTTTCTTATCTCTGTTGAAAAAGCATGAGCAAACGGCTGCTAAGGTAGAGGCTTCCAGTTCTATGTAACCTCAGCTGCTGTTGTTGTAGATATAACAGAAAATAGATTCCGGCGGAGGATGTTACCTCACCACCATACTACTACTAGGTAGTAGTTCGTTAATGGTGTTAAATAGCTGGAGGGGGAACAAGGATGCGCTATTCACAATTGTAGAGCATTCTGGCTTCGAAGAGGAACGAGGGTGCACTATTCTGCTACTTTGGAAGGAAATACTGGACTAAAAGCGGGAATAGTGCACTGACGTTCCCCTTCAGGCGACAAACACCTCGTTATAGACAAATTAGCGCTCTCACGTTCCCTTAATCCAGTGGGGTATATGAGGAATCACAAAAAGCCTCCAACCTTGAACACACAGGTTGGAGGCATTTCACTTCTTTTTCAACCATCAACGCAAATCATTATAATGCTGCATCTTCATGAAATGAATGGTAACCGTGGTTCCCTCGCCTTCGATCGACATCATCGATAGATCATGCCCCAGCTTAATCGCCATTTGTTTGGCCAAGTAGAGTCCCATTCCGGTAGAGCGGCTGTGCGTTCGGCCATTTTTACCGGTGAAGCCTTTATCAAAAACACGGCCTAGGTCAGCGGGATCAATCCCTATCCCTGTATCTCGAATGATCAGCCGCTTCTCGGACTCCGTTTCCTCCGAGCGAAAGATGATGCTGCCGCCATTCTCGGTATACGTCAAAGCATTCGCCACAATCTGATTTACGATGTAGCTCAGCCACTTGCTGTCACTGTTCACATGGTGGGTAAGCTCTTCCATGTCCGGACGTATCCGTTTGGCAATAAACAGCTTGGCCACCTTCTTGACACTATCCTTCACAAGGCTGCTCAGCGACAACTCTGAGATGAAATAATCTCGGGAGAAGGAGTCTATACGCGAGTAGTAAAGCGCTTGCTCCACATAGCTATCGATTTTGTTAAGCTCGTCTTCGAGTTTGTCCACGAGATATTCGGCGGTTTTGCCAGCGCGGTTCTCCATGATCAGACGGCTGGCTGCGATAGGCAGCTTCACTTCATGAATCCAAGAGAGGATGAAGTCCTGATGGTTTCGGATCTCCGCATGCAGGAGCTGCGTCTCATGAGCTTGATCCTTAGACAGCTGTGTTAACAGCTGAAGATAGAGCTCTTGCTCGTTGTTTTGAGGCTCAGGCATCGCCGCGATGGCCCAATCTTGATGTTGGCTTTTGCCTAGAAACTCACCCAGCTCCTTGTAGAAGGACTTCCGATAGTAGTAGCCAACTGTTACATAGGAAGCAGCAAAGAGGAAACAGCCTGCATTCGTATAGGCAATATTATTGAGCGCCGCCTGCCCCTTCACACTGACAAGCATGATCAGCGAAACAAATAGCATCGTTCCCAGATACATCCCCAAGAAATATCGTTTATCCTTCAAATAGGAAAGAAAGCTCATGGGATCATATACCCTTGCCCTTTCTTGGTTGTGATGAAATCGTCGCGTCCAAGTTCTGCAAGCTTTTTGCGCAGGCGGGTAATATTAACGGTTAACGTATTATCGTCGACGAAGCTTTCATCCTCCCAGAGACCGCGCATCATCTGCTCACGGCTGACGATAGCACCTTGATGCTGCAGGAGAATTGTTAAAATTTTGAACTCATTCCGGGTGAGCTCCGCCTTCTGATCCCCGCAAGCGATGTCGCCATCCTTCAAATTCAGGACGACCCCATTATGCGCCATCACATTGGCGGTTGTTTCCATATAGGAGTAGGTTCTGCGAAGCAGAGCATTGATTTTGGCCACGAGGACGTCGGTGTAGAAAGGCTTCTGGATAAAATCATCGCCACCCATATTCATCGACATAACCATATCCATAGGTGTATTTCGGGAGGAAAGGAAGAGGATCGGCACATTCGATAATTCCCTGATTTGGCGACACCAATAGAAGCCGTCGAATGCCGGTAAATTGATATCCATCAGCACAAGTTGGGGATTTTCCTTCACATACATGGTGATTACGGCATCGAATTGTTCGACAATAACCGTTGCAAACCCCCAGCGGCCCAGTGCTTCAGCCAACGTATCCCGTATCGTTTTATCATCTTCCACGATCATAATTTTCACAGATAGTCGATGCCTCCTAAAGCCTGACAAATGTCACTTCTCCAGAAATGGTAGCACAATCATGACAAAATTGTAAGGTAACGCAGAAGAGTTGTAAGTTACTTCGATGGTTGCATGGACGCGAAGAGAGTAGGATAGAGGTATAAGAAAAAGACCATGCTTATTGGAGGAATAACCGATATGAAAATCATTGCCCAAGCCAAACAGCTGAAGAAGGTATATGGATCCAAAGGAAATGTATTTACAGCGTTGCAGGATATCGATTTAACCATCACCCAGGGTGAATTCGTCGGCATTATGGGCCCGTCCGGATCGGGCAAAACAACCTTACTGAACATGTTAGCCACGATCGATCAGCCAACCTCGGGGGACATTGTCGTTGACGGCATGAGTCTGATGAAGATGAAGGAGGCAGAGCTGGCGAATTTCCGCCGCGAGAAGCTGGGCTTCATTTTTCAAGATTATAACCTGCTCGATACATTGACTGTGAAGGAGAACATCATACTCCCGCTTGCCCTAGCAAGAATGAATGTGGCTGAATTGGAGCGTCGCGTTGAGGTCATCAGCAAGAAGTTCGGCATCGATTCGCTGCTAGATAAGTACCCGTACCAAATTTCAGGCGGGCAAAAACAGCGTACTGCTGCATGCCGCGCCATCGTGTCGAGTCCCAGCCTCGTGCTAGCCGATGAACCAACGGGGGCACTCGATTCTAAGTCAGCGACTGAGCTTCTGGAAAGCTTACAGAGCTTGAACGTGCAGGATAAATCGACCATTCTGATCGTGACGCATGATGCTTTTGCAGCTAGCTATTGTACACGCGTTGTCTTTATTAAAGATGGTAAATTATTTACGGAGTTAAATAAGGGGACGTCATCTCGAAAGGAATTCTTCAATAAGGTAATGGACGTGCTCTCGGTACTAGGGGGTGGAGCAAGTGACCTTATTTAGTCTGGCCAGAAGGAATGTCATTGGAAATCTGAAGAACTATTTGATCTATTTCGTCTCGATGATTTTCAGCGTGGTGATCTACTATACGTTCGTATCTTTAAGGTACAGCCAAGAAATTGCAGCGAATGTGCAGAAATGGGAGGGAATGAAGTCCGTCTTTACGCAAGCTTCCATAATACTTATCTTGTTCGTAGCGGTGTTTATCTGGTATTCCAACTCTTTTTTCACCAAAAAGCGGAAGAAGGAAGTAGGCCTATACGCCTTACTCGGTGTAAGGAAGCGTAAGATTGGCACGATGTTATTTTATGAAAATATGTTGATGGGGAGTGGCGCTGTTGCGGTGGGAATAGTATTGGGCACCTTACTGTCCAAGCTATTTGCGATGATGTTTCTCAAGTTGCTGGATTCGACCGTTGAAGTTAGCTTCAGCATTTCGTCCGAGGCTATTGTGAATACACTCATTGTGTTTGCGATCATTATCGTGGTGACATCGATCCATAGCTACCGCTTGATCTACCGATTTCAATTGGTTGAACTGTTCAAGGCAGAGCAGGAAGGGGAGCAGGTACCGAAGCCGTCATCTTTCTCAGCAGTGCTGGCTATCGTACTATTAATCATTGGCTATTGGACCGTATTCCAACCAATGACGACTGGGGCGCAAATGGGTAGAAATTTCCTTATTATCTTCGGCTGCTTGATCGCCGGCACGTATTTGCTGTTTCGGTATGCACTCATTTATATGTTGAAAATCGCCCAAAAAACGAAGTCTCGCTATTATAAAGGCATGAACATGATCTCCACGGCTCAATTAATTTATCGGATTCGCGGGAATACGCGGATGTTCACGATGATTGCGCTGCTCAGTGCGTTAACGCTCTGCGCGGTTACGGTAGGTTCAAGCGCCTATTTAACAGTCGCCAACGATGCTAAGGATGAAGCGCCTTTCAGCTACATGCACATTTCGCAAGGAGCTGGCTTTGATGGGCAAGTTAGCGCCATTTTGGAGCAGGATAAAGAGCATCCGATCTCGGAAAAGCTGGATGTACCCATTATCCGAGTTACGGCGGACGTGACGAATTTCTTCTATCATCCATCGAGTCATTCGCCTAGTTCAGTGCCAATCAAGCTTGTGTCAGCAGCCATGTACAATCGTACCTCCGAAGTGTTAGACAGAGAAGGTCAGGTTGATCTTAAAGATAATGATATCGCGGTCATTCAGCCGAGATATTCGACATTCACCTTGGATGACGTGAAGGGAGACACGATTTCCGTAGGCGCTCAGGGAGGCAAGCAAACGCTAATTGTCCAGCAGCGTATTGTAGGACGAATTCTGCCTTGGGGCTTCCCAGACCTGGTCTTCATTGTCAGTGACAGCTTGTACGCCAAACTGCTCCCAGGATCACAAGAAGTCACCTATAAAGGCTATGTCGTGCAAGACCAAGGTTCAACGAAGCTGACCTCCGATACTCTGATGAAGCTGAAAACGGACCAAAACGGGATGTCCACGTACTATTTTCAATATCGTCAAAACATGGAATCAGCGGGCTTGGATATTTTCACGTTAGGGTTCCTTGGACTTGTCTTCCTTGCCGCGACGGGTTGTATGATTTACTTCAAACAGCTTACGGACGCTAATGAAGATAAAGAACGGTATACGATGCTGCGCAAAATCGGTGTTAGTCGTAAGGAAATCCGGACGACCATCGCCAAACAGACACTATTCGTGTTCATGCTGCCTCTGTTGCTAGGCGTTGTGCATAGCATCATGGTGCTCAAAGCGCTAGCGACGATCCAGTTGATTTCCGGAAATCTTCTCGTTCCGATTATTTCTACGACAATCATTTACGCGGCGATATATTTCTGCTACTTTGTGTTATGCCTCGGAGCGTCCAACCGTATTGTCAGCAGGTAAAATGGTAAACGTGACGCCATCGTCATCAGTATTCGAAGCGCGGACGCTCATCCCGTGATGATCCATAATTTGTTTCACGATGGCCAGACCGAGACCGAATTGCCCCTTGCCGCCAGTGCGGAAAGGCTCGAACAGATTATCCGCGATGTCTTGGTCAAGCAGCGGGCCGTCATTATGCATCTGGATTTCAAAATGAGGAGCGGGTTTCACACGGATGCGAATACAGCTCTCGGCATAGCGAAGCTGGTTGTCGAGCATGTTTTCCAAGGCGATCTTCCATTGCTCTTGATCTCCGATGAGGGTGTGGGTAGTGAGCTGCAGATCCCAGTCTATCTCGGGACGCCGATAGCGAAGTCGTTCAACGACATCTTCGGCGACAGCTTTGATGTCAAAAGCATGGAATGGCTTCTCTTTGGCTGTGAAATAATTCAATTTGTTCAGCAACAACAGATCTCGGATGCGCTTCTCCAGGCGTTCGCCTTCTTTCATAATGACACCAATACTGGCGCTCAGAGTGCCCTTCGGAAAAACACCGTCTTGGATAGATTGCGCGTAGCTGCGAATCACCATAACCGGTGTTTTTAGCTCGTGCGACGTGTGCTGCAGGAAGAATTGCTGTGCGCGATCTTGCTTCACGAGCCGCTGACGCATCAATTCGATGGCATTGCCTAGGCGGCCAATCTCATCTTTGCGGCGTCCCGTATCGATCGGCTCATGCCAATCGCGCTCGGCCATCCGTCCCACATGCTGTTCCATTTGGACGAGCGGGCGTGTGAAATAGCGCGCCAGCAATAGGCATGGCAGCCAGCTCACCACGATCAGGCCAACCATCATGAGCATCAGTCGAAAGAACATCGACATGATCAAATCATTGCGGTAGTTGCCCCACGCATAGGAAACGATGAAATTAGGTGCTCCTTGGACGACTTCTTTGCGAATCACATAAAAGATACTGTTGTTATCGATACTGCGGGTATACTTCGCCACGGGCTGCATCTGGGATAGAGCATCTTTCTCCATGGCTGCGATGAATGGTTCTGTGCTCGAATTTGTTGCCGCAACAGCTTGAGCAGCTTGTGCACCGTTAATCATAAAATGACGTATGGATGGGCCAGTTATTGTGGCTTGAACAGGCAATGTGAGCTGCGTGGCTAACATAGAGGGATCTATCGCTACGCCAGCTTCCGTAAGAGATTTAGTTGGTATAGCTTCACCGCTCACAGTGCTAGCACCAGCGATTTCTTGTCCTTTCTGTGCGACGACCACACGGCTCCCTATCGATTGCATCGGTTTCGTTGTTATTTCCACAGACTGAGGGGACAAAGGGAAAGCAAAGACAGGATTAACCGCTGCAGTTGCTGTAGTTGCCTCTACCTGCAGTCCGCTTTGGGTATCCATCAAAATATCATACAACTGCTCGGTGAAAAACCCTTTGAGCGTCCAAGGGAGCAGCACCGCGAGCAGAGTGAAAATCAATAGCGTTAATGCGGCGAAGGCTCCCCATAATTTCATGGCGAGCGGCCACTGACCTAGTCGAAGTCTCATGCTTTCACCATCCTATACC
Organism: Paenibacillus sp. J31R30; assembly: GCF_059692115.1. NCBI lineage: Bacteria > Bacillati > Bacillota > Bacilli > Caryophanales > Paenibacillaceae > Paenibacillus > Paenibacillus sp. J31R30. Next base: position 312,397 of record NZ_JCAUAV010000004.1, on the reverse strand, counting down.
CGTATCCGTATACGGTTTCTAATCGCATATCCGGCAGCTTGCGGCGCAGTCTGCGTACTAAATCATCGACGACACGATCCGTGCCGAAGTAGTCGATGCCCCAAACCGCGCGAAGCACTTGTTCGCGTTCCAGCACTTGCCCTTGATGCTGAACGAAATAGAGCAGCAGCTCGTACTCCTTCGAGGTCAAATCGAGCATGGTGCCATCACTTTCGGTTACGGTGCGAGCAGGCTCGTCAATGGTGTAGGAGCCCAGAGTGGTCAGTTGCGCGCGGCGCTCCATAGATGCTGTTAGCTCGGCGTTCCCTTGCCTTGCATAAACCCGTTCCAGCAGCTTTCGTGAACGAATCACAAGCTCTCGGGGCAAAAATGGCTTCGCCAAGTAATCATCGCTTCCTAGCTCTAGACCGATGATGCGATCGATATCGGCATCGCGGGCTGAGATGAAAATCACTGGCTGGGACGGCTGATCGGCTTTAATCTCACGCATGAGCTGGAAGCCATCTATGCCGGGGAGCATAATGTCGAGGACCCACAAGTCCGGCCGCTCCGAGATTGCATCTCTGGCTGAGGTTCCATCGGGGAACGAACGCACTTGCCACCCCTCTTTCTCCAAATAGGCCGCTAGCACGCCTCGTAAATGCTCTTCATCTTCTACTAAATATATGCTGTACATCGTATACCACACCTTCCATGCCTGACGAAATGGGGAAAAGTGGAGCCGAATCGCCATTTTGTGCGATCGGTTCCACCTCATGCAAGCCGTTAATCTATTTTTTCTCAGTTTCAATTGTTGGTTGTTGTTCCTTGATTTTTTTGCTCATTTCGCGCAGGTTTTCGGTTTCTTTCACATAATCCTTCAATAGCTCTGGCAGTAATCCACGAATCGCTTCCGCATCATCCGCCTCTACCGCTTCGGCTAGCTTTTGCTGACGTTTGAAGGATTCAGGCAACTCGGTAGGTACTGCTTCCATTATACCACTCGCAACACCACCCTCAACTGGAAGAACTCGGGTAGCCATTGTTGATGTGGTTCCCTCTTGCGGGTTTAGGACTGTGAAAATGGTTTTGTGAGGGCCATCTTCCCCTTCTGGAAGGTCTTTAATCTCTGCAGACGAGAGTGTTGGTAATGGAGGTAATGTTTCTAAAGCTTCTACGGATATTGCACCTGACGCTACTGAGGTAGTGAAAGTTACGTCCACAGGAGAGGCACCATCCACTTTAGTTAGGGAAGTTCCCTGAGGGAGTACCATAGCTTTATCTAGAGAAGCTTCTCGAGGAACTGTCACACTTTTAGCGAAGGTTGGCTTCGGAAATTCAGCTTCTACTTGCTTCCGATCATCCAAAGCTTTCTTCCAATCAGCTAGAGCATCTGGTGTGTATGTACTAGCTAGCATCTTCAAATAGTTTCGCTCGTGTGCAGGTTGGTTTAGCAAGCCTGCGCTCGAAGAGCGGAAGAATACAGCGGGTGCTGCTCCAACAGCCTTAACCATTTGAATAGCTTTAGTAGGCTTCGCTTCGCTTGTCGTATCTGCCGCAGATGCACTTACAGCACCGAATGCAATGGTTGTCATAATAGCTAGCATGCTCGTTTGAACGGCGCGTTTTTTCCATGTTGTTTTCATTATGAGAAAACTCCTTTCGATTTGTGTAGCGTGCAGGGGATGGTTGATTTCCCTTACACCCTTACTGTACCGAAAGATTATGGACATCCTATCGCAACATTGTGGGAAATTATGTGTTTATAGAAAAACACCACCTAGAGGATTGACCTCTTAGGTGGTGTCGTCATTCGCAGCAATGGGGATCGCCCTTGCTCCGATTTTACATATTCAAATGCAGCTTACGTGTATTCAGCAGCCCTGCAAGACCAGTTGGGTCTTGACTCACCTTATACTGCACGAAAGCCTCTGCTTGCTCAGAAGTACGAAGGCGAAGCGGCTTAGGCTCCATGTCGGTTACGAGTTTCACGACAACGTCGGCAACTGACTCGGAAGTTTGCGGTACTGTATTGCGTTTGGCGAAGGCGTCCAAGTATTGGGTTATGATCGGTTTGTAGTCATCCTCCAAGATGCCGCCGGTTTTCTGCACGTGGCCGAGTACAGTAGCGTTAAAATTCGTCGCGATCGCCCCTGGCTCAAGCAGGGTGACATCGATATTGAAGGCAGGCTTATAGTAGGTAGCCAAGCTTTCAAGCAGACCCTCAACAGCGAATTTCGCTGCGCAGTAGATTTCATTGAAGGGTTGACCGACCAGGCCGCCAACACTTGTGGTCGCGATAAGATGAGCGGAACTCGACTTGCGAAGCAGGGGAAGACCTGCGCGAATCGTATGCATCACCCCATAGACATTCGTGTCAAAAACAGCTTGAATCTCCTCGAAGCTGGCTTGACCAAGTGCCCGGAGGAAGCCGAAGCCTGCATTGCAGAACAACACGTCCAGATAGCCATGCTTCTCCTCGATTGTGCTTAGAGCGCGCTCCATAGATTGTGGATCAGTCACTTCCATTTCCATAAAATGAAGATTCGCGACGCCCCTATACTGCTCCTGATCGCGAGCGACATTGCGAGTTCCCGCGTAGACAGTCCAGCCGAGCTCGGCAAATTTCAATGCTGTTGCCAATCCGATACCTGATGAAGCTCCAGTAATCGCCATAATTTTATGCATCTGAAACACTCCTTGTGTGTTTATTGATTTAACTGTTTAGCAAATAAACAATATGCCTTGCGAGCAAATTCGTCAACTGGAAAATGAAACATCCCAACCTAAGTTGGGATGTTAGACAGGCATTTTAGCTAAAAGCTGTTGCAAGGCAGCAAGCTCTTCCTTCGTATAGGAAGTGAAGAGTTGGTCGATCTTCGTATTATACGCAGCCAAGATGCTAACTATCAGCTCATTCCCTTTATCCGTCATTTGAAGCAAATGACTGCGTCGGCTGGTCGGATGAGGTTTGCGGACGAGCAAGCCTTGCTCCTCCATTTTATCCAGCAGCTGTGTAATCGCTCCGCGGGTTAGCCCAAATTCGTTGGCCATATCCACCGCGATGCAATCGGGATGCTTACGCAGGTACTCTAAGACATACATCATGATCGGTGATATCTGGAATTGAGGCAGCACCTGCGTTAAGTAAGAGGAAATGACATTCTTGATCTCGCGAAATTTGGTCGTCATCCATTCATGTTCAGGTGTCATGCGAAGCCGCCTTTATTGTTTAGTGTTTAAACTAGTATGCCAAAAAAAATGACCCACAGCAACGGGCTGTGGGTCTAAGTTTATATATTTTAAAGGGGGGTTGGTCTTTATTATAGGCAAGTTACATTAAAACAACATGAAGGTTAGATTTCATTTTCATTACAAATTTGTCAGTGGTAAAATAAGTTGGAAAGCTAAGCAAAAGCTTGAGATGGAGAGCGGGGTATTCTCATTGAAGCATTATTCCATGAGGTCACATTTAACGATTACATTTGCCTTAATGGCCTTAATTCCGATCCTGATTCTAGGCGGCTTCCAGGTATCACAAATTAAGCATATTACCCAGGAAACGAACCAAAACCAGCGACAGACGACGTATCGCCTTGGAGACGCAGTAGAAGCGTACATGTCTTATCATCGCAATGCGGTTGAAACCTTAGCGGCTACGATTTCGGCTTCGGATGCGGCGTTCAGGAACCGTGAGAGTCTAACGCTGAAGCTGCAGTCACTCCAAGAGAATTTGGAAGGGTTTACGGGCATTTATGTAGTTGATGATAAGGGTGCCATCAAAGCTACAAACCAGATGTCTACGGACTTGATTGCTACGGACGTCAACGATCGGGACTATACAGCACGTGTGAAGGCGGGTCAGAAAGCTATTATTTCTTCATTATTTAAGGGGCCTGAAAGCTTGAATCAACCTGCTATAGCGATTGCTGTACCGATTTATAAGGGCAGCAAGCAGGTGGATGGTTTCGTGCTGGCTGTTCTAGAATTAGCGCCAATCAAGACGCTCGTTACCAAATATGATTATGGCACAGAGACCTATCCTGTTGTGCTGGATCATGCAGGCAAGCCGATTTATCATCCGAATGCAGCGCTTACGGAATCCATGGCAGACCTATCGAAAGAGCCAGTCGTAGCGGATGCCAAAATGCAAAAACAAGGCGAAGGCACCTACACGTTAAGCACCTCCGTACATAAGGAGCTCATTACGTATAAGTTGATTCCAGACTTGAATCTCATCGTATGGGTCAGCAGGTCGACAGCGGCTGTGAATGCGGCATTCACAGAATCTTTACGGATCACGTTGCTTCTACTTGTATTCACGCTCATTCTAACTGTGATGCTCGGCAGCCTGTTGGCTAGAAGATTGAATGGCACGATCCATGCGTTAGTCGGCTATACACAGCGATTGGCTGGGGGATCATTCGCGCAGCCTGACCAGAAAGTTGTACCGCGCGGAGCGCCCTTGGAGCTGCATCAACTCGCGGAGCATTTCTTCCGGATGGCGGCGCAAATCAAGGAGAACCAAGGTGCCTTGCTCCAGTTGAATAGCGAGCTTGAGCATCGCGTGGAAGAACGAACACAACGCTTGCAGGACGAGCATGCCACGTTGAATGCCGTATTAGAGAGCATGTCCGATGCAATTGTGCTCATAGATGTGCAGCATAATGTGCTGTATGCCAATCATCAGATGGCCGAAAGCTTTGCAATTCCTATGGGGGAATTGTCCCACATGCCAGAAGCTGACTTGTTTGAGCGAATCGCCGAGCTTTTGACTGACACTCAGGATGAACACCAGTTGAGTAAGCTGACGGCAGAGCCAAGGGTACAGAGTGCTGTGACAGTGAAAACAGAGCAGGGCAAGCCTCGATTTATGATGGTGTCCGCATTTCAAGTCGCGCGCGAGGGACGGGTTTTTGGCCGCGGCTATGTGTGGCGGGATCGAACGAAGGAGCATGAAATCGACGCGCTCAAGAATGATCTGATTTCACTAGCATCGCATGAATTCAAAACACCGATTACTAGCATTCGAGGCGGTGTAGAAACATTGCTGCGCAAGGATGCTCACTGGGATGAGGAGTTCAAATTGGAGCTGCTCGAGGGCATTCATGAAGACATAGGCCGTATCCAAGATCTCATTGATGAGTGGCTGGATATATCGAAAATAGAATCGGGTGCGATGGGGATTCATCCACAACCATTGAAGCTAGCCGCTGTCATCGAAAGTGCTAGAAATAGATTGCCAGAAGAGATCAGCGCTGCACGGCTTCAGCTCGAGGTTGAGCTGCCTTCGCATACACCTCTTGTCTATGCGGATAAACTCCGTATGGAACAGGTTTTCTTGAACTTATTCATCAATGCGGTTCGCTATAATGAGCGGCCACCGATCATTAAGGTCACTACCCATGAGGATGATCAATATGTGTATGTTCACGTTCAGGATAATGGCATCGGGATTGCAGAGGAGCATTTGGCTAAACTATTTGATCGCTTTTATCGTGTCGATGTGTCTTCCAGCCGTCAAACAGGGGGAACAGGGCTTGGTTTGACAATTTGCAAAGGGATTATGGAAGCCCATGGTGGAACGATTAAGGTTGAAAGCCAGCTTGGCGAGGGAAGCCGCTTCACATTAGCGATTCCGCGCTTTAAGGAGGAGAAAAGCTAGCATGAGCACGAAAAAAATCATGATCGTCGACGATGAACCCAAAATCATTCGTTTCATTGCGGCGAATCTGAAATCCTTGGGTTTCGACACAGTCGCTTGTCAAAGCGGGGTCGAAGCGTTAGAGAAGGCGGAAGCTGTGGATCCGGATTTGATCTTGTTAGATCTGATGATGCCGGGGATGGATGGCTTCGAAGTATTAAGAAGATTGCGTACTTATTCCAGTGTGCCCGTTATTATGTTAACAGCGAGGAGCAATGGCGCAGATAAAGTACAAGGGTTGAATCTCGGTGCGGATGATTATTTAACCAAGCCGTTCTCGTTGGACGAGCTGTTCGCCAGAGTCAATGCAGTGCTTCGTCGTTTGGATGGACGTATGCCAGCACCATCTACGGTTAGCGAATTAACCGTTGGACCGGTGAATGTCAATTTGGCGCAACGACGTATCCGACTGAGTGGCGCGGAAGTGAAATTCACCGAGACGGAGTATAATCTGTTCGTTCTTCTCTTGCAGCATGAAGGCAAAGTGATGACGCATGAACAGCTGTTGAGCGAGATTTGGGGAAGCGAGTATCGCGATGAGGTGGAATATTTGCGCGTTACCATCGCGCGGATTCGGCAAAAGCTGAAGGCCCACACCGAAGGGCAGGAGCTGATTGTGACCTACCCTGGTGTTGGTTATATGGCGAAGGGGGATTAAGGGGTTAAGTTAGTCAGAAGCTGTACATCAAGCGGATAATCCGGCAGCTCGAATTCGTGGGTTGTGCCTGCTGTGAGGTCGACCACTGTCATGCCATTCCAGCCAGTATCGGCATAAGTGACGCCTCCTGTCAGATAGGCATAACGACCATCGGCACTGCTGGCGACCATTTGGTGCATGCGACTTAACGGAAGGACCTTCTCTTGATAAGTGTTCACATCAAGTATGGTCAGATTCGGCTTGCCCGTTGCGCTGCCTGCCGCACCGATGCCAACGATCAGCAGCTGCTTACCGTCAGGTGTGAGCGTAACACCTTCTTGATGTGTGTTGCCCGTCAAAGGCTCAGTCTTATAGCTGCCGCTTTTTGGATCAAGGACTACAAGACCTCGGCCTTGGTAAGGCAGCAGTAAGCGGCCATCTGCGCGGACGGCGGCGTAGTGCGGCTTCTCGAAGCCGCCTTTACCGAAAGGAGCAGCCTCTAATGTGCGACCTTTTAGGTTAATTGGATCGACAGCCGTCACCGTGTACCCGTCGTGGTCTATACTGTATACTTCGCGGCCGTCCAAGCTAGTTACAACATCAAAAGGTCGAACGCCAACGGGAACTCGGCCTGTCATTGCGAGTTTTTCCGTATCTAAGATTTCTAGCTGACTCTTGCCGCCATCGAGATAGATACCGACATAAGCGAATTTACCATCTGGTGATACCGCAATTCCCATGCCTCCAGAGCGATATTCTCCGAAGTTAGGTTTACCCACATTGGCTTGATAAGGGACAAGAGCGATCCGTGTACGGAGTTTCGTATCAATAACCGCTACACCTTCTGCTGTCGACACATAAGCACGATGATTCGGCCCCTCTGCAATGGCAAAAGGGGCTTTACCTATGACAAGCTTCTCGAACCGGCCTGAAGCGGGATCGAGGAAGGACATATAGTCACTTTTCGAATGTGTCACCATTAAGGTCGTAGCCGTATTCGCTGAAGGCGAAGGGGTTGTACTCGCCGCAGGTGATGAACTTGTCGCGGGCGATTGTGTTACAGCAGCTGCAGTAGGAGATGGTGTAGATGTCTTCGTTGGGTTGATACTGTTGACGGGGTTAGGCTGTTGGCTGCTACAGCCAACTAAGGCAAGAAACAGTGTGAGCGGTGTTAAGCATGCGAATAGGAAACTATTTTTAAGTAACATAGGTGGTCACCTCTGGATTTAGGATATATGAATCTAAGAATACAGTATCTGTGGATAAGTTTAGCAAACGAAGGTAAGGAAGAGAACCTGATCGCAGGTCATCTTCCTTATCTTTTTGTCATTCGATTATTTAATCAAGGATTACTTCTTCAAGTTTAAAGTAACACCAGATGAAGTAGCCCATGCACCGACTGGCGCAACTGTATAAGTCGTATCTGTTGCTAGCTGAGCATTGTTCAGAAGTGTGAACGTTCCAACAGCACCTTTACGTGTCGTTAAGCTGTATTCAGCAGTCAGTACCGTGCCATCGGCAGCCGTTAAGGATACGCGGCGCGAAACGAAAATTTCATCCTTCGGATCTTGCGTTAGCGTGACAGCAATCGTCTTCGCATCAACTGCAGCAGCGGATTGAAGCTGGAGCGGAGCGATTTCTTTTGCTGTAAAAGTAGGATTCGAAAGTGTTGCCCAGTCAGCAGAAACTGTATAGGTCACACCAGGGCGGAAGGTCTCGCCGTTAGGCAATATGAACTTAGGCGCTTGGCGTCCATCCGTTGCTTGCGTGAACGGCAAGTAATTAGCCGTCATTGTTGCACCACCCTCAGGGGTGATCTGTACCTGGCGATTCCGCATGGAGGATAGGATTTGATAAGTCGTACCGTTGTAACGATTCCATTCGTCAACGATAAATGAACCAGGACGTCCTTTGCTGTAAGCCGCAATGACATAACCGTAGTCTGCAACACCGTCAGCCAGATGGGATTCAACTTCAAATAGATCATTGGCAACCTGAGCCGTGGAAGCCAAACGGATTTTCTCTGTGCTAGCTGTGAAAGTAACGGCAGGTTGATCTTTATAAGTCAACGAGTACGTCGTGCCTGCTTTCTGAGTTGGAACCGGAACAATATAAGTGGATACAGAGCCTGTTTTCAGGCGCGGTACGTTATTGATGGCAAGGCCATTGTCAAAAACAAAGTTTTTGGACGCAGGCTCCAGCTCTAATTCTGCCATCGGAATCGGTGCTGAGAAGGTCACCTGTAGGGAAATAGCATTCAAAACCTCCAACTTCGTTACGCGAACCGGTGCCACTTTTTGTGCTTCAACAAGGAGTAAAGCGGCTTGACCGCGTGTAACTTGGCTGCTAAGTGAAGCGTAGCTTGGCAGCTGACGGATCGTTGATGCATCCACTTGGAGTACTTTCGCGATAATGCTGCTCAGCTGTTTGGAAGTGATCGTTTGCGCTCCAGCGAATTGCTGGCTGGCCACGCCATTCATCGCACCGAGTGATTGCATGGTAATCGCATAATTATAGTACCATTCTTTCGAAGTCACATCTTGAAAAGGACTTGGCATTGCTGCATCCACAGTCGTATTCACGTGGAATGCGAGAGCTACCATTTTGGCAATCTCACTGCGTGTGACGGCTTGCTCTGGTTTGAACGTAAGGTTCTCATAGCCAGATAGTACCTGCTGCTGGGCTAACTGCTCAATAGCGGCCTGAATCTGAGTCGCACTTGCGGAATCCGTAAAAGGATTGGCTGCTAGCGCATGGTAAGGAAGAAGAGCAGATAATCCGACAGTTGCTGAAATGGTGAGAGCGGCTAGAACTTTTTTATTATTTTTCATCGAGAAACACTCCTCAAGTTTATTGGATTTGTTTGTTGCGCTGTTGTCTACAGGACTAAGCTTACTAATTCGCGCATAACAATCGCATAAAAATGAGAGGCGAGACATTACAATTTCGTAAAAATAAAAAGAGCAATCCTCAAGTAGTTGCAGCTACTTAGGACAGCTCTTAGTTGGTTTGAACGAAAATGACGATTTCTAGTTAGGCACGACATCCTGCTTATTTTCATTTTGAACGATGCTGTGTGAAGAAGAACCGGTCAGACGTTGTGGAGGGAAGACTTGGCGAACGGGCGCAATGATAAGCGCAGCTACGACAGCTTTAATTGCATCTCCAGCGAGGAATGGATAGCAGGCCGCGACCATCGCTTTCTCGAGTGTATAGGAAGGAACCTTATACATCAGCCATGGTACACCAGCTAAATAAAGAATCAATGAGCCGAAAACTTCAAGTACAAGGAAGGCCGCGACATAACCCATGATGCCATTTAAGCGAATACGAGGTAAAATAAGTCCAATGAGCATCGCGGAAATCGGCCAGATCATGATAAAGCCACCGGTTGGTCCGAGGACAATACCTAGACCGCCACTTCCATGAAGGAGTGGGAAACCAACTGCAGTAAGCACAACGACAAGTGCCATACTCAGGAAGCCGTATCGTGCGCCTAGTAAACCTCCAGCGAGCATAACAGCTAATGTTTGAAGGGTAATGGGAACTTCTGTGCCAACGGAGATTTTGAAAAAGCTGAATAACACGAGAATAGCTGCAAATAAAGCACTGAAAATAACACCACGTAGCGTAAGTTTCATATTGTTGACCACTCCTGTTTCTGGTATTGTTAATGTATTGTCAACCAAATCGTTCTTCATCAAGTTGACAATACCGATGATAGCACAACTGTTGGAAAAGTGAAAGGAACTTTTTTCATATGCCTACAAGAGAGAAATTAATGTCATTAAAGAACGCTTCGATCGTTTATCGAACGGAGTCGGGGGAAGGGCGGCGCGTGTGGTCAGGCGTTTCGCTAGACATTCATAGAGGTGAGTGGATAGCTGTCGTAGGCCCAAATGGAAGCGGGAAAAGTACGCTTGCTAGCGTGCTGCTTGGCTTAAACCCGTTGTCGGAAGGACAAATGCAGCGCAGAACCAACGATGTGGCTTCCACGATAAGAGGTGTACTCCAGTTGCCAGAGGCGCAGTTCATAGGAGAAACGATAGCAGAGGAGCTAGATTTCTTGCCGCAAGCGCAGCAGTTATCGGCTGAGGAACGCAGGGGCTGGTATGTAGATGTATTAGCTGCTGTAGGTTTATCGCTATCACCAGAACGCACGATGGCAACGTTATCCGGTGGGCAGAAGCAGTTGGTTAATCTCGCTGTAGCTCTAGCGGCTCGTCCAGAGATTCTTCTTTTGGATGAACCGACAGCGATGTTGGATCCTGCCTCCCGCAAGGAAGTTCGTGAAGTTGTACGTCAAGCGCATCAGCGTGGAACGACGATCGTTTGGATTTCACATCGATTGGAAGAGGTAGCGGATGCGACCCGCGTAGTAGGTTTTGGTGAGGGTAGGATTACGTTTGATGGGGAGCCTCGCAAGTTCTTTTATGGAGAAGCTGGGGAGAAATCTTCTCCTTGTGTGGAGCTTGGCTTTGATCCGCCTTTTGCGATCCAAACGGCGATGCATTTGCTAGAGCAGGGACTCACCCTACATTCCCTTCCGCTGAATATGGAAGAGCTGGCGGAGGCGATCTCATGTCGATAGTATTGAAAGGAGTAAGTGTGACCGCTCCGGATTCGCCGGATGTGACACTGCTCCAAGATATAAGCTTTACCTTGCAAGAGGGAAATCTGACGTTGCTGATCGGCCATGCAGGATCAGGGAAATCGACGCTGCTGCAAGTGATGTCGGGATTACTGAAACCACAAGCTGGAATGATTACGCTGGACGAGCAGTCCATTTGGCTCAAACCTGCGAAGGTGGATCCTAAGCAGCTCCTTCGCTTCGGCTTAACGTTCCAATTTCCGGAGCAGCAGTTGTTTGCCCGTAGCATCCGCCAAGAATTCGCCTACTCGCTCAGGCCCTACAAATTGGAAAAGGAAGAGCGCGAACGCCGCATCCGTGATGCGACTCATGCGCTTGACCCGCGTGGCGTATTCGCCATGGATCGCTCGCCCTTCGCGCTCAGCGGCGGCGAGCAGCGCCGGCTCGCGCTGGCGACCACCTTCGCCACGGCGCCGGATTGGCTCCTCATGGATGAGCCAACTGCCGGCCTCGAGGCGGCCGCCGTGCGCGAGCTGCTGCGCATGCTGCGCGCGCGAACCCGTGGCGGACTCGTCATCGCCACGCACGACCTGGACACGTTCTTTCCGCTGGCGGACCGTGTCCTCGTTCTAGACCATGGCGAGCTCGTCTTCGACGGCTCGCCACAAGAACTCTGCCGCGCGCCCGAGGTGCTAGCGCGCGCCGGGGTTGGCCTCCCGAGCTGCGCGGAGGCCGCACAAGAGCTGGCGCGCGTTGGCATCGCCATCGCGCCGGATCAGCTCACGCCGGCAGAGGCCGCAGCGGCGATCTTGGCCGCGCTGCGCGAAGGCAGCAGCGCCGCGGCGCCGGCAGCTGCCACCCGCGCAGCGCGCGTGGCGCAGCCACCGCAGCGGCCGCAGGTGCAACCACTCAAGCCGCAGGCAGGGTGGCTGCGGCTTGACCCGCGCGCGAAGTGGCTGCTCTATCTGCTGCTCGCCATCGGGACGATGGGGCAGCAGGGGTGGGGCAGCGTCGCGATGGCCGCAGGGCTCGTCGGCTGCGCCTTTCTCGGTCTTCCGCGCAGTGTCGTGCGCGGAATCATCAAAGTCGCTACGTCTTATGCGATTTTCGTGATCTTTTCCGTCGCGCTGGCGGGCATTGAATTCTCTCCGCTGGGCTACGCTGTCGACAACGGCTGGAGTACAACGTTCATACTGATACGTTTATTTGTCGTCTTGATGGCAGGTTACTGGCTTGCCATGTCGACTCCTTACGGTCAGCTCGTACAGGGGCTCAACTGGGCGTTGAAATATTTGCACAAGGTGAAGCTGCCGGTGGCTTCCTTCTCCTTGGCAGTTTCGTTTGTTTTTCGTTTCATCCCGCTCATCCTGCGGGAGTGGCAGCAATTCGCGACAATTGTACGAGCCCGGGGCAAAGCATCTGTCCGCCAAGGCAGTGTTCGGGTGCGCGACATACCTGCCTTGGTCGTTCCACTCTTACTTGGGATGTTCCACAAAGCGGAGCAAATGACCGTTGCGATGGAGATGAAACAAATCGACGGAAAGACGCTGCTCCTAAGGAAGAATACGCTGAAATGGCAGCTTACGGATACGTTCTTAGTGGTGGGTGCTCTTCTCGCATGGGGGCTATTGCTTTATACGTAATAACTCGACTAAAACGAACGCTAGCGGACTCAGGAGAAGTTATTTGGCGGCATTCAGGCTGTTTTGATAAGGTAACGGACACAAACGAAGCTATGCACCCTCATTCTTAGTGTTCCAGGGTTGCTAGGCCCAATTAACGGCTGTGGTGTCCGTTAGTTGCTGGAAAGAGCTAATTTATCGAAAATAGCGTCTTCGGTGTCCGTTAGGGATGAAGCAGACGTTTATGATTCGCCACCATCCCCTTCGGTAAGCAAGCGTCGATCCATAACCTGAGCGAAGGGGATAGTGCCCAGAAGCTCGGGCAATTCAAGTACTCCACCTGCGCAAGCCTTGCCCTAGCAAGCCTTGCGCTCTTTTTTTCCTTGCATCTATTCCTTGCTACTAATCTGAAATCTAGGAATATTTCTCTCAACCATTGCTTACAAATAGAGTAATAGACTATTACTCTAGAAATGGTTGGTGAGCTATGAACATCCAAAGAAAGAGAATCCTTTTCTACTCGCTACTAGCTGGCCTTTTTGCCTTACTTTTGCTCCTTTACATGAGTGGGCTTAACCCCTCATCCGCACCGATTCTCATAGAAGCACAAGCCGAGGAGTTAATCGAATCTCCCGTACCAACACCGTCGTTTGAGGTTCCTCCAATCGTTATACCGGACAAGCTTGAGCAGCCTCCACAAGTCCAGATAGAAGCCGACTCAGCCCCACCTCAACCACCATCCATCCCAGTGGACACGCCAACAACGGTTCCAGTGGACACACCTCCAACTCAGACAACATCCGTTACAACGGTTACTTACGTTCCACCGTCACGAATCAGCATTCCCGTCCTCAACTATCACAGCGTTACGATTGACCCGGGAAATGTGGTCGTTATTTCCCCAGCGAAGCTGGAGGAACAAATGAAATATCTGCATGACCATGGATACACGCCCATTACACTCGCAACTTTTACTAGCCTTCTAGCCGGTGAACATGGGCAGTCGACGCCACAAAAGCCGGTTTTGCTTACGTTTGATGACGGCTATGTGGATAATGTGGAAGAGGCTATGCCGATTCTGGCCAAATACGATTTCCCAGCGACACTCTTCATGTCTCCAGGCATGGTCGAGCACCATGGTTATCTGAACTGGGATCAGATTAAGCAGCTGCAACAGGCAGGCTGGGACATTCAACCACATGGCATGACACATCCCCATCTGCCCCAACTTTCAGCGGAACAACAAGCATTCGAAATCACGGAAGCTAGGAAGCTAATTGAGGAAAAGCTAGGCATACAAGCGGACGTATTCTGCTATCCCTATGGCGAATATAACAAAACAACGTTAAAGATCTTAAAAGATCACGGCTTTCGGTTCGCATTTACGATCGATCAGGGCTTCACGACCAATCAGCAGTCCCCCTACCTGCTCAAAAGGCTGTTTATCAACGGGGAAGAAAACCTGAACGCATTCATTCGCAAGCTCCCGAAACCCAACTAGGGGAACAGCTTTTTTGAGTGCAGTCACCTTGAGCCCCTCCCCGCGGTATATTATACTTAAACGAACGATGACGAAGAGCGGCGGTGGGCAATGGATCAAGGGTATACCATTTACGAGCAGCAGATGCAGAGAAAGCTGGGGCGCTGGGAAATACGTCTGCAAAAGCAACCCAACCTGATTGAGCGTGCCTCCAAATCTGTTCAAAACCGCATCAACCAAGTGATCCCAGAGAAAATTCACAATACGATTACGGCAACGGTCAAAGGGATTGTGCAAACGACTCTTTTTGGCATCAATTATATGCCTGCGACTGAGCCGCTCAAGGGCGCATCTATATCCATGGCCGATCGCGATACGAAGGCAGAGGAACTGCTGTCTCTGTACAAAAAGATCGCTGCCGCCGAGGGAGCAGGAGCGGGGGCTGGCGGTATTTTGCTCGGGCTAGCTGATTTTCCGATTCTGATCGGGATTAAGCTGAAATTCCTTTTTGAATTAGCGCATATTTACGGGTATTCGACGCGGGATTATAGAGAAAGATTGTTCATTTTGTATGTGTTTCAATTGGCCTTTTCGAGCGCGAAGAAGAAGCCGGAGCTGCTTCATACGATTAAGAATTGGCCGGCCATTTCGCAGACATTTCCCCCTGCGGCAGATTATATGAATCAAGTGAATTGGCTGCAGCTGCAGCAAGAGTATCGGGATACGATTGATTTTCGTAAAATGCTCCAGCTCATCCCCGGCATCGGGGCCGTGGTGGGCGCATGGGCTAACTTTGGCTTGCTCGAGGAGCTTGGCGTGGCAGGCATGAACTGCTATCGGCTGCGCAATTTGCAAGACAAGGCGACGGATTTGGAAGCCAACACAAAGGCGTAGAGGGCTGTTGATCTTAGTCCTTTCACGCCTTTTTTTCATAAATAGTCAAACTACAGTTATTTCTTTGAAAATGACGCATACACTATAAGAGAGTCGGTTACCGGCTCATCTTGTGAAGATTTGTGATTATTTTCACAAGCATATATGTGATTAATTTCACAACCGGAGGAGTGTTGAGACACATGAGTAAACCCAGAATTGTCATCCTAGGCGCAGGCTATGGCGGACTTGTCACAGCGATAAGGCTTCAGAAGAAGATGAGAAGGAATGAGATGAACATTACATTGGTCAATAAGCACGACTATCACTTTATTACGACACATCTGCATATGCCGGCTGCCGGTACAGATCACCATGATAACGCGCGTGTTACCATTTCGGATCTGATTGATGAACGGAAGATTCGGTTCGTGAAGTCGACGGTTAGAGAAATTTTGCCTAATGAAAAGAAAATTGTGCTGGAAGAGGCTACACTCGAGTATGACTATCTCGTCATTGGGTTAGGAAGTGAGACGGAAACCTTCGGTATTCCGGGCATGAATGAATATGCGATGTCGATCAAAAGCATTAATAGCGTCCGCTTCATTCGGCAGCACATTGAATATATGTTTGCCAAGTCTAAAATGGCCCCGAAGCGCAAGGATTATCTGACCTTCGTCGTTGGCGGCGCGGGATTCACGGGTACGGAATTTGTCGGAGAACTGGCAGACCGTGTTCCTATTCTGTGTAAAACCTATGATGTCGATCCTGCGGATGTCCGTATTTATAATGTGGAAGCCTCCCCGTCGGCGCTGCCTCCCGGTCTTCCGGCGGATTTGATCGAATATGGGATGGAAGTGATGCGCCGCAAAGGGGTGCAATATAAACTATCTACCGCGATCAAGGCATGTACACCCGAAGGGGTGATTCTCGGCAACGGCGAGTTCATTCGCGCAGGCACGGTCGTATGGTCCGGGGGGATTCGCGGCAATTCCTTGCTGCAGCAAGCGGGGTTCGATGTTCAGCGGGGCCGGGTAAAAGTAGATAGCTGCTTGCGCTCGTATCAATTTCCAGAAATCTTCATTACCGGTGATTGCTCGATTGTTACAAGCCCAGAAGGTACGCCCTATCCTGCGAATGCTCAAATTGCTGTCCAACAGGGCTATAACGCAGCAAGGAATCTCATTCAGACTGTTCGAGGCAAAGAGTTGAAGCCGTTTGTATATGATTTCAAAGGCACTGTCGCATCCTTGGGCCGAGGTGAGGCTGTAGGATTGCTCAAAGTTAAGAAAGTGAAGGGCCGTCTGGCCTCTTTTATCAAAAAAATGATTGATGCCCGTTACTTATACCTCATCGGCGGCATTCCACTCATTTGGAAGAAAATGATTTGGAAGCAAAAATCCAGAACCCGCAATTATCACGTGCCGAATTAATGTCCAGTAACGAACTAAAAAAGCTGAAACGAGACCCAGTGGCAGTGACCACAGTTCTCGAATCAGCTTTTTATTTATTCAGTTGCAGTCTGAGGCACAGCTGCTCTACCTACCGTCTCCGTAGTTGAGTGCTCTGTTTGCCTCTTTTTTGCATAACTTTTGTATAAAATGGAGCTGCCGATCGTTAGGATCGCAATCACCGCCATGCCCCAGATGAGGTTGTCAAAAGCGCGTTCGAGCGGCAACGACTTCTGCCAGACTAGCGTACTGCCCGAGAGTGCGACGGCGAATGCGCCGCTGATAAATTGCAGCAATTGGAACAAGCCCATCCCTGATCCGACGCGATCTTTGGTCAATTGCCGAGATAATTCATTGGATACAGCGCTGGAAAGTGTTGTGAAGCTGATGCTGACTAAGATGTAGAGTGCGGCAATCCAGTAGTAGGAATAGCTGGCAGTCAAGGCTAGCAGCACGGTAGAAAGCAGCATCAACCATGGCACGTAGCGCAGCAACGCCGTATTGCCATAACGGTCAATGATGCGGCCGACACGGTTCGACACCAGCATGGCAATCAGAGCACCTGGGAAGAGCAAAAGTCCCGAAGTGAGCGGAGCTAAACCGAACACCCGAGCAAGCATCTGAGGCGCGAGGAACAGGAAGCCGAAGCTGATCATATAGGAAGTCACGCCGATTGCGCCAAGCGCCATATAAGGCTTATCGGCGAATAGGGCAGGCAGTACGAACGGTTGAGAGGCTCGGCGAATGCGCAGTGCGAACAGGGCAAGCGCAAGAACGCCAACGAGGAGGGCAACGACACTCTTCGACGTTAGGAAGAGCAGCAAACCCGTCGTCCCAATCCCTAGGAGCAGCGCACCGATGAAATCGAACGAGCCGCTTTCTGCTTTTTCTTTTGGGAGTAAGACAAGAAAGATAGGGATAAGTAGAAGCGTAATGCCAGTAATGACGAATAGGAAATGCCATCCCAAGTATTGAACGATGGAACCGCCAGCGACGGGGCCAAGTCCTAGACCGAGTGACGCGGCAGACAAAATAAGCGACATAGCTCTACCTCTACGCGACAGCGGAATGTAGCGGGTTACGAGAACGATACCGAGCGATGGAATCGCGCCTGCGCCAGATGCTTGAATCAACCTTGTAAGCAGCAAGAGTCCAAAGCTGTCCGTGAACAGCCCTAGGATGGATGCACCGCCTAGTGAAAGCAGAGCAATGACGTAAAGTCTGCGAATGGGTACAAAGTCGGACAAGCGGCTATAGGTAATAGAAGAAATAGCGAAAATGATCGAATACCCCGTGACGATCCACGATGCCGTTGAGGGGCTGAGTTCAAATTGTACGGAAATCTTGGGCAAAGCCAGATTGAACATCATTGTGTTCATGATCACCAGTACAATAGTAAAGCAGAGTAACCAGGAGACAGGCGTTTCTCGTAAGCGGCTAGGCAGCTCTGATTGAGCGTTTGTGGTTCCAGTATTAGAAGTGATTGCATTGTTTGACATCGTACACCATCCGATCCTTAACTATAATCTATTTTGTTACAGATTAGCATGGTGGGTACAATGTGTCAACGAATTGGCCATGGTAAAAATAGTTGATAACTGAATATTTATTCGTTAAAATGTATTATTATTCATTGAAATTCAAGGGGGTAATCTAGTGGGACATGCGATAAGAAAAGCAGAAATGAAAGATTTGGAGGCATTAACAGAGCTGATGGTTGCCTATATTGTCGGCTTTTATAAGAAGCCGCGGCCTGAGTTGGCTGATATCCATCGTCTGATCAGCACCTTACTTCAGGAGCAAGGGGGGATTCAGTTTGTGGTCGAAAAGGAAGATGAGCTCATCGGCTTTGCGACGCTGTATTTTGCATGGAGCACGATGAAGGCTAGTCCTATTACGATCATGAACGACCTGTTCCTTCTAGAGCCATTTCGGGGAACCGCTGCGGAAGAAGACTTGTTCCGGAAGTGTCAAAACTATTCCAAGGAAAACGGCTATGCCTACATGTCTTGGATCACCGCACCAGACAATCATCGGGCACAACAATTTTTTGATAGAAGGGGTGGAACACGCGTAGATTGGGTGAATTACACCATGAACTGGCGTTTTTCCAACTAATTACTTCGTTTTATCCAGGTATGATCGTTCTAGCATGTCACTTTTCACAAAATACCTCGAGTACCTACGAGAATGGAAGATAATCAACGAATCAGGTAATTGTAAGCGAATTATTGGGGCATGGAAGAGGTGGAAGAGAGCTTTTTACGTTTTTTCCCTCCTTTACTATGTTGACAGAAGAGAGTAGTATTCAACACGTACATGAACAGTTGAATATTTCGCTTAATTTTCTTTTAAGAAAAGCGGGGGAACCACGAGTAACATGGGGTGAATAATGGTGCTGATACCAAGTACCTTTTAGGGCAGATTTTCTCGCGGCCCGAACCCGACAGCTAACCTCGTAAGCGGTCGTGAGAAAGGAGAACATGTGTTTAAAACACAAGGTCAATCCTTGTGTTTTTTTGCGTCATTTTTACCCAACTAGTACATTGAGATTAGCTTTTATTGGAGGAACGACCACGAAATGACAAGTGATTCATTGAAGAAAATTGTGTTTGGTAAGCCGCTAAAGTCGAGTGAGATTGAGTCGGAGAAAATGCCTGTCTGGAAAGCTCTCCCCATCCTGTCTTCTGATGCCTTATCTTCTGTATCGTATGGGACGGAGCAAATTCTGTTAGAGCTCGCAACCGTGGGAATTGCTGCATTTGCATTCTCCTTGCCGATTGCGATTTCGATCATCGCATTGATTTTGTTGCTTGTGCTCAGCTATCGGCAAGTGATTGAAGCCTACCCGATGGGTGGCGGCGCTTATATGGTTACCAAAGAAAATTTAGGCATGGTGTGGGGGCGACTAACAGGTGTCTCACTGCTGATCGATTATACCTTGACCGTGGCCGTTTCGATCTCGGCAGGTGTGCAGGCGATTACTTCGGCCTTTCCTTCTGCAGTACCGTATATTGTTCCGCTTACCATCTTTCTGGTTTGGATCATGGTCTGGATTAATTTGCGAGGCACTTCCGAATCAGGAACCGTTTTTGCGATTCCGACGTACTTTTTCATCCTTTGTATCCTGTTGTTAGTAGGTAAAGGTATCTTCGATTTAATGACCGGCTCACTTAATACGCATGCCATTGATTTCACACCTAACGCTGCGACGAACTCATTAACGTTATTCGTACTTCTTAAGGCGTTCTCCTCGGGTTGTTCAGCTGTAACAGGCATCGAAGCAATTTCCGATGCTGTCCCGCATTTCCGAACGCCATCTGTCAAAAATGCTAAACGCACGCTCATCTCCTTGGGCGGCCTGTTGGCAATCGTCTTCGGTGGTGTAACGTTGATCGCCTTAGGGTATGGAATTGCCCCAGATCATAACGGGCACACTTCGGTTCTATCGATGGTGACCGAGCAAGCGTTTGGACGCGGCGTGATGTACTATGCGACTCAAATCGCGACGATGCTTATTCTAGTGCTAGCTGCTAATACGAGCTTTAATGGATTCCCCATCTTGGCGTCAATCATGGCCCAAGACAAAAACTTCCCGCGCATGTTCTCCTTCCGTGGAGATCGACTTTCGTATCATTATGGCATCATCACGCTTGGCGTGCTGGCAAGTCTGCTTCTGATTGGCTTTAAAGGGAAGACTGATGCACTCATTCCGCTTTATGCGATCGGCGTATTTTTATCCTTTACACTGGCTCAGGCAGGTTTGGTACGTAAATGGCTGAAGGAGCGCGTATCCGGCTGGATCGGCAAATTGATCATCAACGGTTTAGGCGGCATCGTTTCTTTCGCGGTTCTCATCATATTCTCTGTGACGAAATTTAGCGAAGGCGCTTGGATCGTCATTATCGTGACACCGATTCTACTCTGGATCATTACGAAGATCAGCCACCATTACGATGACGTAGCCAACCAGCTGCGCATCGATATCACACAAGACCGTGTTTGTACCAAAGAACCCGTCATTATCGTACCTGTGGCCGGGATTCATAAAGCTGTAGAGCAAACGCTGAACTATGCGAAGTCACTCTCGCCTAACGTTATTGCTTTCTATGTCTCCTTCTCGGATGAAGATGAGGAGTCGATGCAGGAGAAATGGCAAATCTGGGATCCAGGTGTTCGCCTCGTAGTGTTCAAGTCGCGGTATAGAACGATCTTGAAGCCGCTGGCTGAATTCATTGAGCGTATCGACACGCATGTGTCAGAGAAGCAGTCTATCATGGTTATTCTCCCGCAATTCATGCCAAAAAAATGGTGGCACCGTCTGCTCCATAATCAGTCTGCGGCGCGTATTCGCTCGAAGCTTCAAGCCGATAAGGATATCGTTGTTGCGACAGTCCCGTATCATTTACACCAATAGACGTGTACAATAATAGGGAGAACATGTAGACGAGGTGACCTTATTATGGTGAAAAAGAAAGCTAAAATGACGCCAGCTGCGGCTAGCGTGCAAGATAAACCAGCAACCCTGAAGGATCTGCTGCGTCCGGAAATTTTGGAAGGACTCAAAGCCCAGGCTGACGCGATGAAAGCGGAAGAGCAAGCGAAGAAGGACGCAGAGAGAGCCAGGGTAGAAGCGGCTCGCAAGGCGGAAGAGAAGCGTCTTGAAAATGATTTTGCTTATCAGCTGGAGAAAAGCAAATTAGATTGGCGGAAGCACAAATGAGGGGGCGCACGATGTGCCTCCTTTTCTTTATATGTGCGATGACAGCGCTTGCAGGGTGTGTAGGGGAGGAGGGGGCTAAGGTGGTGGAGACATCAGTTGCGACTGCAGGAACCACACCCCCGACACAGCTAACTACTGCTGAGCCATCAAGGTCCTCACCCACGAGCGTAGCGATGACGACACCTGTGAGCAGCCCGACAGCGTCACCTGCAGCGACGACATCATCCCATCCATCATCAAGCAGTCTAACAAATGTACCAGCAAAAGAACCATCAAATGATCCGAAAAATGCAGAGGTTGAGGCTGTTCCAGCTTTCGCGTCGATGGAACAAACATTGATCGCACGTTACGCCTCCGTCTTACCAACGAAATGGGGAGAGCGTGTTCCCGGTGTGAAAACTCGGTTGCTTACGAAGGACAAAGTGATTGCTCTCACCTTTGATGCTTGCGGCGGGAAGGACGGCAGCGGCTACGATGAGAAGCTGATCCAGTATCTGATTCAGGAGCAGATTCCAGCAACGCTCTTCATCAATGCAAGATGGATTGCTGCGAATCCGACCACCTTTATTGAACTGGCCACGAACCCTCTGTTCGAGATCGAAAATCATGGCACGGAGCACCGCCCCTTATCCGTGAACGGCAAGCTGGCGTATGGGATTGCGGGAACGAAGAACGTCAAAGAGGTCATACACGAAATGAATGACAGTGCGGATCAGATTGAGAAGCTGACGGGAAAAAGACCTTTATTTTTTCGTTCAGGCACGGCATTTTACGATGAGGTTGCGACGTCTGTTGCCCATGATCTTGGCTTTGAACTAGCGGGATATTCGGTGCTTGGAGATGCGGGAGCGACCTATAATACGGAGCAAGTGTACAACGCCTTCACAAAGGCTCTGAGCGGTTCCATCGTCCTTGCGCATATGAATCATCCAGAGAAGGATACGGCTGAGGGCGTCATCAAAGCGATACCAGAGCTGCGTAAATTAGGCTATAGCTTCGTACAGCTTGCCTCTATGGAACTTAACGGATAGTAGGAGGAAGATACAGAAAACAATAGAGTTCCATCACAATGAGGCTGCTTGAATGGCAGCCTCGTTGAAGTAATGACAGATTTGCGGAATATGAGACAAGCTTGACTACATTCCGTAGATATCTACCTCTGTGATACTATTCCATCCATTTCCGGATGAGTTGCCATGGCCAACGATTCTTACATAGCGACCAACCGTGTCTGTGAAGTCGTATTGTACCTGCGAAAGTGTCTGTGAACTCACTTTATTGCTTACTACCGTAGACCACGTCGTGCCATCCGCGGATACTTGTAAATCGAAAGTCGTGGTACGTACATCCCCCTGATGAAAAGCAATAGACAAGTAAGCTATCGTTTTACTGGAGCCCAAATCGTATCGAATCCATTGCCCATCACCTTGTGAGGACCAACGAGTACTCAAGCTATTGTCAATTGTATTCAGCGGGACATTCCCGTCATTACCACTATCCGTTACTGCAGATACGGTGAGAATGGCAGGGCTTGTGCCACCGCCTCCCGAACAGCTTGTGTAGGTGGTAACGCTGCCCAGATACATATTCCCGGAAGGACTGCGAGTATTTCCACACGCTTTAGCAGAGCCGCCATCCACATTGACAACATAAGGTGTGCTATTATCCATGTTCACAATATTATTGTAGAAATCATTGTTAAAGCCCCATCCTGTTGAACGTTCATGAACTTGAAAAGCATCCACAATGACCGAATTTCCATTCCGATTCACGGTGTTATTACGAATGATAGAGTTATTACCTTTAACATCCATAAAGCTGTCAGAGAAATTTGCGCCGCTGATCCCTGTACCGTTAAATGTGCTGTTTTCAACAATCGTGCCCGTAGAACCTTCTTTAATATCCACAGATTCTGCTCTAACGTTTGGCCCGATCGTTACATTGCTTATTTTGTTATTGTCAGTTGCTGCATTATAAGTTCCCCATTTACCTACATCAGAGCCGACATACACACCCTCACCGTAATCAGGAGTAAGCGTACCCGTATTATAGATAGTGGAATTTTGGATGGTATTATTCGAGCTTCCGTCACGGTAATGGACGCCCTCTTCTCCGATATTGTAAACTTCAACGCCATCAATCAAGCCATTGTTAGCATTATCTTGCATAATTCCTTTTTTCGCATTTGTAATTTTCAGATCTTTGATTTGAACGTAATCGCCCGTAATGTACAGAGCATAACCGCTTGAGGTACCTCCACCATTTAAGATAGCTTTGGATGAAGCGCTTGCACTCTTAATGACTATGGGGCTAGATGAGGTTCCGTTAGCAGCAGCAACGAAATTGCCTGTGTAGGTGCCAGATGCGAGAATAATGATATCTCCAGCCGCAGCGTTGGATAGAGCAGTTGTTAAGCAGGAAGCTGTACTACAATTCGTAGTAGCCGCGTAGCTTCGCCCAGGAACGATCAGTGTAAGAACCATTGTCAAAACTACTAAAAGTAAATGTGCAGATCTAGTTGGAAGATACATGGGCTTTGGCATAAAATACCTCCTAAACTGTGATAACGCTTTCATTTCTGTACGTAAAATAACTACTGGTTAATAGATTTAACCCGAGTACGTTGTTCTTTTCTCTTCAACCTCCTACTTCCTCAAATTAGGATGTCCTGAGTACATCCTAATCGTAGATCGTGTTTCGAATAATAGGTAGTGGCTAGCTTTATATGGATTTGTGTAATTTTTGGAAAACAACAAAAACCAGAACAGATTAACTTTTAAAGGGTAATGCGTGTGTAATAAATAGTTTACAAGAAAGCGTTTCCATGATACTATCTTCCTAATTTGTTATATTCTCATCTATGGGGTTGTTGTCAGCATGAATAGACTGAAATTGGAAAATCCAACGAATTTGGCGTTTACTGTACTTTTATTTTCTAGCGTTTTATTTTGTCTCTATGTATTATTGCCTACGGTATTGCCGAAGTCTTTTGAGCAGACAATAAGCCCAGAACAAGTAATAAGTGAAGAACAACTTGTGCCTTCTTATGAGCAGTTAGTAGAACAAGATGTAGTAAAACAAGAAGTGAAACAAGAAGTAAAACAAGTGGCACAACAATTAGAACTAGAAACGCTACAACCCCAACAGCGTCAAGTAAATGCGCTATCTTTTATGCAAACAGATTATAGCAAACAAAAGGTCCATTATACCAACAAAGTCATTGTACTGACCTATCATCACATTGATGAGAAGGAAAATGGCATTACAATTTCCCCAAAAAGATTTAAAAGCCACATGCAGAGACTAAAGAAAGAAGATTACAATGTAATCAGCATGGAACATTTTCTTCATTTTATGAAGAATGAGGCTCAGGTTCCTCAAAATGCGGTTTTAATCACGTTTGATGATGGATATGAATCCTTCTATACCCAAGCGTATCCTGAATTACTTAGCTTAGGTTTTCATGCTACCAAATTTATCGTTGTTGATTCCATAGATCATCCAAAGGCACCGCGTCTAAAATGGGATCAGATGAGAGAAATGAAACAGAACGGGATGAGTTTCTACTCTCATACGTATGATCATCATGACAAAGTCAAGGCGGGTCCAGGCAATACTCTAATGCCAATGCTGACAAATCCCATTTATTTAGAAGCTGAAAAGAGATTAGAAACCGATACGGAGTATCGCAAAAGAATTAAACAAGATCTGTTAACGGCTGACAACCGTATTGAGGAAGAGTTAGGACCTCAGTATCGTCTACTCGCGTTTCCTTTTGGTGCTTATAATGACACCGTGATTGAAGTCGGAAAGGAATTGGGGATCGAACTTTTCTTTACGACCAAAGAGGGGATCAATCATAAGGGAAGTAATGAGATTTTTAGAATCCATGCAGGCGCGTCCTATGTATCAGAAGATGATTTGATGTGGAAAATGAAGCAATTTCATAAAAAGTAAAGTGAAACGATAGTGAGGAGCCGCATTGAAGCGGCTTCTTTTTTGTTCACAAACAGAGCCTATCTTTTTTTCATCTCAAAAAACTCACAAGCTGCCCGGTCGTAATAGGTCAAATCGCTGACACGTGTTTGCACGACGACTGTCGTATCACTGAAGCGCAGTACTACCGCATTGGAATCGACAATATGGTCATCTTTAAAAATACGAACAACACCCTGTCGATCGATGACCTCCTGAAAATCTGAATCTGAATGTAACCGTTGATTCCTTGCCATGTAGATTCTCCCCTTACTTCGTTAAAATCGCTTTTCATATTGTACCACAAGGTGGCGAAATGCCCGAATTTAGACGAACGCCTATAGCCTGCCGAGCATAGAATGTAGCACCAATTGCTGCTTGGGCTGAGAGGGTGTGTGGTGCAGGATGGATATTCAACTTTTACCGATTCATTGGGTCTATTTAGTGTTCATTGGTTTCATTCTTACGCTTCTTGTTAAACGCAGAGATACGACGATGATTTGTGTGGTGGGTATTTTTACTTTAGGGTTGTTAGCGACGGAAACGTTGAGCGGCTCTGTATCGGGTGTGTTTAACAGCTTTATTTATGCGACTAAAGAGCTGATGGGTACGATTATGATCATCTCGATTATCGTTGCCATGAGTCGCGTTTTAATTCGCACGGGGATCAATGAAACGATGGTGGCGCCGCTGACCAAATTTCTGAGAACGCCAGCGTTAGCCTTCTGGGGTATCGGCATCATTATGATGGTGACGTCCTGGTTTTTTTGGCCTTCACCTGCGGTTGCGTTGATTGGCGCTGTGCTACTGCCAGTGGCTGTTCGCGTTGGCTTGCCGGCACTCGGTGCCGCTATGGCGATGAACCTCTTCGGTCACGGAATTGCACTATCCGGGGACTACATTATTCAAGGGGCACCCAAATTGACAGCGGATGCAGCGGGAATACCGGTGTCCTCTGTAATGGAAGCGAGCATTCCGCTCGTTATTGTAATGGGGCTTGTTACGACGGTAACAGCGTTCTGGTTGATGAAGCGCGATATGAAAAACGGCAAATGGCGCAGCGGACTCATCGATAGCCGTTTAGAGGAAAGCGGCGGTCTTGTTCCCGTGGAGGAAGAGGGCAAAGTGCTGATTGGCGAGCGATTGAAGAGAAGTTTAGCCATTGCAATTCCAGTATTGTTTGCTTTGGACGTCATTGCTATGTTTGTCTTGAATTTGCAAGGTGGCGATGCAACCGCTCTCGTCGGCGGTACAGCGGTGTTTATTTTAATCGCGGTCACATTGATCGCTCATCGAAACGCTGGCGTTGAGAAAATCACCTCCTATTTAATCGAGGGATTCGTGTTTGGCTTCAAAGTCTTCGGACCCGTCATCCCGATCGCTGCGTTCTTCTATTTAGGTGACTCTGCCATTACGGAGCTATTTGGTAAAATATTACCAGAAGGTTCCCACGGCCTCGTGAACGATTTGGGTGTGGCCCTTGCAGGTGTCGTGCCGCTGAACGGTGCTATCGGTGCCGTGACGTTAACCGTCGTCGGCGCCATTACCGGCCTCGACGGCTCCGGCTTCTCGGGCATTTCCCTGGCGGGCTCCATCGCGCAGCTGTTCGCGACCGCCATTGGCTCTGGCGCAGCGGTGCTGACTGCGCTCGGGCAAGTTGCCGCCATCTGGGTCGGCGGCGGAACCTTGATTCCGTGGGCGCTCATTCCAGCTGCGGCCATCTGCGGTGTGAGTCCGTTCGAGCTCGCGCGACGGAATCTGAAGCCCGTGCTCATCGGCTTAGCTGTGACAACGATTGTGGCGATGTTTTTGGTGTAGGTTTGGAGAGGGGGCCAGCACGCCATGGGTGTGGCAGGGCCCTCTTTTTTCTACTTTGTAGATGAAAAGTGCAAAAGAGCATCTATTTATCTCGGCTGGACCTCTCCGTCTGAAATAAATGCGAAAGAGCATCAATTTCTGCCGGCACTCAGCCATTTGGTACCCTTTTCGCTCCAAATTGATGCCTTTTCGCACTAATTCGGCTAGTTTTAGCTGTTTTCGCGGAAAATTGATGCCTTTTTGCATTTTTGGCTCCCATGGGGTGCATGCGTGGTTTTAGGTGAAATTCAGCGATATCCCCACACATCAGACGCATCCTACGCCATATCCACGCCAAACGACCATTCAGCGCATCTATATGGAGTTGCCTATTGTCCATCTTTCGCAGTAAGCTTGCATATAGATGATTTAGACGATGGATGACCAAAGGGAGCTGGGACAGATGGAAGCCAAATTTTGCATGAGCTGCGGAGCTGCCATGGAGACGCGTGATGTGGATGGAACGGAGAGAAGAGCCTGTACATCGTGCAGCTTTGTTCATTGGGGGAACTACAGTATCGGTGTCGGTGCACTGGTGATGAAGGATGAGAAGATTTTACTTGTGCGCAGAGCGCAAGAGCCTGGGAAGGGACGCTGGACGAACCCGGGTGGATATATTGAGCAGCACGAGCTGATTCAAGATACGATCGTGCGTGAAGTGTTGGAGGAATGCGGAGTCGAAGCGTCCGTCTCGCGTTTGGTAGCGGTACGTGATCAGCCGAGAAGCATACATAATGTATACATTGCTTTCGAAATGTCATACATCGGCGGAACTCCTCAGCCTGATGGCGTAGAGGTAGATGCGGCAGGTTTCTACAGCTTAGAAGAAATGGCTGACATGCCAGTGGCCGATTTCACCAAATGGCTCATTGATGTTGCCTTGCATTCCAAAGGGGACGGCCTCGTCGAGGACAAAGAACCCGTCATTTCGATGGCTGGATACGGACTGTACCGTGTGCCTAAGGTAAACAACCTATGATCCAACTTCGCGGGCATCATCTGCTCTGTTTGTTAGGCTACCGAGGAATGGGCTATTCCCCAGCGTTTTGTGAGAATATGACGATAGTCTATGAGCAGCTGCGAACAGAGCCTGAGACCATGATCCGCGTCGTTCTCGGACCTGATGATTTGTGCGCTGCGTTTCCGCAAGATCAAGTTGCACATTGCGAGAACCGGACGGTGTATCAGCGTGATGCGGAGATTGTTGCCAAGCTTGGCTTGGAGGTAGGTATGGAGCGGACCTGGGCAACCATTTGCGGGCAAGTTGCCCTTGAAGTGAAGCCAGTAGACATCAGCCACCTGTGTGCGACCTGCCGTTGGGAGCCATATGGCGTATGCGCGGATGGTGTACGAATCATCGGAGAAGGCGGCGTCCTGCCGCCTGTTCCCAAAAAGTAAGAGGACCTGCGCCTAGGCGCAAGTCCTCTTTTTTGCCCACTTATACAAAAATACGCACATCAGCGCCCATCTCCAGCTTCTCAGCCGGGGACGTAAGAATATTAGCGACCATCCGCATTTCGTCGATAGGTTGCAGATAGGATCTCAACTGACGACTATCCTTCTGATCAGGCTGCAGCCACTTCTCCATTTGTTCCTCGTCAAGAATGGCGGGCATACTGGCTTGGTACGGAGAGACGACGGAATTCGATTCCGTCATGAGCATCATGCACGTACGCAGCTCCTCTTCGCCAGATGGCGCCTGCCAAATGTCGTACAGACCAGCTATGCCGAACGTACCGCTCCGCATTTTGAATCGAATCCACTCCGTCTCCTTGCCCTCCGTTACCCCAACATAGAAGCTGCTGCAGGGGATGACACAGCGTTGCTTTTTGACAATACGCTCGAACACAATGTTGGAGAAGATGGAGTTGCGCTCGCCGCATACCGCATCCTTCGCCCAGAAGGGCATCAGTCCCCAGCGGAACTCATCCAATAGGCGCTCACCCTTGCGATTGATCATCACAGCAGACACAGATTCAGTAGGGCGCACCTCATAACGATTGGAACTATAGGATAATAGCCGATCGACGCGGAATTGCTTCATGACTTCTTGAACATCAGCCAGAATGGCTATGGAATGACACATCATTATCACCTCATTTGATTTTGGTTCTTCTCATTATTTTCCTAATGCAACCAATTCATGTATGAGGCTTAACACTTTTTTCCACGGTAGCTTGCAAAATCAAAAAAAACAGGAGCACTTGGCTCCTGGTTCTGTATGCTCAATCAACTACAGGCACTTGAATGTCTGCGGCATGCACGTGTATGCGGTTCTTGCCATTGCGTTTGGCGGTGTATAGGCATTCGTCCACAAGCTGAAACCATGCCTTTTTCATCGTACTCCGATTATAGGTCGCAAGCCCAATACTCATCGTCAGCTTCTGGTCCGGCATTTCAGGAATGATGGTATCGCGTATCGTTTCCATAATCTTCTCGCAAATGGCCAGTACTTCTTGATGTGATTTCCCTACGAACAACACGGCAAATTCCTCGCCGCCATAGCGAAAGGACATATCATCCGGGCCAAGCACCTCTTTGAGAAGAGTGCCGATGGTTTTGAGAACAACATCTCCGACCCAATGACCATAATTATCATTAATGAGTTTGAAATTATCGATGTCCATCAGCGCAAGCTCCAGAGGAGTATCATGGGGCATATGTGAAATAAGATGGTCCGTATGCTCTTGAAAGGAACGATGATTAAACAGCTCAGTAAGCGCATCGACTTTCGAAAGCCGGTCAATCATGACATTGCGAATCAGCAGATCTTGCTCGCGTACGACTGAATTCTTGAGCCGGGCAAGCAGGTCGAGTCCTCGACCCATAATGGCAAAGCAAAGCATGGAAGTGGCGGTTAAAATCGTAAGAGAAGCAATAATTTCATAGGGGTTCGTTGATTGTCCTCTGGCCATTTGAGAGAGCAGCAGGATGAGTAATATAGTGACGCCTAAACTGTAAGCGAAAATAAGATATCTTTTCTTAAAATAGATCGAGGCCAACAAAATCGGCATACTGAGTAATTCATAACTGCGTGTCATTTCAGGAATGCACAGGATGAATATACTGACCATGGTCATGGTCCATATGATCATGATAAACTCACTATAGAACTTCAAATAGCGCATAGCCAAATAGCCAACGCCCATAAGAAGAAGCTGCAATATCGTGGGAACAAGTTGAAAACGCAAAAAGCTATTAAACCAATTCGTCGGTTGCTCGTTGATTTCAAAGCCTAGAGCAATCGTAGCCGCTACTTCATAAATGATGAGGATCCACCATAACATTAGAATGAGTTTTCGATTCCAAGTTGGATCATGTGCTGGAAATTGTTCCATCAGAAGGTGGCCACTTTCCTTTCAGGGCAGTAGGTGTCGAAA
Source organism: Paenibacillus sp. J31R30 (assembly GCF_059692115.1). Lineage (NCBI taxonomy): Bacteria > Bacillati > Bacillota > Bacilli > Caryophanales > Paenibacillaceae > Paenibacillus > Paenibacillus sp. J31R30. The sequence goes on along the minus strand of NZ_JCAUAV010000004.1, from coordinate 282,125 downwards.
CGATTTGTGCCTTATCCTGATATTGTAAAGAATAACCCCCTGTTTAGGCAAGCTATTAATGTAGTTATCGATTCGTTTTGAAAAAATATATAGAGTCATTGGGGAGGCCTATGACAGCTCAAGGGTATGTGCATGCATGGGAACATTATAAGGACGAGCTTCAATTACTAGATAAAAAATTGGAACTACTCTATAAGCGCCGTCAAAAGCTTACGCCTGATCCGCAAACGGATTCTTTCCGCGGTATGTTTGTATCTGAGGACGAGTTTATTCGTCTTATTGGCGGGTTCGGTCATGATGAAGAGATCGATGAGGACGAGCAAGAGACATTGGCAATGATAGAGATGCTAGACAGCGCTATCGCCATTCGACGGGAAGAAAGCCGCAAGTCGGGCATATTCCTGCCTTTAATTTATATATCTGCTGTATTTGGATTATCTTCTATAGAAGAGCGCTTCGTCATGCTAGGTCTAGCTGTGGAGTTGGATCGGAAATATGAACGGATTTTCGGTTTCTTATTAGACGATCTAACTAGTAAAACACCTAATATTAGCTTAGCGCTGCAAATCGCCTGTCAAAGTCCGGAAGAGATGCGGGCTGCGCGAACGACCTTCATGGCACCAGATGGCAAATTGGCCCGGTATGTGCTAAATTCGGACATTGGGCAGGTTCATGGTCAGACACTTTTGAGCAGACCCTTGCAGTTGGACAAACGGATGGTGACCTTCCTACTGGATTCGGGCGAGCTAGATCCAAATCTAAAGCCAGCCGTAGAAATCTTCTACCCAGATGACGAGCTATCGCCTCTGCTTGTCCAGGAAGACTTCCAACAACGGCTGAGAGGCTTCATTGCAGACGTATATGAAGCGTCTGCAGCGGAGCGCAAACGGCTAGCCTTCCATTTATGGGGGAATGCAGGCGCTGGGAAGAAGCTGCAGGTGAAGCATCTCAGCCGCTCCTTTAATAAGCCGCTGCTGCTGGTCAATCTCGCTGATGTGCAGCTGCATGCGGCAAGCTTTGAAGATCAGCTGAGCGCTATTATACGCGAAGCGATACTTCATCAAGCCGTGCTGTGCTTTACACGGCTGGAGGTGCTCTACCCCGCAGAGCCGGATCTGGCTGCGCAGCAGCGGCTCGGACGGTTTCATGAGCTGCTCGACGGCTACGGCGGCATGGTGTTTCTATTAGCCGGGCGGTTTAACCGGCTAAGCTGGAAGCCCAAGGAGCGGCTGCTCCTTGAGCATGAATTGGCCGTGCCAGACGAAGGCGGGCGCGAGCGCCTTTGGCAGGCATTCGCACAGGAGCTAGGCGTCTCTGGCGATGTGGACTATCGGGTGATGAGCGGCAAATTCCGCTTCACCCCGGGACAAATACGACGCGCGCTCACGCTCGCGCGCGGATACTCCTCCTGGCAGACGGCTTCTGCCGGGGATGGCGGTTCAGGCGCGTTGCTGCGCAGCGACGCGCTGTATAAGGCGTGCTACCAGCAGGTGCAGCACAAGCTGGAGCGCAAAGCGACACGCATTGAGCCTCGCTACGGCTGGGGCGATGTGATCCTTCCGCCCGAGCAGAAGGATCAGCTCCGCAATGCGTGCAATCAAGTGAAGTATCGCGGTGTTGTCTACAGCGAATGGGGCTTCGAGAAGAAGCTGGCCTACGGCAAGGGGCTCAGCATGCTCTTCGCGGGCCCGCCGGGCACGGGGAAGACGATGTCTGCGCAGGTCGTGGCCGGCGATTTGCAGCTAGAGCTGTATAAGGTTGATCTTTCGCAGGTGATCAGCAAATACATCGGTGAAACCGAGAAGAACCTGCACGAAATCTTCGAGGAGGCGCAGCTGAGCAACGCGGTGCTGTTCTTCGATGAAACGGATGCGTTGTTCGGCAAGCGTTCCGAAGTGAAGGACTCGCACGATAAATACGCGAACATTGAGACGGCCTATCTTCTTCAAAAAATGGAAGAGTATCAAGGCATCACCGTGCTCGCTACCAATCTACTAAATAACATTGATGAGGCCTTTCTAAGGCGGATCAATTATGTGATTAAATTTCCATTCCCGGACAGTGAGTATCGCGAGAAAATTTGGCAATCCATGTTTCCATCAGCAGCGCCGCTCAGCGATGATGTCGATTTCAAATACCTCGCTCAGCGCTACGAAATTGCTGGGGGGAACATCAAGAATGTCGTCCTTTCTTCCGCTTTCTTAGCGGCTGAATCAGGTGAACCTATTCGGATGCAGCACATTATCAAATCTATTCGACATGAGCTGCAGAAATCAGGCAAAATCCTCGCACGGCAAGAGTGGGAAGATTACTAGAATAGCTAGAATTAAGTAGGCAAAAGGCAGGCTCACACCAAGTGTGAGCTTGCCTTTTTTGTCGGCTGTATTCACCACTTTTCAGCCAAATATCGCCAAATTTCGGGATAATCGCATAAATAAAAAATATTATCCCTATAGTCAACCTGTCGGTTTACATTTATAATAGAAAAAGATACACAATGTGACATATTAAGCACCTTTTTTACATGATTTATAGGTAATTTGAGGCAGGAAGTGACACCCATAGGTAATTATTCTGTCATTGCTGATGTAAGCGCATCTTTAATCAAGCTTCTGAGAGAAAACATGACTCCAGACCCTATTCCACAACCAGAAATGATAGGACTCGCATCACCTGTCGATAAAGGAGATTTCTACTTATCTCTCTATCTATACAACGTTCGCGAGAGCGGCAATAATCGTCAAACCCATATGATTGCTAGAGGGACGAATGAAATTCAGTTTCCTCCTATGGTTGTTGATCTTAGTTACATACTCACCGTGCAATCGCCAGCTGAGCTTTCATCCCGAGCCTTAGATGAACATCGGATTCTAGGCAGAGCCATGCAAGTACTCTACGATCATTCTGTTCTTCGTGGTTCGATGACCGTAGGCACATTAGCTGAGCAAGATGAAGAAGTTCGCATCGTCATGGACCCTTTTAAGGGAGAAAGCCTCATGAATATGTGGAATTTCTCAGACACCCCTTACAGACTCTCAGTTGCTTATACAGTGGGACCTGTACATATCGATTCGACACGCATCAAGAAAACTAAAAGGGTTGCAGAAACCGATTTTAGTATTCAGGGTTAGGAGGGTTCCATTGTGGATCAAATTCGCATATCACAATTGAGATCCCGCGTTTCCCTGGTAGTGTGCGTGATTGACGCACTCACCTCACAAGCTCCTCTCGGCAACACGACCACTGTTCACCTAGAAGGTACCCGTTCGAAAGCAGTTCGCAAATCGAATGGTTCCTATATATTCAACGATTTACCTCCCGGCGACTACCGGTTATCGGTCCAAAGCGAGTATTATTTTCAAGAACAAACGAACATCACCGTTGGAACGCACAATTTTATTGAAGTTGTACAAATGAAACCGTTACCTTCTTACCCTTTTTCCCAAGGAGCAGGACTGATTCGCGTCATGCTTCAGCATGCATCTGGCTCTCCGATTCGTGATGCTCACCTACAGTCAACTGTACTTACGGAGGACTGCGCGCGCGCGCGATTAATGGTTGATCAAGCCGACAAGGGTCATCTTGAGATGACATTAGGTTCATTCACAGGAGGCGTTGTAGCTGGAGATGCTTATTTACTTCGCGGAAGAGGCGCAAAAGCAGCGGAAGAGATTATCCGAATTTCTGAAGTGCTGGAGCATCAGAAGCGATTTGGACTAGCGAATCCACTCTCCCAATCGTTTACGCGAGGTGCTATGCTGCTACCTGTACAAGAAACCCGCAGTACGGAACGAGGAGAGGTCGCAATTGCTTTTAGGGGCACTCGGATTCCAAGCTTTCAGACCGAATTGGTCATTAGGTACGGGGCGGAAGTTAAGCATGTGATCAAGGACATTACGGTAGCAGAAGGAACAACCACCAATCTCGGTACGATACGTCTTGCATGACCCTAATTAGTAGAATGGACACGTCCATCTTCTATACAAAAATGACAAGCAGAAAGGAGAGAACTGGTTTCATGTCTGTGGCTTTATTTTTTATGTAAGATGTGCCATCTGACAGAACTGGGGAACAATGGCTGACTATTTATCACCTGGAGTCTATGTGGAAGAGTTTGACAGCGGAGCACAACCGCTTGAAGGTGCAAGCACAAGTACGGCCGGGTTTATAGGGCTTGCGCAAAGAGGGGAAATTGAAGGTGTCCCTCAACTGGTTACGAGCGTAGCTGATTTCCACCGTTTATTCGGTAGCTACTTGTCCGAGAATGAATTCGGTGAATATCGTTTCCTTTCCTATGCGGTAGAGCATTTCTACTTAAACGGAGGTAATCGCTGTTTCGTTATGCGTGTAGCGCCAACTGACGCGAAAGTAGCCACGAACAAAGCGGCTTCGAATAAAGAATCAGCAATTCTTGAGATTGCTTCTAAGAACCCTGGAACATGGGGGAACCAAGTCCGTATCGTTGTAGTGCCAGCTAGCAAAGCAAAGACGCAAATCTATGAAGTGCTTAGTGAATCACAATATCGCGTGAAAAACAACGCTGGCTTTAACGTAGGCGACGTAGTTGCTTTCGAAGCAGCAGGCGTGAAGCAATACAGCAAAGTAGTCGCTTCCCAAGATAACATTATCCAGTTGTCTGTAGCACTTGATGGTGATGTTGTTGATAGCGGATTACTACCAGCCAAAGTATTGACGACAAGTGAATTCACACTTCACGTATTCTATGGTGACGAAGCTGAGACGTATGAGCGGGTATCCCTAAACATTACGGCAGCGAATCACATTGAGAAAATCGTTTCCCGCTCGAATATTATTACGGTGAAGGATTTGACAGAAGGTCAAGATCTTGGCGCAATCGCTCCTTTCGAGGTGCTTTCCGGTGAGAACGAAACAGCTGGCAAATTCCAAATCGCTTTGTCCGGCGGCAGCAACGGTTCCATTGCGAATGTAACACCTGATATCTATATGGGTGTTGACCGTGGTCCTGGTAAACGTACAGGAATCCAGTCCTTCATCGATAACGATGTTGTGTCCATCATTGCAATTCCAGGTGTAACTGAGCCTACGGTTCAATTATCCCTTGTAGCGCACTGTGAAAACTTGGGCAGCCGCTTTGCGGTTCTCGATATTCCACGCGAGAAAACCAAGGTAGCGGATGTCATGACACACCGCAACATCTTTGATAGCTCCTATGCTGCAATGTACAACCCATGGTTGCAAGTTTTTGATCCATTAGACAAACGTAACATTTACATACCGCCATCTGGCTCTGTTATTGGTATTTACTCCCGTTCTGACCAATCCCGTGGCGTGCAAAAAGCACCTGCGAATGAAGTCGTTCGCGGTGCAGTTGGCCTAGATTGCCAATATAACAAAGGCGAGCAAGATATTTTGAACCCGCAAGGCGTTAACTTGATCCGTCATTTTGCTGGACAAGGTATCCGTGTATGGGGTGCTCGTACAACATCGTCCAACGGTTTATGGAAATATGTGAACGTTAGACGGTTGTTCATCTTTATCGAAGAGTCCATCAAGAACGGCACGAACTGGGTTGTCTTCGAACCGAATGACGAACAGCTTTGGGCACGTGTACAGCGGACGATTGATGCGTTCTTAACGCGGGTGTGGAGAGATGGTGCTTTGATGGGCGGAAGTCCTTCCGAAGCGTTCTACATTAATATTGGCCGCAGCACAATGACACAGGATGACATCGATAATGGTCGACTCATCTGCGTAATCGGGGTTGCTCCGGTGAAACCTGCCGAGTTCGTCATCTTCCGTATTACTCAGAAAACAAGAGAAGAATAGTCTAACGTTAGATATTACGCATATTAGGAAAGGGGTATACTATGGCTGGCGAACGTAGGGATCCATACCGCAATTTTAGATTTAGAATCGAAGTTGAAGGTATTCAACAAGCTGGATTCAGCGAAATTTCTGGATTTGATGCTTCCCTTTCGGTAATTGAATACCGCGAAGGAAACGAAACGATCACGCCTCGGAAGCTTCCGGGACTTGCGAAATACGGTAACATCTCATTGAAATGGGGAGTTACAGACTCCATGGATATGTACAACTGGATGTCAGAGTCCATTCAAGGTAAAATCTCCCGCAAAACGGTTACGATCATCGCGATCAACGAAGAGGGCGGAGATGTTGCTACTTGGCAGGTTATCGAAGCATGGCCATCCAAATACTCAGCACCAAGCTTCAAAGGGACTGGGAACGAAGTTGCCATCGAGAGCTTAGAGCTTGCTCATGAAGGTATGACACGTACGAAGTAATAAGTTTAGAGTAGGTGCCGGAGCGTATGCCTCCGGTTCCTAACTCTTCTTTTTGTTAAGAGGCTAAGTCTCATCACCATAAGATTATGCTTACGATGCCAGTTTTCTGGCGAAAACTTTAAGGGGGTAACGACAACATGGCTTTCAAAACAGAATATGAATTTGAACTTCCTAGAGGGTATGTGGATGACAATGGTACGCTACACAAGAGAGGTGTCATGCGTCTAGCGACAGCTGCGGATGAAATTTTACCGATGCGTGACCAACGCGTTCAGCAAAACCCAGGCTATTTAACGATTATCTTACTAACACGTGTCATTACAAATTTAGGTGATTTGCGTGCGATTGATACGCGCGTAGTTGAGAAGTTCTTCACAGCGGATCTTGCTTTCTTGCAAAATTTCTATCGTCAAATTAATGAAATGGACGTGCCTACAGTTCATACAAGCTGCCCAAAATGTGAGCACGAGTTTGATGTGGATGTGTCTTTTTTGGACGAGATGGCGTAACGGGCTATCCCATTGACAAAATATATGAGGAAGTGGGCTTCATTGCTTACTATTTTCATTGGTCACATGATGAAATTATGTCCATGGAACACCGTGAACGCCGTACGTGGTGCGAGGAAATTTCCCGCATCAACCGTAATTTGAACGAAGAAGGTAAAAAACAGCCAGACAATCCGTTTGATGTGTTTCGGTAAGAGGTGAGTAATAAACAATGGCTAAACCATCCAAATTGCATAATGTAGGCGGCAATTTTCGTTTTCTCGTTGAGCTTGATGGACTGATCGTCGGAGGTTTCTCTGAGGTGACGGGCATGAAGTCCGAGATCGAAGTAAAGCCGTATTGGGAAGGTGGCTTGAACACCCATCCACACTACATGGTTCAACATACGAAGTACCCGAACATCGTGCTCAAGAGGGGTATAAGCAACTCCAGCGAGTTATGGGATTGGTACAATAATGCTGCACAAGGCAAAATTAGTCGTAAGAATGGCTCCATTCTTTTGTACAATGTTGAGGGTAAAGAGATGTGTCGTTGGGAATTTACGAGTGCATTTCCCGTGAAATGGAACGGACCGGATCTCAATGCGAGCAGTGCGAATGTCGCGATCGAGTCGATTGAACTGGTGCATGCGGGGTTGAAGACGATTTTTAAGAAATAAGCAGGACTTAAGCACGTGAATATCGTTATGCCATAACGTTATTCGGGTCACGAGCACATTTTTAAGTAAAATAGAATGATGGTATAACGCTATTTCAACTTTTAAGTTGAAAATGAGCCTGTAGAGGAGCAATAGCACCTTGCCATAGCGTTATTTGGTTAGATTCCGTATTATTCCGCGAAATAAGATGATGGCATAACGTTATCTAATATGCTTACGAAGTCAGTTTTCTGACGAAAACTCAAAGACTATGCTTACGATGCTAGTTTTGCTACGCAAAACTTTTAGGGGGATTGTTCATGAAATCTCGACAATCGCATAAACCCCGTGGAAAGAAGAAAAAGGGTTCGTTACGCTATGCTGAAGGTAAGGGTAGTAGCGCTGTCGGTCAGACTTCTCGTCAATCGAAGCTATTTGCTTCTGGCATTATGGAGAAGTATGGATTCGATCGGACTAACTATTTAGGGATGTTTGCTCTTATTTTTAAGGGCAAGGGATTACTAACGGATAAAGAATTAGCATCCATGAAGAACCCAAGTGACAGGGCATGGGTCCTACAATTGCAGTTACAGCTGCAAAGCTTGAAACACCCAGAATCAGCTCCTTTGATTACTAAGCAGCAAACGATTGAGCACATTCAGAAGTTAGTGACACAAAGCGGATATCGTCTGCCGAAGCAAGTTCTTATAGAAGAGAAACAACAAGAAGTCAAACATTTGCCCTCCGAATTGGCGCCAGTAGCTGCTGAAACGCCAGTCAAGAAAAAAAGAGGACGTAAGAGTAAGAAAGACAAGGAACTAGCAAGTCAAACCCTGCCTACACAAGAGAATGTTCATGTCGTTAAAGATACTGATGTGAAGTCTATCCAAGCAGGAATTAACGTCGTTAATAAAAGAAACTCACCGATTATGAGGCGTTCGATGAAGCAGCTTGTTGCTTCGATTGGTATGTTAGCTCATGCGACAAGCAGCAAGATGAATCAACCAAAGCTAATGGTGAATGGAGTTCAACATACAGGACCTACAACGAATATTCAGCAGAAAACATTACATTTATTATATAAACAAGCTTTGCGTGACGGGAATAAAATAGGTTCATCACGTGCGAATGACGTTGATGGCAATGCGGTAGTTAAAGGCAATCATACTAACGTTGCTCAGCATGTTGATGCCATTCGCAGCGCTTCCATTTGGCTGGAGCAGTTCCAAGCTGGGAAGTTGAGCTTGGAGCGGAATGAGAATTCACCTGTTGGTACCCGTTTATCTGAGCAAACCATGCAACAAAGGAATCCTTCTTTTCTCAATGTGGCTCAGCTTATCTTGCAAGAGGTAACACAAACGCAAATGAGTCACACAGGGGCGTCTCAGACAAGACCACACAACAAGAATTTGGATGAGACCACACGAAGACCACCCTTTGCAGGTTCTCAGGCGGTCCAGTTTGGAAAGTCTTTGAAACTGGGTGAGGGTCCTTTTTCAGAAGAAGCGACTTCGCAGACAGTGCGGTTTATTCGAAGCTTATTACGTAAACATGCTGAGGTGCAGGACGCCCCGGCGAGTAAGCCATTATCTGTTGATAAAGCTCAGTTGGAAGAGACAACACCCGCAAGCAGAAGCAGAGCTTCGGTTGCAAAGGGTTTTCTCACATCAAGTGGGCAGCCAATGGCGATTAATGCTGCAAGCTTAACGTCGCGATTGCCTAGGTCGATGCATGCTACGGCGGGATCAAAAGGTTCTAGTCGCAATGGGTTTTGGGAATTCAATTTGCTATTAACTCCAGTGTGGCGTAAGACGAGCGCATCAGATGAGACTGCTGGGACGCAGCAACTCCCACGCGGATTGCAGGACCGAAGCGCAGAAGTGACGGAAGTCGTCCAAAGACTGCAACAAGAACGTGATGAATTAATGCTGCAGGCTTCAGAGTTAAGTCAGTCACAGGTGATGGATAAGCAGCGGGTACAGCATGATCAGGAAGAGCGGCATGAGGGACAGCAGTCGCAACAGCAACCGCATCAGCAAGTGCAAGGATCAGTTAACATTTCGCTGGTGGACGAGCAGATCGAACAATTCGATAGACAGCAGTCGCAAGAGCAGGAACAACTCGTTAGTAAGCAGTCACAAGACCAAGTACAACGAGTTCTACAACAGAGACAAGATAACCGTAATGAGCAAAAAAACTATGAACAGCAAGAACTGCAACAGCAAGAACTGCTAAAACAAGAGAAACAAAAAAAACAACAGCAAGAAAAGCAAAATGGTAATGCATTGGGAGTACTTGAACAACATGTGAAGCTTGATCAGCAAGAGCAACGCTTGAAGCAAATGCAGCAAGATCAATTGCAACAAGTACAAAATGATCCACAAGTGCAGGATGTTGGGTTGTCAGAGACCGTGACTGTGCCAGCAATCGAACAGCCAGTTAAACGCAAAAGAGGACGACCTCGGAAGAATAGTGGGGTCATTCAGGAGAGCAAAGAGACAGCGATTGAATCCATTGCAGGATCTGCAGTGGGTTTAGCAAGTCAACCTGATACAAAATTATCAGAGAAGCTGGAATCCGAGCCTGAGGCAGTTCAATTATCAGAGCAGGAAGCTGTAGCTTCGAAACGTGTTGCGACTACGATGTCATATCCAGGCAGGGTCTATCGAAAGCCTGCTGCAATGGAAAATGGTCGTTCAACCGTTGAAAAAATTCAAAGCAACGAGAGCTGGCTCCAGCAGCTCGTTACCGTACAAAGACAACCCTCTTCTAATGATTTTTTCGTTAGGAGTACAAATACTGTTAACAAAGATGGCGTGCAGTTTAATAATCATCAATCAACAGCAAATCTAACTAATCCTTTAGTAAAGCCTGACATAGGCACATCTGTGTTAGAAAGAGCCAAAAGTAAGCTGCTCGATAAAGGCATAAGAAGAACGGTAAGTGCTGCAACTAGCTCAAGTAAATCTTCAAAAGGGTTCGAGCAACGTGGTGTTCAGTTGCACCGTCAGCAAGGGATGCAAGGTGTAGATAGCTCGAGCTTTCTTGCGCAACAGGAGATAAGGTCATCCGAAAGAATAATGCCTACAGCAACAAGCCAGTTGGGGGCTAAGGTGAAGAATGATGAGATTCATCGTTCCTCAGCTATTCATGATAGACGGACAGATAACAACGAGCAGCAAGGGATCATGCAAGCTGACCAATTCCAGAGCATAATCCCAGAAGTGAAGCCTAAGAAGTCCACTGGGGCGTTAGCTTTGGAGATTGCAGCTAAAATTGCAGACGCAAGTATGCGTTCGATGAGAACAACCTTGCTTTCAAGCTCAGCCAAACAGACAGGGACAGAAAGACAAGAAGTTGTACGTTTGTTGCGAACAGCTTTACGTCCCAACGGAGTAAATACTCATGAGACTGTTGGGCAACTTGCTACTGAAGTAACAGATAACCAAATGAGTTCCAGCACGCAAGGAATGACAGTCAAACAGACCTTAGCTGCTGAGATCGCTGCTAAGGTGGCGCAAAGCAGCATAAGATCCATGAGCTCAAGTAAAGTTGCTACAGATCGTCCACGGGTTCTTCAATCCAGAGAAGTAAGACCGACTAATTCGGTTCAAGATAGGCTCTGGTCTGTATGGGCAGATCAACGGAAAGATAATCCGACGAATAGCCAAGTGGGTTCAAGCGAAGTAAGAACGCATTCGGATATGTCAGCAAGTAACAGAAGAACCGATTCGACAACAATCGGTAGTAGGGGTAATACGGAAAGTCGTTCCCCTCTCGATATGGTTAGAAGAACAGGAAGTCCATCACGTGTTAGTCGTGTGAGAGAGCAACAAGCTAGTATCCAGCGGAAGATTGATTTGGGGCAGTTAATATCCCAACGACCAATTCTTAGCCCCCAATCTCAATCATCAGCATCTATGAGAGAAGAAACTAGCTCGTCGACGAGTCCATCTAGTGCATGGAAGAGAGATCAGCTTATACTCCGAGCAGGGCAAGTCGAGAATGGCACACGAACAAGACGAGCAAGCGGCACTGATGAAGTTCAACCAACTGAAATTAGCGTAGCGGACCAAGGAAGCCAGGTTCAGCGGTCAGTTGACAGAGAGAGCGACACTCATGGCAGTAGCTCATTATCTAGCGTTGGACGGGCAATGGAGTCATTGTCCATTGAGGTAGATCAACGGACGGCTGAAAGAGCGAATCTGGTGCGGCCTACCGTGGTTAATGGAGACGTTGAACAACAGACTCCACCTCGTGCGAATCAGATACAGACGAGCAGAATCGATGAAGATATTAACACGCAGCTTAGACAGCCAGTAAGAGAAGTTGTGCGTGGGGAACTTGTACAACGATTATCTGAATTAGAAAATAGTAGGTCATCTAAACGGGGAAATAGCGTGGAAGATGCTCAGCAGCTCAGAAGTGTAAGGAATGCAGGGCGAGTACAACTTGTTCAGCGGTCTTTTGGCATAGGGAGTGGGATACAGGTAAGACGGGCCCCTCAAGCAGATACCACTCAACAGCTAAGAACAACGGGGGGATTTGTACGTGGTCATCTCGTTCAACGTTCCTCTGGCAACGAGAAAGACAGGATTACTACACCACTTAGTAATGAGGCTTCGGGGCAGTTTGGAAGGGCAAATGAGTCAGAACTTAGAGGTATCGTGCAACGTGATGTAAGCGATGGGCGTACTGCTCCAGTAAGACGAGATTTTGAAACAAATAACCGTCAGATTCTTGGACGACATACGACAGAAAGTACACATCGCGTACAAAGTACAAGGAATGCAGTGAACGGAAACCTGATTCAGCGAGCTAGTGAGACGAGAATCAGACAATTGATCAATAAAGCTTCTGCTCAGGATATCAGGCAAGTACAATCGCAACTTGTCGATGGTCAAGCATCACCAATGCGTGGAGCAGTGACTTGGACTGGGGCGCAAGCCGAACACCTCCAGAGACGAGCTATCGTCGAAGGCAGTGAGCGCGAGCACACTCGAGAAGCACGTGGTTCGGAGAACCGCTCGGGAGCGGAACGCTCCCAAGTGGATTCGGTGGAGCAAACCATTAGGGCTATGGTGAGCGCGCAGGTAGAAGAGCGCGCACAAGCCCTAGAGCCTGCGGCCGCTTCGCGGGCCGCAGAAGTAGTGCCAGGCGCGCGCTCCGCACGCGCACCAAGGGCTCGCCAGAGCGCGAGCATGACACCGCGTGTCATGCCGCTGCTGGCGAGCAGCACAGGAGCGCTTCGCGCTGCTCCTGCGGGAATGGCTGCGGCTTCGCCTGCCGCAGCACCAACAGCTGGCGTGCAGCGCAGCGCCAGCATTACGAACAGCAGCAGCCAAGGCTGGGCTGCTACATTAACCAAGCCGCTGCCTACGCAGGTGCAGAGGCTTACCAAACCCGTCGGCGGCCCACAAGGCAGCGCCGACAATCAACAAGGCACGCCAGCAATAAGCGTGCCCATGCAATCCCACGCGCCAATCGGCGCGTCACACCAAGGCACTTCACCGATCGGTATGCCGGTGCAACCCGCAAGGCAAGAGCATCTTGCCCCACCGGTCAGCATGTTGGAGCATAAACAAGCAGCAACGAGCCAGCTCGCGAATGCGCCGTTGGAGATGGATTGGCTGCGCACCAAAGCGAGCGCAGATCAAGAACCACTACCAACTGCGCCAGTCGATCAGACGCCGCCAGAGCTAAGCGAAGAGCAGCTGCAAGAGCTGATTAAGCAGCTGCCACAGCTGGATATCGCCAAAATCGCGGATAAAGTATATCGCGAAATCGAGAAAAAAATGAAATTCGAACGGCAACGCCGAGGTATATAATTATTTTTGTTATTAGTCATTAATCACATTAATTATTCACACGAATATGGCAGAAAGGACGGATTCCTATGGCACTCAAGAAAGCAATGATTATCGTTCACAAAGGCAGCAAAACAGAAAATGTGCAAGTCATGTTCAACCCGGGTGAGTATACGATCGATACCGGCAATAGCTATTCTTGGAAAACAGTGCCGGGTCTGTCCATGCCAATCGCTCAGTTTGTGAGCGGGGGGACGTCGTCACTCACGATGGATTTTTATTTTGACACCTACGAAAAAGGGACGGACGTTCGTCAGCTTACGACGAAGATTTCAGGTCTCCTTGATGTTGAAAAGGAGATCCATGCACCGCCGCTTTGCCGATTTGTCTGGGGTTCCTTGGATTTCAAGGGCGTCGTCGTAAATGTGAATCAACATTTCACGATGTTCCTTGATACTGGAGTTCCGGTGAGAGCTAAGCTGAAAGTGACATTTAAATCCACGCTAAGCAAGAAAGATCAGTTGAAACAAATTCCACGACATTCGGCGGATAGAACGAAATTAAAGATGTTGAATCAAGGGGATCAGCTGTGGACGATTGCTGCCAATGAGTACGAAGATCCAACGCTGTGGCGGGAAATCGCTAAGGCGAATGGGATCGATAATCCAATGAAAGTGACCACGGGACGCCGCATTTCAGTTCCGAGGTTGGATTAAGCCGATGGCCTTAGATCTGGATACGAGCTCATTTACCTTTGACGACCTGGCCAAAAAATATAGTGATTTTTATGCCCCTTACTACGATATTAAAGTCGATGGCACGAAACTGTCGGACGATATCGCACTGGATAATCTACGCGTGGAGACAACAATCGATGGCACGGCAGACTCTTTTTCTTTTCGAGTAGCGAATGCGTACGATATTACGAAAAATGAATTCCAATGGCTATCCACCTTCGCCTTAGGTAAAGCCATTGATATTGGTTTAGGTTATGTAGACAAATTTACCGCTGTTTTTACGGGACAAATTACTTCCGTTGTTGTAGATTTCCCAGAAGACGGTGCCCCTGGTCTCGTTGTGCGTGGGATGGATATTTCTTATCTCATGATGAAAGGGACGAAGTCTCGCTCTTGGAATAAGAAGAAATACAGTGAGGTCGTTGAAGAAATTGCCAAAACGTATGGCTTCAAAACAAATGTTGATGCCACGACAACGGTATTTCCAGTACTATCACAGAGTCAAATTAATGATTATCACTTCATTCAGAATTTAGCGAATTTAGTTAACTATGATTTTTTCGTTGTGGGGAAGAATTTATATTTTCGTAAGCCATTGACGGCGATGACAGCCGTGATGACGCTGGAAATGGGCAAGACGCTCCGCAGTTTAATGATAGATCACAATTTAGCCGAGCAAATTACGGGCGTAACTGTTCGAGCTTGGGATAATAAAGAGCTAAAAGTCATCGAAGGCAAGTCTGCCAGTGTCACGAAGCTCGGTTCGAACAGCAAGACGGGCAAGGATATATTGGCCTCAAAAGGTGATTTCATCGAGCATATGTATACGAATGTAACTTCTGTGGAGGAAGCGAAAAGCTACGCTGATGCGATATTAAATCGCCGAGCCATGAAGTTGGTTAGCGGCAGTGGGGAATGCATTGGGATTCCAGAGATTCGCGCCGGGCGCTATATTAAGCTCAGTGGCGTTGGAAAAACGTTCGACCAACCGTATTATATTACGGGAGCAACCCACATTTTTGATGATGAAGGTTATACAACGCGGTTTCAACTGGGAGGGAATGCAGTCTAATGTTCAAAACTCCCGATATTACAATTGGCGGTATGTCCGATTTTGCCAGTCAGAAGATTGGCGGCGTTATGGTTGCGGTTGTAACCAATAACACAGATCCCGATAAAATGGGGCGTGTGAAGCTCAAGCTGCCGATGCAAGAAACCGAAACGGAGACGGATTGGGTCCGCATCGCAACGTTAATGGGCGGTAAGAATATGGGCAGTCTTTTTATCCCAGAGGTGGGAGACGAGGTGTTGGTAGCCTTTCATATGGGAGAACTAAGGATGCCTTTCGTCATCGGAATGCTATGGAATCCAAAAAATATGCCGCCTCCGCCAGCAGATAAAAATGATCTGCGCATGATCAAGACAAGATCCGGACACGAGCTTTCCTTCAATGATAAAAGCGGAGACGAGAGCATTACGCTGAAGACCAAAAAAGGCCAAATTATTGAACTCAAGGACAAAGACGATAGTATTTCCATCGCAGATTCCAGCGGGAACAATAAGATCTTGATTAAGGGCGGCTCAGCCAATGAAATTTCAGTTGTCAGCCAAACTTCGAAGATCACCTTGAACGCCAAAGGCGAGGTCGGTATTGAAAGTACGAAGGAAATCAAAATCAAATCCACACAAATTAACATAGAAGCATCTGCTACGATGGCCCTGAAGGCAGGGGCGACCTTAGATCTGAAGTCCGATGGGATCATTAACATCAAAGGTAGTATGGTGAAAATTAACTAGCGTCAAAATCAGTTAGCGAGAGGGCGTGGCGAGATGTCGGAAGCATTTTTGGGACGAGGCTGGAAATTCCCGATTCAGGTTGATCCTGCAACAGGAAGAATTCGGATGTCCGAGTATGAGGAAGACATCGCTGAAGCGATTCGCGTTATTTTGGGAACGACCCAAGGGGAGCGCGTCATGCGTCCTTCTTTCGGATGCGGCGTGCAGGAGTTTATTTTCGGATTAACCGACGATACAACGCTTCATTTGCTGCAAAGTAATATTGAAGAAGCCATTCGCAACTGGGAACCACGGGTTCATGAGGTTGAAGTGAAGGCTATTCCAGAAGCGGATGACCCTGCCAAAGTCATGATTCACATTGCCTATCAGGTGAGAACGACGAACAACTTGTTTAACCAAGTCTATCCGTTTTATTTATTTGAAGGCTCGAAATAGAAAGAGGCTGCGGAAGCGATGATGATACGTGCAGAGAGGAGGTGGAGCTGTGCAACCTCCCAAAATTGATCCTAGAGACATACCCGATCTGATCTCGCAAATGAAGGAAATGGCGCCGTATTATACGCCAGAGTGGCGATTTACGCCTGAGAACCCCGATCCGGGTTCTGCGTTATTTTTGATGTTTGCGGATATGTTTCACGATAATATTAAGCGATTGAATCGTGTACCTACCAAGAATCTGATCTCGTTTCTGAATATGTTCGATGTCACATTGCTTCCAGCTAGACCAGCTAGCAGTTATCTGACTTTCGCGCTGAATGAAGGAACGAAAGAATCCGTGTTTATTTCGGCAGGCACGCAAATTGCTGCTGAAGCTGAAGCTGATACAATTCTGTATGAAACGGCACGCAGTGCGCTATTAACCCCAGCTATACTCACGAGCATCTATGTGACGAGTCGTAAACAGGATATCATTGTTCGGATCGCGGATGAGTTCTTAGCTGCAAGCCGTCAAGGCTATGCGCTGCCTACGAAGTTGTTCCGTCTGCAGGATGGTGACAATTTACAGGAGCATGCCCTGTATTTGGAGCACAGCTCACTTTTCACCGTGACCCATCCCGCACAGATTGAGATCGAATTTCGTAACTCGACGAGACGCTTTGAAGAGTTTGCAATGTCCAGTCAACTTGCAGATCCTGAGCTTACCGAATGGCTGTACGCGACAGCAGAGGGTTGGAAGACCTTTGACGCTGTGGAGGCGAAGGGCAATCGGGTTATTTTGCTCAAAAATATCCGGGAAGAACTAACACTTAAAGAAGTTAATGGCATTAATGGTCGCTGGATTCAATGTCGATTAAAGCCGCACGTATCAGGTCGCAAAACGCTCGCTGACAGCAGGCTGTCTATGGATCATATTTCATTCAAAACAGACTATGTGGACACACTCGAAACCGGCGGCATCCAGCCTGATCAAATGTTTTACAATGATATTGATGCCGATCCATCCGGGTTTTATCCATTTGGTGATCAGTTCGCGCTGTATGGCTCCTTTTATATTGGAAGTCAGGAAGTGTTTACGAAAACCGATGGGGATATTAAGCTGAGCTTCGGGCTGCAAGCGATTGAGAACCGTTTTGGGGCGGAACAGTCGGATCAGGTCGATTGGAAAATGGTCATGAAGAAGAACAAGTTCGATAAAGCACCTGTTGTGCATGTCACGGTTCTTCAAGTGGCTTGGGAATATTGGAATGGCACCACGTGGGTAAGGCTCGATGTAGGCAAGGATGCCGAAAAGCTTTTTTACTACCCCTTGGAACAAAAGGTTCGCAAGGAGGTCCAGTTCCGCTGCCCGCCTGATCTGCAGGCTACGTACGTGAACGGGAATGAGAATCGCTGGATCAGGGCACGAATCTTACATATCGAAAATGCCTATATCGCTCAGGCTTTGTATCTATCACCTTGGATTGACGAAGTAGCCTTAACGTATCGGTATGAGGATCGCCTATACCAAGCGGAACGCAGCATAGCTTTTAATAACACCGTCTATGAAGAACGGACCAAGCATAGCCGTCAATTGGCGGGCGGATTTGAGCCCTTCCAACCTTTGGAGGGCAACCATCCCGCGTTATGTTTCTCATTTGATACGCCGCCTGTGAGAGGGCCTATCTCGATATTCGTCTCCATTAAACAGCAGCGATTCTCGGAACATGACGTTCCAATGCTAGAGTGGGAGTATTTGCGAGCGGGCTTGATCCCTGGCGCCCCTTCGGAATGGGTAGCACTGAAGGTCATCGACGAAACGAACGGCTTAACGCAAAGCGGAACGGTGCAGTTCGTGGGTCCAGCTGATTTTGCAGCGGTGTCCTTATTCGGGCAGGAAGGCTACTGGATTCGGGCTATCAATCGAGATGATATCTATGATGATGTGACTGAGCGTGTACAGGTTCCGACCATTCAGGGTATCTATATGAATACGGTTCATGTCCTCCAGCAGGAGACAATCATTGGCGAAGTTCCCGATGTCAAAGGACTGGAAGAGACGGAATACCAGCTCAGCAGACAAGGAATCGTATCTGAGGAAGTATGGGTGGATGAGACGGAATTCGTGACAGAAGAGGAGATCTCGGAGTCGGAGCTAAGCGGTACACCGCTCATGGATATTCGACGCGATTCAGAAGGCAACATTTTGCAGGTGTGGGTTCGTTGGACGGCTGTTCGTGACTTGGCCCTATCGGGTAACCGAGATCGGCATTACCTGATTGACCATACCTTCGGACGCATTCGCGTAGGGGATGGTGTTCATGGGATGCACCCGCCGAAGGGTGGACTTGAGCAATTGAAGGTTACCTATCAGGTTACAATGGGACAAGTTGGTAATGTAGCGGCTCGTCAGATTAACCAAATGCAGGATTCGATTGCTTTTGTTGGTGAGGTGTATAACCCTGAGCCGGCATCGGGTGGCTGTCAGGCGGAGAAGCTGGAGTCTGCGCTGGCGCGGGGGCCAGAGCTGTTAAAGCATCGTAATCGTGCTGTTTCTTCCAAAGACTACGAGTGGCTGGCTAGAGAAGCGTATCCGAACATCGCGAAGGTGACGTGTATTCCGAATCGGAATGCGTATATGCAGAAAGAAATCGGAGCGATGACGCTTGTTATTTTGCCAAAAGAAGGTCAAAAGGGCAGTTCAACGTTTCCAGAGCTGAAAAAACAAGTCGAGCGATTTATTCTGGGACGCGCTTCCAGCTTGGTTGCTTTCCCTGAACGCTTGCAGGTCATTGAACCGGTGTATATGGAAATCTCAGTCTCAGCGGTTGTTGCTGTGGAAGGGATGGACGCCGTAGTGCTTACCGAAATTCAGGCGTTAGAGAAGTTAAATCGATTCCTAGACCCGTTAACGGGCAATTTTGATAATAAAGGCTGGGCGATTGGTGGGCAAATCCATCCTTCGGTTTTTTACGCGTTGTTAAAATCAATTCGAGCAATCAGCCATGTCGAAAAGCTTTACATGACCGTCTACAAAATCGAAGACGGTGAACGCGTGGAGCTGGATGTCAATCGTCTGCCTTCGCTGCCGCATAGCATCATTGTGAGCGGTAAGCACAAGGTGGTTGTGAACGTACTTTAAATAAGAAGCTGTTGCTGACGAGGTAAGTTATTTTACGAAAACTTTTAAGGAGGTGAGCACAAGTGCTGCCAATTCCCAATTTAGATGACCGTATGTTCGAACAAATGGTGATGGAGGCGCGGAAGTCGATTCCGAAGCTATTTCCAGAATGGACCGATGAGAATGAGCATGATCCAGGAATTACGTTGCTAGAGCTGATGTCATGGATGACAGAGATGCAACAGTATTATTTGAATCGGGTGACGGAGCGCAGTGAACGCAAGTTTTTGAAGCTATTGGGAATCCGTCCACGCGATGCGGTGTCAGCGGTTTGTGACGTGACGTTTATGGGCGCTGCGCAGCAACTTGTGCTCCCGAAGGGGACGCCGCTGTCCGCGGTGGATCTGCGTTTTGAGACGCAGGGAACGGTGCAGGTAGTTCCTGCTGCTTTGGAAAAAGTACTCGTACGTACAGAAACGGCTGCCGCCGACTATACCTCGAACAATCATGCGAAAATTGCGTACTACGCGTTTGGCTCTGCGGCGCGCAAGGGTGCGCATCTGTATCTCGGTTTTGACCAGGCACTGCCACTGGACACGGAAATTTCGATCTATTTTAATCTGTTTGACCGTTACCCTGTAACCGTAAGTCATCATGCAGAGAAAACGGCGCCAATGATTTCATCAGCCAAATTGGTATGGTCATTCGCTGGTGCTGGCGTAGATGGACAGTCCGAAAGTTGGCTGCCGATTGAGCTACAGCGTGATACCACCGTTCATTTATCGCAAAGCGGTGAGTTAAAATTTACCATTGCTTCCGAAATGAAGCCATTGTCTTTGTATCCGGCAGATGACCGTGGGCGCTATTGGATCTGCTGTACACTGGAGGAGGACGGCTACGAGCTGGCTCCCAAAATTGAAAAGATCACGCTCAATGCAGTTCGAGCTGTGGAACAGGAAACCTTCAGCGAGGTGACGGCTTTTAGTTCTTCGGGAGAGCCAGGTCAGAGCTTCGAGGTAAGCTCGTATCTCGCTTACAACGGCCTGCACACCGTTCAGGTGCTGGACGAGCAAGGACGTTGGCGCGACTGGCACACTGTCGCTGATTTAAGTGCTTGCGGGCCTAACGATCTCTGCTGCGAGCTGCAGCAGGATTCGGCCCGCCGTACCACCCGTCTACGCTTCGGCGACGGGGAGCATGGCAGTATCCCGCCGCAGGGCGCGAAGCGGGTGAGGCTTATTGCTTACACGGCTGAGTTCGACTACAGCCGGTATGTGGGAGGCAGCAAAGGTCTGCCTGGGCAAACCTTTGAGATCAGTCGCGGACGCGTGTTTAAGCCTAGCAGCATGCTGCTGCAGGTTGGCTATCGTCCGCGAGGAGAAGACAGCGTCGTCTGGGACGACTGGACGGCCGTGGATGACTTCGATAACTCGAAGGGGGCGGACCGGCACTACGTCTACGACGCTGCTGCAGGCACGATTCGCTTCGGGAATAACGAAGCGGGGTTAGTCCCGCGCAAGTCGGGGGAACCGAATATTCGGTTCCTGTCGCTGCAAGCGGGCGGCGGTGTGCGAGGCAACGTGAAGGACGGCCTCGTGACGGGCTTGGGCAACACGGCTGAGCCTGGCGTGAGCGTGACGAATCCGTTCCCGGCGCGGGGCGGCCTGGAGGCGGAAACGCTCGCGCAAGCGAAGCTGCGCGTGCAGCGGGAGTTGGCTGCGCCGACGCGCGCGGTGACCGCTGAGGACTACGAGGCGATCGCGAAGGCGGCGCCGGGGCTCCGCGTCGCGCGGGTGAAGGCGATCCCGCTGTATAAGCCGGGGATGCGGGATTTCCCGCGGGTATCGGCGCCGGCGCAGATGACCGTGGTGGTTGTGCCTTACAGCGAGAGCGACAAGCCGAAAGCTGGCAAGGGCTTCTTGCAGACGATCCGGCAGCATCTGGATCGTCATCGTCTATTGACGACGGAGTTGCATGTCATTCCGGCGGAGTATATCAAAGTCACCGTGCACGCCGTCGTGGTGATGGAGCCGAAGTATAAGAATGAGCAGCGGCGCATCGCGATCGAACTCAAAAACCTGCTTCAACCCATGGATTATGGGCAGGGAGCGGAGGGCTGGCGTTTTGGGCGGACGGTGTATAAGGGTGACATCTACGGTGTGATTTCCCGCATCAAAGGTGTTGTGTATGTGCAGGACATTTGGCTGGATGCCGAGGGTACGGGGTTTCACAAGGATGGCGCTGGGGATATTCATATCCCGCCGTATGCGTTGGTCTACTCTGGCAATCATGAGATCGAGACGATTAGTCAGACGGATTTGTAGACGAGGCGTGGAAATGGTGGTCCCCTTGAAAGGGAACGTAGAGCCGCTAATTCGTTGTTTTCGCCTGATTTTGCGGAGTTGGGGAACGACAGTACCCTATCTCCTTTTAATGGGCGCCAAAATGCGCATTTCAGTGCAAATAGCGTACCTACGTTCCGCATCTGCCCCGTTAAGGCGGTTTTTGTAGTGAATAGCGTACTGACGTTCCTTATCTCGGCGAGAGAGGGGGACCGCGAGTAGAACTAGCAGAAGAATTAGTAGTAGAAGCAAGCTACTAGAAAAGAGGTGACGAACGATGCAGGATGGACAAACGTTTTTTTCGCTAAACAAGAAAATGGACTGGGAAGAGGGCTTTGAGGCTAATATTCACATGCTGGAGCAAGGGTTTTCGATTCAGCAGTCGGAGAAGTACAGCATTCATCGCATCGTTCGCACAGATGAGCTGGAAGGGATTCCGCCGATTCGCGAGATGACGGTAGGACCTGGAAGGAAGCTGATATTGCTCGATGAGTCAGCGAATGTGTGGATTTATGATGACGAAAGCCGTCACAGAGAGTTGTTGTTTCGCCAAGGTCACGAGTTATTCAGCCCACAAGCGAAGTTGGCATCGATGGCGGATTATCTTGTCATTGCAGACGCAAGTGAGGGAATGGAGAGAAGATTAGCTGTCTACTCCATATCCAATGGTCAGACCATGTGGGCAGTCCAAGCTTGGGAAGGCCTGAGTCTGTATCCCCTCTCTTTGAATACAAAGCTGCAAACCGCGAATACGCTGTTCATAGCGGTTCCTTTGGACATTGCGGTTGGTATGAATGGAAGTCCCGAAGTCCCGAAGGACGGTAGGATTGGCATTTTACAGTGGAACACGGCCGGCGAGGTTATGCGTGTGTATGAGCATGACGCACACCGTATGACGGAGGCGATTCCGATCTCGAAGCTGCAGGAGCGTTATTTTACTGCGGCGACAGACGGCACCGTAGCCCTGCTGGATAACCAGCTGCGGACGGTGACGGTGTTCCATGAGGATGGGCGAGAGCCGTTGCATTTCCAGTTGGAGCAGGAGGGGCGTTTTGCCGGAATTTCCATTGATACGAATCATAATCTCTATATTGGGGATAGCGGTTATGCGCAGCAAGAGGGTGTGACCGAGCGGTTTATTTTAAAATATCGCGGCAATGGCGACCCCTTGGATAAGGTAACGGGCTTCCGGGGACGAACGGATAAATTAGTGCAGGATGGGCGCAATCGGTTGTATGTGTTTGATCGTATAAGCGGTCAGATCAGCTTGCTAGATCTTCGAGCCCGAACGATGATGCTGGAGGATACCCAATTGCCGGAGGCAGTGTATTTTTCGGCTGATCTCGATACGACGGAGACGGAAACGACGTGGCACAAAATACGACTCGAAGCGGACATCCCGGAAGAGACGCAGATTCGGTTTTCCTATTTTGCCTCGGATGAAAGTGAAGGTATGGTTGATGGGGATTACGTAAATCTCACGAGCTATTTCACAGATCCCGATGTCTCGGTAAAAGAAAAGCTGAGAGCTACGCGCGACCTATGGTCGGAGCCGATTCTGAATCCGAAGGATGCGCTCCTAATGAATGCGAAGGGTCGTTATCTGTGGTTCAAGATTGAGCTAGTCGGCAGCGAGCAGAAGTCACCGTTTATTCGCAAGCTGAGAGTGTATTACCCGCGAACCTCGTTGATTGCATATTTGCCGTCGATGTATCAGCAGGATGAGGAGCATAGCCCTTTCTTGGAGCGGTTTCTAGCGATGTTTGGTACGTTTTTTGACGATATGGAGGATACGATTGATCGGATTTCGGGACATTTTGATCCGGATGCTGTGTCGGGGCCGTATTTGGATTGGTTAGGCGGTTGGCTGGCCATTACTGAGCATGAGGCTTGGGGCGAAAAGAAGCTTAGAGAGCTGATTAAGCGGGCACCTGAGCTTTACAAGCTGCGGGGCACACGCGAGGGCTTGATGAATATGCTCCAGATTTACACGGGTGCTGAGCCATTTATACTCGAATATTTCCAGTTTAAGCAAATGCAAGAGACGTCGGAGCTGCGGCAGCTTTTCACCCAGTTATATGGCGATAATCCGTATACGTTCTGCGTGCTATTGAGGCCAGAAAGTGTGCGAACGGATGAACAGCGCTTAGTTATTGAGCACATCATTGAAGATCAGAAGCCCGCTTATACCGAAGGGAAATTGATCGTGCTGCAGCCTTGGATGTATGCGGATATGCATACCTACCTAGGTATTAATACGTACTTATCTGAGCCTACTTTATTAACCCTCGATCAGCGGTCTTCGATGCCTTACAATACGGTGCTGATTGATGTGGATCGTGATAAACGGATGGATATACATACGCGCTTGGGACTAGATTCCGAAATCGAATGAATGAATTGAGCCAGAGAAGGTGAGGGGATCGTTATGAAAAAATCACGTTATTACCCGTTTGAACGCAATCGGTATTTCTATGGGAAGCTGCTGACGGTCAGAGATTTCGAGTCCGAGCAAAAGTATTTCAATGACAAACGCAGAATGATGAATCGGTTGCTGCATGGCTCTGGTGTTCTCACTGGTTTGCAGGTTGTAGCTGTTGATGAGAAGTCGGTTTCGGTTGAAATGGGAGCTGCGATCGATGCCTTAGGACGAGAAATTGTCGTACCATCTCCGATGACAATGAAGCTGTCGATGATGGATGGTTTTTCGAACAATCAGTATGCCAAAAATGTATACCTGTGCATCGCCTATGATGAAAAGGAAAAAGAACCGGTTCACGCCGTAGCGAACTCTTCCGTCCGTTCGGACGAAATTAATGATTATAATCGTGTGCTGGAAAGCTATCGTCTGTTTATCCGTGAGGATGCGCCAGACCCGGCTTCGCTGCCGCTGGCTACATTGTCAGATCAGACGATCGTGTTGTATCAGAATAAGCAAGTGCGTGTCCTTCAAACGACACCACGCTATGTGAATCCTGGACAGTTGTTTGAGATGACGCTGCGTTTTGAGAAAACGTTGAAAGCAGGACGATTGTCCTTTCAGTATGAGCTGGATGCTCATCGCGTTGAGGCGATCAACGGAACGAAGATCGTGTTCCAAGAGCCGCAAGATGCGCAAGAGAGCGAATATGAAATGAAGGTGCTGCTTCGCGCAGATAGTACAGCTTCTGTGAAAGCGACAGTTGGGGTGCAAGCAGGCACAGCGGCTTTGATGCTGGATGATCGGCAGCTGGAGCTGCAAGCACAATCCGTTGGCGAGATTAGCATTGTGGCTGAAACGATCAAAGAGCGTTTGATGTCTGATTTCGTAAAGCAATCCTTGGAAGCATCCTTAGAAGCTCCATCGGAGCCTTGCATCTATTTGGCCAAAATATGTTTGATCCAAGTGGGACCGACTTATGTCATTGAAAGTGTGGAGCAAGTGCCGTTCGGCGAATACGTCTACAATACATCTGTGATGTACCGACTCGGTCAAGCTAGTCAATATCAGGAAGAAACTGCCGGGCAATTCGTAACAAAGTCCAAGGTGAAAACCTTGGCACCAGGGCAAAAGCCAGAGCTGAACGTGAATTACAATCCCCTGATCAGCGAGCTGTCTTTCGATTTGGGCATTCCAGCTGGCGGTGGCAGTGGGATTGCCGGTATCGTGAGCGGCTATGTCGATATTCCAATCGATCCTTTCACGAAGATTGCTGTGTCTCCTTTTGGGCGAGCGATGAAGAGCTTCTACTCGGGTGAAATTGTACACGGCCTCGGTGAGGGAAATGTGTTGATTATCACGAGCTTGGAAGAGCGAAGCGGCGATGCCTTCTCGGATATACTATCTAGCGGAGAACGTGTATATGGCGGTTCTTCGGAAGTATTCAAAGGTAGTGAATTTGAGCCGGATGCACCTGAGGTGAAGATCGGTACAATTGCCTACCCGCAGAAGGGTACATTCCGTATCGGCGTGAAAGTGCAGCAATCAGGCGAGCAAGGCAATGTGCGCGTGCGTTGGTGGGCGTATAGTGCTGAGATGGCGAGTGCGGTGCAAAGTAGCAGTGGAAACGGCGACTCCTTGGACGAAGCGTTGTCCGCATTGCGGGAAGCGGCTTCGGCGGGTAGTGACGCGGAGTAAGTAGATAGGACCGTTCTGAACAAGTTGAATTGTTCGGGACGGTCTTATTTGTAGTGAAGGAGTAAGTAACTATCAGCTCCATTGGATAAATCCACTCAAAGGGTAAGTTAGGCCGGCTTGAGGGATTCCAGTGGATATATCCAATCAAATACCCTTAATGTGGCAAGTTTATGCTCATTCCAATGGATAAGTCCACTGTAGATGACAATTACCTACTAGTTATACTAGGCAGCGGTTGTTGCTGCTTTCACCACGCCATTCCGCTGACGCTTCTGCCTCCCAAAACTGACATAATACAAACCCAGAATAACAAGCTGCGAACCCGCCAACACGAAGTACATATTGCTAAAAATAAAGCCAGTCACGCTGCTGAACAAAGGGTTCCAGCTAGGAATCGTTGTCGATCCCAGATCGACGGCTTTCCCATAGAGGGAGATGGCGATGCCTTGCCCAATGAAGTTGGCCATGGCCAGCATGCCCATCCCAACGCCAACTTGATCCGCTGGCAGCGTCCTGGAAACCGAATTGGAAACGGCAATCGTGATGAACGACTGACCGACGTTTCCGAGAAGGAGAAAGGCTGCAATGAACAGCGGCGAGCTGCCAGTAAACGTCGAAAGCAGGATAAAACTGGCCAGCAACAGGCCGGATGCGATGTACACGACGTACGAATTGCCCTTGGCGTCAGCGAGCTTGCCGCCACGACGGCCAAATAGGGCAGAAGCAACAGCGCCAGGCACCATGGCGAAGCCAATCCAAACGGATGGCAGCTGCTGAACATCGGCGAGCAGAAGCGGGCTGACCACATAGAGTGAGCAGCAGGTTCCACTAACGAGGAACGAGATCGTGAGTCCGAGTGTGTATTTTCGATTGTGGAACAGCGCTGGCGCGATGAAAGGCTCCGTAGCGGTGCAAATACGCGCGATGAATAAGCCTAGAGCAGGCAGTGCGCCAAGCACAAGCCAGATGTTAGTCGTCACGCTGAGCAGAAGCAAAGCGATGGTGATGGCAAGCAGCACGCCGCCAAGCCAATCGAATTTGCCTGCTTTACCAGCGGGCTCGGTCCCTAAGTAGGTGCGGTAAAAAGGGAGCGCAACCAGAATAAGCAGAGGCACAGCGAATAGCCAACGCCAATGCAGCGTGCTTACGATCAAGGCCGCGATAACGGGGCCGAGCGCGTTCCCGAACGCGAGCCCGACAGCGGTCATGCCGAGGGCAACGCCTCTTCGCTCCGGCGCAAAGTAGCGCAGAGGAATAATCATCGCGGTTGCTGGAATGACCGCAGCGCCAGCGGCTTGCAAGCATCGGCCAATGAGTGCCATGCCGAAGGTGTGAGAAGTGAGTCCGAGCAAGGAGCCTGCTGCGAATAAGAGGAGTCCGAAGGTAATTAGACTTTTGAGCGTATAGCGGTCAGCCAGCTTCCCGTATGTGACTGCGCCAATCGCGTAGATCAGGATATAAGCCGAAGAGAGCCAACTTACTTGGGCGATTGTTAGGGAGAATTCTTCGCTGATTTTGGGAAGAACGATGTTAAACATGATGCCGCTCATCATCGAGAGGCTCAGGGTGAACATGAGGATACGCATCAATTTGTCACCAACTTGAGGCGATGCTTTCGTTGTCATGGAGTTCCACATCCTTATTTGAAATGACTGTCAGTACTTACTGACATACGGGTGAGAAAAAAACTAGGGCCGTAAAGCCCTAGCAAATAATTTCACGCTCTCTTGCACGAATGGAGCTAAGGTGATACCTGGATAGCTTCTATTAAGATCGAGTTCGTTCATGAACGCCCCGAAATGCATCATAATGAATGAAAAGGCATGAAGCTCGGGGTTCGTTGTAACGATTTTCCTCTTCGCAGACATGTCGATGAAATAATTCGTAAGTATCTCCAACAGCTGTTGAGGATGCTTCTGGGTACGAGCGCGAAAGCCGGGCAATTGGCCTTCATCTTCTTTGAGGGAGATTTGAATCATTTTCCGATTCCGATTCATGATCTCGTGATATGTCATGGTAACTAGGAGGAGATCTGTCTCCAAATCCCAGACGAGCTTCTCGGCAAACAGCTTCTTCATCTCTTCCGCGTAATGATAGCGGTCGAAGGCAGCTTCAAGAAGCTTCTGTTTGGTGCCGAAATGACGGAATAGCGTCTTCTCGCTGAGGCCTGCCGCAGTAGCGATTTCCAGCGTCGTTACTCCGTTGTAGCCTTTTTCCGCGATTAAATGGAGTGCTGCTAATAGCAGTTTATCGCTGCTTCCCATCTTGCTGATACTGCTGCCGTCCATAGTATCCCTCTCTCACAACAATGTCAGTACTCACTGACATTTAGTTTAAGCTGACTAGACGATAAAGTCAATGCTCCATTCAGATTAGTCTTTTTGTTCAAAATGATTGATTTTATCTTAATAACCGATTAAAATGCTCATTAATCTGTTGTCGAGGTGATTACCGTGCGGAAAGTACTTATGAACTCTTGGAAGCGTTTTTTTCAGCGCAAAACGATTTTTCGCAATATGGTGACCCTGTCATTATTCGCTGCGATTATTCCCGTCCTGCTCGTTGGGGTAGGGAGTTACTTATATTCAGCATCTGCCGTTCAAAGTGAAGTGAATCAATCGAATGTACGGATCTTGAACAACGTTTCTTCGACCATCGACTCGACGTTGGATCGGATTCAAAACAATGCGATTCAAATGCTGTTGGGCTACTTTTTTAGCTCGAACCTGACAGAATTGAAGAACACTAATTACACAGGCTTTTACTCTGGTATTTCTAGCGAATTATCTGCGCTGATGAATGGGAACAAAGAGGTTGGCGACGTGGCGATGTATGTGCCGGATGAAGGTTATTTGACTTCGCCGATATACGGTGGGAGAAGAATTGAAGGCATAGCGGAACGCGAGGCGCTGCTCACGGAGCTTAAGACCGAAGACCAGCTCAAATGGGTGATCGGACCTTACTCGAATTTGCCAGGTTATAACGTCAAAGGCGTTACTTTAATTGCCAAGGCACCGCTGCTAGCCAAACAGCCGATGGGACTTCTTTTTATCCGTATTGATGAAGCACTGTTCCAGAACATTATGAAACGGTTTATCTCTTACGAAGGAGAACAAATGTTTATTCTGGATGCGAAGGGTACGCTGGTTACATCAGTGGGGAGCGATGCAGTGCCTCAGGGCTTGTTAGATTTGGTCGAACAAAAGCGCACGGAACAGCGGTTCCAATTCACTTTTCAGGGAACCGATTATATGGTGACGCCAATTATCTCTTCGTATAACAAGTGGCAGTATATCAACATGGTACCTATCCAGCAATTGAATGCCAAATCGAACGGGATTAAGCTGATCACGCTGGCTATCGTTGTCGTTTGTTTAGTGTTCGGAGCACTAGTCACGTTGTGGGGGACACGGCGCGTGTATCGACCGATTCAGAATCTGGTTGCTCTTGTCAGAGGGGGGCAAGTCGATGATACGGAAACCGATGAAGTGGGCTTTATGCACAAGCGGTGGGCAGAGTTAAGCAATACGGCTAGCGACATGCAGCAGCAGCTCAGCGACCAATTGCCGCTGATACGTGAAATTTTTGCCTTGCAGCTTCTACAAGGACATTTTCTTCACTATTCTACGGATCAGCTTGCTGAAATGCTGCGCAGGTACAACGTACCGGCGGAAAAGGAAAGCATTGTCATCGTGGTCGCCTTCGATCTACCATCGGACGGCACGTTGCGTTTTCAGGAAAATGACCGTGATTTAATTGTTTTTGCCGTAAAAAATATAGCCAGTGAACTTATGCAAGCCCATGAAATGGAAGGTATTGTTATTAATCTGCTTAATGATCAGGTCGCTGTTTGGCTGTATCGTGATCCTTTGAAGGTCGATGAGGAAGGGTCCGACATCAAACTATTTGCTGAAAGGCTGAGGCTGCTTGTCTCTGACTACTTACGTCTACAAGTTACGCTTGGACTGAGTGGAGAGAGCGAGCATATGAGTGAACTGCCTGAACTGTATGAGGAAGCGCTGCTTGCAGTCCGCTCTAGGATGATTGTTGGCGGGAATCAAGTGATTGCCCATACGGGTGGTAAAAGCCATTCGGACATGCATTATCGGTATCCGCTTGAAATCGAAGCACATTTCGAGAATTCGTTGCAGCTTGGAGACAGGGATGAAGCGGTGCGGATGATGGATGAGTTCGCGAAAGCTATGGGGGTTGCCATTCAGAAGCCTGAGCTGATTCGTATGTCCTATTATCGACTGCTTACAGCAGCAATTCGTACAGCTTACGTACTGGGATTAGATACCGCACATCTTTTTGGAGAGACGAGTTCGGATCCCTATCTCCATATTCGCAATATGAGTACAACACTTGAATTGAATGTCTGGTTCAAAGAGAACTTGGTTGAGCCAATTGTTAGTTATGTGCATGGCAAACAGCATCAAGAGCATGAACAGTTAATAGAGAAAGTTGTCCGGTATATGGAGGAGAACTACCATTTTGACTTGTCGCTAGACCAATGTGCACAAATTTGCGGATTAAGCCCTCATTATTTGAGTAAACTGTTCAAAAAGAAAATGGATCTCTCCTTCATTGAGTATTTGACGAAAATAAGACTTGATAAGTCTATTGAGCTGCTTCGTACCACCGAGTTATCGGTTTCGGATATTGCGGAGCGAGTCGGATATCAGACCAAAAACTTTATTCGTGTGTTTAAGAAGCATATGGGCGTGACCCCTGGGCAATACCGCGGCACAGATGATGAAAATCCCGATGCGCAATTATAGTTCATGCCGTTCAGCTTAGGCAAAAAAAGTGAATAATGAGCAGAGAAACCCCGTAGTTACGGGGTTTCTCTTTTTTTGTCCTGAGGAATAATGCGGTTAAGAATTGGTCATTGTCCCTAGTGCTTAAGGTCATGTACGATCGTTTCATGCAAGACAGCGAGAGGCAAACGTGATAACGAGAGGTGATGACATTGTCGCATAGTGGATTGGAACAGCTTCACAAAGCGTTACCGAGTGGACTGGAAGAAGAAGCTGCTTCCAAGAAATCATGGGTACAAGAGTGGCAGGTCGCGCTGAAGCGTGACAAATATTTATATCTGATGGCTGCGCCGGGGTTGCTGTTTTTCCTCGTGTTCAAATATGTGCCGCTATGGGGATTATTGCTGGCCTTCCAAAATTACTCCCCTTATTTAGGGTTCTGGGACAGCGAATGGGTTGGTTTGAAATACTTTCATGAGTTTTTCGCGAATCCTGATTTCATGCTGCTGTTTCGAAATACGATGGCGATTTCCCTACTAAACATTGTGTTTTTCTTCCCCATTCCGATAGTGGTGGCGCTGCTGCTGAATGAGGTAAAGAAATTAGCATTCAAGAAATTCGTGCAAACGGTTATTTATTTACCTCACTTTCTATCATGGGTCATTATCGTTGGGATTTGTTTCCTCATCCTGGGTCAGGGCAGCGGGGTTATCAATCAATTGATCGTCGAGTTCGGCGGGCAAAAGATTGAATTTCTGACGGAGCCGAATTTATTCTGGGCGATGCTAACGGCGCAGAGTATCTGGAAGGAAGCGGGATGGGGCACGATTATTTTTCTTGCGGCACTTGCAGGTATTAACTCGGAGCTGTATGAAGCGGCGCAAATTGATGGGGCAACCAGATGGCAGCAGATGAGAAATGTCACGATTCCTGGGATCAAAAGCACAATCATCGTTCTGTTAATCTTGCGTCTAGGCCAAGTTATGGATGTGGGCTTTGAACAAATTTATTTGATGGCCAGCGGCCCGGTAGCACAAGTAGCAGATGTATTTGATACGTATGTGTACCGCGTGGGTATTCAACAAGGACGATTCAGTTATGCGACGGTGGCAGGGCTTTTCAAATCCGTAGTAGGACTTATTCTAGTCGTCTCGGCGAACCGATTAGCCAAGAAATTCGGAGAGGAGGGACTTTACTAAGATGGATAAAAGTATAGGATCGCGGGTATTTAATGCCCTTAATTATACGGTACTAACGATATTCGGATTGATTACGTTGCTGCCGTTCATTTACGTCGTTATCATTTCATTTACCGATCCAACCGAGTATTTGACCAAGTCGTTAGTCCTGATCCCTGAGAATTGGAGCTTGGCTGCTTACGAATACATCTTCTCAACGAACGCCTTCGTGCATGCGATGGGTGTTAGCGGAATACTAGCTGTATTCGGTACTATTCTTAGCTTAATTGTAACGAGTGCGCTAGCCTATGTGCTTTCTCGTAAACGATTGAAAGGGAAGAAGTTCTTTTTGGTTGCCATCCTTATGACGATGTTGTTCAACCCGGGTATGATTCCGAACTATCTGCTCGTTGATAGTCTTGGTTTGATGGATACGATCTGGGCGCTTATTTTACCGGCGCTGACGAGTGCGTGGTATGTGTTCTTGATGAAAAACTTTTATCAGGAGATTCCGGATGAGCTTGAGGAAGCGGCCAAAATGGATGGCTGCTCGGATATCGGTGTATTCATCCGTATTATGCTGCCAATTTCCGTCTCGGCGCTTGCAGCTTTTGGATTATTTTACGCAGTAGCTTACTGGAACACGTACTTTAGCGGTGTTCTTTATATCAACCAAGATTCGCTGCGACCGCTGCAGGTGTTGTTGCAAATGCTGCTCATTTCCGCTTCGCAAATGGCTGATCCTTCGATGGCTGCCATGCTGGAAAGTGAGAGAACCGTACCTCCACAGGTTATCAAAATGGCTGCAGTTGTCCTTTCTTCTTTGCCGATTGTTATGGTGTATCCATTTTTACAGAAATATTTTGTCAAAGGCATGATGGTTGGCTCTGTGAAAGGTTAAGTCAGCGGCACTGAAAGGGGTGATTTGGGCTAGGAGACCGTGGTAAGGCAGGACGAGGAATTTGATAGTATAATAATCATATAAACGGGAGGTCTTTACATGAAACCAATGGTAAAAAAATTGGCCGTTATCCTAACAGCGACTGGACTTGTCGCTTCCTTGGCGGCTTGCGGTAAAGCATCAGATGAAGGGCAAAAGCCAGCGAGTACAGCAGCAACTACAGCAGCAGCCAAACCTGCGAAGCCAACGGATATTTCCATTACGACCCTTGCCTTTGCTGCAGCACCGACAGGTGAGTTAGAAGCCGTCAAAAAGCTGAATGAAAAGCTAAACGTCAATCTAAACCTAAGTTGGATTCCATCTGCTCAGATTTCGGAAAAATTGAATGCGTTATTGGCATCCCGTGATCTGCCAGATGTACTTTTCGTAGAAGATTTCAACGCAACCCCAGCTTTCCTGAATGCTATTGATCAAGGTGCTTTCTGGGATCTTAGTCCGTATATCAAAAACTATCCGAATCTAGCCAAATATCCAGATAACGTATATAAAAATGCCTCAATGAAAGGCAAACTCTACGCACTCCCACGTGTAAGACCACTGGACGGTCATGAGGCGCTTTTGATCCGCAAAGATTGGCTTGATAAACTGGGCTTGCAGCAACCGAAAACGATGGATGAACTCTACACGGTTCTGGATGCTTTTGCGAAGAAAGATCCAGATGGAAATGGCAAAGCGGATACCTATGGCGCTGTTATGCCAGGATCACCTGGACCAGCAAGCTATTTGCTCTCGATGTTTGGTGCTGGTACGAAGTGGAAAGATCAGAACGGCAGCTTGATTCCGTATTGGTGGACACCACAAGCGAAAGATGCCCTATCCTTCTGGAATAAAACGTACAAAGCAGGCGGCATTCTTCCAGATATGCCCGTACTGAAGACAGCGCAAATCAAGGATATGCTTGTTCAAGGAAAAGCAGGTTCAGCCATTGCGAACGTCATTGATGCCTATAAATACAATGTTGAATTACAAAAAGTAAATCCACAAGCCAATCTTATCGCTGTCGAACTGCCGAAGGCTTCAGATGGCAAAGCATATTACGAGCAAGCGAGCGGCTACTATGGTCAATTCTTAATCAACAAAAAATCAGTAGACGAGGCGAAGCTGAAGAAAATTCTCGAAGTCTACGACTATACAGCTTCAGTTGAAGGCTATAATTTAGCGGTTTACGGCATTCAAGATGTCGACTACAAAGTGAAGCCAGACGGCAGTGTTGAGCAAACCGAAGAAGGCAAGAAAAAAGGATATTCAGCGGATACGACTGGCCAATGGGTAACGGGCTATTTCGATAAATATACACGGGCGAAAGTATCTGGTATCCCGACTGACGTGTATGAGGCGAATAAAAAAGTGGTTGATGGGATCAGTTCCATCCCTGATCCAACGTATGGCTTGATGAAGTCGACGCCATTTAAAGAAAAAGGCGCAGATTGGGATAAGAAGTTGAACGATATGATCGTCAACGTCATTATCGGTAAGAATACAATTGAGGATTGGGATAAGCTCGTGAAACAGTTTAAAGACGATGCAAGCTTCCAGCAGCATATTAAAGAGACGAATGATTTCTTCAAAGAGAAATCGAAATAAAAAAGGAGTGAGCCCGATGATGCCGATTGCTGGCCTTATCGGGTTTTCTTTTAAATAAGATAGGTGGTGATCCTTGTGTGTGCGCAGGATTTGAAATTATGGTATCGAAGTCCCGCTGAGAAATGGGTGAATGCGCTTCCAGTCGGTAATGGGAAGCTTGGAGCGATGGTATTCGGCAGAGTAGCTGAAGAACGGATTCAAATCAATGAAGATTCCGTGTGGTACGGGGGACCGAAGAAACGGGAGCAAGCGGATGCGCATAAGCATCTGGAGGAAATTCGCAGGCTGATGTTTGAAGGACGGCCGCAAGATGCCGAGCATTTGGCACGAATGGCGTTAACGCCAGCGCCCAAGTACTTTGCGCCTTATCAAACGCTTGGGGATATTAGCTTGTATTTTCGAGGAATGAATGGAGAGACAAGTGATTATATTCGTGAGTTGGATCTGACTACAGGGATTGCTACAACGTCCTTTGTTATGGATGGCGTGAGATGCCAACGAGAGGTCTTTGCGAGTACGGTCGATCAGGTGCTTGTAATTCGTCTGACTTCGGATCGACCTGGCGGGATCAGCTTCTCTACGAATTTGAGCCGACGCCCATTCGAAGGCACAACAGGTAAACTAGGCGCGGACAGCATTGTGATGCGTGGGCAATGTGGGCCCGATGGGGTCCATTATGAGGCGGTTTTGAAAGCCGTAGCCGAAGGTGGGCACGTGCAGGTTATCGGTGATTTCGTCTCTGTGGAAGAGGCGGATCATGTTACGTTGTACGTGGCAGCTGCAACTACATTTAGACATCAGGAGCTGCTTACTGTATGCCAATCTCGTATCGAAGCGAGTAGGGCCAAGGGCTATGAGTCCGTATGCGAGGATCATGTTAAGGATCATCGTTCCTTGTTTGAACGTGTTCAACTTGAGCTGGAGGATCCCAATGATGCTGAATTGGCAGCGTTGCCGACGGATGAGCGGCTACTTCGCATTCAGGAAGGCAAAGCAGATCACGGACTGATATCCTTATTTTTTCAATATGGCCGCTACTTGCTTATGGGTAGTTCACGACCAGGCTCACTGCCAGCTAATCTGCAAGGCATTTGGAATGAGAGTCATACGCCGCCATGGGAAAGTGATTTTCATTTGAACATTAACTTACAAATGAACTACTGGCCAGCTGAAGTGTGCAATCTAGCGGAATGTCATGAGCCGGTATTTGATCTGATGGACCGGCTGCTTGAGAATGGGCGTCAAACAGCTCAGGAGATTTACCGTGCCAGGGGTTTTGTGGCTCATCACGCTACGAATTTGTGGGCGGAGACGGATATTTGCGGTATCTATGTACCGGCTATTTTTTGGCCGATGGGTGGGGCTTGGATGTCCTTGCATTTGTGGGAACACTATCGTTTCAAGGGGGATAGGGATTTCTTACAAAACAGAGCGTACCCGATCATGAAGGAGGCTGCGACGTTTTTTCTTGATTTTCTCGTGGAAGATGAGCAAGGTCATCTAGTTACGGTCCCATCTCTTTCACCGGAGAATACATATCGATTGCCGAACGGCAACACGGGCCGACTGAGCATTGGACCGTCGATGGACTCGCAAATTATACATAGCCTTTTTGGTGCTTGTATCGAAGCGGGAAAGGTGCTCGGCGTAGATGAGCTTTTCCTTGAAAAGCTAGATCAGGTAAGGAAGCGATTGCCAGAACCAGCGATCGGCAAGCATGGCCAACTGATGGAGTGGGCCGTTGATTATGAGGAAGTAGAACCTGGCCACCGCCATATTTCGCATTTGTTTGCACTTCACCCAGGTGAGCAAATTACCGTACATCATACGCCAGCATTGGCTGAGGCTGCACGTCGTACCCTAGTCAGACGGCTTGCGCATGGAGGCGGTCATACGGGATGGAGCCGAGCTTGGATCATCAACTTCTGGGCGAGATTGCATGACGGTGAGGAAGCTTATACCAATTTGATGGAGCTGCTAGGTCATTCTGTGCATGCGAGTCTTCTAGGTGACCACCCACCCTTTCAAATAGATGGTAACTTTGGCGGAACTGCGGCTATTGCAGAAATGCTGTTGCAATCCCACAGAGATGAAATTCTGTTACTTCCCGCATTGCCAAAAGCATGGAATAATGGCAGAGTAAGCGGCTTGCGTGCCCGGGGCGGCTTTGAGGTTGAGATCGTCTGGCGTAATGGACAGCTTACAGAAGCGGCGCTGGTTGCCACACAGGATGGCATGTGTACGATCCGCAGTGAATTAGCTCTTGCGGTAGCTAAGGATGATGGAGATCCTGTAGCGGTACAGGCGTGTGACAGAACAGTTTATTCTTTTATAGCAGAGTCGGGTAAACGGTATAGAGTTGCTCTAGCGGAGAGGAGTGTTAGTTAAATGGCGGTTTCCATAGAAGAAGCTGTGAAGATTGTTCCTTCTCCACGCCAGTTGGCGTGGCAGCAAATGGAGTTTTATGCATTTATACATTTCGGTATGAACACATTTACGGGGAGACAGTGGGGATTAGGTGACGAGAACCCTCAGCTGTTTCATCCTACGGAATTCGATGCTGCGCAGTGGGTCGAGGTTTGCCGGTCTGCTGGCATGACGGGGATTATCCTCACTTGTAAGCATCATGATGGATTTTGCCTCTGGCCAAGCGCCTATACAGATCACTCGGTGAAATCCAGCTCATGGTTGGACGGACAGGGCGATGTTGTTCGTGATCTGGCCGAGGCATGCCGTGCTCAGGGATTGAAATTTGGTGTGTATGTTTCTCCATGGGATCGTCATGAGCCTAGTTATGGGGATTCTCCCTCGTACAATATCTATTTTCAAAATCAATTGCGAGAGATGCTTACAAGCTATGGTGAGATTTTTTGCGTTTGGTTTGATGGTGCTTGCGGCGAGGGCAGCAACGGGAAAGTGCAGGTCTATGATTGGGAGGCAACGTATCAAATCATTCGTGAGCTGCAGCCGAACGCTGTCATCAACATCTGTGGCCCTGATGTTCGTTGGTGCGGCAATGAGGCCGGACATACACGTGAATCGGAATGGAGCGTTGTCCCTGCGTATATGAAGGATACAGAGAAAACCCACGCTGAGTCGCAAAAGGTGGATGATACCTCATTCTCACAACGGATCAACACAGAAGGTGAAGATTTGGGCAGTCGATCTATTTTGGCTCAAGTGGACAATGTCATTTGGTATCCGTCAGAAGTCGATGTATCGATCAGGCCCCAGTGGTTCTATGATCCCGCAGAGGATGACAATGTCAAAACCGTCGATGAATTGATTCATCTATACGAGAGTACTGTAGGCGGCAACAGTGCGCTTCTGCTCAATATTCCACCTGACCAACGTGGGCTTATTCACGAGACAGATGCCCAGCATCTGCGTGAATTGGGGCAATGGCTTCGTCGCACCTATGGGGTGGATCTAGCTCAAGGGGCGAACGTGAGAGTTTCTCACACTAGGGATCGTGGCATGGATGCCCATCATATCACGGACGGTCGATCCGATACGTATTGGTGCCCTCCCGAAGGGATCGAGCAAGCGGTGCTGGAGATCGATCTTGGCAAGGAAATGACATTTGATCGTATCGTGCTGAAGGAGTATATTCAATCCGGACAACGAATCGAACGCTTCCAATTAGCCTGCAAACAAGGAGAAGAGTGGGTGGCATTGTACCAGGGCACAGTAGTCGGATATAAGAAAATATGCCGATTACCGGAGACGAAAGCGAGGTATATTCGTCTTAGCATCTCAGAATCTCGTGTGAATCCGACGCTAAGCAGCTTTGGTGTGTACTTTACGGGAGCGTGATGCTCCATAAAAAAGGAGTTAAGCCGCATATAGCTGCTTAACTCCTTTTTATGATTAATGATGGCGAAACAATCCCTTGGGCAATTTCCCCTCCCAAGAAGCAGGAGCCTCCAGTCCAAGGGCATGTACGACAACGGCGGCTGTATCGGCAATGTCGACGTTAACGAGCTTGCTCCCTGGCTCGATACCTGGGCCTGCGCAGCTCCAGAAGATCGTTTTATCTAGCGGATGATCACTGCCGTGATCGAAAGCATGCTCACCGCCGCCACCGTGATCCGTGACAGCGATAATGAGGCTGTCGTCCATGAGTCCAGCCGTCTCTAGCGCATCCAAGATGATACCCGTGTGACGGTCCGACTCTTCAATGACATGAATCTGACCAGGTGTGTTATATCCATGTTGATGACCTGCAGCATCTGGTAGATCCAATTGCACATAAAGCAATTTGAAATCAGTGTTTTCACGTATGTATGCCGCTATGGCTTGGACTAGCTCACCATCGGGCATGGAAACTTTATGAACACCGATTGAGGGCTCAATAATCCCATCGTTAATCGGCTTCCAAGCACTATAAGCTGCTAGCTTGGCATCCGGGAAAGCTTCCCGCACCACGCGGAAAATCGATGGATAGGGTGAATCAACAGGGAATTCTTCCTTCTCAGCTTTGGTATTGGTAAGACCATGCTTCGCAGGATCAACCCCATGCAACAGTGTGCCCCAACACTGCGCGCTGATGGTAGGCGAAGCGGTTTGCGCTTCAAGGGTGCAGGCACCCGCTGCAAACAAACGGTTCAAATTCGGTGTATGAGCATCTTGGACAAAGTTGCCGGCGCCATCCCACCCGATAATAATGACACGATGACAAGTCTTCATTGTGTGTCCTCTCCTTTTTAGCCCCAAAAGCTGATCATGAGAATGCCTATTAAGATGAGAATAGAGCAAAGAATGCGTAAAGTACCTTGTTTCTCCTTGAGGACAACGATCCCCAGAATGGTTGCAAAAACAGTCCCGATTTCACGCAACGGGGAGATATGTGCGACGGGGGCGTATTTCATGGCGAAGAGGAACAGCAAGTAGGAAGCAGGATTGAGAATCGCGCCAAGTAAAATCGTTTTGAAATTCAACTTCCACTCTATGCGCAGTTGTTTGGAAGCGATAACAATTGGCGTAAGTCCCGCGACAAATCCGATATTGGTTACTTCTAATAAGGAGATCGCTGAAATGTGTGCGAGATTCAGTTTATCGACGAGTACGTAGCAAGTCGTACAAATTCCCACACAAAGCGCCATAAGAAATGGCTTAATAGATCCCATAGATGAAGCGCCAGAGCGGAAGCTGGCGCAAATGCCGCTGAGCGAAATAAAGCCAAAGACCATACAGAGCAGACCTATCCATCCATAGATGGATAGGGATTCGCTCAGAAACATGACACCGACAACTGGAATGAATAGGGTGCTGGTGCCCCGCATAATTGGATAAATTTGCGATAAATCTCCCATCGTATAGGTGCGTGAGAGCAAGAGGGCGTATCCGGCCTGCAAACAAGCGGATAACAGGAGCAAACCGTAAGCAGATAAGGATAAGGGATTAAGCCATAATTCACGGATTAAGGTAGGAAGCAGGATGACGGTGGTTACCATAATGATGGACCATAGGAAGACGCTTTTGTTATGGCTGCTTTTGGTGAACAAGCTCCAGATGGCATGAGCTAGGCCAGAAGCTAAGACTAGTAAGGTTGCTGTGACTAACAAATCATCATCTCCAACTCATTCGTTGCGGCTAAGGAAGTCTCAGGACGGATACTTAGGTTGTTTGCCTCCGATGCCTCCGATCATTCTCCAGGCCGGTGCTCGGGTTGCTCGCTTACGACCGTTCCGTCTGCAAGTCGCAGCCAAGTCTCGAAGCTCCGCTCATCCTGGCGGAGTCGGATCATCCGCGCACCACGGGGGAAGCCTTCTTTGCCATAGGTGTTATAGCCTGTTGCTCTTCCATAACAGAGGCGAATCCCATGGAGCTCGCCCCAATAATCGTTGATGTGATCGTGCCCGACGAAAGTGCCGATGACATCGCCCATCTCAAGCATAGATGCGAACAAGCCTGAGTTAACGGAAGCACTACAGACCGTGTCTTCATAAAAATGCCCGTAGCAGGTTTTCGTGTCCCAAACCTGCTTATATTCAGGAAGCGGGATATGGAAGAAGGCTAGTGCGGGCAATATGTGACCGTCGGCTTCCTCTCGAAGCTGAGCGGACTCTTTCCTGTACCAGTCGATTTGATCATTGCGAATCCAATCATAGCCTTGGATATGCGGAATTGGTGAATAAGCGCCGGAATCAAAGAAGTATAAATTGGCTTTCTCTACCCCGTTCGTGTCTTTAATAGAAAGCCGGTAGTTACCTACGCCGTTAACTCCCTCGGGACCACGCTGAGCTACCGTATGGGGATACGTGAGGACGGCATTCATAAGGTCATCACGCGTAATCATCGTCTCTGTATCATGATTCCCGAATACGACGGCCCACGGAATTCCACGAGCTTCGGTCGCTGTAATGGCATATTGAAAGGCTTGCAAAGGATCCTCACATTCAGGCTCTCCAGGCGTTATATACCCTGTATAGATGACGTCTCCTGTAAAAACCACGAGATCAGGGCATTCGGCATCGAGGATATCTGCCATGAGTTGTTGCGTCTGCTGATCTAGTGCACCGCCATCTTTACAATGTAAATCAGTGAACTGTGCAATTGTAAACGTACGGTCTTCTCGAAAAACAAGTGAGTGCTGCATACGTAAATCCTCCCGTTAATTCGTTTGCTTAAACATTGTATTTGTGTGGTTTCATAACAAATTCTTGTTGTTTGTTGACAATTGTAGTCCTTGGTTAAGTAAGCTGTCAATGAGTATTTTCGCCTAAGCACACA
The DNA here is from genome assembly GCF_059692115.1 of Paenibacillus sp. J31R30. Taxonomy (NCBI): domain Bacteria; kingdom Bacillati; phylum Bacillota; class Bacilli; order Caryophanales; family Paenibacillaceae; genus Paenibacillus; species Paenibacillus sp. J31R30. The sequence continues at coordinate 241,139 of NZ_JCAUAV010000004.1, read as the reverse complement.
ATGCCAGTTAGTTGACAGTTCCGTTCCCTCGAAATACAATGATAAAAACAACATAAAACAACAGCATTTCATTGAAATCGGTCATTGAAACGGATGCTTACAAGGTAAGCTATGTTCTGGGATAACGTCTAGGAGGCCATTATGTCATTAACATACGAAGATCGCAGGACGACGATCCTGAATCAGTTGGAGCTAGAAGGGAAAGTACAGGTTCATCATCTGTCTGAAATGCTTACGGTTTCAACGGAAACTGTGCGTCGGGATTTGGATCGTTTGGAAAAGGAAGGCAAGCTGCGGAAAGTGTATGGCGGCGCGGTCAAAATGCGGATGGAGCTAGTGGAGCCTCCCTTTCTGAATCGGGTCCAAATGATGAAGCCAGAGAAAGCGGCTATTGGTAAGCTAGCCGCCTCACTCATTCAAGATGGTGAAACGATCATGTTGGATAACAGCACAACGACGATCGAAATCGTCCCCTTTTTGAAAGATAAGTCGAATGTTACGCTCATTACCAACTCGATCCCAATTCTAAATTTGGCAATGGAAACGTTCCAGGGAAGAATTATTTTCGCAGGTGGGGAAGTGAGCCAGGAGTGTCGAGCGGTGATAGGCTCCCTGGCTGATCAGCTGCTCGATCAATTTAAAGTGAACAAAGCGTTCATTTCCGCAGGCGGTATCTCCTTACATGATGGTTTAACAGACTTTCATTTGGCTGAAGCCGTCATATCGCGGAAAATGATGCAGCGGGCCGAGGAAACGATCCTAATTGCAGACCACAGCAAATTTGGTCTATCTACGTTTGCCAGAGTAGCCAAGCTCGAGGAAATTTCCATGCTGATTACAGATCCGGGCTGCCCGAAGGAATGGGTAGATACATTTGAGGCGTTAAGCATCGAGGTGCGCATTAGCGAGTGAAAGTAATCCAATAGCAACGTTACGCTTCCTTAGCGATGAGGAGGCGTTTTTTCATTTCCGTTTTGGATGTATTTGGATAATCTGCGCTAACTAGTAAATACTAAACCAAATGTGATAAGACGGGAGGGGAAAGTATGGAAATCGAACAGGATTCATTTCAAATCTCAGTTGAGATGGAGACGAATATTCGCAACCTTTTCCAATGCTTCCATTCTTCCGATGATGTGCGATCTAGAGCATTCAACTTGCACGGCTTACAGGGAAGCCTCCTCTATCTGACTACAGTAACAGATAAAGATAAGCTGCAATCCGATATCTTAAAACCTTTGCTCCAAGCTGGGGAAGGCCGTCTTGAAGATATTCTTCCCGTAATGGAAATCGAGTTTGTCACCGATCTGAAATCAGCGGCTGACGGGATGCTTCAGGGGAAATGCGCCATTCTGCTGGAGCAAAGAATGGATATTGTCATGGTAGATGCAACTGCAAGAGTTGCTCACAGCATGGGAGAACCGCAAAATGAACAAACGATTCGCGGATCCCATGTAGGATTTGTGGATGACGTTTCCGTCAACGCGCAATTAATCCATCAACGGTTGAAGAATGCAAATTTGGTTGAGCGGCACTTCACACTTGGCGCTGAAAGCCCGACGAATGTAAAGCTGCTATACATGTGTGATATTGCGGATATGAACGTTGTTGACGAGATTATTGCCAATCTGCTTACGAATCAGGCCACCTTTATTAAATCCCCAGGTCAAATCACAGATCGTTTGGAAAGCAGTCATTTATCGCCATTTCCGCAAATGCTGTTTACGGAAAGACCCGATACCACGGTGTCGCACTTAATGGAAGGTCGAGTAGCGCTATTGGTGGATGGCAGCTCTTTTGCAACGATTCTACCTGTGACGTTTTTTATGTTTTTTCAAGCGGCAGATGATTTCAATGTCAGGTGGTGGAACGGGACCTTTTTCCGGTTTCTCCGGTTTATCAGCGTCATGATCGGTATTGCCCTACCATCGGTTTACATCTCCATTGTTTCGAATCACTTTGATATATTGCCGATTGATTTGGTTTTTTCCTTGAAAGCATCGTTGGAAAATATCCCATTCAATCCGCTCATGGAGGCCTTATTCATGATTACCGTGTTGGAGCTTCTCAGGGAAGCCGCGATCCGATTGCCGAAATCGATCGCATCTACACTGTCTATCGTCGGAGGTCTCGTAATCGGAAGTGAAGTTGTCAATGCCAATTTAGTTTCCACGACGATGATTGTCGTCATTTCATTAACAGCAGTGGCTTCGTTCAGCGTACCTTCACATGAAATGCGACTTGCCCTGCGGCTCATCTCTTTCCCAATCATGATTGCGTCCTCGTTGCTCGGTTTTGCCGGCATCGCCTTTAGTTTCAGCCTCTTATTCATGCATTTAAGTAAACTCGAAACGTTTGGCGTACCTTATTTTTATCCGTTTACACCCTTTAAGCCAAGCCGCATTCTGACTGCGCTTGTTCAGCTGCCAAGACGATTCTTAGGCAGGAAAGCGTCCAATAGGAGGCCGTCATGACTCGAGTTCAAGTATTTGCCTTCATTTTGCAAACGCAGATCGGTATTGCCGTCCTCTCCTTCCCTTATGATTTGCATAAAGCTGCGGGTGCAGATGGCTGGATTTCTGTTCTATTGGCTGGCGGTTGTGTCCAACTCATCCTGGTAGCTTTCGCTATGTTATGCCGAAGATTTCCGCAGCAAAATATATATCAATTTGCTCCTCTAATTGTGGGCAAATGGCTCGGGAAAGCGCTCTCCGCGGTGTACATTTTACATTTTACGTTTACGAGCTGTCTGATTTTATTATTGGAAATGATGTTCGTGGAACTATGGATATTACCTTCTACCAACCCAAGCCTCATCATCTTAGCGAATTGTGTGGTTTGCCTTTACATGGCCAAAGAGAATATACGGATTATTGCTCGTTACCATGCCATAATCACCCTATTAATTATTGTCATGCTTGCCATTATGATGACTAGCTTTAAGACGATGGATTATCGTTATCTGCTGCCTGTTGGGCAAGAAGGATTCCACGCGATTTTATTGGGGGTCAAGAGCTCTGTGCTTTCCTTTTTAGGTTTTGAAGTGCTGTTGGTGCTGAATTCCGATATCCGAGCAAAAGGAAAGAGCTTGATTACTCCTATTTTATGGGCGAATGGATTGGCAACCGCCTTTTTTATGATTATCGTTCTTGTCTGTTTTCTAAATTTCAGCCCCGATTCCTTAAGCTTCATTCCGCAGCCAGTACCGTACTATCTCAATGGGATTTCCCTGCCGTTTCTAGAACGATTGGACCTGCTCTTTCTCTCCATCTGGCTGGTTAAAGTGACCGCAACACAGATTAGTTACCTCTATAGCGCGGGTAAAGGAATAGGGTTATTATTTCATAGCAACGAGCACAAAAAAGCCATCTACTATCTCGTCCCCTTTGTCTGTATAACAGGAATCTTTTGGCGATCGGAGAATCGTGTTCAGTACTTAGAGCAAATCACCAAAGTTGACAGTTTTATTATTCTCGGGATTCCGGTTGTGCTCTTAGTGTTAGCCTGGGTCAGAGGGAAAAGAGGACAACTGCCGGTATGAGAAAACTTGTTATCGGATGTTTTATCCTTCTCTTACTTACGGGATGTAACTATCGAAATGAACTCAAAAACCTGCAGCTTATTTATGCTGCCTCGATTGACATTGATGATAAAAATGACATCGTCACGACCGTTACCATTCAATCTCCTGGGGGGAAGGAACGAACAGCACCGGTCCATGAGGTGATATCCGCATCAGGACCTACGCTGCAAGATGCGTTGTTTAAGAAAATCGGGCTGCAAATAGCTGGCCCGATTGGTACTTCCAAAAATCAAGTCATGCTAATTGGCGAAAAGCTGGCAAAACAAGATTTGTCGCAAGTCTTAGACGCTGCCTTTCGGAGTTCCAACGTTCCTATGCTAGCTAAAGTGGCTATTGTTCGTGGGAAAGCTGGCGATTTGATTCGTCTTGATCGTATCGGGTCTGCAACGGTTGGTGAATATCTGCGGAAAATTCTTAAAAGCGCAGGCTATGAAACGGTGATTCCTTCGATAACGCTGCATTCCCTCTACCCTATGCTCCATGACCCAGGTCGTGATCCAGCAATCCCGATTTTGAAGAAAGAGGCAAATAAAGCGGTGGTTGACGGCTTGGCACTCATGAATGAACAAGCATATACAGGCTTTTTTTTAACACCGGAGCAATCAACGTTATATCTATTAATGAATGGGGAGAAAGGCGATATTTGCGTGATTACGAGGAATATCGAGGAGAGTTCCTCCAAAGATGAACCTGCCGATTATTTAGGCCTTAAGATCTCGAATCTAAAGAGAAATAAAAAGGTCTGGGTTGATACGGAAGGGCAAGTGCAGATACAGCTTGATGTGAGAATGAAGGGGACAGTCATTGAATATGCCAAGGATGGCCTTGCAGACAAGCAGAAGATCGAACAATTGAATAAGCGATTCTCCGAGATACTGACGGATGAAGCGAACGATATTTGTAAGCTGCTTCAGCGTGCACATTCCGATGCATTGGGCATCGCGCGGGACGTCATGGCTTTCTATCCAGACGAGTGGAAGAAGATGGACTGGGAGAATGCCTATCCAAAGGCGAATTTCAACGTTTCCATGAAGGTGGAAATTGTTTCGCATGGGATTATTAATTGAAATGACGACTGTTGGATGTATAAAATGTTTTAACTCGGGCAATACTATTGTGTATTGCGTTAAAATGAAACCAGAAGTAAACCTGTTTACCGGATAATGTTCGTAATAAAATATATCCATGATGGAATCGAAAATTGAATGAAGTATTGCCTGCAATATGTTTAATTTCTGCTTTCAGATAAGACGCATGAATGAAGAAGCTGTGATCCATGATCCAGCTTCTTTTTTTGTTGTATACATGCCGCTTATTGATCAGCATGATGCTTCGGCCTGAACTCGCTCGGCGATTGACCCGTCCAGCGCCGAAATTGCCGCGAGAAGTGGCTGGCGGACTGGAAGCCAAGCTTGTCCGCAATGTCCGTCATCGACAAATGCGTCGTGACAAGCAGCTCCTTGGCCAGCTTCAGCTTCATCTGGCTGACATATTGACGCGGTGACAGCCCATACACCTGGGAGAATAGCTTCGTGCACTGGCTGCGGCTGAGACTCAGCTCTTTCGCAATGCCTGCGATAGAGGCTTCTTCGCCGAGGCCAAGCGAAAGCTTTTCTTCGATGGCGTGGGCGATATCTGTAGTGAACAAGGAGGCGTCCCTGCTGGGGGCAGACGCAGCCTGCTCTTGTTGACGCAGCAAATGCAGCACATCATGCACGATGAGCAGGGTATACGATTGCAGCAGCAGCTTATCTTCGAAGCGGAGCGGAAGCTGACGCACTTGATCGTGCAGCTCAAGTGTCTCCACCGAGCGATTGCGATGCATGACAGCCTCAAGCTCACTGACGTAGAACATAAGCTTGCTCTGTTCGGCTTGCTTACGTGGAATATGCCGATAAGCAGCGGCGGCGAGCAGACTACGAATTTCGGTATCGTCAAGGTCAAAATGCACATTGAAATACCCATACGGAATCAAGCCCGAATTGGATGATCGATGTCTGATGCCAGATTTGATCAGCAGCCAGTCACCTGCCTGCATCGTAATCACATCGCGATTCATTTCTTGAACAACTTCACCCTCCGAGCAATACAGCAGCTCAAATAAATGGTGATGATGTCGAGGGAAGTGCCAGCCTGGGAGTTGCAAGCCGAAATGGCAGCCCACTACTTGCAGGGTATTTACTAGGTTAGGGAACCGATATACATCTACCATCGTCGCATTCACGTTCTCTTTCGTGTTGAAGGTTGGCTTCATCATATCACGTCATTGGCACATTTGGTATAGAACATGCTCCATTTGGAGATTGAGAAGATAAGGCCGAATCAGCGATGATGAGAGGAGTAAATCACGACGTAATCGTATAATTCGGAGGGGTCATTTATGGCGATTTTGGCAGCTGGAAATAAGCAATTTCTATTGGACGGTCAGCCTATTCAACTTTTGTCTGGCGCAATTCACTATTTCCGTGTGGTACCGGAGTATTGGGAAGATCGGCTATTGAAACTGAAAGCCTGTGGATTTAATACCGTGGAGACATATTTGCCTTGGAATTTGCATGAGCCGAAGGAGAATGAATTCAACTTCAGCGGTCTTGCAGACGTGGAGAAATTCATCCAACTTGCAGGCAGCTTGGGTCTGCATGTGATCGTACGGCCCAGCCCCTATATATGTGCGGAGTGGGAATTTGGCGGATTACCAGCCTGGTTGCTCCAATATCCGGATATGAAGCTGCGCTGCATGGACGAGACATACTTACAAAAAGTAGATAACTATTATGATGAGCTGATTCCTCGGTTGACGCCGCTTCTGAGCACCAATGGCGGTCCTATCCTGGCAATGCAAATTGAGAATGAATATGGCAGTTACGGAAATGATACGGCATATTTGACCTATTTACGGGACGGCTTGATCCGTCGCGGTGTTGATGTTCTGCTGTTTACCTCAGATGGACCTGAGGATGGCATGCTGCAAGGCGGGACCGTTCCAGGGACGCTGGCCACCGTCAATTTCGGCTCACAGCCAGAAGAGGCTTTCGAGAAATTCCGTCAATATCGCGCGGATGAGCCCCTCTTTTGCATGGAGTACTGGAATGGTTGGTTTGATCACTGGTTGAAGCCGCACCACACGCGAGATGGTGGGGATGTAGCGGATGTTTTCGATCGCATGCTGCGACTCGGTGCCTCGGTGAACTTCTATATGTTCCACGGCGGGACGAACTTCGGCTTCTATAACGGCGCCAACTATCAAGAGAAATATGAAGCGACGATCACCAGCTATGACTACGATTCACCGTTATCAGAGTGCGGGGATGTTACAGAGAAATATCGTGCCGTTCGCAAAGTGATAGCTAATTACTTGGGCAAAACGGAAGCGGAGCTTCCTGCACTGCCTGAGCCCATAGCGAAGAAAAGCTACGGGAAAATTACAATGACGGAGCAGGCAGATTTGCTCAGTCATCTGTCTGAGCTAACCGAGCCTGTAACTCGCATTTCCCCTGTGCCAATGGAGCAGCTCGGGCAAGATTACGGATTCATCGTGTACACGACACATGTATCAGGACCGCGTACAGGTGAAAGCCTTCACCTGCAAGAAGTTCATGATCGCGCGCAGGTGTTCCTAGATAGCGTGTATCAAGGCACGGTGGAGCGATGGGATGCTCGTCCACTCCAGATGGACATTCCTGCTGGGGGAGCGAAGCTGGAGATCCTGGTTGAGAATATGGGGCGCGTCAACTATGGTCCCAAATTAAGAGACTGTAAGGGCATCACCGAGGGTGTGCGGATGAACAATCAGTTCCAATTCGATTGGACGATCTATCCACTCCCATTAGACAATCTAGCAGCAATTCCATTCACACGTGAAACGTCGGAGAACGAAGTGCGGGAGGATCGCCCAACTTTTTATCGCGGGGAATTTACAGTTGAGGAAACCGGGGACACGTTCGTTAAGCTAGCGGGCTGGTCGAAGGGTGTTGTTTGGATCAATGGCTTCAACCTAGGCCGTTACTGGGAAAAAGGACCGCAGGGCACGCTGTATGTGCCAGCTCCGTTGCTCAAGAAAGGGCGCAACGAGCTTATTATTCTGGAGCTGCATCATGCGGAGAAACTAGTTGTGGAATTGACGGATACGCCAGACTTAGGGTGAGTGTCCAGTAGAGGAAGTAATAGAGAGGGCAGTTCGAGGAAACTCGGCTGTCCTTTTTGCTGTATCTTCACTTTATTTTCCAAAGGTAAATTCTTGCTAGAATAGTTACATCGTGCGAGAATAGATGTTGGATAAATCAGCAGTCATTTACATTAATTATGTACATAAAAAGGGGTCAATTTAAACCATGTTACACTTGAGTTGGGAAATGATGGTTTTCGTAATCATCGGTGGATTTCTAGCGGCCTACGTGGATTCCGTTGTTGGAGGAGGCGGGCTCATTTCGGTGCCTGTGCTGCTTGCTACGGGACTGCCGCCGGCGCTTGCGTTAGGTACGAATAAATTAGCGGGTACGATGTCATCGCTGACAAGTACGATTTCTTTTATGCGATCGGGGAATATCGATTTGAAGGCAGTACGAGTATTATTTGTGCTTTCTTTGTCCGGCGCAGTATGCGGGACGTTCGTATTGCAGCAAATTCCTTCTGACTTTTTAAAGCCGCTTGTTGTGGTCATGCTGATATTAATTACGATCTATACGATATTCCGCAAAAATTGGGGAGACATCTCAACCTTCAGCCAATACTCCGCAAAAACGGCGTTTTTGATGGGGTGCGCGGCTTTCGCATTAGGCTTCTATGATGGGTTTTTTGGACCTGGAACCGGCTCTTTTCTCATCTTCGTTTTCCTTATGGTCGGCTTCGATTTCGTCAAAGCTGCGGGGAATTCCAAAATACTCAATTTCGGCTCCAACATCGCGAGTTTAATTACGTTTATGGCACTGGATTCCATCGACTATTGGATCGGACTTCCGATGGGACTGGCTATGGTGTGCGGCGCTTTCCTTGGTTCGCGCATGGCTATTCGCAAAGGTTCGGCGTATGTGCGACCGCTTTTTATCACCGTATGTGTTCTGCTCGTTGGTAAGCAGATTTGGAGTTTAATGTAGTTTAGCATTTTTGACCAACAAAGAAGCTAAGAGCAATCACGCCTCTTAGCTTCTTTGTTATGCCGATATTTGCTTACGCTTCACCTTGCAGCCCCGCTCGACTACCCGTTAATCCATTTCACAGGAATCTCCACGCGCTGCGGCGTGTACTTTCCGCTAAATTGCTCAAGTAGCAACTCGACGGCAGATCGCGCCATTCGCTCTTCATCCTGCAAAACATGCGGAAGATTAGGGATTTCGGGATCATCGAAGGAAACGAGATGAATACTCGCGTTCAAGCCCTCTTCCTGATGCAGCGCTTGATAGGTCAGCCTCGCCATCTCGGCAGTTAAAGCAAAGACGGCTGTGATTTGCGGATGCTGATGCAGGAAATGAACGAGGTGAGTATAAGTATCCCCGGTTCTTAGAATGTCGATCGGCACATGACACCACAAGTTTTTATCAATGGGTATATTGCCGTCAATAAATGCCTTTTCGAAGCCATGGGTACGGTCCTCAATCGTAGTATTCGTATTAGCTGGTGAGATGAGCGCGATTTGTTGATGCCCGGCTTGCAACAGTCTCGACACGGTCTCATAAGCGCCGCCCCAATTATCGGAAATAATGCGATACGTATCAATATTGCGCAAAAAACGGTCGATGAAGACGAACGGGAACTTATCTAAGGATAGACGCAGCAAGGATTCATTATAAATTTCATCCTCCGTTGGGAATACAATGATCCCGCGCACCCCAGGGGAACTCGTTAGTTCCTGTACGGAGCGTGATTCTTCAAGAGAAGACTCACGTGTGATGTGAAGAATTAGTTGGTACCCTGCGGCCTTGATATAGAACTCGATATAATCAACAAGCTTTTGAATCACCATCGTTTTCATCGTAGGGATGATAAGTCCAATGTAGCCACTGGATGCCGGAGCCGGTGTCTGTACGGTTTTCTGAACGGTTAATGAAGGGATGGACGCAACAAAGGTCCCCTTCCCTTGAATGCGATTAACGAGCCCTTCATCGACAAGCGCAGCTAAAGCATTTTTGACAGTGATTTTACTAACCATATATTCATCCATGAACTCTTGTTCTGAAGGCACGCGATCTTTCGGACGAAGCTCACCTGACTCGATTTTGCCTTTAATTGATTGATAAATTTGCTTATAGAGAGGAATTTTATGCAATTGGCATCACCTGAATTCATGTATTTGTTAATTCTATTGTAACGAGAAATGACGAAAAAGGGAATATGCTGAGTATAAAAAATATAATTATTATAAATTTATAGGAATTTATAACCAATTAAATATATAAATGCACTGAAAAGTGAGCTAATATATGTTATGAAGCGCTTCCAAAATAAAATGAGATGGTGAGAAAGGAAATAAACAAGTATTAAGTATAATAATTATAATTTTAATACCAATTGATTATATGAATATAAAACGACTTGTCATATAATTCAATTATTAAAACGCTTTCAAAACTATATTCCATAGGGGGATACCTTACATGAAGAAGAAACTTCAAATGTCATCGGCCATCATATTAGCATCCATGGTATTACTGACTGCTTGTTCAACGAGTACGACTAGTAAAAATGATAGCGAATCCAAAAGCGGCACTCCAGTTAAATTAAGCTTTTGGACGTTTAATGAGCTGCATCAGAAATTCTTCGAAAGCATGGCAACTTCTTGGAACAAAGCCCATCCTGAACAGCAAGTTCAAATTGAAGCAACAACATTCCCTTATGATGATAATCACAATAAATTGTTAGTAGCTCTTCAATCGGGTACAGGCGCGCCGGATATGGCTGATATCGAGATCAGCAAAATCGGTAACTACCTAAAAGGCGACGTACAACTGGCAGCTTTGAATGATATCGTAGAGCCAGAAAAAGGGAATCTCGTTATGTCTCGCCTGGACAATTATGCGAAGGACGGCAAATATTACGGGATCGATTATCATGTCGGTGCTCAAGTGATTTACTACAATAAAGAAATTCTCGATAAAGCAGGCGTGAATGCTGACAATATTAAGACATGGGACGATTACGAAAAGGCGGGCAAACAGGTTCTTGAGAAAACCGGCAAGCCCATGGCGACCGTAGAAACGACGGATCAGTGGTCTTACTGGCCAATGGTGGTACAGCATGGTTCAGACTTCTTGGATAAGAGCGGGAATGTAACACTAGGGGATCAAGCCAATACAGAGGTACTTACCTACTTACAGAAGCTAGTTAAAGATAAAGTAGCGGTGGCTGCTCCTGGCGGTTTCCACCATGCCGAAGAGTATTACGGTTTCATGAACAAAGGCGGCGCAGCTTCCGTCTGGATGCCAATGTGGTACATGGGTCGTTTCACGGATTACATGCCTGATCTGAAAGGCAAAATTATCATTAAACCGATGCCAGTATTTAAACAAGGTGAAATGCGTTCATCCGGTATGGGCGGTACGGGAACTGTCATTACTAAGCAATCCAAAAATCAAGACATCGCGAAAAAATTTCTTTCCTATGCAAAGCTTTCCAAAGAAGGCAATATCCAAATTTGGTCCCAACTTGGCTTTGATCCAATCCGTTCTGACGTTTGGTCCGATCCAGCACTGAAAGCTGACAATAAATTCACTTCCTATTTCGGCAAAAATTTATGGGATGTATTGATTAGTGTGAAGAGTGAAATCGCGCCAACGAATGTCAAAGAAAGAACACCAGCTGTGTCGGATTATATTAAGACGAAAGCGATGTTCCAAGCACTTAATGACATGAAGGATCCTAAACAAGTATTGTCTGATGCGGTTAAAAATATTAAGTAAGCCGAACGCCAAGCGTTCCGCTGCAGGCTGTACCCGAGGGTCCAATGTCCCTCGGGTTAAGCTTTCAGTGCTTCAAGAAAGGAGTGACGATCGAACAGTATGAATAAATTTCTGTATTCATCTCGGGTAGCCCCATACGTGTTCGTTTTGCCTTTTATCTTATCGTTTCTGATTTTCTTTGCTTATCCGGTAATTACCACGGTCAATATGAGCTTTCAAGAAGTATTGCCAGGGCAGACTCATTATATTGGTCTCGCTAATTATAAGAATCTATGGAGTGAGACTTTCTTTGCTGCGCTTAAAAATAGCAGCCGATATACGTTCTGGACGCTGCTTGTACTCATTCCACTTCCTCTTATTCTTGCTGTTTTCTTAAATTCGAAGCTAACGAAGGCAAGCGCATTCTTCCGTTCTGCCTTGTTTATTCCATCACTCACTTCTGTTGTTGTCGCTGGAACTATTTTCAGGCTTGTTTTCGGCAGCTTGGATGATTCAGTTATGAATGGATTCCGTCATCTTTTAGGCATGCCGACGATTAACTGGTTGGCGAATTCGACAACAGGGATGCTTGTTTTGGTTATATTGGCGACATGGCGCTTTACAGGTGTTAATATCATCTACTTCCTATCTGCGCTGCAAAGTATTCCGCATGAACTGTACGAATCAGCTGAGATTGATGGCGCGAATGCATGGCAACGGTTCTGGCGTATCACCTTGCCTCTGTTGAAGCCGGTTGCGATTTATGTGATCACCATTTCTATTTACGGCGGATATTCGATGTTTACGGAAAGCTACATTCTTTGGAATGGCAACCGTTCACCGAATGATATGGGTCTTACGATGATAGGTCTTCTCTATCGCGAAGGGATCGAGAAAAATAATTTAGGCTTTGGCTCGGCCATTGGAATTACTCTGCTCGCGATTACGATGGTGATTAATGTGATTCAGCTGAGATTTTTCGGCTTATTCAGGAAGGAGGATTAAGCATGATCACACAACAACGGAAAAGGCCTTTTCCTTCCTTCCTGCTTTTGATGCTTTTTCTAGTCCTAGCGGGCCTCGCGCTCTTCCCGTTCTATAGTCTCGCTTTGGCTTCGCTCAAGCCTTCGAAGGAGTTGCTCCGATATGGGCTGAATGTAAAGCTGCAACCGGAATTGCTGTCCATGCATAATTATGCCTTCCTATTTTCAGCATCAGCGAAGAAATATTTGCTCTGGTACAAGAACAGTGTTCTGATCTCCCTAGTCTATACGGTTTTCTGTCTCTTGCTGTCCTCGATGGTTGGCTATGGACTTGCGATGTACCGTTTCGCAGGACGAAATCTGATCTTTGTCTTCGTTCTTTTGGTCATGATGGTGCCAGTTGAGATTATTATGCTTCCGTTGTATAAGCAGATGATTTCGTTTCATTTAATTGATACATTTAGCGGCGTGATTCTCCCATTCGTTGTCGCACCGCTGCCAATTTTCTTCTTCCGGCAATATGCCGAAGGGCTGCCTAAGGATTTTCTAGATGCAGGGCGAATCGACGGCTGCTCGGAGTATGGTATCTTTTTCAAAATCATGGTGCCATTAATGACGCCTGCTTTCGGGGCTATGGCAATCTTGCAAGCGCTGGCGAGCTGGAATAGCTTTGTATGGCCGTTAATTGTTCTCAAAACAGGGGAAAAGCTGACACTGCCAATCGGACTAGCGAGTCTGGTAACCCCTTACGGAAATAACTACGATATTCTCATTGCTGGCTCTGTGTTGGCAATCGTTCCTATTCTAATTGTATTTATTTTCTTCCAACGCTTCTTTGTATCAGGTCTTACGGTTGGCGGCGTGAAAGGGTAGTTGCAAGGGAGACGCATGGTAGTTATAGGAATAAGGAGCAAGACATTAACATCTGGGGCACTTAGACGGATGAAATTAAAGGAGAGTAACCATGGAGAAATTGGAGACTAGCTATATCAAACCACTCTTGGAGCAGCGTGCTGATCCATGGGTATATAAACATACAGACGGATATTATTATTTCACGGCTTCCGTGCCGGAATACGATCGTATTGAGCTTAAACGCTCACTTACAATTGAGGGTTTGAAGGAAGCGAAGGCTGCAATTGTATGGCGTAAACCGACGGAAGGTCCCTTAAGCGCGAATATTTGGGCACCTGAGATCCATTTCATAGCAGGCAGTTGGTACATTTATTTCGCAGCAGCGAGAACGACCGAAACCAACGAAGGTCTCTTCGATCATCGGATGTTTGTGCTAACGACAGATGAGGCTAATCCACTCGAAGGCAGCTGGCAGCTGGAAGGGCAGCTGCGAACGGCGTGGGAAAGCTTTGCTTTAGATGCGACGTCATTCGAGCATAACGGTACGCGTTATCTCGTTTGGGCACAGAAGGATCCTGCAATCGTAGGTAACTCGAATTTATATATTTCAGCCATGAGTAACCCATGGACACTGAGCGGTAAGCAAGTCATGATTGCAACGCCAGAGTTTGATTGGGAGATCATCGGGTTTAAGGTAAATGAAGGAGCGGCTGTTTTGATTAGAAATGGTCGGATTTTTATCAGCTACTCGGCAAGCGCCACCGACTTCAATTACTGCATGGGGCTATTGACGGCTCAAGAGGATGCGGATTTATTGGATCCGGAGTCATGGGTGAAAACAACAAGCCCTGTGCTTACTACCAACGAAAGCATCGGTCTTTTTGGACCTGGTCATAATAGCTTCACGGTCTCGGAGGACGGGACCCAAGACATTCTCGTTTTCCATGCTAGAAATTATAAAGAAATTGTAGGCGATCCGCTGTATGATCCGAACAGGCACACCTTCGTACGTGTACTGAAATACAACGCCGATGGCAGCCCAGATTTTGCGGGGTCCATTGCGAATTGACCGTTGGTTATGGTACTATTTTAGCAGAGTGTAATTTGAAGGAGGTGAAGGTAGGATGAATCGAGAGTTCGTAAACAACCGTGTGAGCCAGTTACCCATTGCGATGGCTGGCATCGTTCATGCAGAAGTCAAAGACGCGAGAGGTCTGTCCACTTATGCGCATACGGTTTACCAACTCACGAAAAGGCGCCTACCTTAACCCTCTACGGAAGTATCCGAAAGGTCGTGGGAATTTTTTCCTGCGGCCTTTTTGTGTACCCAAGATTAAGGTGGGGGCTGTCTTCATACCAAGGAGGATCCTTCATTATGTTAATTGTTAATGGTCAAAATATAAAAAAATACCACGGTGCACAGCTGGTGCTCGAGGATGTTACGTTTGAAATTCATCAAGGGGAACGTGTCGGACTTGTCGGTCGCAATGGCAGTGGGAAATCAACGCTGTTGCGCCTTATCGCCAAGATGGAGAAGCCTGATGAAGGGCAGCTTACGGTGCGGAAGGATACAGGGATCGGGTATTTGGCCCAAATCCCAAGCGCTTGGGAAAGCTACACGGTGTATGATGTGCTGGCTGCGAGCTTTCAAGAGCTGCTTGCGTGCCGCGCAACGATGCGCCAGCTCGAGGAGGAAATGTCGAGCCCGGCGGTCATGAATGATGAGAAGCAGATGGATCAGCTGCTGCAACGATACGCCGTATTGCAAGAGCGTTTCGAGCGCGAAGGCGGCTACGAGCTTGATGCGCGCATAGATCAGGTAGCGAATGGACTTCGTATCGCGAAGGGGTTTTATGAGCGGAGCTTTGCCTCCCTGTCAGGGGGAGAAAAAACAAAGATCACGTTAGCTTCCCAGTTAATTGGAAGACCAGATCTGTTACTGCTGGATGAGCCGACGAATCATCTGGATTTGGCAGGCGTGGAATGGTTGGAGGAGTACCTCAAGCATTATGACGGCGCTTGTATCATTGTCTCCCATGATCGTTATTTTCTGGACCTTGTTGTCACGAAAATCGTGGAATTAGAAGACGGTGAATCGACTACGTATCACAGCTCTTATTCGGGCTATGTGAAGGAGAAGGAAGTACGTCTGCTTCAGCAGTTCGCGGAGTACCAAGAACAGCAGAAGGTTATCAAAAAGATGAAAGAGACGATCAAACAGCTGATCGAGTGGGGGCGTATAGGCGGGAATGAAAAGTTTTTTTGCCGGGCGTTCTCCATGCAGAAGGCGCTGGATCGGATGGAAAAGCTCAAACGTCCCGTTCTGGATCCGAAGGCGGCTGATTTCGATTTGAAGCCGGAGGACCGTTCCGGTCGGAGGGTACTGCGCTTTGAGAATGTCACCAAGCGATATGGTGATAAGGTACTGTTGCAGCAAGCGGGAGGAGCGCTCGAATACGGTGAGAAGGTAATGCTCGTCGGGCATAACGGCTCCGGCAAAACCACGCTGCTGAAGATGCTGCTCGGTGAAGTGCAGCCCGATGGCGGGGAACTCGAGCTCGGGGCTCGCGTCGACATCGGATATTTGGCGCAGCAAGCGTATCCTGCGGATAATAAGAAATCCGTATTAGCCTACTTTTGCGAGGAAGCGAAGCTGGAAGAAGGGGAAGCGCGGGGGCGACTCGCTGCCTACTTATTTTATGGCGCGGATGTGTTCAAGTCGGTGAGCTCCTTGTCTGGCGGCGAGTGGACACGATTACGATTAGCGCTGCTTGTGCTGCGTAAGCCGAATCTGCTCATCTTGGATGAGCCGACGAATCACATGGACATCGCTTCACGCGAAGCGCTGGAGGATGCACTCGATGAATTCCCAGGCACGGTGCTGGCGGTAACGCATGATCGGTATTTTATGAATCGGTTGGCTCGCAAAATATGGGAGCTGGATAAAGGCAAAATTACCATGTATTTGGGTGATTTTGATGCGTACAAAGAAAAGAGCGGAGAGATTCGCGCTCGGGAGTTGCTTCTGGCAGAGGAGCGGCGGGTCGCTGATATAGGGAAAGTGAAAGCGAAGCAGCCCGAGGCATCGGGGGCTAAACCGAGTAAACCAGCGGCCGCGCCAGGGAAAGCAATCTTGGAAAAAGGGATTGCGAGCGTAGAAGCCGAGTTGGCCGTGTTGGATCTTCGGTTACAGCAGGAGAGCGCGGGTCTGACTGCGTCGGAGCTCGCGGAGCTTTGGCAGAAACGGGAGAGTGTGCAGGGACAGTTGGATGCGTTGTATGAGCAGTGGATGTTACTGGAGGAATAAATTCATAGCTGCATCAGGGGGCTGTTTCACAAGTAGGTTTATCTACTTGTAGACAGTCCCTTCCCATATTTCGTCACAATGGTGCGCTATTTGCCCGATTTTCGTCTTTCTCGGCATTTTCCCAACAAATAAGGTACTGAGGTTATCTGCCTCTCTAAAAAGATGTAACTAAAAGCCATTTATGTGCGATAATGGGAAAAATCGTGATTTTTGGAGCGGGGTAAGAGCATGCATTCGCAGAAAGTGATTTTCGGCACTATTTGGATCGTCTTATCAATCCTTTACTATTTTGTTTATCAAATTGTTAATCAGGTGTTAGATGTTACGGAGAATGGTTTTGGCCTCGTGAACACTACGATCAGTTTACTGCCATTTTTCGTATCCCTGTCTATTACTTATGTACTTATTCGTCTGTTAACGCTACGTCAATCGTATAAAGTACTATGGATGATTGCGCTCTCGATTCTACTGTCAGTTCCTACAAGTCTATCGGTAATTAAACTAATTGATCAACAGTCAAAGAGTGTCAATAAACTTCAACATCAAACTTTAATTCGAAATTTCCGTTTGCACATCGATTCTGTACATATTAATGGGATAACTAGTATGCGTATAAAAGAACTAACTGACTTTTCATGGGATAAGCTATATCTGTTCGGTCCTTATACAACGCCTACCCAAATCAATGACCGAATAGGGTACATATGGACGAGAAATTCTTTGCGCTTATCAGACGAAAATAGCAGTCTTCTCGTTTTTGTTTTGAATGAAAAAGTAGTGCAATATTTGGATCTATCTACTTGGATTAGAGGCGATAAAAACAATATGTATACTCCTGATCTTGGTGTTATTCAGTTCTCCAACTTGCGCTCAGATAATAACCAGATGAATCAAACAGTAGTGGAGTTAATTGAAAAGAGTAATTAAGTGCAAGCAACACCCTCATGAACAGGGATCGTCACAGAACTGGCTTCGTTTCGCCACCGATCTGACATGGAAGTTAGGAACCCGAGTGTGATAAGCTAAAGGTACTAAAAGTAGGAGGCGATTTGCTGTGATACAAGTTTTCCCAGCCAACACGCGTAATTCAACCGATATGGGGTGGCTCAAGAGCCACAAAAGCTTCTCATTCGGCGATTATTTTGATGAAGAGAATGTCAGTTTCGGAGTTATGCGAGTTTGTAATGACGATGATATCGCAGCAGGGCGGGGCTTTGGCCCACATCCCCATAGCGATATGGAGATTGTCAGCATCGTGCTCAGCGGAGCGATCAAGCATGAAGACAGTCTCGGCCATGTTGCCATAACGGCGTCTAATGGTGTGCAGCGGATGTCCGCAGGAAGCGGCGTTATTCACGCCGAGTATAATGCATCGGAAACGGAGCCGATGAGTCTATTCCAGCTGTGGTTTATGCCAGCAAAACGGGGTATGGAGCCCTCTTTTGAAAATGTCACCTATGAGCCGGAGGCGATGATAAATCATCTCTTGCCAGTGGTAACACCAGAGGGAGGTCCTCACATCGCGAAAATCCATCAAGACATGAGCATTTACCTCAGCAAGCTGGATGCGGGTAAGGAGCTGCAATTCGAGCAAGGCGAGAATCGCCGTATTTTCCTCATGCTCGTGAGCGGGAAGTGCTCCGCCAATGATGCGGTACTTGAAGCGAAGGATAGTGCGCGTATGCAAAATGAATCGATCCTGACGATTCGCGCGCTGGAAGATACACATTTCATGCTTATTGATCTGCCTTAAGAAGATAACGGAGATAGAGGAGGTTGCAGCGATGAAGGAAACTTTTCTAGTGAAGCATGCGGTTGGCGGACGTGCATTTATCGATACCGGCAAGCACCCCGTGCCCTATGAGTGGAAGCAGCAAGGCGAACAATGGTTGTTCAGCGTTCAGATCGATCAGCCAGAGCGGATTGCGGAGCTTTTGAAATGGAAAGATGAACTGAATGTATTTGTTTTCCAAGAGTTTGAGAATGAGCCTACACGGAAATTATGGTTCTATGTTGGTGATGATGCCGTTCAGTATAACGCAGACAAAGGCGAGCTAACGATTATCGCAACCTCCCATATCAGCTATATTCCCGACCAATTTAGTGCGAAGTGATTGGAGTTATCCCCATGAAAGTTCAGGATCAACAACTAGAGAAAGCGATCCCCTTTATACAAGAATGCTACACCGAATTAGGCAAAAGTCAGGCTCAAATCGGCGCGCGAATTGCTGAGATCACACAAGCCATTCAGTATAAAGGTGAGTTTGAGCACACGTTAGAAGAGTTGACCCATGGTGCAAAAATGGCTTGGCGCAACAGCAACCGCTGCATTGGCCGCTTGTTCTGGGAGTCGCTCCGTGTTTACGATGCTCGTCATATAGAGACGGAAGAGGCAGCGGCCGACGCGCTTTTCAGGCATATCGAGGAAGCGACGAATGGCGGCAAAATCCGCCCCGTTATCACGATATTCCCACCTTCGAGAGAAGGGCAGGCTGTCGTCCAGATCAAGAACGAGCAGCTGATTCGCTATGCTGGGTATGAGACCGAGAATGGCATCGTGGGCGATCCTGTTTCACTAGCCTTCACGAAGGAATGTCAGGCACTCGGCTGGCAAGGGGCAGGTACGCATTTCGATGTGCTGCCGCTTATGATTCAAGTGGGAGATCGAGCGCCGCGACTGTTTGAGATCCCTCAATCGTTGATTTTGGAAGTCGCCATCACCCATCCGGAGCTGCCGGCCTTCGAAGAGCTGAACCTGCAATGGTATGCGGTGCCGATGGTTTCCAACATGTACCTCGAGATTGGCGGCGTGATCTATCCCGCGGCTCCCTTTAACGGGTGGTACATGGGAACGGAAATCGGCGCGCGGAATTTTGCCGATGAGGCCAGGTACAACATGCTGCCGCGGGTAGCGTCAATCATGGGGCTCGATACGCATCGCGAGTCTTCCTTATGGCGGGACAAAGCGCTGGTTGAGCTGAATGTAGCGGTGCTGCATTCGTTTCAGCTGCAGGGTGTCGCCATCGTCGATCACCACACGGCGGCGAAGCAGTTCAAACGCTTCGAGGACAACGAGGAGAAGAGCGGGCGCGACGTCACGGGTGATTGGACGTGGCTGATTCCGCCGCTGTCCCCGGCAACGACGCATATTTTCCACCAGCATTACTCGAACGAAGCGAAGCTGCCGAATTTCTTTTATCGCAGTAAAAAGCGCTAAGCCTTTTTTCAAGTCATGAAGTCTACTCACGTACCCACACTTTGTGTGAGGGCGGGGGTAGGCTTTTTTGTTGTTTGGGAAATAAGTCGAAAAAACAGCCATGACAAATGTTCCATCGTCACCCCTATAGTTAAACTATAAGGTGTAGTTTTCGTGTTAGATCGACTTACACACACCCAAAAAACCATGTCCTTGCATACGCAAGTCGAAAAAATCGACTTACAGACTTCAAAAGCTTATGTACTGCAAGCGCAAGTCGAAAAAATCGACTTACAGACTCCAAAAGCCCATGTACTGCACGTGCAAGTCGAAAAAATCGACTTACAGACTTCAAAAGCTTATGTCCTGCACGTGTAAGTCGAAAAAATCGACTTACAGACTTCAAAAGCCCATGTACTGCACGTGCAAGTCGAAAAAATCGACATACAGACTTCAAAAGCCCATGTACTGCACGTGTAAGTCGAAAAAATCGACTTACAGACTCCAAAAGCCCATGTACTGCACGTGTAAGTCGAAAAAATCGACTTACAGACTTCAAAAGCTTATGTACTGCAAGCGCAAGTCGAAAAAATCGACTTGCAAACTTCAAAAGCTTATGTCCTGCAAGCGCAAGTCGAAAAATCGACTTACAGACTTCAAAAGCCCATGTACTGCACGTGCAAGTCGAAAAAATCGACTTTCAGACTTCAAAAGCTTATGTACTGCAAGTGCAAGTCGAAAAAATCGACTTAAAGACTCCAAAGCCCATGTACTGCACGTGCAAGTCGAAAAAATCGACATACAGACTTCAAAAGCCCATGTACTGCACGTGTAAGTCGAAAAAATCGACTTACAGACTCCAAAAGCCCATGTACTGCACGTGTAAGTCGAAAAAATCGACTTACAGACTTCAAAAGCTTATGACTGCAAGCGCAAGTCAATTTGAGCTAGTTATCCGATTTTACGACTAGCCCAAGTCGGATAACTCCGCTGCAGCCAGCCATTAGTCCGAATTTACCGAACTAATCTCATTGACTGCACCTTTAAATCCGAATTAGTCATAAATAGCCGAACTAAATCGATGAATACACTGCTCATGCCGGGAAGATGTTAAATAAGTCGGCAAAATCGGACTATTGGTCTTTTTTTACAAGTAAACTCCGAATTAATTCGGAGATATCGGACTAACGTAACTTCTGGTGAAGATTTAAAGTGTTACGCGCAAATCCACAATAGTTTAATAGCCAAACTAACTCGTATGTAGTATGATTTGGCATATTGAAAGCACTCGAATCACTTGAACTCGAATCACTCGAATCACTCACTATACATGTAAAGGGGAACTCCGCTTGTGGCAGAAGGTAGCTAACTGGAATACTTTGCGCAATCAGATGTTAGCGGGATTTATTGCCGTGATGATCATCGTCCTGGTCTGTGCAGGCGCTATTACGTACAACTCGGTGTCGACTCTTCTCAATACGAAGGCGGAGACGCAGATGAAGCAAATCGCCAGCCAAGCCAATGGCCGGCTGGAAGCGCTCATAACACAAATTGATACGCTAACGTTGCAAGCTGTAAATGATGTTTATCTCCAGCAAGTGTTTCTTTCAGCTGTTCAAGGGAGAACAATGAGCTTCAGCGAACGTCAATCGCTTTTGAAAATCGCCAATCACATCCAAGCCTATAGCGGCGTAAGCAACGTGGAGCTGTATACCACTGATTTTGAGCGCATGTTTCCACTGGATGAGCAGAAGTTAACGGATCGCGTTGACCCGAATTGGATTGAGCAGGCGGATCGTGAGAAGGGCAGGCTGGTTTGGATTGGGAACGACCCCAAAAATCCAGAATCGGTTCTAGCCATTCGTCGGATCAATTTGATTGACCGGTGGTTCTCGAATGGCGGGTATTTAATGGTGCGAATTAATCGCAGCTATTTTGATTTCCAAAGCCAGCTGCCAGATACGGGACACCGCGAGTTGATGCTGCTAGCCGATAGCTCGGCTAGGCCGATCGTTTCGGATGGTGAGGCGCAGGCTAACATAAGTGATCTAATGCTTACTGTCGCACAGCAGGTCACGCTGGAGCAGAAGAGGTACATTCTGGTGAAGCAGCATTCGGACCAGACGGGCTGGACGTTGATGATTCTGTATCCGGTGAGTGATATTACCGATGGGATTTCCGTGTTGCGCTGGGCGATTATCGTGTCTGGGGCGATCGGATTGGTACTATTTATCATTCTTTCGTTTTTACTTTCCTCGATGATTACGAGGCCGATTCTGCGGCTGATGCGAGCCATGAGAAATACAAGGCAAGGGGTGCTGACGCCCAATCTTACGCAGTCTTACACCACAGAGTTGAACGATTTGAACATGACCTACAATCAGATGGTAGACAATATTAATCGACTTATTAAACTCGTGTACGAGAAGGAAATGATCCAAAGCCGAACAGAGCTGCAAGCATTGCAAGCGCAGATTGATCCGCATTTTTTATATAACACATTGGAAGCCTTGTACTGGTCCTTGCAGGAGAAAGACGAAGAAGAGCTCGCGGATCTTGTTGTATCGATGTCTGATTTATTTCGCTATGTCATCGGGAATCCGAACAAGGATGTGTGGGTCAACTTATCAGACGAATTAGAGCACATTAAGCGTTATTTAAGCATCATGAGTGTAAGGTTCGGTTCGCGTCTCATTTGGGAAATTGACAGCGAGGAGATGTACAGTCACGTGCATATTCCGAAGCTGCTTATTCAGCCGTTAGTGGAGAATGCGATTTTGCATGGTTTGGAAGGTAAAATTGGCGTGGGGCTGATTACGATTCGCGTGGAGCCGTCACCTTTGGAACCAGATGAGCTCCGCATAACTGTACGAGATGATGGTCCGGGGATGAATGAACAGACGCTCCAAGCTGTGCAGGAGTCGATGGAACGCGGAAGCGCAGCGACTAGTTATGGATCTGGAAATGGATCTGGATCAGGCCCTGGTTCTGCCTCTGCATTTGGCCAAACATCTGGCTCATCCAGCCCTATCCCTAGCTCAAACGCGAGTGTAAACTCAGGCTCTACAGCACCTAACACCAATGCCACTACCTCCAAAGGAAAAGGCATGGCGATTTCCAATGTACAGCGGCGTCTCCAACTCTACTACCCATCACTGCCAGATAAATATCGCGGTTTAACGATCACTAGCAGTCCTGGTCATGGGACAAGCGTGAGCTTCGATATTCCGATTTATAAGGAGGAGAACGATGATTCAATCGGGGAAAACTATACTCATCGTTGACGATGAGCCATTAACAAGAGAAGGCATACGTAAAACATTAGAAGCCTGGTCGATTGGTCGGTATTCCATACTCAGCTGCAGCAATGGGACTGAGGCACTTGAACTGCTCCATTCACGTCCCGTTCATCTACTGATTACGGACATCCGTATGCCTGAGATCAACGGCCTGCAGGTCGTGGAAGGTTCCCGCGGTTTCGCCCATAAGCCCGTGGCTATCATTATCTCGGGACATCCTGATTTTCAATACGCACAGACGGCCATCGAGTTGGGTGTTGTTAACTATCTGCTCAAGCCGATCCAGAAGAGCAAGCTGATCGATGCCGTTGAGCAAGCATTGCGCATTGAAGAAGAGCGCGGCCGCGTAGAAACGATGGAGAAAATGGTGGACACTCGCCTGATGCAGGCGAAGACCGCTGACAAAAATTACAGTGCGCCTGTCCAACAGGCAGTACTTTATGTTGAAGAAAATTTACAAGCTCCGCTTGGCATGAGCGAGGTGGCTAGCCATATTCATCTGAATCCGAGCTATTTCAGCGCGCTTTTCAAAGAGCAAACCGGTTTCACCTTCAGTGAATATGTTACGAGAAGCCGGATCCAGAAGGCGAAGGAGCTTCTGCTGCAAACAAGGCTAACCATCGCCGATATTTCGGAGCAAGTCGGTTATCAGACGTCGAAATATTTCATCAAGCTGTTCAAAGAGTACGAAGGGACAAGTCCAAATCAGTATCGGAAACAGATTATGGATGCCGATGATCGGATAGATACCTCGAAATAGTGGAATATTACCCGATAGCTGTTACTCCCTGTGGCCTCTATGAAAGCGCTACAATAAAACACGTAGCACACAAATGATTTGAGGGGGAAACAAAAATGGTAAGAAAAACGCTTACATTGTCGCTTACAACGATGCTTGGCCTATCCATGGTATTGACGGGGTGCTCTAGCTCCACAGATAATGCGAGTCAAACGACAGCGCCTAAAGAATCAGCGAAAGCAACCGAAGCAGCAAGTGCTCAACCCGCCAAAAAAGTGACTATTAAAATGATGCACCTCTGGCCGACTGGAAACTCGGCAACACAAAACAAAATTGTAAACGATATCATCAAAGAGTATCAAGCGGCTAATCCGAATGTTACGATCGAACAAGAAGTGCTTGAGAATGAACAATATAAGAATAAAATGAAAGTGCTTTCCACTTCGAATGCGCTTCCAGATGTAGGCTTCACATGGGCTGCAGGCTACATGGATCCTTATGTAAAAGGCGACATGTTTGCTCCACTTGATGACTTGCTTCAAGGTGATTTGAAGGATAAGTTCGTTAAAGGCACAACAGATGCTTACGCATTCGGCGGCAAAACGTATGGTCTTCCAGTCGAATTGAACATCGTTCCGGTATATTACAATAAAGCTATTTTTGCCAAACATAATCTTACACCACCTAAGACATACGATGAGTTCAAAAACATAGTGAAAACGCTTAGCTCGAACGGTGTAGCACCAATCGCACTTGGTAACAAAGACCGTTGGACAGGTTCACTCTGGTACATGTACCTTGCTGATCGTATCGGCGGACCAGAAACATTGAAGAAAGCGATTGACCGCTCAGGTTCTTTCAACGATCCTGGCTTGGTTCGCGCAGCTTCGGAAGTTTCCCAGCTTGTGGACATGAATGCGTTCAACAAAGGCTTTAACGGACTTGGCAACGATGAAGGTAAAGCTGAATTCATGAACAGTAAAGCAGCTATGTACATGATGGGAACATGGGAATTACCGAACTACACAACGAACAAAGATGTTCCACAAGCGTTCAAAGATCAAATCGGATTCTTTAAATTCCCAGCGGTAGAAGGCGGTAAAGGGAACATGGATAGCTGGGTTGGCGGACCAGGCGTAGGCTTGTTCGTTGCTAACAACTCCAAAGTGAAAGAAGAGTCCAAGAAATTCGTTAGCTTCTTCGTATCGAAGTGGGGCGAGCACGCTATTTCTGAAGCGGGTGTAATTCCAGCAACGAAAGTAGACACGTCCAAAGTGAAACTGCCGCAAATGTATATCGACCTATTGAATGAGCTGAACAAAGCGAGCAACATTACGCTGTTCGCAGATGTTCAAATGAAGCCTGCTTCCGCAGAAGTTCACTTGAATATGATTCAAGCTTTGTATGGTAAAGCGGTGACACCGGAAGTCTTTGCGAAGAATCATGAGGATGCCTTGGCGAAGGAAGCCAAGTAATCTTACGAATACGAGCGATAAGGGCAAGGACATATCCCTGCAAAGTGGTATGTCCTTTGTCATACTATTAGGAATTAGTTGTTTCACATGGTAAGGCGGCTATATTTTTAGATACACGCACTAGTCCTATAGGACAGCGTAGCCGTTTATTTTGTATCGGTTGAGAAAGGGAGTGCCTACTTATGGATAAAGTCATGTCTAATAAATCCATGATTGCGATCTACGTGATTCCCTCGTTATTCCTGCTTTTAGCCTTGATCTATATGCCGATCTTGATGACAGGTTATTACGGATTAATGAAATGGGATGGCGTAGGCAAAATGAGTTTCATTGGTTTGCATAATTACGCAGAACTGCTTAAAGATAAGTTATTCTGGGGAAGCGCGAAGCACTCGTTCTTGTTGGCGGTCTTCTCAACAATCTCCTTGCTTGGGTATCTCCTAGTTGCATTGGTGCTATCCGCGAACATCCGCGGGGCTAATTTTTTCCGTAAAATCTATCTAATTCCTATGCTGCTTTCTTCAGTTGCAATCGCTCAACTATGGTTGAAAATATTCCACCCAACGAACGGGGTATTGAATTCTATCCTAACTTCTCTGGGGGTCACGCATACACCCGAATGGCTGTCCAATCCATCCATTGTTTTATACGCGATTTTTATGCCGATCTTATGGCAGTACGCCGGATTTTATATTTTGATCTATTATGCCGCTTTGAAAAATGTGCCGACTTCGCTGATCGAAGCAGCGCGTATCGATGGTGCCAGCCCATGGCGCATTGCGCTATCCATTCGCGTTCCGTTAATCGCAGAAGTAATGAAAGTGACGGTCGTTCTAGCCGTTGTCGGATCGTTGAAATATTTTGACCTGATCTACGTGATGACAGGCGGCGGACCTAACGGCTCTAGTGAAGTAATGGCGTCCTACATGTACCGCAAAGCGTTCAAAGGCTATGATTTCGGCTATGCCAGTGCCATCGGCTTCTTCTTGCTCTTGATTTGCCTTGTGGCTACTTGGTTAATTCGTAAAGCGACAGCTTCCAAAGATGATATCCAATATTCGTAATGAAAGGAGACTCCGATACTGATGCAAATCGAAACTACCCGTGGTCAGACACAGGCGCTAACACCGCGAAGCAAGCTTCCTGAACAAATCGGATATGGCGTTCTGTACGTCGTGTTGACGATTGTCGCCGTGATTCAGATTTTTCCACTCTTGTGGCTTATGCTGTTCTCCCTGAAAAATAATGAGGAAATATTCAATCTTGCTCCAATGGCATTTCCCGAAAGACTGCGTTGGGAGAATTACGAGAAGGTCTGGACGCAGGGCCATATTAACAGCTACTTTTTTAACAGTGTCTGGATGACAGTAGTTTCTGTAGGTGTCACGGTCATACTGGCCAGCTTGGTCACATTCGCCTTGACCCGGATGACTTGGAAGCTGCAATCGTTCGTGCTGGGACTATTCATGGTTGGGCTGATGATTCCTGTACACTCGACACTCATTCCGTTGTTCAGTCTCTTTACGAAAATGGGCCTAACCAACCATCCGTTGTCGATCATTTTGTCCTACATTGCTTTTAACTTGCCGATTACGATCATGATCATGCTCGGCTTTTATTACACGCTGCCGCGTGAAGTGGAAGAAGCAGCCGTTATGGACGGTTGCTCCGTGAATCGCATCTTCTTCAGCATCACGCTGCCGATGACGGCGTCCGTGTTATCTACCGCTGTTATCATCAACATGATCTACAATTGGAACGAGTTTATTTTCGTGAATACGTTCATTTCCTCGGAAAAGTACAAAACGTTAACTGTTGGCGTACAGAATTTCGTTGGCCAATATACGACCGATTGGGGAGCGATTGGTGCTACCTTGATGATCAGTATTTTGCCAATCATGATCGCTTTCATCCTGCTGAGTAACCGTATCGTAGAAGGCATTGCGGCAGGTTCTGTAAAAGGATAAAGAAGTTCAAAAGTCCCCTTGTAGGGGATTTTTTGCGTTTTACCGTTTATTGACGTAACGATATTTCGTTTAAATTGGATAAATGATAAAATGATAAAGAAAATTGAAAGCGATTCCATTTGCTGAGTGAAAACATAAATACAAAGAAGGAGTCGTCCAACTATGTTTACGCAATTTAGCAAGGACTTCCTGTTTGGAACTGCTACGGCCGCTTACCAAATCGAAGGGGGCTGGAATGAGGACGGCAAGGGTTTATCCATATGGGACGTGTTCTCCCATACGAAAGGAAAGATTCGAGATGGCAGTAACGGTGATATAACCTGCGATACCTATCATGATTTTCAGAGGGATATCGAGATCATGAACAATCTCAACATGGATGCTTACAGGTTCTCGATCAGCTGGTCGAGAGTATTGCCAGAGGGCAGGGGACGGGTCAACCAGCAGGGTCTGGATTATTACGACCGTTTGGTGGATGCTTTGCTCGAAAAAGGGATACGGCCGTTCGTAACGCTCTTCCACTGGGATACGCCGTATGCGCTATTTGATAAATATAAGGGATTTGCTAGCAGGGAAACGGCGCAGTACTTTGCGGAATATACCGGGGTTGTCGTTCAAAGACTCGGAGACCGGGTTAAGGATTGGATCACGCTGAATGAGCCCTGGGAGCATGCCATGATGGGGCACTTTCTTGGTGAGCACGCGCCGGGCATCCGAAATCCATGGACCTATTTCAAAGTCGCGCATCATCAACTTCTTGGACACGGTCTAGCCGTGCAGACGATGAGAAGCGTGCACAAAGATTTGAACATCGGTGTTACCCTAAGCCAGTTTCCGATTTACCCGGCTAGTTATGAGGCTAATGAAAAGGAAATGGAATCGGTCGAAATGGCGGATATGTTCATTAACCGGTTCTACTTGGATGGCGTATTTAAAGGCACATATCCGGAGAAGCTGTTGTCGAAGCTGTGGCCGATCGCGCCCAAGATTCATCAAGGTGATATGGAAAATATAAAGCAACCTATTGATTTTCTGGGGGTTAATTATTACGGTCGAGTGTTCGCCGCGAGAAAATGGTATATTCCTTTCTTAAAAACGTGGGTTGATAGAGGCTACACCGACGATCGCTATTCGCATCCAATACTCGGTGCTAATGGCTATCCGGAAGGTTTCAAGGAGCTATCTAAGCGCTATCGTGAGGAATACGGTAACCCCGTCGTCTACATAACCGAGAACGGTACGGTAGGAGAGGAGATCGCGGATAAGGATCGTATCGACTATCTGACCTACTATTTAAAGTCGCTGAAAGAAGCCATTGACGAGGGCTCTGATATCAGAGGTTATTTCTATTGGTCGCTGTTGGATAACTTTGAGTGGAATTCCGGATTATCTTGTCGTATGGGCCTCCTCCATGTGGATCACAGGACCCAGCAACGTACCGTTCGTGATAGCGGGCATTGGTTCCGGGATCTTATCGCGCATCAGACAAGTAGAAGGTAGAAGAAAGAAAAGGGACTGCTGAACGATCTGTCGTTCAGCAGTCCCTTCGATTATTGACTTGATAGAGGTTTTCTCATAAGGAAGGTGTATGGTCTTCTCGTTTGCTGGGGGCTTGTTTGAATTCATACTCGTCAGAATAATCAAGTTCCATTTGCCTATTACGAGAGAATTCTGAAAGCTCCTGTTCTTTTTTCTTGTTAATCGGGAAAAACAAGAGCGGAATGATACCCAGCAATAAGCATACTAAGGGGAGTATGCCTGCGCCGATTTTTATTCCCATCAGCGCTTGATCACTTTGAATTTTGGTTCCGGACTGGAATCCGAAATAGCTGATCGTGGCCATGAAGAGCGAAGCCTGAATGCCGGATACTGGAATGGTCAACAAAGCGTCAAGGCCGTTGAACATGCCGGCTTTTCTCTGGCCGGTTCGCTGTTCATCCTCATCAATAATGGCACCCATCATCGGGCTAAGCGCGATACTGATCGCTTGCGCAAACACGTACATGATGATGTACGCAACTAAGGCTTGGAAGAAATTATGTACGAAAGTCAGAAGGAGAAAACCCAAGGCACAGGGGAGCAGAGCCGACATAATGGACATTTTCATTCCTAACTTTTTGATCAATAGTCCCCACAACGGCGCGGTCAGGAATAGCGAAATACCCATAGTCACATCCATCAGCGTAGCCTGAAAGCCCTCGAGTTTCAACACATAATCCGAC
Organism: Paenibacillus sp. J31R30; assembly: GCF_059692115.1. NCBI lineage: Bacteria > Bacillati > Bacillota > Bacilli > Caryophanales > Paenibacillaceae > Paenibacillus > Paenibacillus sp. J31R30. The sequence continues at coordinate 211,642 of NZ_JCAUAV010000004.1, read as the reverse complement.
ATATACAGAAAGGGTGTAAAGTAGAAGGCGCATGGACCCATGGCTAAAATCTGAAACAGAACTAAGGTTACAAATGCTCTTGATTTAAAGGCATCACGCAAGTTGGCTGCAACATCTCCGAAGACGCCTCCTCTTTCCTCGATTTGCAAATTTTCTTTTAAGTACATCGCTCTTGTTTCTTTTAATGGTTTGAGTGCAATGAAGTAGAGAATGGAATTGATCACAAGAACTGCACAGAACAGGATCATGGTCAAACGTTTATCGTGGCTTCCGACCAGCAGTAAAGTGGGGATCAACGTACCTAAAAAGCCGCCGATGTTCGCAACATAAGTCGTCATGACAGCTACGTCCACACGTTCCTTATTCGTTTTGGCCGCAATGAGCTTGTAATTGGCGTGCGCTATGGAGAAGGTGGTCATAGAAGTATCATAAATGAACAATAAGAGAAGCAGAAATACGAAAATCATCCATTCGTTCCAAGAAGGCTGCGCGAAAATCATGGCGAAGGTTGCGAATAGAGTGACGGGCGCACACATCCGCATGATATAAACGTATTTTCCTCTTTTTTCATTAAATTTGCGTCTGTCCAGCCATACGCCGATGGCCGGGTCATTGATGGCGTTCCAAATACCAAAAATCGCATAGATGAGACCCACGAACTTCGGGTCCAAACCGATGATATCGGTATAGTATTTCAAGAAAGCATTGTGAATGAGTACATTGCTTAGATTGCCGGGCATTGTAGGAAAAGACAAATAAAACTTTTGCCGGTTTGTCAGTTCGCGTGTGGGAGTTGAAACGATACCGCTTATAACAATCGCTCCAATGCTAAAGGGATGGACTATACGAATACCATAACATAAAGCGCTTTCATAGGGATAGATGGCAAATATTTCGTATTCAACGCCCAGAAGCAATTCGTACGAGGGAAGGCCTTCTAACCAATGCTCATTGTTCACACACGCTGCACCTAAGCTATGTTACAATAAAGCAATGTTATTAACCAACGGACAAATTTTATGGTTCATAGAATTGTGTTACTTGTATGTGAAATGAGGTTTTTGCGATGAAAAAAGGGCTTGGGTATGCCATTATTGCGTATATTGCTTGGGGCCTGCTGCCTGTGTATTGGAAGCTTTTTGGTTCATTGATGGCGGGTGAGATCTTGTCGCACCGCGTGATATGGTCATTCGTCTTTATGCTGATTCTGATTTTCGTGGGAAAAGGTCAGGCGAAACAGCTCTGGAGCATGCTCACGAATCCGAGAACGATGCTCGTTGTAGGAACAAGTTCTGTGCTGATTAGCGCGAACTGGTTAATCTTTATTTGGGCCGTGAACAATGGCCATGTCATCGAAACAAGTCTCGGCTATTATATTACACCGCTATTTAATATCATGCTCGCGGTGCTGTTTCTCCGAGAGAAACCGACAGGCGCGCAATGGCTGGCTGTTGCCTTGGCCGGCATCGGTGTGCTGATCGCCACGATCGACTATGGTCGATTCCCGTGGGTTTCACTCTCGCTTGCAGCTTCATTCGGCTTGTACAGTCTGGTGAAAAAGAGAGTATCCTACGACGCGTCGATAGGACTTGCAGGGGAAACAGCGGTCGTCTTCCCGCTGGCGCTTGCGTACATCGTCTATCTCTATGCGACGCATCAATCGACGGCAGGCTCGCTGCCTACGCTGCATTTCGTACTGCTGCTCCTTGCAGGTGCAGCTACCGCGATGCCGCTGCTCTGGTTCGCCAAAGCCGCGGCCAGATTACCCCTTTCCATGCTGGGCTTCATCCAGTACATTGGCCCGTCGATCACGCTGCTGCTGAGCATCTTTATGTTTAAAGAGAAGTTCTCGCCTGTATTGTTCATTAGCTTTGCGTTTATCTGGAGCGCACTCGTGGTATATGCATTGGCATCGATTAAAGTGGCGCGATTGGCCAAACAGGATGTTTCGCTTACTTAATACTGCATAAAAAATGCCCCCAACCTTTAAAGTTGGGGGTTTCTTTTTTTTCCTAATCGGACCACGTTTAGCTCTCGTATTTATTGGAAATAAATTTCACTAAACGCTGTAGTTTTCGAAATAAAATTTCTTGAGACCGACATAATTTCACAATTCTTTTGCACGCGTATCTTGTTTTTTCGCCCAATTATACGTATGATGAAGGTGATTTCAACACAGATAATCTATGGTGAGTAGGGAACCGATATGTCAATAAATGATAATATTTTAATCAAAATCCGTGATATGAAAGACAGCCTCACTCCTGTAGAGAAGCTTGTGGCTGAGTACATTCTTGACAATGTGGACGAGATTCCACATCTTTCGATTAAGAGCCTTGCACAATTCACCAAAACGAGTGATGCCTCTGTTCTACGCTTTTGCAAAACGATGGGATATAAGGGATATCGCAACTTTATCGTGAGCATTTCGGCCTCGCTGGGATCAATGGATGAGGAGCAGAAGGACCAATACACCGATATTCAACCTGGAGATGATCTCAATACGATTATTTCCAATATCTCACATAATAACAGTAAATCCATTGAGGACACGCTTAGTGTCATTGATAGAAATGAAGTTGCCCGAGCGGTCAAAGTGTTAGTCGAATGCAACCGGATCGTATTCTTCGGGATCGGTGCTTCCGGCTTGGTCGGGATGGACGCGGAGCAGAAATTCTCACGCATCAACAAGATGTGTCACACGTATACGGATGGACATAGTCAACTGACAGCAGCGACGCTGTTAGGTAAAGGCGATGTTGCCATTTTCATTTCGAACTCGGGGAGCACAATTGAGATCCTCGATACATTGGAAATTGCGAAGAAGAATGGTGCCACGATTATCGCCATTACCAAATATAACAAAAGCGCCTTAGCGGATAATGCGAATATCGTCCTTAGTATTTCGACACCAGAAGTGACGATTCGAAGCGGCGCCATGGGCTCAAGAATCGCGATGCTGACGGTGATAGATATGCTTTTTGCCGGGGTAGCGAGCAGTGAGTATAAGCATGTGAAGAAGTATTTGGCCAAAACGCACGACATTATTGCCAGCAGTAAGCATAGAAAATAAACGTTAAGAACAAACTAACGATGTCATTTCAGACGTCGTTTTTTTTTGTCGAAAAATAAGAAATAAAAAACCAGTATTTTATTTTACCATAAAATAAAATTTCAAAAACTATTGACCGATATGAAATTTTTCGTTAGTATAAGACCAGTAAAGAGTACAGCAGGCAGGAGGACAGCTATGGATGAGTATCTATCGGGTTTAACTACGGAAGAGATTAATGATAAGACACAGACAATTGACGAATGTTCAACAGAGCAAATGCTTCGGATGATGAATGAACAGGATGCATTGGTTCCAGCAGCAGTCGGAGCCGAAATACCGCAGATTATGAAAGCGGTTGATATATTGCATCAAGTTCTCAAAAACGGTGGCAGGATGTTCTACGTAGGAGCTGGTTCTTCTGGCAGACTCGGTGTGCTTGATGCCTCTGAATGTCCTCCAACCTTTGGCATTGATCCAATGTTGGTGCAAGGTCATATCGCCGGTGGCGATGGCGCATTGCGAACAGCAGTGGAAGGCTTTGAAGACAACGCTGAGGAGGGGGTCGCTCTCATTGAACGATGCGGAGTGACAGAGAAGGATGCGGTAATTGGGATTACGGCCAGCGGAAGTGCACAGTTCGTTATCGCTTGTTTAAAGAAAGCGAAAGAAATTGGTGCCGCAACGATTGGCGTCGTGAATAACAAAAATTCCAAATTGGTAGCTGTTACTGATGTATGCATCGCGCCAGTGGTTGGGCCGGAAGTGATTATGGGATCTACTCGTCTGAAGGCGGGTACAGCACAGAAGCTGGTTCTTAACATGCTGACAACCGGAACAATGGTTAAGCTTGGGAAAACGTATAATAATCTCATGGTTGACATGAAGGCTAGTAATATCAAATTGTACGATCGCTCTGTTCGCATCATTCGGATTGCGACTGGGGTGGATGAGTCCACTGCGATTGCCCATCTCGAGAAAGCATCTATGAATTGCAAGCTTGCGATTATGATGATCAAAACCGGAATGGAAGTAAAGGAAGCAGAAGAAGCATTAGCACAGTGTGAGGGTAGTTTGAAGAAGGCCATACGTACTTATGTTCAAGTTGTGTAAATAACTGAAATTATTAGGAGGTCTATTTTTATGAAAAGTAAATTGCCCGTATTAGCTTCTGTTGTAGCTCTAACTATGGCGTTAACAGCTTGTGGTGGTGGTTCCGGTACGAAAGAAACAACTGCACCTGCAGGTACAACTGCTCCAGCAGCTACTGCAAGTACTGCAAAAGATACCATTACAGCATTGCTTCCACCGGTTTCGCCGAACTACCAAAAGACTTTCGAACAATTGTCTAAAGATTTCACAGCATTGTACCCGAATCTAACGTTGAAAATCGAACCAGCTAGCTGGGAAGATATGAAACAAAAGCTGGATACGCAAGTGAACGCAGGAAGCCCTCCAGATATCGCTTTCGGTGGATCCGGCACGATTCCTAAATATATTGAACAAGGCTTGGCAATGGACATTTCGGATGTAGCTACAGCTGAGATGACAGGCGATTACGATAAAACGGCATTGGATTACATGAAAAGCGGTAAAGGTCTATATGGCTTCCCGGCTTACATGGAGGTTCATGCACTAGGCGGTAACAAAGAGTTCTTGGAGAAAGCAGGCATTGATTGGAAAAAAGTACAGACAAGTGGCTGGACTTACGATCAATTCCGTGAAGCGATCAAAAAAGGCGTAGTAACTGAAAACGGTAAAACGCGTTATGGCTTTACTTTTGCAGTAAAAGGTGTAGCTGCGGTTGACTACTTGGGTATTATGGCGAAAAACGCTGGTATGCCTTACGCATTCACATCTGATATGAAATATGCGTACACAAGCAAAAACTACCTAGGCTTGCTTAAAGATCTTCGTCAACTGATCGACGACGGTTCCATGCCGAAAGAGCTTAGCTCCGTAGACGCAGGTAAACGTTGGAGCATGTTCTTGACGGGTCAAACGATGATCACAGGTAAAGGTCTTGCTGTATTTGAAAACTCCGCTAAGGCTAACAATGCTAAGCTTAAAGCGAATGACGCAAGTGCTGTAAAAGACAGTATTCCTGTTGACTACATCGTATTGCCTGCTCCAACGTTCCAAGGTGCGAAAGCTTCCGCGAACACGGTTGTTGATGGTTACATGACGTTCCGCGGTAAAAAAGAGCCGACTGCTGAGCATAAAGCAAACATTGTAAAAGCAGCTTACTTCTTGGCTAGCGGTAACGTTGCAGCTGCGACGAATAACGATTTGTTCGCTGCGCATATTACGAAAAGCGCGAAAAAAGCTGCTGAGAGCATGAAGATTGACAGAAATCCTGACAACATTGCAGCTGTGGATAACATGCTTAAAAATGCAACGCCAAACCGTACGGATATCCCGACAGATTTGGCTGCAAAAGCAATTAAGTTAGAAACAGAAGTTATCGTTCCTAAATTCCAAGGTCTACTTGCAGGTGAAATTACACCTCAAGCGATGTACGATGCTGTGAAAGCGGCAGCAATCAAGGAGTTTGGCGAGAACGGAATTGCAAAAGACTAATATCATAGCGTTATCTTCGGATAGGCGTGCAGCAGATGCTGCGCGGCTATCCGAACTATTTTAAAGCGGAAGTTTCTGAAAGGGGGGTGACAAGTATGAATAATATCGCTAAACCGATAAAAAGAAAGAAGTTTCAAGGTGGAGATGCAATGTGGGGTTATGCATTCATTGCCGTCTCATTAATCGTGTTTGCGTTGTTTCATGCATACCCGGTCGTTAGTGCTTTCATCATTAGTATGCAAAAATACAAGCCGCTCGGCTCAACCTACGTTGGCTTCGACAATTACGTCAATTCATTGACGGATCCATTGTTCTGGAAAGCGATGCGCAATACAGTTGTGTATACCCTGTTAACGGTTCCTGTTAACTTGTTTCTTTCTTTCGTGCTTGCTATTTTGATTTTGCCGCTGAAGAAGAAAACGCAGTCGTTTTTCAAAGGTATTTATTATTTGCCGATGGTAGCTTCGGGTGTCGCCTTGGCAGTCGTATGGCTCTGGATTTTCGATCCGATGGATGGCGGAATTATGAATCAACTCATCGCTCTTTTTGGTTTCGAGAATCAGAACTGGCTTGGCCAAAGCGCAACGGCGATGTTCTCCTTGGTTCTTATGTCCTGGCTATCCAGTCATGGCACAAGCATTATTATTTACTTAGCAGGTTTGCTAGGTATTGACGAAACGTATTACGAAGCGGCAGAGCTTGATGGCGCAGGTTTCTTTTTGAAGCTGTGGCACATCGTTATTCCTTGTCTACGTCCAGCTACACTGTTCCTATTGGTGACGGGCGTCATCGGTTCATTCCAAGTATTCCAGAATGCATTCCTGATGACAGGCGGAGGACCGAATCACGCAACGACGATGGTTGGTTTGCTCATTTTTGATAATGCGTTCACGATATTCGATTTCGGTAAAGCAGCAGCACAATCACTGCTACTGGCTGTCGTGATTGGCGTCATTGCATTTATTCAGTTTAAATACGCTGGTAAAGACGTCGAGTATTAGGAGAGGGAGGATAATAAATGGCATTGTATAGCACTCACGCAGGCAAGCCCAAAGTGAAAAAGATTCGAAATGCGATCATTTTTATCGCCCTTCTTCTATTTGCTGCGGCGACGGTATTTCCGATTTACTTCATGTTCATTTCATCGCTTAGTGATCCAGTTGCGGTCGGAGAGATCGAGTATTCGATCATTCCTAAAAAGTTTACGCTTGATTCCTACAAATACTTTTTTGACTTTAACGAGAATTCCGTTCGTTGGCTGCTGAACTCACTTATTGTTGCAGTCACGGTAATGATTTCGAACGTTCTTTTTGCGAGTATGGCGGGCTACGCTTTCTCCAAAATTCAATTTAAAGGCAGAGGCTTTCTATTTGCTTTACTGCTAGGTTCCATGATGATTCCAACTCAAGTGACGCTTGTGCCGCTATACATTTTGATGGTCAACGTGTTTGAATTGCAAAATACGTACAGCGCCTTGATTTTACCGAGTTTAGTTACTGTGTTTAATATTTTCCTTGCTAAACAATTTATGGGCAGCATCCCGAACGAAATTTTGGAGTGCGCGAAAATTGAAGGCTGCAATCAGTTCCAGATTTATGGGAAAATCATTCTGCCTTTGTCCAAAACTGTTATGGCTGTTATGGCAATTCTGACGTTTATGGAGAGCTGGAATACGTTCTTCTGGCCGTTGCTTGTGACTAACTCCATGGAAATGCAAACGATCCAAGTCGGTCTCAAGAGCTTCCGATTTGCAAATACAACCATGATCGCGCCAATGATGGCAGGGGCAACAATCTCGGCACTGCCTATGTTTGTTCTGTTCTTTAGCCTACAAAGATACTTCTTGGAAGGCGTAACTGTAGGTGCGGTAAAGGGCTAAGGCTTTGGTCAAAAGGAGGCTGCTGCAACCATGCTCGTAACTTGGGACGATTCGTATCGTAACGCCGTCATCGCATTATGGAATGAAGCCGCGGTGAAGGATGGCTATAAGGAACTTACTGAACAAAGCTTTGATCATATTTTTGCGAGAAATCCTTATTTTGATAGACTTGGAACGTTTTTACTGCTTGCAGATGGTAAGGTCATCGGTTTTGCCTGCGGGTGCGCTGGCGATGATCTTCCCCTAGGTGATGTGGCTGGATATATCACATGTATCGTGTTAGCGAACGGCTTGGAGACAGATGACAATTATTTTATGCTGTTAACTGCTTTGGAGAACCGTTTTAAACAGCTGGGTAAAAAGCAAGCAGATGTCCTCTTCTTCAACCCGATGTTATTACCTTGGTATATCCCAGGAACGCCTAAGCATGAGCATAACAATGCCCCAGGTGTACCTGTGGAAAGCAAGCTGTATGCGTTTTTACTGAAGCGTGGTTATGTGGAGCGTGCGAAGCAATGTGCCATGTATCTCCATTTGTCCGAGTTCATGATTCCCGAGGAAATCGGAGTGAAAGAAGCAAAAGCAAGCGCCCAAGGGTACACGATCACGATGTTCGACCCGGGTAAGCACGTTGGTGTGGAAGACATGCTGGAGGGCTTCGGGAATCCGTTATGGCAAAAGGAGATCGGTGGAGCGACGGTGCAAGGTGTGCCCGTACTCATTGCAGCCTTCGGAAACAAAGCGATTGGCTTCGCAGGACCGGTCATTCGACAAGCGAATGGACGTGGTTATTTTGCCGGCATCGGTGTGCTTCCTGACCATGAGGGCCATGGTTTAGGGAGCCTTCTTTTCTTTAAGCTATGCGAAGCTTTTCAAGCGATTGGGACCGATTATATGTCACTATATACAGGCAGTGCGAATCCGGCGATTCGTATTTACGAGCGAGCTGGCTTTCAAACTGTTAAACAATTTGCTGTTATGAGAAGGGAGTTTGAATCATGAGTGAGAAGCTAACTATTTTGGGTATTGGCGGACATGTGGGGGATATGGAGCTCACGGCAGGCGGCGTATTAGCAAGTCATGCGTTGAAAGGTGATCGTGTTGTGACCTTAGCGCTAACAGCAGGTGAGCGAGGTGTTCCCGCAGGTAGATCCATGTCCGAATACCGCGAGCAGAAGGTTAATGAGGCTAATGAATTTGCCAAAATGCTAGGCGGCGAGGCGATCGTATTTGATATTCCCGATGGGGAATTACAAGATAATGATGATATGCGCTACAGAGTCTGCGATGTGATCCGTCAGGTGAAACCGAATGTGATTATTACGCATTTCAAAAACAGTATGCACAAAGATCATATGACCACTCATCGCATCGTAAATGATGCCCGTTTCTATGCAGCTTTACCTACATTTGAACGCGAGCTTCCAGCTCATTTTGCAGCTAAATTGTATTATGCCGAGAACTGGGAAGATGCTGTCGATTATCGCCCGTACGTGTACGTGGATTTCTCTGAAGAAGCTTATGATCTATGGGTGAAGGCTGTATCTACTCACTGGTTCGTGACGGGAAGTAAGTCGTTCCCTTACTTGGAGTACTATAAGCATTTGGCAAGAGTGCGCGGAATCGAAGCTAGAAAGCAATATGCAGAAACTTTCATGGTTCCAGAAGAGACGATGCGTCTTCGTCAAACGGAATTATAAATCTCTATATTAAAACTTAAAATGACTGTAACGAGACGTGGAGCTTGTTGCAGTCATTTTAAAATCAAGGCGATTTGGGGAGGCAGCGATGATCTTAAATGGTATCGATTGTATAGAACGGTATGCTCATTTGTTCGAAGGTAAACGGGTAGGACTGATTACAGCACCTACTGGATTAAACAAGGATTTTGTATCGACCATACAAATCCTTCATGAGAAGTTCAACCTGGTTGCCTTGTTTTCACCAGAGCATGGCGTGCGTGGGGATCTAGCAGCAGGTGCGCTAGTCGATACGTATGTGGATCCGTTGACGGGAATTCCCGTCTATAGCTTGTATCGGAAAGATTCCAAACGTCTGACACAGGAAATGCTGGATGAGGTCGACATCATCGTCTACGATATTCAAGACGTAGGGACCCGTTATTATACTTTCATTTATACGATGCTTTATGCTTTGGAAGATTGTGCACAAGCTGGCAAAGAATTTGTCGTTCTGGACCGCATCAATCCACTGGATGGCGTAACAGTAGAAGGCAATGTGCTCAAAAGCGGCTTCGAATCCTTTGTCGGCAACTACCCGCTCAGTGTGCGATATGGACTGACGCCAGGAGAAGTCGCTATGATGGCGAACGATGAAAGGAAATTGAATTGTAAGCTGCATGTCGTACGCTGTGAAGGTTGGGAACGCAACATGCTGTTCTCGGATACAGGACGTCCATGGATTATGCCTTCCATCGGCATTCCTCGATTTGAGACAGTGGTGCTGTATCCCGGCACTTGTATTATTGAAGGAACGAATCTATCGGAAGGCAGAGGAACGACAGCCCCGTTTGAGATCGTAGGTGCTCCGTTCATTGATGCGCACCAGTTAGCAGATGAAATGAATGCGAAAAAGTTGCCTGGCGTCGTGTTCCGTCCTGTTTATTTTAAGCCGTCATTCTCCAAATTTCAGGGAGAGCAATGCGCAGGCGTGCAAATTCATGTACTCGACAACCGCGCGGTTCGTCCCATCGATATTGGCGTTACGCTGATGTACACGATTAAGAAAAATTATGAGCAATTTTCATTTTTACCTCCTTTTAAAGAGGGCTCAAGACCCTTCATTGATTTACTTGCTGGCGGCAGCCACTACCGCGAGACTCAGGTTGATATTCCGGCTATGCTGGAACAATTCCGTGAGGAGAGCCTTGAATTTGCAAAAAGAAAGCAGCAGTATCATCTATATTAGAGCATTAGGAGGTGACGTTTAATAGATGAAGAGATATGCAGTGGGACTAGATGGCGGAGGTACGAAAACCGCAGTAACCATTCTCGACGAGAGCGGTCACGAGGTTCACACGTTTACGTCGGGGGCCATTAACTATAATGGGCAGGACGAGACGAGTGTTGGGGCCAGTCTAGAGGAGATCTTTCGTACGATTGCTAGCGTATGCGATGGACTTCAGCATTGCGCGCAAGTGTGCATCGGGGCGGCTGGTATTAGCAATCCAACGGTTAAGACCCGTTTGGAGTCCAGTGTTCGGGCATGCGGCTACGAAGGTGGGCTGTTCATAACCGGTGATCAAGATACTGCGCTTTGCGGCGCACATAACAGGGAGCTCGGGATCATTTTAATTGCAGGTACAGGTTCGATTTGCTATGGCAAAAATGAAGCTGGTGACATCCATCGTGCTGGCGGTTATGGCTACCTCATCGATGATGAGGGCAGCGGCTACAGTATCGGTAGGGATCTGCTTTCTGTTGTTGTACGTGCTCATGATGGACGGTTGCCTGAGACTGTGATTACGAAGATGGTGTTTGAACAGTTAGGTATGACAACCATTCAACAAATCATCGGGTTTGTCTATGATAAACAGACCAATAAAAAGGATATCGCTGCATTGGCGCCTATTTTATCGAAAGCTTGTGAACTTGGGGATGAAGCGGCATTGGCTATCGCCGACAAAAGTGCGCGTTCGTTGCTCGAACTGGTTGTACCGGTAGCTGAAAGACTATCGATGCAAGAAGGAAGCCTGGCGATAGCTGGGAGCGCGCTGCTAAAGAATAGCTTTATACAGACAACTTTTATTAATTTGCTAAAAGAACGTTATCCAGCTATGACCTGTATAACACCGAAGAGAGATGCAGCTAGCGGTGCCGCACAAATGGCGCTTAACCGTTTGCAGTGATTATGTGACGAGGGATGGTAGGGAGCATGAGAGAAATTCATGAGATGTCGCTGCAAGAGAAAATCGGACAGATGATTCTTTGCGGATTTGATGGTCTAGAACCGTCGGAATCGCTGGAAGCGCTAATCGCGGAACAGCGCATCGGCGGTGTTATTTATTTTGCACGGAATGTACAGAATACCCAGCAGGTTGCTGAGTTATCCGGCAGATTGCAGGCTATTGCGGAGCGTAACGGTACGCTGCCGCTTTGGATTTCCATCGATCAAGAGGGTGGTATGGTTGCCCGCATTACTGAAGGGGTTGCCCTTATGCCTGGATCTATGGCACTGGCTGCGGGGGATGCAGGTCCAGAGGGCGTTTATGAAGCGTCCCTTATTTCGGGGAAAGAGCTGCGTTCGCTCGGTATTAATTTGAACTTTGCACCGGATCTGGATGTGAACAATAACCCAGATAATCCGGTTATTGGCGTGCGGTCGTTTGGTGAATCTCCAGAGCTAGTGGCTCAATATGGCCGAGAGGCTGTACGGGGGTTTCAAGATGCGAATGTTGTGGCAACCGCTAAGCATTTTCCTGGTCATGGGGATACGAATGTGGACTCCCATCTGGATTTGCCGACGATTACGCACGATGAAGAGCGGATTCGCGCTGTGGAGCTTGTGCCATTCATAGCAGCAATAGAGAGCGGTGTCGATGCGATTATGTCATCGCATATTTATTTCCCAGCATTAGAGCCTAGCAAGCTGCCTGTTACACTGTCCAAGACAGTTCTGACTGGACTGCTTCGTGAGGAGCTTGGATACGATGGCGTCATCATGACCGATTGCATGGAGATGCACGCGATCTCCGAGCACTACGGTACGGTTGCCGCTGCTGTCATGGCGATCGAAGCAGGTGCTGATCTCGTGTTAATCAGCCATCGCCGCGACCTCCAGGTTGGTGCCATAGAAGCAATCGAGCAAGCTATGCGGGAAGGACGTATCACTGAAGCACATATTGACGCCTCTGTGCAGCGTTTGCTCGCGCTGAAAGCGCGCCGCGGGGTAATCGCGGAGCAGCCACATGCGACAGCTGCGCAAGAAGTCGGGACCGCGGCGCATTGTGCGGTCGCTCAGCGCCTCAGCGAAGCGAGCATTACGCTCGTCAAAGACGAGCAACAGCTGCTTCCGCTGCCGCGTGTACGGACGCTTGTGGTCACCGTGGCCGCGGCGGTTTCGTCGGGCGTAGACGAAGCTTACGCCGGTGTCACAAGCTTGGGAGCTGCGCTGGCCGAAAACGGCTTGGACGTGATCGATCGCGTGCTCCCGCTTGCGAAGGTGAGCGAGCTCCGCGCAGATGTGCTTGCGGATGCGGGAGCTGCGGAGCAGATCGTCATCGGGACGTATAACGCCCGATTCCATCCTGTGCAGGTCGAGCTGGTACGCGAGCTGCAAACGCTCGGCAAGCCGCTTGTCGTCGTCGCGCTGCGCGTGCCTTATGATTTGCTGGAGTTCCCAGACGTATCCACGTTCATCGCGGCTTATGAAAGCCGACCGTTGGCGCTGAATAGTACGGCACGTTCCCTGCTCGGAATGTTGACACCGCAAGGCCGTTTGCCGGTGGCGCTTGGCGCTGACTATCCTGCAGGCTGGCGATGGGAGAACGGACAATAATGGAAGCTGTAAGTCGATTATTTCGACTTACGCGAGCGCCACACAGGTTATTGGAATGAGTAAGTCGATTATTTCGAGTTGCGCGAGCGCGACATGAGCAATTGGAGTGAGTAAGTCGATTATTTCGACTTGCGCGAGCGCGACATGGGCAATTGGAGTGAGTAAGTCGATTTTTTCGACTTGGCTAGCGCGACATGGGCTAATGGAGTGATTAAGTCGATTATTTCGACTTGCACGAGCGCGACACAGGTTATTGGAATGAGTAAGTCGATATTTTTAGGTTCTTTCAACTAACTTCTCGTGCTGTGCCGCTTAGTCAAGAAAGTGGAGGGAGCTCAGCCGTTATGTCCAATATGGATATTGCAAAAATAAGCATCTTCATCGAACAACAAATTGATGCAGGACATCTACCTGGTGCAGTTCTTTATATAGCTCATAAAGGGAAGGAACTGCTGAAAAGTGCTTATGGCAGTCGAGTTGTATATCCGGTAACGGCTCCAATGAGCACTGATACGGTATTTGACTTGGCTTCACTGACCAAAGTGGTTGCAACGCTGCCGGCGGTGCTTCAATTGATGGATCAAGGAAAACTTTCTTTGGCTGATCCGATCGGGGTCTTTTTACCTCAATTTCGCCTCCTTCAGGAAGAACCTATCCGGATCTTGCATCTGCTTACGCATTCCTCAGGGCTTAAGGCGGATATCCCGGGTATCAGAGGGATGATGCATCTATCCCGGGATGAGCTGGTGGAGCGAATCTTAAACGAACGGCCGCTTCATCCCCCAGGGACAAAGGTTGTGTATAGTGATATTGGTATGATATTGCTCTACCTCATCATTGATTCCGTGACTGGCGAAGCGTTTGCCACCTATCTCCAACGGGAGCTGTTTGATCCGCTTGAGATGTCGGAAACAGGTTTTTGCCCGAAATTCGAAGGAACACGCTATGCGGTTACCGAGTTTGCAGAACAGCGTCAAGCGTACAAGTCAGGCATTGTTCACGATGAAAAAGCGGAGCTTATGAATGGCATAAGCGGTCACGCGGGGTTGTTCTCAACGGCTCACGATTTGGCGAATTATGCTGAAATGATTCGGCAGAAGGGTGTCTTTAAGGGCCGACGAATTATTTCCAGGGCAGCCATCGAGCTGTCATCTCGTAACTTTACCCCTCAAGATCAAGAATTTCGGGGGTTAGGCTGGTTGCTGAGAAATCCGAGAAGCTTCTGGTTCGGCGGTGACTATATATCCGAGAATTCATTCGGTCATACGGGGTTTACAGGTACTAGCCTTTTGTTCGATCCTGAGCAGGATTTGCAAATCATCTTGCTAACAAATCGGGTTCATTTCGGTCGAACGGAGCACATTTTACAGATTCGGCCAAGGCTGCACAATCTCATTCTCTCTCAATTAAAGTAACGCAATTCCAAGGAGATGAATCATTTGCTTCGAACACTTCTGAATCAAACTTCACTGACCATAGCAGGGATTATGTCGGGCACTTCCCTAGATGGCATCGATGTCGCTATCGTCCGCATGGAGGGTCGCGGTCTGGATACAAGCATCAAGCTGCTCCATTTCGAGAGCTTTTCTTATGAAGCGGAAATTCGCGAGAAGCTCAAGCTGTTATGCACGATCGAACACTCCGATGTGGCGCAGGTGTGCGGTATGAACTTTGCCATTGCGGAGCGTTTCGCAGATGCCGTCATTCAAACAGCCGCTGCTGCCAACATGAGCATGGCGGAGATCGACCTCGTCTCCTCGCATGGGCAGACGATCTGGCACATCCCAACAGCGGATGATACGAATCCTTATCTGCCCAAATCGACACTGCAGATCGGGGACCTATCTGTGATCGCCAAACGAACAGGCAAACCTGTCGTTGGTGATTTCAGGACAGCGGATATCGCCGTTGGCGGGCAAGGCGCGCCGCTTGTTCCATACGGTGACTATCTTCTTTTTAGGGACGCGATCAAAGGGCGCATCCTTCAAAATATAGGCGGGATCGGGAATTGCACAGCCATTCCTGCTGCGGCTAGCGGGATGATTGCTTTTGACACGGGCCCGGGAAACATGATCATGGATCAAGTCGTATACGAGCTATCTGAGGGACGAATTTCGTACGATGCGAACGGAGATTGGGCAGCAAAAGGCAAGGTACATAAGGAATTGCTAGCGGATATGCTTGCACATCCTTACTTCCAAGAACCGCCTCCCAAAACGACAGGACGCGAAATCTTCGGAAAAGCCTATGCCGCAGCATGGCTGGCATCTGCTGTGGAACAAGGTGTTCCACAGGAGGATATCGTTGCGACGGCAACAGCTTTTACTGCGCACAGCATTGCTCGCGGATATCAGGAATTTATTTTTCCACAGCATGATATTGCGGAAGTGATTGTAAGTGGAGGCGGGGCTCATAATCGCACGCTTCTTAGTATGCTTGGTGAGCTGCTGCCAGACCAGACCATTCTCACATCAGACGAGCTCGGCATCTCCTGCGATGCGAAGGAAGCGATGCTTTTTGCCTTGTTAGGCAATGCATTCATCCAAGGAGAGCCGAACAATATTCCTGCTGCAACAGGAGCGGAGAGACCGACGATCATGGGGAAATTGGCTTTGCCGTAGGATGTAAGGAGACCGAGACCGACGCCATCTGAACAACAGAGCGGTGTTGGTCTTTTTTTAGTTAGGAGAAGTGTCTATTTTTTTGGTACAATGTTGCTAACTTACTAGAGTTAATAAAGGAGAGAAGTATGCATGCCGCCTATCCTCAAAAGTCTTCTTAAAATAATCGTTGTAATTGTCGTGATTGTCATGGGTTTTCAGGTTAACTGGCTAGTTGGGGTAGCTGCGATCTTAATCATTCTAGGCTATTTTGTTTTTGTGAACCGATCTGCTATGTATGCTCATAGAGGCAATCTGGCCTATATGAAGGGGGATCGGGAACAAGCGTTGGTTTGGATGGAAAAAGCGTATGTCTCCAAAGCCTTTCTGCCAAAACATCAGATTGGATATGGCTATTTGTTAATGAAGACAGGTGATCTTACCAAGGCTGAGCAAATGTTCGAAGAGGTTCTACAATCAACGAATACTACGGATATCCGTATACAAGCGAGGCTCAATGTGGCAACGGTGTACTGGTTGAAGAACAAGCGGGACGAGGCTTTGAACCTGTTACAGGAGCTGGCGAACGAGGTCAAGAATACGCTGGTTTATGGGAATTATGGTTATTTTCAAATTTTGCAAGGAGACTTGGAAGCAGCGCTTATCTATAATCTCGAGGCTTTCGCGTACAATGACAACGATCTAACCATTATGGATAACTTAGCGCAAAACTACTATATGCTCGGTCGTCTGGAAGAAGCAGATGAGATGTACACCAAGGTGATTGCGAAAACGCCTAAGCACGCGGAATCCTATTATTTCTATGCACAAACACTTCATAAACTCGGTCGAACGCAGGAAGCTCGTGAGCAGATTGAAACAGCGCTGGGGAAGGAATTAGCGCTCGTTACTCCTTTAACCAAGGAGGATATTGTGTTGTTTGCTAGTCAATTAGATAAGGATGAGGCTGGGGAAGTTCTTTCTAACGGTCACGATAACCGTTATTTGACGAAAAAATAAGATAGCAAATTCTAACGGACCACACGGCTGTTATTTACCCTCAGAAGGCATATTTGAGCACACTAATCAGCAAATAACGCTCCTTGTGTCCGTTAGTCTAACCGAATGGGCATGCACAGAAAAACCGGAGGCTTCGGCCCCCGGCTTTTCTCATTTCGTCGAGCTCACCTGCAGGAGGTGAGCTTCTTTCGTTCTATTAAAATGGGTGAGTGTGAAGAGGAAATCACCTTTAAAGTAGGTATTCTTATACGCGCCAGCACCAGCGCCGACTTCCAACTCCATAACACGATAGCCAGCATCATTGGGCTCGTTCAGCTTCTTGAAGGTCTCGATGCCAGGCTGCAGCAGCGCCAAAGGCTTCGAACCCCAAATGCTAAGCGACGTAACGACCGCTTCCTTCGGGTTCGTCTTCGACGGCTCTACCAGCAGCGACAGCTGGTAGGCCGGATAGCTCAGCAGCAGCTTCACGCCTGTCGGCACTGATGACGCCGTTGCCCCACCATCAGCCGCACCTGCTTCTGCGGCTGGCACCCCGTCGGAGGCGTCTGCGACAGCCGCCTCCTGGCCCGCGAGCATGACGCTGTCATCCTGCAGCGTCACTTCCGCCGGTTTGCCCAGCAAGTCTTCGACTTTTTTGCTGGACAAACCGATGAAGCCCTGCAGGCTGACTGCGCCGCCTGCAAAGAAGCTCCGCAGCAGCGGCGCGCCGTCTGCGTCAAACATCGTGCCAAGGCCGTCATAGACGCCGGCTTTGAAGTCGCCTTTATAGACGAGTTTGCCTAACTCGTCATACGCTTCACCAGCGCCAGTCAGGGCGCCGCTCTGGAAGGCGCCTTTGAGGCGCGGCACGCCTTTTTCATCAAAGGAGGTGCCCTCGCCGTTATACTGGCCTACAAGAAATTGGCCTTTATATTTCATCATGCCGCTAGGGTAAAACTCCGTGCCCTCGCCCGAATAGCTGCCATTCTTAAAACCGCCTTCGTAGATGAGGATCCCCTTCGCATCGTAAAGCTTACCTGCCCCGTTATATAAACTAGCGGCGAATTCGCCTTCATACTGGGCAATGCCCCCTGGGGCGAACAGCTTCCCAGCGCCATTATACATGCCGCCATTGAAGGCTCCTTCATAGAGCAGATCGCCGCTCGGTACAAACAATTTGCCCGCACCGCCGAATTTGCCATTTTGAAACTCACCGCTATAAATCACTTTCTGTTTCTCATCGTACAAAGTGCCAGCTCCATTATACACATCGGCAGTAAAGGCGCCTTTATAGGTCAGGTGTCCTTGCTCGTCATAGAGAGCGCCGTTTCCAGTTTTCAGACCTTTCTCGAAATCACCCTCATACGCGAGAACGCTGTTGGTATGATACAGTTTACCTTTGCCAGAATAAAGACCATCTACAAGATCGCCTACGTAGCGTGCTTCCTTCTTGGGATCGACAATTTTTCCATTACCGGAGAACGTTGTAAGCTTAGCTGTGTCTTGTTGCAAGACGGGCACGCGGTTGAACCATTTGTTGACGATCTTTGGAGGTCGGATAAAAATGAAGAAAATTAAAACTAAGATGAACAATAGGATGAAAACAAGAAGTCGTTTGGAGATGTAGTAGGAGCCGAGCAAAACGTAGTTTTTTAAAGAGGATTCGCGCGTCTGCAGCATGACCCGCATCATTTGTTGAAATTTAATAATCGCTAGCTTAGGCAATCTTCCAACGGTCAAGATAGCCTTCATAACATGTCCGATGAAAGGTGCTACGATAGGCCTTAGCACTTTCTCAATCGTTTTGATCGGCTCCAATGCTCTCACTCCTTATTTCAATGGTAAAAAGAAGAATTTATGGGACCTGAATCGTCATCTGACCAGGTTGTTGAACTGAAATAACTCCGCCCCAATTGCACATGCATTTGGAACTGTTGTTTAAAGCAGGCATGTTCGCGACAAGGACAGTTGGAGACCCGGGAGCCCAAGGGGCTGCGGTGACAGGGATGCAAGGCATCGGTGTCAATGCACCAAAAGCTGCGGCTGTTGCAGCTGCGACCATCGGATTCGCCATTGAATTGCACATGCCAAACGGCAATATATTTACCATGGGCTTATTATCCATAATGTTGGCAATCGGCATGGCGGTCATGACCATATTTGCAGGAAGCACCATTAACGAGCCAGGTGCAGCACCGAATGTGCATTGCAGCATCGCACCGCCGCAGACTAGATTCCCCATTATGGATGCCCCTTCCTTGAAATTATTTCCCGTGCAATATTCGGCAAATTTCGCTTATCTCATTCTTTTATACTACTAGAAAAGGGAATAAGCGGCAATCTAATCCTCTATTCGATTGTTTTCGCTATTTTTCTCCAAAGAATGGATGCGAGAGTGGTAGAGATATTGTACTATAAAGAGAGAGAAGTACGTGAGCGGAGGGGTTTATCCTGATTGGTTTGAAAATTGCGAAAATAGGGCTGGCATGCGTTGTGGCAACATCCTCATTCATGGCAATTGGCGTTCGGGCCGAAGCTGCGACGGTAAAGGCTTTGACCATGGGTGAAGCTGTCAAACAGGGGCTCCAGAAGAGCTCCCAGCTGCGCGACGCCAGAACGGATGTTTTGAAGAAAAGGATCGAGTTAGAGCAAGCTCAGCATACGGTCAATAATGAAGAGGCGAAAGCATCTGGCTTATTCGCAAAGCCACATAATTTAGGCCAGGATATATCCACCCGTTTGAAGGTGCCAGACGCCAGGTCACAGTTGTTTATTGCCCAGGAAACATTGCGGCAGTCCACGAATACAGCTCGATATGATATCGAGAAAAGTTATTTAACCGCCTATCAAGATGCTGTTGCGGAGGAACTTTCTCGGAAGAAATATGACGCAGCCAAAGCAGCTGTCGATACGGTTAATAAGAAGCGGAAATACAATCTCGCAGATGCTGCGGAACAAGAGAAAGTAGATAAAGCGTTAGAGAAGGCAGCATCAGATTACAAACAAGCCCAATTGACGGCGAAGTCTAGCCGTTTGGCATTAGGCAAACTACTTCAACTCGATATGGAAAATAAAGTGGAGCTTTCGTTTCAACCTGATTACGCGGATTTGGACCAACGGATGCTTCCTACTTATATAGCAATGGGTCAAAAGACTACACTAAGTCTTCTAAGAGATACGGAGGCTCGTCGTTTGGCGGATGAGAAGCTGAACACGACCCGTAATCTATATAGTGGCAAGTTTGGCCCAGCCCGCATGAAGGTGATGGATGGGTTATTTAAAGAGCAAGAGATCGATATGGAGCTGTTTCAGGCGGGCTATGACGAAACGTTGGGGCGTGTGAAGGAGGATTGGCAGGGATTTTTTATGCTGCTAGGATTCATTCCAATTCCGAAGTCACTGCTTCAAGGAGAATTTGATGGGCTGCGCTATTTGGACGATCTGACAAATGCACTGCCACTAGCAACCATGGAACAGAATAAGGCGCAGCTGCAGGAAAAAGAAAGCCGTAACGCTGTGATTGCGGATGTTCGGCAATCTTTTTTGGAAGCCAAGGGAGCCGAAGAAAGCTACGCCCAGGCCTTGCGAGATAGGGATAATACAGTAGCGAACCTCTCCAAGGCCAATCAGAAGCTGAAGCTAAGCTTGATGAAAGCAGAGGAGCTTCAGGCGTATAAGGATGCTGTAGAGCAAGCGGGTCAACAAATTGTGGCTGCGCAAATAGCTTACAAAATGGCCCTTGGCAAGCTAGATCTAGCAACCGGCGGGGCTGTAAATCGTACGCTTCGCGAAGGCATGGTGCCGTATCAAAATCTAGACGATGGTTTGTCACCGCTTACGCCTAAGAAGCCACAAGCGCCATTGGGCACTTGGAAGCTTAAGCCAGCGGTAGGACAGCTTCTTAGCGATTTCAGTATTAGCGTAAGCAAAAAGCTGGGCGCTACGGACTATGCCGTATTTACGAAAGACGGTAAACGTGTCGGGAAGCGGACTAAAATCAATAAGTCGGTGCGAAATTTAACGCTTAAATTCAGTCAAATGGATCAGCTTAAGGTCGTCCTATATAAGAAGGGTAAAGTGATTCAAACGCTGCCTCTGGACGGGAAAGGCAGTACGGGGCAGTTGGTTGCTGCGAGTGCGGAAAGCGGTACGAGTACAGGGGACGCCAGTGGGGGGACCAGTACGGATGGAAGCTTGAGTACTGATGGAAGTGCAGGTAACGATGGACCAGCAGGAAGTGACGGAAGTACTGGAAATTCTGGAAGTACAGGTGCTGGCAGTTCCAATGGCGCGAATGGTACAGAGGGTTCTGATAATGGTGCAGATGGTAACGGAACAGAGGAAAACTCCGAGAATGGTGAAAGCTCCGCCAATGAAGAGGAAGGCTTGGGAACCATCATTATTGGCTCCTACAAAGTGAAGCTGGAGGCGTTGACACCAGCGGCATTTAATGCGGCTACCGCTACTATGGCGACATCTGGACAAGGCATGGTGTATCAATCGGATACCCCAGGCGCACCTTGGATTGGCATGGATGACGCTTTAGATTCGGATGCGTTAACGAATCCAGCCAGTTCTTCCATCCTATCCAAAGAGGCCGTAGAGGCACTCAAGGTGACTGTGGAAATCAAGGAACCTGGCACAATAGCTTCTTTAGAAACACCAGATCAGCTGCAAGGCAAGATCAATACCTTAAAGCAAGACATTGTGAAGCTTGAAGCCGCGAAAGATGCGGCTGTAGCGGCCATGAAGCTGAACGAGATCGCTGATCTCGCTGTTCAGCTCAAGGATGCGCAGGCCCAGCTCGGCATGCTGGAGGCGCTGCTGCGTGGCGACACCAAAGCCGCTCTCTCGCAGATGTCGCTGGTGAACAACCCGGACGAGCTGATCGCAGCGCTGTCCGAGGAAGCATCGCCGGCAGAGCCGGGCGATGGGTCTAATGGCGGCGCTGGGACCCCCGCCACTGATGATGGTCAGGCCAGCGAGGAACAGCTGGCCGATCAAGCCGCGCTCCAGCAGCAAAAGCTGGAGCAAGCCCTCGCCGCCGGCGAGCCCGAAGCCGCTGCAGCCTTGCTGCAGCAGCTTCTCGCGACGCAGGCGCAGTTCGCGGATGCGCAGACTGGCGCTTCCGTTGGTCTGGCTTCGCTCGAAGCAGCGAAGCAGAAACTGCAAGCTGCGCTGAGCGCAGCGCAGGCGCAACAGGACACCGAGCGGGTGGCTACGCTGACCCGCTCACTCGAGGCCGTCGACGCAGCAAAGCTGTCGACGCAGAAGGCTGCGCTGTTCGCGAAGCTGGACGCGGTACAGCTGTTGCTGGCAGAGCTGCCAGCAAACGCGGTCGTACAAGCGCAGCTGGAACAGCAAGTCGAGAAGCTGCTGGGTGAGCTGCAGCAGCAGGAGAAGTTGAAGTACTCGCCAGAAGAACTTCAACTTCTCACGGATATCGCCGCAAGCTTGGCGAGCATAACGTCCATTCCTGCTTCTTCCGATCTTGCTGAGGTTCCTGTCACGATTCAACCACTTTCGGCAGAAAACGTGCTTTCTTCCAATATTTCTATCAAATTCGCGGCTCCGCCTGTTATAATAAATGGACAAGCCTATCTACCTATTCGATCCGTTTCCGAATCGTTTGGAGCGGCGGTAGATTGGGACCCTGAGAGCTTTACAGTCACTGTCAGCACCGAATATACAACCATAACAAGCTCAATCAATCAAGTTACGGCCTATATAGATGGCCAAGCTATTGTGATAGATGGACCATCCCTTCTGCTAGATGGTAGGACCTATGTGCCGTTAAGATTCATTTCAGAGTCCTTAGGCCTAGGTGTCGACTGGAACGCAGCTATGCAAATCATTCAGATTACAAATTAAGAGGAGATAACAAGCGATGAAGAAATCGATTGCGGCATTGCTGCTCGTCCTGCTGCTTCTGGGTGCTGCAGGAACTTACCTTGGTGCACACCGAGAAAGCCTCCAGTTGTGGCCATGGAAGAAAAGCATGCCTTTCGACGGATTATCGAAGGCCATCTCAGACTCACAGAACAACTTATTCGTCATCGATAATGCCAAGAAAACGATCCACAAGCTGGATGCCCAGGGGATTCTGCAGTTCTCCATTACAAGTGAAACGGGTAAGAATGGTGAAGTGTACCGTTTTAACGATATGGCCGTCGATGGCCAGGGCTATTTGTATACAATTCGTACTTTACTAGACTCGTATGGGATTGCTGTTAAGTCCGAGCAAATTGTGCGATATAAACCGAACGGTGAATTCGATCGCAGCCTGTTTACACAGGAATATGGTGATTCTCAGTCCAAAAGATACCGACTTGGTTCCTTACGCAATGTGCAAGTACACGAGGGAATGGTGTACTTTTTCAATGATGAAGTGAAGCATTTATCCTTATACGAAACACCGATCGGCGAAGGTTCTAGCACAGAGCCCAAGCTTAAGTATACGATTACGCTGCCTGACAACAAATACGTTTCAGAAGCGGATGGTTATACGCCAGGCGAAATTTATTATTCCACACGCAGCGGTGAAATTTATCGTGCTTTTAGCGAGGGTCGCTCCGAGCTCGTGTATCCACTGCCTGGTGTAGATCGCACGCGACGCAATTTCCCGGAGAGTCTGCATCTGGACAATCAGGGACGTTTGATTTTTATTGATTTTAACACGCGCATGATTACTAGACTTGATCCGAAGCAACCTTATGTTTTGGAAGGTCTTGTTGACGATGAGAAGGCGAAAACGAGTGGCGTGGAGCTCGCTTTTGACACGACAGCGAGCAGTATTGGCCCAGATGGCAGTCTCATTATCGTTGAGTCTGCTCAAATTAATCGGCGGCTTCCGGATGGCACAATCACGCCTTCTTTAATCGAAGCCGAATTTAGCCGATCCGCTCAAAACCACGCAACCTTGGTATGGTCGATTGCTGTAGCCTTTATTTTACTGGTGCTCCTTGCAATCAGAATCATATTCGTTAACCTGCTTAAGCGGCGACTGCCTCTAATGGTGAAGCAAATCTTCATTTTAATTCCGGTCATTGCTTTCTCCATGATTCTCCTCTCTACCGTTATTTACAATAGCTTTTCTAAGAAGATGGAAGAAGAGACGTTCAGTGAGCTGATTTTACTAGCCAAAAACGGTCAAAATCTAGTCGATGGAGACAAGCTCGAAAGTCTCACTTCTCCTTTGGATTATAGAGGCACCATCTATCAATCGTTCCGCAAGAAGATTCAATCTGTCTTTGAGAATAATGTACGAGATGATAATCAAGGCTTCTACAAGGCCGTTTACAAATATGAGGATGGCGTCATTTATCGCATTTTGGAAGACGATGACGGCATGCATATGTTTAATCCATTCCAGCAAACCCCAGAGAATCAACAGGTTGTTCTGGAAGGTAAGACTGCAACGGGCCAATGGGAGGATTTCTCCGGAGAATGGCGCTATGCGATCGCACCTATTTTCAACTCAGCGGGTAAAATTGTCGGTGTTTTCGAAACAAGTAAGAACTTAGATGGCTTGCTGAAGCATCGTCAATCCGTACTAAACTCGATTATTCGCAATATTGCATTTATCTCGATTGGCTTGCTGCTCGTGCTTGTGATCATGACCTATGTACTGATGTCTTCCATTCGGAAGCTCCGCAACAGCGTGGGTGAGATTGCCAAAGGCAATTGGGATACAGTCGTTAAGATTAATACCCGGGATGAAGTGTCGGACCTGGGCGACAGTGTCAACACGATGGCTGCTCGGATTCGCGATTACATCACCAAGGTTGAGAATTTCAGTCAATCCTATTATCGATTCGTTCCACAGCAGTTTCTGCGCTTCTTGAACAAAGAGAGCATTCTGGATGTCGAACTAGGCGACCAAGTAGAGCAGAACATGTCCATTCTGATTTTTAACATCCGAGGGTTCTTCCAATTATCCAAAAAGCTGTCGCCAGAAGAAAATTTCAATTTCGTAAATTCGTTCTTGAAACGATTTGGACCGTATGTCCGCAAGCATGAAGGACTTATGAATAAATATTTGGGCGCCGGTTTTATGGCGCTGTTCCCGAATCAGACTGATGAAGCGCTGCTCGCTTGTGTGGAGATGCGCAAGGAGCTAGATACCTACAACTCGCATAGATTGAGTGTAGGCTATACACCGCTTGATTTCGGCATTGGCTTACATAAAGGCCCTCTTCGTTTAGGCATCATTGGGGAGGAGCAGCGTTTGGAAGGAAATGTTATTTCTGATGGTGTGAACCTCGCGACGATGCTGGAGAAAATGACAGAGCCTCTAGGATCATCGATTCTTATCACGGATTCGGTTATAAAGTCCTTAGAAAAACCTTCTGACTTTCTATATCGAGATCTTGGCTTGATACAAGTGGATGGGGTGCAAGAACCGCTTCATTTGTTCGATGTGTATCAAGGGGATGCGGATACCATCCGTGCCTTGAAAGAGAAGACGAAAGCACTGTTCGAGCAGGCAGTTACGTTCTATCAGGTCGGACGGTTCTATGATGCGCGTGAAGCTTTCTTAATGGTTCTCAAGCAGAATCGTCAAGATAAAGCAGCTCAGCTGTATTTTTATATGTGTGATGAGTATTTCCAACAGGGTACGACAGGTGAATGGAATGGTACGTTATCTGTTTCGTAAAGAGGTGATTGCGGCATGGTGGTAAGTAATTTGACCGTACATGAATTGATAACTGAGAAAGATGCTTTGCGGATTACAGATTTCTACCTATCACCCGTCTCCTTTGATGATCAGCGACACACACCGGGTGAGCTGGAACATTTCCGTCATGCGCCGATGCTTAGCTTATCTCAGCGCAATCACCGACATTGGTATATTGAGAATGAGGCTGGTGACATTATCGCGGTCACGAGCTGCAAAGAGAATGAGCATCAATCGGGCGGATTTCTCTGGGATTACTTGGCTGTGCATCGAGATTACCGCAGACATGGCTTTGCTAAGGTGCTATTTCAAGCGTTAGAAACGTTTGCTAGGAATGCTCAAGGACGTTACATTTTAACCTACACATGTGATTTGCCCGAATATTTTCCGATTCAAAAGATGTTCAAAGCCAATGGCTTCGAATTAATTGGCACGTACCCGAATTACTATTATGAAGGTGAAGCTAGATTGGCCTTTTATAAACCGCTGTCCACTTGACAGATAGACTAATAGATTGGACCTGATGAGATGCAAGGAACCTTAAAAGGGTGGATGGGGCTGCGCACAGAAGACAGTCGTAAGTTATGGATGATGCTGCCGATCTTTTACTTTAGCGGAATAGCTGAATCCTTGAATTACACAGCGTTCATGGCACTTTTTAATCAGCGTTTCGGCGTGCAGTATTTGCCCTATATCTATATGGTTGAAGCCGCTATTATGCCGCTCGAAGGCTGGCTCTTAGCGAAGCTGGCGAACCGGCTGCCGAAGGCTAAGATGATGAGCACGCTATATCTCATTCTGATGGGGCTGCTCTTCCTGAATGGTGCCATATTACTTGGTTTTAAGCTCGGCGGCATCGACTATCGCTACTATTATCCGATACTATTTCTAACTTCCAATTTTGTTGTGAGACAGTTGACCTTGCTCTTATGGAGCACAGCGTTTGACTTGTGTCCTACCCAACAGGCGAAACGGCTTATGCCCGTGTTTATCGCTGCTACAACGACGGGCGGAATTACAGCAGGCTTGCTCGCTCATCAGCTAGGAAAGCTGCTTGGCACGGAAGCCGTGTATGCGCTCGCGCCTATCCTCATGGTTTTCGGGTTCATTTTCTTCCGACGGGCGCTGATGCGCTATTTAGTTCCTCTCACCTTGAAGGAAGACAAGAGACTGAAGACGACCCAGCCAGTCTCCCTGTCTGAAGAAGAGAAGCAGCAGTCCTCCGGTTACTATGCGAAGCAGATGCTGAGAAGTCCGTTCCTGCTGTGCGCGGTTGCCCTGATGACGCTTATGCCAGCTGTTTATTTTATGATGGAGTATCAATATTTTACGGCTGCAGAATATAAGTTCTCGAATGAGGGCGATTTAACCTCATTTTATGGCTTGATCACCGCCATACAATTTACCTTCTGTTTATTGCTCCAAACGGTATCGACCCGATTAATGAATTGGTTAGGTGCCAGCAATATTTTATTAGGCATCACGGTCCTCTTTTTCGGCGGCTTTGGTCTCACAGCATTATTCATGAATCAATCACTTGGATTAGTGATGGTTTCTGGATCGTATGCAGTGTTTTATATTTTACTGTATTACATTGCAGAGCCTTGTTATCAGCTTTTCTTCAAAATGATGCCAATCTCCAAGCGGGATGGTTATCGTTACTTCGCGCAAGGGGTTGCTGCTTCTGGCGGGATTCTCATCGGCTCGCTTCTCTCCATGCTTCACTCGTTTGGACTCCTTCAATTGTCACCGCTGGCATGGGTTGGCGTGGTCATTGCGGGGATTCTGGTTGTTGTTGCTTGGTTCGGACGAAACCTCTACATTCGTGAATTGGTCAAAAGCGTACAATCCTTACACGGAGATTTGTCAGAAATTGCGAGCTCCTTTATTGGGGGCATACGAAGCTCCAAAGCTTTGTCGGCTATTCTAGATTATTTGAAGCATCCGAATGATTATGTGCGGGAGCTAGCCTTAGAAATTATCGGGAAAGCCAAAGATTCCGCGTTCCTGCCGCATTTGATCAAAATGATTGGTGAAGAGAGCTCGCGGATTCGCATTGCGGTATTACGTGCTATGAACTTGCAGGGTGCCACTATTCAGGACCTCGTGCAGGTCGCTTCCTTCTTGGAGGATGAGGATCCGGAGGTGCGTGCCGAGTGTGTAAAGCTGATTTCCAAGGCGGTCCATCTAAAAAGTCAGTCTCATTTCTTTATCCGAGTGAAGCTGCTGGATAGTCATCCGAAGGTTGTGCATGAGGGCGTGAAAGCTCTGTATGCATTGGAAAGTGAAGAAAGCTTCGCGGCATGTGACGAGGCGATCATCAAAATGTTGGATACTGGCGGCGAATGGGCTGTTTATGGCTGCCATACTGTAGCTGACCTGAAATTGGAATCGTACGCAGCATGGGTTGTGTCTTTACTGGATGAGGAGCGTCCCGCTGTGAAGGTGGCAGCAGCGCATTGTATCGGTAAGCTGCAGCACGTCGAAAGCATTCCCGTTATGCTTAGTATGGTAACCATGGCGGATCAAGAGCTGCGCAAAGCCATTCTGCAAGCTTTTGTGGATATGGGTGATAAAGCGCTGAAGCCCTTACTGGAATATAGCCTCCATCCGAATCCATTCATTTGGAATGCGGTCGTAACAACGCTAGCTGAGCTGCTGGATGAAGGTAGACTACGTTCAATTCTCGTTGAACTTTGCGTACAGCGGCTGCAAGCATCGACACAGGAGCGTGCGCTGCCTACTGCGCTGGAGAAGCTTGACCTGATGGGTCTTGCGGAACTAGCGAAGGAACGATGCGGAGAGCTGCATGATGCACTTATTGATGGGGCATGGGCCGTCATGGCTAAACTCGTCGATGAGCGGATCATTATGACACTGCGTGAAGCTATCCAAGACGAGAACGTTGAACTTCGTGAGAACGGCTTGGAAGTACTTGCGGAGGGGCTCGGCGATCGCAAATTGGCTTATGCTTTATTAGATCAATTGAAGCAAGATAGCAAGGTTGACGTGATGGAGGAAATACAGCCTCTTCAATTGCTTCAACAGGCAACATCATGGGCAGATAGCTGGCTCAAGGATATTGCCATCTACGCACTAAGCGCATTGGAGCGTGCAGATATGAAGGAAGATCGCAAATTCTTAACGATGCTGG
Source organism: Paenibacillus sp. J31R30 (assembly GCF_059692115.1). Classification (NCBI taxonomy): domain Bacteria; kingdom Bacillati; phylum Bacillota; class Bacilli; order Caryophanales; family Paenibacillaceae; genus Paenibacillus; species Paenibacillus sp. J31R30. The sequence continues at coordinate 183,184 of NZ_JCAUAV010000004.1, read as the reverse complement.
ATAAAGTCATCTTCTTGAAGCAAGTCAGCTTATTCGCCGATTTGTCCGTGGATGAACTAGGTTTAATCGCAGGTATTGCGACAGAAGAAGTACATGAAGATTTAACCTACCTATTGCGTCGGGGCGAACCGAACTCGGCCATGTATCTCCTCATTGAGGGGCATGTTGAATTAAGCAATGAGACAGGTGTTGGAGAAACCTCAACCATTGGCGTTCTGGGACCTAAACAAGCAGTTGGCGAAACGACGGCGTTAGACGGATCCCCATCGTCCGTTACCGCACAAGTGATATTTGATGAGGTGCGTGTCCTTACCTTGCAAGGGGAGAGTTTGTCTCGCTTAGTGAGACTATATCCGGAGATAGGTATCGGGATGCTTCACGCTTCAAGTGCAAGAGTACGATTGCTTGAAAACATGCTGTTGAAAATGTCGTAGGAGTGATCGTAGTGGCTATAGAGTCCATCGTATTGAGCAACGATTTACAAGAGCTAGAACGTCTAGCGACCTTTATTCAGGGCTTGTCAGAGACCCTCAGCATAGATGAGAAGTCTCTGTTTCAAATCAACTTGGTCTGCGATGAGCTTGTAACGAACATTATTCTGTATGGCTACCCAGCAGAGGAAACAGGTCTGCATACGATTCGGCTTGAGGTGGGGCAAGCGGCAGAAGGTTGGGAGCTTTGTCTGACCGATCGCGGCATTCCATTTAATCCACTGTTAAAATCCAGCCCACGCACCGACTTGGGCATCGATGAGCGCGGTATCGGCGGGCTGGGTATCCATTTTGTCAGGCAAGTTATGGATGAACTGCGCTATGAGCGCTTGAATGAGGAGAACGTGCTTCTAATGAAGAAAAATCGTATCCAAGAGGAGGGTGTTTCATGAACATTTCTGAGCAGCAACAAGGTGACATCATGGTAGTAAGTCTACAGGGCAGGTTGGACGGCAATACGTCGGCAAGCTTGGAATCTGCTTTTGCTAAGCTGGTTGAGCAGGGCAATGGCAAGTTTGTGTTTAATCTGCAGGGACTGGATTATGTCAGCAGTGCAGGGCTTAGAAGCTTGCTATCCGCTGCCAAAATGGTCAAGGTGATTCAGGGCAAGCTAGCTCTGGCTCGCATGAATGAGCATGTGAAGGAAGTTTTCGATATGTCGGGCTTTAGCAGTATTTTCAAGCTATATGAGACTGAGGATGAAGCTGTTCATGCGGTTAAATAATTTTATTTTTGCAAGCATTCGATAGGATTGGGTTAGTTAACCTGGTTAAATAATGGGATAAAAGGAGCTGAACTGGATGGACGTTGTAGCGGGCGTACTTGTAATCCTCTGTATTGTGGCAGTCATCCAGTGGCAGCTTGGCAATCGAAAGCGTCAAGCAGCAGAGCTGGAGCTTCGGCGGACGATGCAGCTTTTTGATGTGAGTTTGGAAGTGAACTCGACCATTCGCAAACAGGACCTGCTTGTCAGAATCATGGAAACCTCATCCCGGATCATGCATGCAGAGGCTTCTTCTGTCATTTTAGTCGATGAGGAGAAGGGTGAATTGTTTTTCGACCTCGCGCTCGGTGCCAAAGGGGATGAAGTGCGTGAGATCCGCCTCAAGATCGGCGAAGGCATTGCAGGCTGGGTCGCGCAGACAGGGAAGTCGGTCAAAATTGATGATGCTGCCGGCGATGAACGCTGGTCGTCGAAAGTCGCCAAACGTGTCGATTATCCAACTCGCAATATGCTCTGTGTACCGCTTGTCAGCAAAGGGAAAATCATTGGCGTGCTGCAGGTTTTGAACAAACGAGGCGAGGCACCGTTCACGGATCGAGACCTGCAGTTATTGGAATCGATTGCTTCTCCAACGGCAGCGGCTTTAGAGAATGCAATGCTATACGACGCGCTAGAGAAGTCGATACATGCCTTGAAAGTAACGACGGCAGCTAAGGAACGCATGGAAAGTGAACTGCGCATCGCAACAGACATTCAGATGGGGTTTCTACCTCGGAAGAGCTTAAGTCTGCAAAGCGAGCCTGCTATTACCCAGGCGAATGCGCAGGCAATTATTCGACCGGCGCGTGAAGTTGGCGGCGATTTCTATGATTATTTTCGCATCGATGAGGATCGCCTATTCTTCGTGCTTGGTGATGTCTCCGACAAAGGGATTCCTGCTGCCTTATTTATGGCGGTGACGATGACATTGCTCAAAGGAAAGATGTCCGCCGAATTGACGCCAGGCGATCTGCTGACGGCCGTCAATCAAGAGCTCTACAAGGATGATTCGACGATGTTTGCGACGATTTTTTGTGGGGTTTTGAATGTGGTTACAGGTCAGCTGTTATATAGTGATGGCGGTCATTGTCCTCCTTACATTGTGAGAGCAAGCGGTGAAGTGGAGCTTTTGAAAGGTAAAAAAGGCCTCCCGCTTGGCGTCATGGACGATATGCTTTATATGGATAATGAGGCTATGTTAGGTCTAGGAGATCGTATAGTTGTGTACACGGATGGGATAACGGAGGCAGAGGACCAACTTCAAGCTCAATATGGCTTTGCCCGTCTCAAGGATGTATTAGTGAGGGAACAAGCGAGTGAGCCTGCGAAATTACTTGGTCAGATGGTGCTGGATGTGGATTTATTCGCAGATGGCGCTGTGCAATCCGATGATATTGCCGTGCTTATCGTGGAACGGGTTCCTATTAAATTGTAAACTCCGCTTCATAGCGTTGTGATATAGTAAATAGACAGACTACTTACACGCAGGGACGACAGTGTAGATGTGCAAATCAGGAATGAATGCTTTCATTAAAAGCTCGCTAGGAGGGTTATGCCATGCAAAAATCCCATATTAACCGGCAACCAGATTCTTCTTTGCATACGAATAAAATCAGCAACAAACCGAATACACCGGTATCATCCGATTTGATGAATATTCAACGAGCTATCGGCAATCGCGCTATGGGGAATATGTTGACAATTCAGACAAAAATGACAGTGGGCCCGGCTGGTGATTCCTATGAGCAAGAAGCGGATCAAATGGGGAAAGCGGCGGCTGACCATATCGCAGCGGAGAGCAGTGCATCATCTAAGCCTGATGTACAGCGTTCAGAAGGCGGCGAATCGGAGGAAGAGGAACTGCAGATGAAGCCATCATCGGAATCGATTCAGCGCTCAGAAGGTGGCGAATCGGAGGAAGAGGAGCTGCAGATGAAGCCATCATCGGAATCGATTCAGCGTTCAGAAGGCGGCGAGTCGGAGGAAGAGGAGCTGCAGATGAAGCCATCATCGGAATCGATTCAGCGTTCAGAAGGCGGCGAGTCGGAGGAAGAGGAACTGCAGATGAAGTCATCATCGGAATCGATTCAGCGCTCAGAGGGCGGCGAGTCGGAGGAAGAGGAACTGCAGATGAAGCCATCGACAGAATCGATTCAACGTTCGGAAGGTGGCGAGTCGGAGGAAGAGGAACTGCAGATGAAGTCATCATCGGAAGGCGGCTTTGAAGCGGATGCGGGGATTGAGTCGCAGATCAAAGCGAAGCAAGGCAGCGGCAGCAAAATGGATGCCAGCATTCAAGCGAAGATGGAGTCGGCGTTCAAAACCGATTTTAGCAACGTAAATATACATAATGATTCGGAGTCATCCAAGATTAACCGATCCTTAGGTGCAGAAGCATTTGCAACGGGGAATGATGTGTTTTTCCGAGAAGGCCGTTATAACCCAGATACGCGTGAGGGGCAGGAACTACTTGGTCACGAATTGACCCATGTTGTGCAACAACGAGGCGGCAAGTAGAGTAGCTAATGCGTGATTCGATGCCATAAAGGAGATATGTACGGATGCCACAAGGAAGACAGGCCCTTACCAAAAAGCCGAGCACCTCGCATCAACATGCACAGCAGTCACCAATGGCTCAGCCAAGTACTGCTGCAGCACAAGTCCCACCAGGGACAAATATTTTCATGCAGATGCAGCGCACGGTGGGTAATCGCGCTACGCAGGCTTACGCGAATCAGCTCATTCAGCGTAACGTTCCGGGGACGCAAACTGTGCCGGTGGCGTCGCAGACGTCAGCGCCTACGCCTACCGTAGCGCCTACCGTAGCGCCTACCGTGGCACCGACGGTGGCTTTCCACCGCCGCAGGTCAGGGACTGGAGCACCGCCACAGCCTGTGGCATCTACACCTGCGCCAACTACGGTAATAGCACCGCAGGGGACGACTCAGACACCAGCCCCAACAACCTTGACTCCAACACAAACAGGCACTGTACAAACACCCGCACCCACTTTGGTAGCTCCAGTGATCCCTTCCGCCTCTACTTTGCATCCTACAGGAGACGATACCAAGGACAATGTAGACATGGCCTCAGGTGTCTCTTCCACATTCAGTGACAGCTTCGGCAAACGCTCGGATGATTTGAAAGAGTCCTACGACAAAACGAAGGATGCCGGCACAGCGCAGCAGTCAGCCACCATGGGGGCAGTTGCCTCAACCGCTGATATCGTGAGCGGGCCTTTCCAAATCATGAGCGCGATCAGAGAGACACTCAATGTATCTGGTGATGCCAACCGAACGGGTCATAACAAACGTTGGCAATATGCAGGCACAGGATCGTCCATGATCGAGTCGAGCGGTAAAATGGTCAGCGGTTCGGCTGGGCTTGTAGATAAAGCTGCCAAATCAACGGGGCATGACAAAGGGGTCGGTGGTTCTTCCTCCGTCAGTGATTATACGGGCACAGTGGCGGAAGCGATCTCCGCTGTCAAAAATACGATTATGGCCGTTAAAGCCATTTACGATATGTACAGTAAGCACTCCGAAAATGGCGGTCTGGATAAAGGCGAGAAAGCCAGAGGGACTATTGAGGTCATTAGCAATGCCATTCAGGCTGCACAATCTGGTATCAAAGTGGCGAAAGGCATCATGGATATCATGGAGACCAGTACAGCTAGCTTAACAGCCGTAATCCCTGGCGTAAGTATCGCCGTCAGCGGTGTGAAAATTGCGATCAAAACGGTTGATGTGATCAAAGCCGGCTTAAATCGCAGTGCGATGACCACGATGAAGCGAGATTTTAAAGGCAAAGCGGAGCATGCCGATATTCTCAAAGAAAAACGCTGGTATACACGAAATGCGGGTGTAGACAAAGCGAAGCTAGCTACGAAAAAGCAGCAACTGCAAGCAGATATTGCATCCGGAGATCCTATTAAAGTTGCAGCAGCAAATAAACAACTGGATGAAATCGCCCAATACGAGCTAGCCAAAGAAATGAAAAAAATTAACGTGAAACGAACAGACCGTGGCGCTATTCAAATCGGGCTCGAACTCACGAAAATTGCGGCAGATATTGCAACGCTAACAGGGGTAGGAGCTCAAGTAGGAACTCCGCTCAAAATCGTTGCCACAGGTATCGGCGTAGCGATGCCAATTGCCAGATCCTTGAAGCAAGCAGGACGTGATCGCGCATCGAAGGCAGGCGCTTGGGGTATTACTAAAGCGGTCTTCAATGCAGATAAATCGACCGAGAAAAAGCTTGAAAAACGAGCTCACGACACAGATCTTATTTTCGATATGTTCATGAAGCTCCCTGTATACAACGAAACGGATGCAGCAGTAGTCACACGTTACAAACAAGTTGAAAGCTTTGTAGAGGCAGCTGGTATCAGCATTCAAGCCTTGTATAAGTTCGAGAGTGATCCAGCTAAGCTGAAAAGCGCCATTGTTGAAGCGATGGGCAAGAGAGAATAGGAGATTGAACAGACATGTTGACAGAGCTTGCACATGCGCGTCATTTGGCGCAATTAGGGCAATTGAAAGAGGTTTTGGATGAGGCAGAGCTTGCCACGAATTTATTAGAGAAATCCGAAGCTATTCCACTGCATGTTCTCATGGCAGGATTTCAAGAGGATAGTAAAGGGCGCGATCGCTTCCTCCACTTTAGCTTTTTACCGTTGAATGATGAGGACATTGTTGCGATTCAACTACTGCAAATCTACAGTACTCTGCCGTTTCATCTTCAAGCAGGTGCTCGAGAAGGTGTAGCCGCGCTTTTATTAGAAATTAATACACGCCTGCCAATAGGTCACTTTGGAGTGAATGAGGAAGGCGAGATCCACTATCGCTATGTGTACAGTATATCAGCTTCACGAACGTTCGATAGTGATGAAGTATTGGAAGTCCTTACCCTGTTCGTATATATGTGTGATATGTTTGCAGAGCACATTGAGCAGGTTGCCAGCGGTGAAGCGAATGCCGAGCAGGTCATTCAGGCGTTAAGATCATAGCATTGAACAGCGAAGAAGACTTCCCAACCCACATATTGTGGTTTTGGAGGTCTTTTCAATTATCTAGCAAACCCTTGAAAGAAGTGCCGTTTTGTATAGATGAATTTATACGCTATTACGATGAATCGGACAATGACAGCAATAGAAAGAACTGAGGACATATGCCTCAGTTCTTTCTTGAAAATATCAGAATATATAAGTTTTTGGGGTAAGCGTTCGGTTCACATATGGAAAAAATGCAAAAGAGCATCCTTTTCAGAGGAGTTCACTTCAAAGTTTTAAATAAATGCAAAAAGGCATCTTTTGGGGGCGGAGATGTCTAAACAGAGCAGAAAACGGTCCGACCCCCTTAATCCGGAGTCTTAGCCTACAGTGATTGCGCATTCTTAGAAATGCTCTTTATTTCGAGCGTTTACATTGAATTATGAAATGCTGAAGAATCTTCGAGCGTCTTTACCCATTCTGAAAACTTCTTTGGTGGCATTAATTTCAAACTACCGTGCATCTTACGATTGTTGTAAAAGTCCATATATTCATCGAGCTCCTTGTACGCTTCATCAAAGGTCATGAAATCTCTTTGACTGAATAGATCGCGTTCTAGTAGGCTATGAAACGACTCGATGAATGCATTCATGTTCGGAGTTCGTGGCGGTATGCGTTCATGAACTAGACTTAGGCTCTCACATGTTTCTTGAAATAACTTGCTAACGAATTGAGGCCCGTTATCTGTCCGAACGACTGGTAACTTCTCGTTAGCCGTTGTACGACTCTGTAACGCGTTCCCCAATGTTTGGACAGCGTGTTTCGCTTCACATACCCGGCCTTTGTATTGCCCAACGACGACACGGTCAAACACATCAATAATACTGAGCACATAAAAGAAACGTTCCTGTCCAATGACATAGCCATACTTAATATCCATTTGCCAGAGCTGGTTAGGCCCTGTTATGGATCTGTTTTTCGCTAATCTGCGAGGATGCGTTTGGATCCGTTTGCGTTGTTTTTGAAGGATACCTAGTTCTTTACACAAGCGATACGACTTCTTTTTGTTCAGTCTTACGCCATGTTGGTTGCGCACACATTGTGCTAGAAGTTTATAGCCGTAGACATGTTCTTCGCCTTCAAGGAGTTCTAGAAGCCACTCTTTGATTTGTTCGTCACTAACCGTATTACCTGTTTCCGTATGCGAGTAACCAGGCACAGGGCGCCCCTTTACGGCAACTGTCGGGCGTTTTGGCTCCGGCTGTGCAGCTCGCTTTTTTCGGTCATAGTAGGTGGATTCAGATAATCCAAGTATGCGCAGAACCATTGCAACTATTGTTCCCCGCTTAATAAATAGGTCTGCTACTTCAAATTTTTCAGATAAGCGGGGTTCTTCTTTTTTAGTAGCTCACGTAACATCTCGATTTCTAGTTCCTTTTCACCAAGCACCTTACAGGCCGTTTGATAGCGCTCTTCGACTTCTTGTAGTCGTTGAAGTTCTTGCAAATGCTCATCTGCCATAGGTATTTCTTCTTGTGGAATGGAGTCGCGGTGCTCCCTAATCCACTCGCGGATGGTTTCTGGGTGAATGTCGTACATACGAGCTAGCACCCCAACCTTAACTCCAGCCAATGCTTCTTTAACGATTTTAAGACGTTCTTCTGGTTTCAACCTTTTTCCCATACCGGATCATCTCCCTCTATCCCTATTTTAATAAAATGGGTAGGAAGACTCCAGTTTCATTAGGGGGCCTAGGAGAAAACACAAAAATTGATGCCTTTTTGCATCAATTTTTGGTGAAATCGTGTGTTTGATAGAGAAAATTTGCACTTTTGCATTTCTCAGTAGATGGTGAGTATGCTGGTTGCCGTTTGCAGCCTGGAGGTTGTCTCATGCAAGTTACATCACGCAGCTTCACGTCATATAAGCATGTATGAGTTACCGATACTTGGGGTTCCCCACAAAGTAATGTCTAATTACTCATCCAAACTAATTAGGGAAGTTTAGACGCCGAATAAGTACCACTCGTTGGCGGACGGGATTTACTTCGATTAGCTTCACTTTGTGGGGGAGAATAGCGGTAGCTCATTCTCGAATGACTTCCGAGAGGAGGTTTTCTTCATTTCCTCGGAAATATTCGACTTATTTCACCTTGTTTTGCAGCAGTTCAATGAACTGCTTACCGATATCTCCCATTTGTCCGCCAGCAGGGCGATTTCCACCACCGAAGCCGCCTCCGCCTCCACCGTTTTGGCCTCCGCCATTGGCATTACCGCCTCCGTTGCCACTCGGCCTTTGGCCGCCTGCTTGCTGGCCATTCCCTGTTCCATCCGTCGCATTAGCTTTAGGCACAGCAGAAGCATCAGGAGTCTGAGCTTTGCCAACATCGCCCGAACCGCCATTGCGACCTTGTCCATTTCTTCCAGGATTCCCTTGTCCATTCGGACCTCCATTACCGCCATTACCGCGATTCGCCATACGTGTTTCTGCGTCAGTGAGGAAGGTCTTTTGCGCGTCTGTCAGCTTAGCCAGCAGCTTGGTTTTATTGTCATCACTGAGCTCATTCTTCGCGACAATATCCTGAGCGACAGGCAGCATGGCTTGTGCTTGCTCTTTCGTGATGGAGAGCCCATCGGCCTTATCCAGCATCGTCAGCAATTGAAAAGTACTGAAAAGCTGTCTCTGTGCTGGGTCCATTGCGGGACGATTTGCTTGGTTGTTCTGCCCACCATCTCCTGCAGCCTTCTCTGTTTGCTGACTAGGCTGAGTAGTGCCTGCAGCTGCAGTCTGGGTGTCAGATTGATTCCCGCAGCCAGCTAGTAGAATAGGGATCAGGATGCATAAGCCTGCTAGTTTTTTCATATTCATACTTGTATGTATCACTCCTATTATTTTATTCCACCTACACATTGTACGATGATATTATGAAAGAATAGAGAAAATAACCTGAAAGCCAGCTTAAAATTAATTGATCGAAATGCCATGAGGGAGGCGTCAAATGGAGTTTAGAACGATTGATGTGGAGAAGGATCGAGAAACGATTATTGCCTTTCGCAAAGATTCCTATGTGGTGAGCTTCGGCAGTGAAGAAGGCTTTGGGGACGAGGATGAATATGTCAGACGGATCGCCGATCGCGCAAGACGATTCCCAGACGGGCTCGTGCTGATTGAAGAAGCGGGACAGCCTATCGGCCAATTGGAGCTCCAAATTGTTCTGCATGAGGGAAACTATATCGGCTATGCGAATTTATTTTACCTCATTCCTTCTTATCGAGGGAAAGGATACGGAAGGCAGTTAATCGCGTACGCGGAGCATTTTTTTGAGAAATATGCGGTAAAATCGTACCATTTACGAGTGGCGCCAACGAATCTGCGAGCTATGCATTTGTACGAGAAATGCGGCTTTCGCATTTTAGAAAAAGAAGAAGATCAACCTAATCCTGTATGGCGGATGGTTAAAGATCTGTAGGCATATGCAAAAACCAGGAGTTATGCTATAAATGGTGAAAAAGCTATTTCATGAACAATGTGAGAGGGAGACATCCATGAGCACATTAACGAAAGCCATTTTAATAGCGGCTAAGGCACATGATGGTCAGGTAGACAAGGGGGGCAGCCCCTACATTTTGCATCCGATTCGTCTAGCGAGCAGGGCCAAATCGACAGAACAATCCATTGTTGCTGTCTTACATGATGTTGTAGAAGACTCCAATCTTACCCTATTTGATTTGAAAAAAGAAGGCTTTAGTCTACCTATCCTAGAAGCGCTAGATTGCCTTACAAGAAGGCCAGATGAATCGTATGAGGGATTTGTTAAGAGAATCAAAGTAAATCCATTAGCCTCGTTTGTGAAGCTTCTGGACCTAGAAGATAACTGTGATCTTAGTCGAATTGAACATCCTACCCGTCAAGACTATGAAAGAATCGATAAATACAAGAAAGCGATAGCTGAATTGAAATTTGGAAGCTGACACCTGAGGTGTCAGTTTTTTTGTCGAAAAACACTTGTATAGAGCGGACACCAATCGACATACGAAATGAGCTTTATGCCATATGATAAGCTTATGAGCAAGAGCTGACTAATGAAGAAAGGGTTGATCGCCATGAATAACATAAGAATATCCTCAAAAGGTATCGAAAAAGCGCTTCGGAAATTTGATTATTTGCAAGCTATTGCCGAATACATTTGGAACGGTTTCGACGCTGAGGCTACGGCGATAGACATCACCCTTCATAAAAACATACTAGACGGCGTTGATCAAATTGTGATTGCGGATAACGGCTATGGCATTAAGCTGAAGGATTTAGAGGGAAAGTTTACGCCTTTCTATGAATCGGAGAAGAGCGTGGATCCAGATAAACGGGGCAGAACGACCTCAGCCATGCACGGTAAAAATGGGATCGGTCGCTTAACGTTCCATCATTTCGCTTCTGAGGCTATCTGGCAAACCACCTATGAAGATGGTCTTCTACTAAAAAACACGTATAACATTCGCATTCAAGCTAATCGCTTAGATGCCTATCATGTAACGAAGCCGGATTTAACAGATAAGGACAGAGGGACGACAGTCACGTTCAACAATATCATCAAGGAGTTCGTGATTGAGGACTTTATGTCCTTTTTGAGCAGAGAATTCGGATGGTTCTTGGAACTACACGCGGACAAGCCGTATACGATACGTATTGATGGTGTCCCCTTGGATTATGCTAGCTTAATCGCAGAAAAGGAAACCTTTACAACCGTGCATCCGATGTCGCATACGAAATTTCGCATCACTTATATTCGATGGGCTGATCGGATGAATCATGAATATTCGAAGCTCTATTTTATCGACTCGAAGAAGAAAGAGCAGCATAAACAGCCAACAACGTTTAACAATAAAGGAGACTCCTTTTACCATAGCGTTTATATTCAGAGCAAGCTGTTTGATCAGTTTGATTTTAGTAGTGAGGATGCTAGTGGGCAGCAGTCGTTTACATTCGGGGCGAGTCGGAAAAGCGATGCTTTTCAATTTCTGTTGGATGAGCTGGGCACGTTTATTAGTGAGAAAAGGCAGCCCTATCTGCGTAAATTATCCGATGCGGTCATCAAGGAATTTGCTGAAGCTAAGGCGTTCCCAGCATTTACAGGTGATCCTGAGGCTGCTAGCCATCGGGACGCGTTGGAAACTGCGATTCGAGAGTTGTGCCATGCGGAGCCCAAGGTATTTGCTAGATTAAATCCGGAGCAGAAGAAGGTGCTTGCGCACCTGATGCATTTGGTAGGTTCAGAGGAGCGACAACGGTTGATGGCGGCACTATAATGGGTACTATAGGGACTAGTAATTTTTGGGTATACTAGCCATTGAGAGGGGCCCAGAACATGAACATTGAAGAAGTGAAGCGAATTAGTGATGTATCTAAAAAAGAACGGTGGCCCTATCCCCGCACGTTTCAAGCGCTAGTGGATGCAGGCGTGACCTCATATCGAATAGAAGTTGCCGATAATTTCACGGTGTACATGGGTGCTCAAGATGATCGATATGAGGACATGAATTCCTCAATGTCCGAGAAGTCGGAAATCGCAGATATTTTCCAAGGTGATGAAGTGAAAAGAGGACTGCAGTATCATCAGAAGCATCTAACGCCCTTTGCGGATTTCCTCAAGGATATGGCGAAAGCCGGCGTACAGTATTACATCGTCGACATGACTGGCCGAAAGATTACATACACCAGCGGCAGACCGGAAGAGTCGTATACGGAGTCTATTCCTGTATTTGAATAGGAGTGTGATGCGTAGCTAAGCTGCGTCCTCAAAGGGGCGTGGCTTTTTTCGAATGGTGGAGGCGACAGGATTATCCATTTCCATCTCGAATACTTGGAGACGGCATTTTTAGGGGTGAACGTTGCCTTATTCTCATTGATGAATTTGAGAGTGCGGGATTAGATCCTAAACATGTTCTGGATACTAGTCATCACGGATCTGAACAAATGGATGAGATTGTTACGGATATTAGGAGGAATGAAAGATATAGGTTGAATGCCAAGCAAGAGGGTATTTAACATAAAGGAGTCATCAAGATGAATAATCACCCATCAGGGCTGCACCACATCAAGGCAATCGTCGAGAAAAAGGTGACTTGGCTCGAGTTGTTTTACGATCTGCTTTTTGTCGCGGCCGTGTCCAAAGCGAGTCATGTCCTGCTGCATGTGCATCATGGAACGATCCCGCTCGAGTATTTGAGCAAATTCGTCCTTATCTTTATTCCGATCTGGTGGGCTTGGGTGGGGCAGTCCCTTTTTGTGAATCGCTTTGGTAAGGATAGCACCTCGCATCGCGTTTTTCTAATACTGCAGTTATTTTTCGTCTTAATTATGACGGCTAGCTTGTCAGTCGATTTTGATCAATATTTTGTGCCATTTCTAGTTGGCTACTTAGGTTTACGGGCGATGACGGCCATTCAATACCTAGCTGTACATAACAAAGAGGAAGAACATCGACGCTCCACCGCCCGTTATTTAGGCAGCCGCTTTTGGATTGGGCTGGCGATATCCGCGCTCTCCCTTTTCTTTGACTCGTGGATTCGATACGCGGTGTTGTATGCGGGCATCATGGTGGATATCCTGCTCCCATTAATAGGGCGTAAATATTTGGTGAAAAGTCCGATTAACACGCATCACTTATTAGAACGTTTCTCGTTATTTACCCTTATTCTGCTGGGTGAATCGGTTATTAGCATTCTTGCTGTCTTGCAATCGAGTGATTGGACATGGCAATCCATTGTGTTTGCTTCCATCACCTTTCTATTCATCATCGCGATATGGTGGCAGTATTTCGAGAATGTAGAGAAGAAAGTGAATAAGGCACTGGAAACGGCCGGGCAAACGATCATCTATGGCCATTTATTCATATATTTATCCTTGTGCATGATGGCCGCATCGATCCAGCTGTTATTCTTGGAGCAGTTGAATTATGGATTTATGCTTAGCTTTATTTTTGGTTCTGTGCTCCTGTACTTTTTCTCAACATCACTGGTTTTCCATAAGTATAGACATGCACATCAACGATTAAAAGTAGCCCATTTAGCGTTATTTCTTGGCATAATAGCTGCATTTCTTGGGTTGGATCTGATGTTCGAAATGCCGAATTACGTCATCGTCGGAGAAATGATGTTATTTTTTGCTGTTTATGCAAAGGGAACGACTTGAAAAATCTAATCTAACGGAAGGAAGGATTATATGATCAAAGAATTTGATAGTGACCTCACCCTTAAATCACTGGAGCCAAAGGATGCCGAAGCCATATTCGCACTTACGAACAGCTGTCGAGACTACCTGAGAGAATGGTTGCCATGGGTGGACGCGACTCAGAATAGCGATCATTCAAGAGCTTTTATACAACACTGTCAAACGCAAGAAGCAGCCAATAATGGCTTCAATGCGGGCATTTGGTTCAGAGGGGAGTTCGCCGGCTGCATCGGATTTCACCCGATTAATTGGGCTAATCATAGTGCCAGTTTAGGGTACTGGTTAGGGGAAGGTTTTCAGGGTCATGGTATTATGACAAGGGCTTGTCAATGGATTGTTGATTATTCATTTAACGAGCTTGGCCTAAATCGAGTGGAAATTCGATGTGGGGAAAACAATTTCAAAAGCCGGGCCATCCCGGAGAAATTAGGGTTTACAAGAGAGGGCCAGATTCGTGATGCCGCGTGGTTATATGATCATTATATCGATCTGATTGTGTATGGTATGTTGAAGCGTGAGTGGCGACAGGGCTAAAAGGTTAAAAAATAAAGCAGGTTGCCTAGGCAACCTGCTTCTTTCTTTTATTGTGCAGGACCGACAACATCCCAATCACGCTGCAAAATGATCCGTTCTCCGACCTTGAAGCTGACGGTCAAATGATTGATTCCCGGCTTAAGCGGCTGATCAAGTGAAATGTCGTATAGACCTGCATAATTATTCAAATTGTAGAGCAATTTTGTTGCCGAAGCGTTCGTCTTGTTCAAGGGTTCACCTGTATCCTGGTCTGCAACGGTTATCTGTAAGGTTTGAGAGGTAGTAGTGCTACTGTTATTTGTATAGGTATAGGTAGTCTCATACACAAGACCAGATAGGTGAACTTGATTCCCGTCTGCAATTATAGGCAGTTGGAAGGGCGATATTTCATATTGCCGTGCGCTGAGCACCACTTCCGCGTTGTCCCTTGAGACCATTGAGGTGGCACCGAATAATGTCCTTATATCGGCTAGACTTAGCATAGGGGAGCCTTCTTTGTCAGAGGAAGCGGGTGGTGAATCTAGTGTCACGATTTTCGCGATGTTACCCTTCCATAAGGTTCTAGCCTTAAGCTCGCCAGGTTTAATTTGAAAAGAATAACCTGCTTCGTTCGTCAATGTCCACCAGCCTTGTACATCTGGACCTGTTAAGTTGAAAGGATACAGGTTTGCTAGAAAAGTACTACTGAAGTAAGGTTGTCCCTCTATGTCATATCCAATGGTCTCAGTACCGAAAGTATAGTTGCCATCTTTTCTATAAAGTGCCCCTTGATAAGAGGAATCGCCTTTAATTTGCATATCCGACGCACGGTCTTTCAGAACAAGACGATCTTCACGGGGGTCTAGCTGAATCCAAGCCTTACCTACGAAGGAATTGATCTGGAACCAACGAATGCCATTCGGAGCTGTCCAGGCAGATAGCGGATGAATCGACTGCGGTCCAAGCTGCCCATTCTCGAGTGAGATATCAGTATCTGGATAACGGTATAGCTTCGTAACAACATTGTTCAGCTGAATGGTTGCTGTTTCTATGTCAGCATCCTCTGGTTCTGCAAAGGTTGGGTTAAACCATCCTTCTCCTTGATCCGTTCGGATATGATACCATTCGCCAACGGAGTCGTTCGTTGCTTCTTTGCTTAGTTTCTCAAAGATATGCAGGTTTCCAGCAGGAACTAGCATCGGCACTTCATAAGGGGAAGGATATGTATAAAGTGGGATCGGATGAGCTCGTATAAGGGATTTCGTCTCAGGAATAACGCGTAGACCGCTGGCTAGTGCCCATTTCGTACCACCATCGACTTCAACCTTATAATAACTCCCTAAAACGGAACGGAATTGGCCAATTTGATGGAGGAACTCATTCTCAAGGGTTCCGTCGACATGATAGGTTTGATGATCAAAGTGAGGCTCAAGATTATAATAAACATGCGAGAAATAGACTTTTTGATCTAAAGGCTTATAAGAGCCAATCTGATCTAGATGCAAATGAACCCATTGATCACCAAGCCATGTGGTGTGTATTTTGATCCACTTTTTGGGGTTATAATCTGTGCTCTCTTGCTTGAACCATCCTTTTTCTGCGTCTACGACGCTGACGTCCTGCGGAGAAAGAGCTGCTGAGGGCTCTATCTTTTCAGAAGGTTTCGCATAGATCGGTGTCTCGGTCATCAAGCTTATCGTAGGGGGTGGCGGAGCCTCGATTTGCCAAGGAGCTGTTTTGATCCATCGATCACCGACAGCGGTATGTATTTTCCACCAATTCGGGGATGTGGTCCAGTTAACTTCAGCTTCGATGACGTCAACTGTCTGGGGGGAGAAAGCTCCCTCCGCTTTATTAAGCAGCGCATTCGGTATCACATAATAGGGGATATCTTCTAGTAGGGTCAGCTTTGTAGGAATATGGATCCCGTCCGCGGCTTCCGTTGGTGTATCTGCATATTCATAGGCGTTTCCTGAAGAGGCAAATAGACTGAGTTGCAAGCCTAAGCAGCAAAGTCCTAAGGATATCACTTTTTTCCACATCGTGTATCACTCCTTCATCGTATGATTTCAAGCACTTAGTAAGTTCTACTATAAAATGGATGAGAAGTTGTGCTAAGCTGACATAAAGTAGTGAATCAAACTAATATTCATTCAGGAGGCTTGAGAAAGATGAGGGATTCTTTTGTTTTCGACTTGGTAGACAAACATCGGGGACGGTTATTGAAGTTGGTTGAAGGATGTCCGGCGGATAAGCGTGATGTTGTACCTGCTGGCTTTAATAATCATATACATTGGCATATTGGGCATATCCTGACTGTGAGCGAACGAATTATATTCAGTTTTACTGAGCAACCGACAGTGCTTCCTGCCAGTTATATGGTTTTTTTCAGCAATGGCACTAAACCAGCGGATTGGAAAGAAGAACCGCCTGCTTGGGACGTCATTGTGGGACAGTTGAAGGAACAGGCTGAGCGGATTCGTGCGAATTTGAACGATAAGCTGGCTGTACCGGTCAAAGAGAACTTTTTCAAAGCAAAGACGATCGATGAACTGATTCTCTCGAGTATTGTACATGAGGTTAATCACGAGGGCATGATTGCTTCGATGCTGAAAGTATTAAAATAACCGGGTTTCGTACTCAAACAAGGCACCTTCACCCCAAGATGGGAACAAAGGTGCCTTGTTTCATACGTGTTTCCGTTGTTATTTGGCTGCTGAGCTATCCTCGATACCTACCCGCATCTCTGAGAGCCTGTACCACAGAAGCATTCCGAGTGAACAAATCCCAACGACGAATAACAAACCATAAACATGCTTGTACGAAAGTAGGAGCGACGTATTCCGCTGGATCTCAAGTAGAATGCCGCATATCGCTACCGACATGGATCCTCCAAAAAATTGGATCAGCTGTATGAGTCCCATGCCAGAGCCAATTAAATGCTTCGGCAGGATGCGTGAAGTCTCATTATTTAACGATGCGATTGTCGCGGAAAATGCAGGCGAGAAACAAAGGTAACCGATCATTACGACAAGCGGTGAAGCACCAAGCAACGTCGAGAATGCGATCATCACCAGAGATAACACCCCGTGGCCGATGAGTAGAAACGGCAGATTGCCGAACCGATCAATCCAGCGGCCGACGAAGCGGGTTAGGAACGCGGACAGAATCGCTCCTGGTGCAATCGTTAAACCGATGATCATAGCGGACTGATTGAACACCTTAGCGAGAACGAGTGGCATTAGAAATAGATTCCCAAGGTTCAGAACCAAGATGCAGAACCCGATGACTACAAGCTTACGAAACGCTGGATTCGCAAGTAATAAGGGGTTTATGAACGTGTTACTTGAACGTCTTAGGTGCCAAACGTGTACACCAATGGAAATCGCACTGATGGCAAGCCATACGCCGGAAATCTGCGTGACCGCGAGTAGCAAGCTCGCGGCATTGACTACCGTCAATAGCGCCCCTAGCATATCAAATCGGAACGGTACTGGCTGTTCTTTGGGCAGTAAGCGTAAGAGAAGGGGAAGAATGACTAAGACCAGACAGGTAATGGCAAACAACCCATTCCAGCCAAAGTATTCACTTATCAAGCCGCCAACGATTGGGCCGAGTCCGAAGGCCATGGCGCTCCCCGCGGAAATCATGGCAATCGCGGAGCCTCTTCGTTCAATCGGAATATACCGGCTGGCGAGTACTAATCCAAGACCGGCCATCACCCCTGCGCCTGCGGATTGGAGTATACGTGCCGCCAACAGGGTGTGGAACTCCCTTGCGAACAGTCCGAATATCGAAGAAAGTCCAAGCACAACTAGCCCTACGGTGAGGAGTTTACGTATCTGTACCACATCCGAGAGTCTGCTGTATATAACCGTAGATAAGGCATAGCCAATAGAATAGCTGGAAATGACCCAAGACCCCAGATCCGCCGTGATGCTGAGATCTTGAATAATACTGGGAATGGAAACGTTGAACATCGTCGTATTCATAACAACAATGAACAAGCCAATCGTCCAAACGGGCATTACAATTTTATCATTCATGTGGACCCATCCTGTCTGACGCGAGAAGTACGTTGATTTCTTTATTATAAACCTACATAGTCTAATAGCCAAAACAGATGAAGGCACATGCCAATTGACAGGTGGGAAAAATGGAGGTAATATCTTAATTATATATTTAGATAAATGTCTAAATGAGGAGGATCGGCCATATGAATGAGGCATTTAAAGCGCTAGCAGACCCGACTCGTCGTGAAATTCTACAGCTGTTGCGGGAAAAAAATATGAATGCTGGAGATATAGCTGATCATTTCAAGATTAGTAAGCCGAGCATATCGCATCATTTGAACCTGCTTAAACAGGCGGGGCTTGTACTGGATGAACGTCAGGGACAACATATTATGTATACGCTGCACACGACCGTTGTTGAAGACGTCATTGGATGGATGTTTAACATCCTTAACAAAAAAGATGAGGAGGAACAGTCATGAAGAAATGGAAGGAGATTTTATTACTTGTGATTAGCCTTTCCCCGGCGATAGGGGGCTTAGTACTGTATAATCGTCTTCCGGATACGATGGCGAGCCATTTTGACATGAACAATGAAGTGAACGGAACGATGAGCAAAGAAATGTCGCTACTCATGCTGGTATTGCTGGGTTTGCTGCCGCTATTCATACGGGTGATGAGATTCATCGATCCGAAGAAAGCGAATTTCGAGAAATTCCCTATGGCTTTTGAGGTGACGCGGGTTGGGGTTACCATTCTTCTAACTGTCGTAGGTTGGGCAGTCATTTGCTTTAATTTGGGATACAGCTTTGATTTTCAAAAAATCACCATGATTTTAATAGGCGTGCTGTTTGCTGTTATGGGGAACTTTTTGACGCAGGTGAAGCCTAACTATACGTTTGGCATTCGGACGCCGTGGACACTTGCCAATGAAGAAGTTTGGAGAAAAACGCATCGGTTGGGCGGTCCGCTTATGTTGATTGGCGGCGTTGTTGCTTTTATCGCTGCGTTCTTAATGAGCTCCGTCGCGATCACCGTCTTCCTAGCAGCTATTGCAATCAGTTCCTTAATTCCAGTCATTTACTCCTATATATTGTTTAATCGTCTTAAGAAGTAAATAGGATTCACACGGGCTGCCAGCGAATCGCTGAGCAGTCTTTTTCACATGCGGTCAATTTTTTTACCAAATCGACAAAATATTACAATTATCGCTATGTACACATATGGGCTTGCTACCTATAATAAGCAATAGGAAATGTGACTTAAGTCAGGTGTCTTAAGTAATAGATGGACGGATAAGCGGGTTCTTATTTAGCATACTAACCTCATAGAAAAGGCAAATCATTTGGAAACAATGAGACGCAAAGCCATGGCCTAACGCATTCATTTTGTATGCTACGGTTGACAGGTTACCGAGTTCGATAGGATCATCCTTCATTCGGGTGGTCCTTTTTCTTTTCTAATCATCAACATATCTAGGGGGAAGCTTGTCATGAAAGCAAAAAAACGTGTCATGCAATTCATTGTTATCGGAACATTGATCTTGGCTTTACTTGTTCATGGCTTATCGAGCTTTACAGAAGGGGCTATGCATCATGAAGCAATGACAGCACCTTCTCCCGCATCAGTATTCCTACTACAGTGGCTGTTTTGGATGCCCATTGCGCTTGTCAGTCTGAGTGTTATTTTGTATGGATTTAATAAAGATCATGCCTGGATACCCATCCTTCACGCGTTATCCCTTACCTTCAGCAGTTTCTCTATTATTGCCGGGGGGAAAGGCATGGTTGAGTACCACTTTTCGATCTTCATGGTGCTGGCTATTCTTATGTATTATGATAACATTAAGCTGCTATTGATCAGTACCGTGTTATTTGCAGCGCAGCACCTATTGGGATATTTGTTCTTTCCTGAACTGGTGTATGGGACAAAAGTGTATGCGTTTTCAATGGTTGCCATCCACTTGGTGTTCGTGATTTTATTTATTAGTGCAGTTCTTTACCAAATCGTCTCGAATCGCAAAACCACACGAGCCTTCGAAGTAGTACAAAACGATAAACTGCAGCAAACCGTCAAAGACATTATTGAACGTCTCTCCGATACGTCACAGGAAGTTCGCATGAATTCACATGGACTCTCTACACAGTCCTCCGAACTGAATCGCTTAACCTCTGAAGTCGTTCAAACCATGCACAAGGTAGAGCAAGCGGCGATCAATCAAGAACAAGGGGTGGAAATCAGCAGACATGCCGTTACCGAGATGTTAAAAGATACCTCTCTCATCGCAGAAAATTCGTCGAGTATATCCGACATCTCTGATCAAGCTGCACTGGAAGCTGAGAAAGGCAATGAATTGATCCAATTAGCGGTTCACCAAATGCAATCGATGAACAGCACAATTCATACGACAGCGGAAAAGGTCAAAGTGCTGGGCGAACGCTCTGAAGAAATTAATCAAATCGTTAATTTGATTACAGACATTGCTTCACGCACCAACCTGCTTGCCCTGAATGCAGCCATCGAGGCTGCTCGCGCGGGAGAGCACGGGAAAGGCTTCACCATCGTGGCCAGTGAGGTCCGTAAGCTAGCCGAACAAACGAGCTCCTCTGCCCAACAGATCGCGGATCTCATTCAGGATGTTCAATCCAATAATCAGGCATCCATCGATTCGATGGATCGTGTGATTGTAACCTTCGAGCATGGTAACGATGCTGTCGTTGCTGCGGGGCGCGCTTTTGAACACATACTGAAAGCAGTCCATTCCATTGCTATACAAATGCGCGATGTTCAAGGAGCATCCCAGCAGGTATCCGCAAGCACACAGCAATTCAGCGTGACAATGGAGGAAATTTCGCATCTATCTACACAGCTAGCGAAGAACGTGAAATCCGTAAGTAAACGTACAGACCAGCAGGATCAACTCATTTGCAAAACGTCACAGCTTGCGGATTTACTAGGTGCGCTAAGTGATAAATTAAATGACATTATGAAGACGACAGAGCAGTCATTCTCCCAGACATAGACGGTCGTCGACAACCCATTTACATGTTTTTAACGCTATTAACTTGTAAGCTGGATGTATCGCTTTTCAACGCATATTTCCGATTCAGCAGAAAGCCGAAGAGGGAAGCTAGTGACTGTTGGAACAGCATGCCAAGCACAACAGGAATCGCAACGGGTGGCGGGAAATAAGCTACAGCGAGTACCGCGCCCGCACTAATATTACGCATACCACTGTTAAAAGTAAGGGCGACCACGACATCTTGTTCCCAGCGGAACAATCTAGCGACAAGCCAGCCGATCATGTAGCCCAGCGAGGCTACGATGAGCACAAATGCTGCCAATCCGAGCAATTTTGCGTTGAAGTCCCGCAAATATGGTGCAATGACAGAGCTATTAATCGCGACAACGATGCCCATAAATATTTTGGAAAAAGGGCCTAAACGGCCTCCCCATTGCTCCTTAATTTTCCCCCGCGTCCATTGATTCAACAGCATCCCGATGAGTGAAGGAACGACGATCATGAAGAAGAGACCTTTCATCATGGCAAACGTATCTAGCTGAACTTTGGTACCAACCAACACAGACAGCGTATACGGCACGACGAAAGGTGAAAGGATCGTATCCATCAGAATAATCGAAAGCGTCAGCACAATATTGCCTCGATAAATCGCCACCCACACAAAGCTAGTAATCCCAGTTGGAATGGCTGCGGCTAGAATAAGTCCCGTAATGGTCAGTGGTTCGTGACTATACGCAGCATGTCCGAGACCGAGCGCGATAAGCGGCATCCCGACATGTAGAATAAATAAAGTTGCAAGGAGCGGCAGCGGTTGAACGACAACCTTGATGAACTCCCGAAAGCTGGAGGAGATACTCCCCGAGAAGGTCATGAAGGCAAATAACCATGGTGATAAATAGGTGAATCCAGATAAGTGGCTCCCGAGTAGAACCCCGACAAGGACACTGATGGGTGTGATGAGCGGCAAAATCTTTTCTAATTGACGATTTAACTGAGGCAGCATCTAGGTGAACATCCTTTCGTGACCAGTTCAGAACGGGTGCATACGTAAGCCGAATTGATGATGATCATACAATTGTAGCAGATCAATTAACATAAGATAAGAGTCGATTGGAGGAAGGTTAATGACATGAATATAAAAAAGCATGCCATCCGTAGATGACATGCTCTGAGAGATAACCAATTTATTTACCAAGTAAAATTTTCGTGTAAGGAGAATCGATAGGCAGCATGATGACCGGCTCTCCTTTAAATGAGACCAAGTAACTATCCAGCGTACGATAGAAATTGTAGAAGGCAGGGTCCTTGCCGTAAGCGGTGTTATAAATTTGAGCGGCCTCCTGCTCGCCTGCAGCAACAATTTTCTTCGCATCTGCTTGGGCTTGAGCAATCAACTCACTTGCCTGTCTGTCGGCTTTGGAGGTGATTTTCTTGGACTCCTCATCCCCCTCGGATAAGTACTTCGCCGCAATGGATTGACGGTCAGAAATCATCCGTTTGTACACGCTTTGCTTGTTGGAATCCGGCAGATCGGTACGTTTGATACGAACATCGACGATTTGGATACCGTAGTTATCGCGCTCCATCAACTCCGAAACTTCCTTCGTAATCTCATCATTGAGGTTACCACGTTGCGTGTTTTCGCTGATGATATCGCTGTAATTGATCTCCGATAACTTTCGTCTAACGGTGTTATACACAGCGGCATCAATGCGCTCTTCCCCGCCAGTGATCGATTGAATCGTGCGCAGGAACTGCTGAGCATCAACAATCCGCCATACCGTATAGTTATCAACTTCGATCGGCTTTTTATCTTTGGTCAAAATGGAAGTAGGCTTGCTATCATACACCATCTGATATTTGGGAAGCGTACGAACCGATTCAATGAATGGAATTTTAAAATGAATGCCAGGATCCGTTTGAATTCGAACGGCTTCTCCGAACTTGAGAACGACGCGGTATTGCCCTTCTTTGACGATGAAAATGGAGATCAGGAAGAAAAAGACGAGAACGACACCAATGATGGATCTAAAAATCCATTTGCCTTGTAAGGTCATTTCGCAGTCCCTCCTTGTGTCGTGCCTGTTGCAGCAGCAGGTGTGCGCAGCAGCTCATTAATTGGTAAATATTTAACCGTTTCGCCGGTGCTATCGCTGATGAAAATTTTGGCATTCGGCAATATTTTCTCTAACGTCTCGATGATAAGCCTGCTCTCTGTGACTGATTTATTATTCGCATACTCCGCATAGAGGGCGTTAAACTTCGCTACATCCCCCTGCGCATTCAAAATCCGTGATTTCTTCTGAGCTTCGGCATTCTCAAGAAGAGCCTGAGCGTTACCGCGCTCCCTTGGAAGGATATCGTTTTCGTATTTCGTCGCCACGTTAATCTTCGTGTTTTTCTCTTCGCGAGCATTCGTTACGTCTTTAAAAGCATTTTGCACATCGCCCGCTGGCGGCTCGATATCTTGGAACTTCAAATCGACAATATGGATGCCTGTTTGATATTTGGTCTGCATCTCAATCAATCGCTCTTTGACCTTGCCTTGGACCTCTGTTTTTCCTTCTGTAATGGCAAAGTCGAGCGCTGTAGCGCCGATCACCGAACGAATCGCTGCACTCGCGGAATTGCGAAGGAACAATTCGGCATTATCAATGTTGTACAAGTAGTTACGCATGTCACTGATATTCCATTCGACAACGGCATCAGCGGATAAAATATTTTCATCCCCCGTAATCATCATCGCTTCTTCTTCGACGGGTGTAATTTTACCATTGGCTTCACGGAAGCCGATTTGGATACGCTGTGTCTTTTTGGCAGGCAGTACAATGACTTGTTGAATAGGGAAAGGGAGTTTAAAGTGAAGCCCGGCTTCCTTCTCCGTCGTATATTTGCCTAATGTCAAAATGGCCGCTTTCTCATGCTCCTGCACCGTATAGAAGGTGGACTTACCAAAGATAAGAACGAGAACGACAATAAGGCCGATTATGATTTTGGTCATCAAGCCTGGCGGAAGCGAAGTTGGTCTTCGTCGATCGGGTTCAGGCAGTACAAATGGTTCCATTGAAAACACCCCTTTAATATAAGATTTACTGATATGCTATACGAGAAGTATTGGAAATGGTTTCAATAGGAAATTTGTTATTTCCAAGTGTTGGCTGTCATGCTATGATATTGAGTAATTGCATACGAATGAATCCCTAGGGGCGCCGTGAGGCTGAGACAGTGTAGACTGAACCCTTTGAACCTGATCTGGTTTATGCCAGCGGAGGAAAGTGGAACGAGCTTTGGAGCCGATTTAATATCTGTTTATGATGAGGCAGCCTACAACCACTTTCCGGAGGAAAGTGGTTTTTTTATATTTAACGGCGATGTCAGGATGGTTTGCTTGCTTATGAGCACAAGTGATATTTGGTGGAGAGGAGTGGGCTGTAGGTGTCGGAGAAAGAGCTGCATGTCGTATCCAATGGGAAGATTACATGGTCAGAGATAGCGAAGATTGCGGCACAGATTCATCCGTATGTCACAGCAATTCATATTCGTGAGAAAACGAAGTCCTTGGACGAAGTGTTTATCGGTGTACAGTACTTGTTGGAGCAAGGGATTCCAGCTAAAAGTCTGTACATCAATGGTTTCCCTTCTATTGCGCTAGCCTTACAGACAGGGGGGCTTCAGCTTCCAGGCACGACGCCATCGCTTGTTATTCAAGATGAATTGTGTCGAGGGATACAGCGCATCGGAGTCTCTGTGCATCAGGCAGATGAGGCGAAATGGCGTGAAAAAGAAGGAGCCGACTATGTCATGTTCGGCCATATTTTTGCGACAAACTCGAAGCAGGGAGTGCCGCCAAGAGGTTTGGAGCCATTACGACATTTAGTTAATCACGTTAATATTCCGGTGATTGCGATTGGCGGAATGACGCCTGCGAGAGTAAGGTCTGTTCTGGATACAGGAGCAGCTGGCATCGCAGTCATGAGCGGAATATGGGAAGCGGCGGATCCTCTCGGAGCCGTTCAAGCCTATCACGATGAGCTTAGGCAGATAGAGGTGAGTTAATGTCAGCAACAACTAGATCAGATGTCATCATCGTTGGCGGTGGTGTTATTGGTGCATCCATCGCCTATTACTTGGCCAAAAGAGGCCAGACCGTCACGCTGCTGGAGCGCAGCCAGCTGGGCACAGAAGCCTCGGCTGCGGCAGCAGGCATGCTCGGCGCGCAGTCCGAGATGGAGGACACCGGCGCCCTGTTCCAATGGGCGCGCAAGAGCCGTGCTATGTTCCCCGAGCTAAGCGGGGAACTTCGAGAACTCACGGGCATCGACATCGGTCTCGTCCGTGAGGGGCTGCTGAACGTCGCGCTCAGCGACGTTCAAGAGCTAGAGCTGCGCGCGCGGGAGAAGCTCCAACACGCGGCGGGCGAGAAGGCCCAGTGGCTCAGCGCTGCTGAAGCCACGGCCATAGAGCCCGCGCTGAGCGGAGCAACGCGCGGAGCCCTCTACCTGCCCGAGGATGGGCAGGTAGATGCTCCGCTGCTTGCGGCGGCATTCGCGCAGGCGGCTGGGGTGCTTGGGGCGAACGTGCAACCGTTCGCCCAGGTGCAAGGGCTGCTGACCGCGCAGGAGCGCGTCATCGGCGTGCTGACGGCCGCCGGTCCGCTCTACAGCGACCACGTCGTCGTCGCCGCAGGCACGTGGAGCGGTCAGCTGCTTGGGAGCATCGGCATAGAGTTGCCGATGTATCCCGTGAAGGGCGAGTGCTTCTCCGTTAGGACGCCGAAGCCTGTCTTGAAGAAAACCCTGTTCACGCCAGGGTGCTATATCGTTCCGAAAGCCGGCGGACGGCTGGTAGTCGGCGCGACCGTCGTGCCGAACAGCTATGACCGCAAGGTGTCGCTCTCGGGCATAGCCGAGCTGATGGAACGCGCGAGGGGGCTGATGCCCGCACTCGGCGACGCAGAGTGGGAGAAGGCTTGGTCGGGGCTGCGCCCGCAGACTGCCGACGGACTGCCTTACATCGGCAAAGTGCCGACGGTGGAAGGCTTGTATACAGCGTGCGGGCATTACCGCAACGGGATCCTGCTAAGTCCGATCACCGGGAAGGTGATGGCGGATTGGATTGTAGGCGGAGATGGCGTAGGCCAACAAGGGATACAAGCGTTAGCCCCTTGGTTGGAGGCCTTCAGCCCAGATTTTTCGCCAGATACTACGCGAGTGAGTCATCAGGTTGAGGACGTATTTTCAGCCACAGGGAAGGAATTGATTAGATTTGAAACTACACATTAATGGTCAACAAGTAGACGTGCCCGATACGATTCGGACCGTTGTGGAGCTGCTCGCTCACTTCGATTTAAGTGACAAAATGCTCGTGGTGGAGCATAACGCAGCCATTTTACATAAAGAGGATCACGCTGGAGCCGAGCTTGCAGAAGGTCACAAAATTGAGATCGTTCATTTCGTTGGAGGAGGATAAACACATGTTAAAAATCGGTCCATATGAGTTTCGTTCACGTTTACTGCTAGGTACGGGGAAGTTCCCTGATTTTCAGATTCAAAAACAAGCGGTGGATATCAGTGAGTCCCAAATTTTGACGTTTGCAGTACGGCGGATGAATATTTTTGAGGCGAGTCAGCCGAATTTCTTGTCGATGCTGGATACAGCGAATTTCACGCTGCTTCCGAATACCGCTGGTGCCAAGACGGCCGAAGAAGCCGTTCGCATCGCGCGACTAGCGAAGGCATCAGGCCTATGCGACATGATCAAAGTCGAGGTCATCGGCGATGAAATGACACTGCTGCCCGATCCAGTTGAAACGCTGAAAGCTTCAGAAATGCTGCTGGAGGAAGGTTTTATCGTGCTTCCGTATACATCGGATGATGTATTGCTGGCTAAACGTCTGCAAGCACTCGGTGTACATGCGATTATGCCTGGCGCATCACCGATCGGGACGGGGCAGGGGATCATTAATCCGCTGAACTTGAGCTTCATCATCGAGCAGGCGACAGTTCCCGTGATCGTGGATGCAGGGATTGGTGCACCTTCGGATGCGGCGTTGGCGATGGAAATGGGAGCAGACGGTGTGCTTTTGAACACGGCAGTATCTGGTGCGAAGGATCCTGTCAAAATGGCATACGCCATGAAGCTCGCGATCGAAGCGGGACGCGCTGGTTTTGAGGCGGGGCGTATTCCGAAGAAGCGCTACGCGTCGGCGAGCAGTCCGATGGATGGGTTGAGCCGGGTGTAGGTTGGCTTTGGCTAACGGGCACAGAATACGTTATTTGGTTTATATATAATGTTTTGAAACACTAACGGACACAGAGGTCGCTATATAGTAGAATTTCCCGATTACTTGGAGAATTCGGCTGTATAACGGCTGTCGTGTCCGTTAGATTATGGAGATAGTTATGCGAATATCGATAGTGTCTGTCTTGACCGTTAGGTCATATAATTCCGAAGGTTAGTGCGAGAGGGGGAGAACCATGGCGATTTACAAAGCATTGACGATTGCCGGCTCCGACAGTGGCGGTGGAGCTGGCATTCAGGCGGATTTAAAGACATTTCAAGAACTCGGCGTGTACGGCATGTCCGTGATTACGGCAGTAACCGCACAGAATACGCTGGGGGTGCAAGGGGTCTACCCGATGAGCGCGGAAGCGATCGAGCGCCAACTGGCGTCCATTGGGGAAGATTTGCGACCTGATGCCTTGAAGACGGGGATGCTTTTCAGCGGAGAGATTATTCGCATTGTGGCGGCGGCGATTAATCAATATGGCTGGAAGCAAATTGTTGTAGACCCGGTGATGATAGCCAAGGGCGGGGCTTCACTTTTGCAGCAAGAGGCGATTGACGCGATGATTCAGGAGTTGCTGCCGCTAGCTGATGTAGTAACACCGAATATCCCTGAAGCAGAGGCGCTTAGCGGGATGCGGATTACGGACGGGGACTCCCGGCAGAAGGCAGCGATACGAATTCATGCATACGGCTGCAAGCACGTGATGATCAAAGGCGGCCATGAAGCGAATACTGAGCAGGCGACGGACCTCCTGTATGATGGAGCTTCTTTTACCGAGTTTACTTCGAAAAGATTGGTTACCCCGCATACGCATGGAACAGGCTGTACTTTTGCGGCCGCTTTGACGTCGGGATTGGCGCAGGGACTTACAACGAAGGCGTCCCTGCAGCTGGCAAAAAGCTTCATCCAGGCTGCGATTTCGGAGCCTTTACATATCGGAAGCGGGCATGGTCCGACGAATCATTGGGCGTATCAGCAGGGTGTTCGTGCTGTTGATATCAAAGATGTTGCCACGCGAGGTGTGCTATGAACTTGAATGAGGTGCAGCTGCGCGAGGCGCTGCGGTTGTATTTGGTGATGGGCAGCCCTAACTGTGCAGGGGCTGACCCGTATGAAGTGCTGGAAGCCGCCATCGACGGCGGCATCACGATGTTTCAGCTGCGCGAGAAGGGCCCCGGCGCCCTGCAGGGGCCGGAGCTGCTCGCGCTAGGCGCACGGCTGCGCCGCCTTTGCGCGCAGCGCGGGATCCCGTTCATCGTGAACGATGATGAACGGCTGGCTCTAGAGCTTGAGGCCGATGGGATCCACATCGGCCAAGAGGATGCTCCGGCCGCTGCCGTGCGGAAGCGGCTGCCTAATATGATCGTGGGCGTATCGGCCCACGATCTGGGCGAAGCCCAGTCGGCGCTGGCCGAAGGCGCCGACTATCTCGGCGTAGGCCCCCAGTACGCCACGCGCACGAAGCTCGATGCGCGTGAGGTCCAGGGGCCTGCCGCTATTGTGCGGATGCGCGCAGGCGGCATCCAGCTGCCGCTCGTGGGCATCGGGGGCATCGATGCCACGAATGCAGGCGCCGTCATCCGCGCTGGGGCGGACGGCGTGGCGGTGGTTAGCGCCATCGCGGGTGCGCGCTCACCGCGTGAAGCTGCCGAGGCGTTACGCAAGCTGCTCTGCAAGTAGCTACTTACCACCCCTCATTCCACGCTCAGAGTAACGAATGACAAAAATCATTATTTGTTCGTTGAAATTGTGTGGTTTTGAGTATCTGATATCATTATTTGTTCGTTGAAATTACTAGACTTAAACAATTGATAGATGAATACGCCAAAGTTTCTGCCGGAACTATACCATCCTCACTTTCGCGTACTAGGATAACGAATAACAGATGAACTGGCTAGTTCAGCCCGGCTTTTCACTTTCTTAGAGACGTTTCTACCTTTATTGGTGACAGAAACGTCCCTTTTTGCTACCATAGTAGAAAGCTTAATTTCGGTAATCCTTTAAAGCGGTGAAATGTCGCATGGAAAAAGGTCTCGTACTGAATCATTAGGTAGTTAAACCGCAATTGACATAGATTCTGTTTAGCATTATGATACGGTTAAAAAGATTTGACCGTCGTTTAATTAATCTTGATAAGAGATTAAAAGTTGACCAGGAAGTGCATGTCGGAGGGCTTTTTCGAGTTTAATACACTCGTTCTAGTAGATGGCATCTACGTTAAACTTGGTACTAGAGAGGGAGGTCGGATCCACGATGAAACTGCAACCTGTTTATATCATTGAAGAACTCGAACAACTCAAAACAATTAGTGATCCACTCCGCGCTAGAGTACTGCTTTATCTCATAGAGAAGGCTTATACCGGCCAGCAGTTGGCTAAACTGTTAGGGATGGCGCGCGCAAAGGTGCATTATCATTTGAATGAGCTTGAGCGTCATAATTTAATTTTTGTTGTTCGTACGGAGCTTAAGAATGGTATTGTACAAAAATTCTATCGTGCTGTAGCACGTGGTTTTGTGCCTGGCGAGAACTTGCTCCCATATGTTTCGGAAGTAGAAAATTATTACCGAGAACGTACTTTGAGCGTACTTGGACATGCTAGAAACAGAGCAATTCATGCGCCAGAAGAGGCGTTTCAAATTCCGTCCCCCGACAGATCCCAATGGCCTATTCTTATGACGCAGGTTGAAGTGCAGATGAGTAGAGCGAAATTTACCGAATGGTTGAGGAAATTCCGCGCTTTAATCTATGAGCTGGACGCTGAGCAAGAAGAGAATGGGGACTGGTTCTATTTGACGACGGTCGGCTTTCAGACGCATGAGAGGGGATTTGACCCCGTCGAACCCGCCACCGAAGAGGAGAGATAACACATGTTGGATCCTAGATTAACTAAGCTTGCTGATGTATTGGTGAATTACTCCGTGAAAGCGAAAGCTGGAGAAAATATTTTAATTGAAGCGTACGGCATTGATTCTGCGCTGGTGAAAGAAATCGTGAAAAAGGTTCACGCTGCTGGCGCGCATCCTTTCGTAAACTTGCGTGATCATGCGGTGATTCGCGAGCTCGTTATGAACGGTACTGAAGCTCAAATGCAAACGTGGGCGGATGCTGATGCGTTCCAAATGAAACAAATGCAAGGTTACATAGGTGTACGCGGCGGCGCAAATATTTATGAACTGTCGGATATTCCGGCTGATCGAATGAAGTTGTACAATTCCGTGTACTATCAACAGGTTCATTTTGATGTCCGTATTAAAGATACAAGATGGGTTGTTCTTCGCTACCCAACGTCGTCCATGGCGCAGCTGGCTAGTATGAGCACAGAAGCGTTCGAGGATTTCTACTTCAATGTATGTACGATGGATTATGGCAAAATGTCCAAAGCGATGGATCCGTTGAAAGAGCTTATGGATCGCACAGACAAAGTGCGTTTGGTTGGTCCTGGCACGGATTTGACGTTCTCGATCAAAGGCATCGGCGGCGTGAAATGCGATGGAGAGCTGAACATTCCAGATGGCGAAGTGTACTCCGCTCCAGTGCGTGATTCCGTTAACGGTATCATTTCGTACAACACGCCTTCACCGCATGATGGCTTTATTTTTGAGAACGTTGTGCTTCATTTCGAAAATGGTAAAATCGTTAAAGCGACAGCGAATGACACGGATCGCATCAACGAAATTTTCGATATGGACGAAGGTGCACGCTACGTTGGTGAGTTCGCTATTGGCGTGAATCCTTATATCAAGCATCCGATGAAGGATATTCTGTTCGATGAGAAAATCGACGGCAGCTTCCACTTCACACCAGGGAATTGTTATGATGATGCCTACAATGGCAATAAATCCTCGTTGCACTGGGACATGGTCAACATTCAACGTCCTGAGTACGGCGGCGGTGAAATTTGGTTTGACGATGTGTTGATCCGTAAGGACGGCCTGTTCGTATTGCCAGAGCTTCTCGTATTGAATCCGGAGAACCTGAAATAGGTTGCCCGTTTTATGAAAAAAGGTTGTCCATCGTCGTTATAGACGTGGGCAACCTCTTTTTTGTTGCAAACAAGCTTTATGACATTGTGACTTTCAACTGCTGGACGAGCTTCTTTGGCGCAGTTCGCGCATACCCTTCCACGATCAAGTCCTGAATCTCTGTCCATGGCACGAGTTCAACGTTCAAAATGCTAACCCAGCCATGACGGCCAATATAAGGCGTTTTGTGATAAGCTGTGCCGTCCTGACCTAAGAGGAACTCCTGCGTAGTAAGGTTCGTTTTGAGTGATGTTGAGATTTGGCCATCGGTCTCGCCCATAAAAATAAAAGGTTTGTCTTTGACACGAAAGGTGGTGTGGCCAAAGCCATCTACCTTTTCTTCTACTTCTGGCAGCGTAGTGCAATACTCACGGATTCGGGCAAGAAGGGCTAGTCCTTGAGTGGATTGAATTTGATCGTGTGACAGATGGAATCAACTCCTACGGATGGATTTGAATGTTCAAAGGGGATTGCGATTTTCCAAGGTGAGCTTCGGCCTTTTAAACTCGTCGCTGCTGCGATTGGTACTGCCGCGGCGGCAGTCCGACAGCCTTTTTAAACGTGCGAATAAAGTTTGAATAGTCATTGAAGCCTGCGAGCTGGCAAGTGTCGGTGACTGTGGAGCCCTCGCGCAGCAAATGCTTCGCCTTGGCAATACGCTTGAACAGGATATGCTCGTGAATCGTGCTGCCTGTATGTTTTTTGAACAGACGGCATAAGTACGATCGGTTCATGTAGACGACCTGCTCCAATACCTCGAGGGAGAGGTCTTGATCTAGATTTTCGTCAATGTAAGTGAATAGGGAGGAGAGCTTGTCTGGCATCATGACTTGCTCTTCTTGTTTGCCTTGATTCTGAAAGATCCGATTAATAAAAACGAGCAGTTCAATGAAGGTCGAAACGTACAGGATCTCTGATCCTGGAAGTGCTTGAGGACGCCGATACATTTCCATGCGCTCATAGAGCTTCATGATGTCGTCGATTTGCGGCGGCGTCAGTCTCATCCGATTTTGCTCACCAAAAACGCGGTTATCAAAGCAGTCCAACAGGTTGAACTGTGGAGAATTGAATTGCTGCAACAGAGCGGGATTGAAATGAATAACGACGTTCTCGTAACGCTGTTTTTTCGATTGAAAATTAGGCCGATGAAGCTCATTGCTATGCATAATCAGCAGGTCGCCATACTGCAGGGGATATACTTGCTTTTCGATAAAATAATGAACGTCACCTGTAAGGAAGAAGTAGATTTCATATTGATCCTGGTGCTGGTGGAAATCCAGCGGGATTGGATTATGGGTGACCGCATGTCGAAAACTGATCATCCGATTGAGATTGTTATATATTTCCTGCATGTGAAGATCTCCTCTATATGAGCCCTAGTCAATATAAGCAAACTTTTGCCCAATTAATGCAATGAATACGTTTTTATTATACTGCAAAATATAGGAGAGTTAAACATTCAACCTGATCTGCTTATACTTAAGGAGGATTATATATGAAATTATCCGTATTTACTGTCGCAACACCAGATTTAACACCTGAAGAGCTTGCTAAAGCGGCCGCTGCTGCTGGTATTACTGGCATTGAGTGGCGCTTCAAAGATATCCCTGCGGACGCAGTGGGAGAGACTCCATCCTTCTGGAGAAACAATCTGTGCTCCATCGATCCATCGGCTTCGGATGCAGAACTAGACCGCTTCAAGCAAGCGGCGCTTAATGAAAACCTAGTGAATCTGAGCATTACACCGTATTTGAATAACTGTGATGTAGCAGAAACGGAGCATGTCTTCAAAGCAGCTCAAAAAATAGGCGTTCCGTTCATTCGTGTAGGCGTGCCTGGTTACGATAAAAGCAAAAACTACAACGATTTGTTCGCCAAAGCGGTGGACTACCTTCACCATTGCCAAGAGCTTTCGCAGCAGTATGGCGTGAAAGGCTTGATTGAAATCCATCACCAAACGATTTCGACCAGCGCAAGCTTGGCGCACCGACTCGTTTCTGGCTTCAACCCCGACCACATTGGTGTGCTTCACGATGCAGGTAACATGGTGCATGAGGGCTTCGAGAACCACCGTATGGGCCTTGAATTGCTCGGACCTTACCTTGCGCACGTGCATGTTAAGAATGCCGCATGGACGCTTACAGGCGAGGAACAAGACGGCATTAAGCTTTGGAAAAGCGAATGGGCACCGATTGATGCGGGTATCGTGAACTGGAAGCAAGTACTTGGCGATTTGAAAGCAGTCGGCTACGACGGCTACCTCGGAATCGAAGATTTCAGCGGTCAATTTGGTTCACAAGAGATGCTGAATAACTTCTCAGCGAAAGTGAAGCAATGGTTGGCATAATTGTATAAGAGAAAAAACCTTCAAAATCACTGTAAGTGGGATTGAAGGTTTTTTTTGTTTGGTTATTTGGTGGCAAAAATGCAAAAGAGCATCCTTTTCAGGGGAATGAACTTGAACGTTTTAAATAAGTGCAAAAAAGCATCCTTTTGGATCGGAAAGGTCTTGAAAGGGCTGAAATCGTAGAAATTGATGCCTTTTCGCATCAATTTCAGCCGAAATCGTTGATTTATTAGAAAAAAGATGCACTTTTGCACTTCTCAGCCAAGGTGGTGCATGTAAGCTGGTGGTTGCAATAAGGTGGAGCTGCTAACTGAATAGATAGCTTATCTATCTCTATTTACCTTCCGTATGCAGCTTCACAATCGCACGAATCGCAGCATCAATCTCCCGCTCGATAGCGCCAGAAACGACATCCGTATGCGGATTGTATACTTCCCGCAGATCGGCATCGGCATAGCCATCCAAGGCGACGATGGCTCCAGCACGCACACCACGAAGGGAAGCGATGACATAGAGGGCGGCAATTTCCATCTCGACCGCTAATGCGCCAGCTTGCTTGTATTTACGATGAGGGAATTCCTCGACGCCTTGGAAGAAAGCGTCCAAGGTCACGGTAATTCCTTGCTTCACGAGTCCGTCGGTTTCAGAAGCGGCTTCGTACAGCGCGCGGGTAACCGTGTGATCAGCAACCGCAGGGAAGCCATGTGGCACCAACTGGCGAGTTAAGCCTTCTTCGCGTACCGCTGCGGTGCTTACAACGAGACTCCCAGGTGGCACATCGGCGGAATAAGATCCAGCAGTGCCGACGCGAATTAGCGTCGTGACGCCACCTTTGATGAGCTCCTCGAAGCAAACTGCCGCTCCTGGCGACCCGACACCATGACTGACAACAGTGATAGGAACGCCTTCCTTTTCGCCAACGAAGGTCCGGTATTCCCGGCTGAAGGAAAGCTCGCGTGCGTTGTCCAGCTTGCGCGAAATAGCTTCTGCTCTGAACGGGTCGCCGCACACGATGGCATAAGGAGTTAAGTCTTCCGAATTGACTTGTAAGATAGGTAAAAGCAACTTAATCGAACTCCTTTCTGACCCACTCGTCTTCTGGGATGGGAATAGCCTCACCTGAGAAGCGCTGCTCTTGGAACGGATCGGCGACGTTATGGAAGCCATTGCGCTCCCAGAAGCCTTCGCGGTCTTCCGCCATAAACTCGATGCCGCGAATCCATTTGGCGCTTTTCCAAAAGTAGAGATGAGGGACGACGAGACGAAGCGGCCAGCCATGCTTAAGCGTGAGTGGTTTGCCATCGAAGGTCATAGCCAATAAGATATCGTCACCCATCAGATCAGCGAGCGGCACATTCGTTTCATAGTCATTGTCCGCATGAATCATGACATATTTGCCTTCTGGTTTAACATCGATTAGTTGAAGGAAATCTCTGAAGCGCACGCCTTCCCATACCGTATCCAGCTTGGACCAACGGGTTACACAGTGAATATCACACTGGATTTGCGTGCGAGGCAGGGCCAGTATGTCGTCGTAGCTGAATGTTTTCTCTTCGGCTACTTGTCCGAAAACGCGCAGTGACCACTCCGCCATATCATAGTTCGGTACTTCGCCCTCATGCAAAATGGGGAAGCGTTCCGTAACCGCCTGGCCTGGCGGAATTCGACCAGCAAGCTCTAGTGGAACTTCTACAGCGGGAATTTGCATGCGCTTGATGC
Organism: Paenibacillus sp. J31R30; assembly: GCF_059692115.1. Taxonomy (NCBI): domain Bacteria; kingdom Bacillati; phylum Bacillota; class Bacilli; order Caryophanales; family Paenibacillaceae; genus Paenibacillus; species Paenibacillus sp. J31R30. The sequence goes on along the minus strand of NZ_JCAUAV010000004.1, from coordinate 147,787 downwards.
GTTCCGCTTTGGTGTCTTTATGCATCTGCCATCCTCCTAAGCTTATGCGTATCTCTTTTATCGCGAACTGCCATTCGCTTTCTGGGCATCCGCCAAGTAATTGCTTTTACGGAAGAACAGCATCGCAAGCAATGTCACGATATAAGGCAGCATTTGTGTGAAATGGGTTGGTAATGAGAAGCCTTGAAGTCGGATACTGAACGCATCCATTAAACCAAACAGCAAGCTGGAAGCCATGACGCCAATCGGATTGGCCTGTCCCAGCATGGTTGCAACGAGTGCGATGAAGCCGCGGCCTGCGGTCATGCCTTCGGTGAACATGGTCACTTGGCCCAGTGAAAGCTGTGCGCCAGCTAGTCCGCAAAGGACACCACAGATGAGAACAGCCAAGTACTGCATCCGATTGACCTTAATACCGATACTTTTCGCGGCAACCGGGTTTTCCCCGACAGCGATCATACGGAAGCCGATTACTGATTTGAATAGTAAATACTGAAGTGCGAATACAAGCACAAAAGCTAGATAAACAAGAGGGGAATGTCCGGAAATGATCCCGCCAATAACAGGGATATCTTGAATGAAGGGGATGTCCCACTTCGGAAGTCCGATCATATTTTTATCATAGTAAGCGCCTTTGACATTAAAAATGGCTTTCAAACAAAAAGCGGTTAATCCTAAGGCTAAGAAGTTGAATGAAATACCGACGACGATGACATTCGCTTGCAAATGGATACTCATATAAGCAAATATCAGTGAAAACAGCATGGTTACGGCAATGGCTATGATCACGGCAAGGAATACGTTGCCTGTGTAGTAGTTGCCAACTATTGCCGAGAAGGCGCCGACCAAGACGAACCCTTCCAAGCCGACATTAAACAATCCGACCCGCGAACAGATCGCCCCGCCGAGTGCTGCAAGAAGAATGGGAGCGACCATGCGAAGCATGGAGTTAAATAAAGACACATCAAGAAGATGCTCCATCGCTCTTGCCTCCTTTCCGACGTTTCCATAGGGTAAAGCTGAATTTAGCAGTTACAAAAAGAATGAGCAATGATTGAATAACACTGGATATCTGCAGTGGAATGTCTGTATTCCGTTCAACACCCATGCCTCCGGTCTGCAAGGCAGCAAGGAGAAGAGAGGCGATGGCTGTACCTAAGGGGTGAGCTCCCGAAAGCAGAGTCGCCATGATGCCTGACCAAGCGTAGCCTGGATTCGATATCATGCCATCCGTATAGCGATACTGCATGCCGAGCACCTCGATGGCTCCAGCAAGTCCAGCGAAGCCGCCGCTGGCGAACATACTCGTTAGCATGACTTTTCGTCTATTTACTCCGCCGTAGGCTGCAAATAGCGGGTTATAGCCCAGCATCCGAATTTCATAACCAGCAACGGTATATTTAATGAACAAGAACAGGAGAATGGCTAATCCAATCGCTATGATGAAGCCAGGATGAACGCTCATACCTTGAAACAACTTGGGAAGCCATACGCTCTTATCAATCATCATCGTTTGGGCGAGCGCTGCTGAACCTGATTTGTCTTTGAGCGGATAGGCAACTAAATATCCTGCGAATAAAGCCGCAATATAATTAAGCAACAACGTTGTAATGATCAAATTCATTCGGAATTTAGCGTCAAGCCAGCCTGCGAACGCTGACCATATGCCGCCTGCTAGAATGCCGCCAAGGATGGCAGCCAGCAATTTAAATAGCGGAGGTCCGGGCAGATACAGAGCAACCATGGCGCTGGATAAAGCGCCAAGAATCATTTGGCCTTCCGAACCCATGTTGAAAAATCCAGCACGAAAGGCGATGGAAACGCCTAACCCAACAAGAATGAGTGGCGTGGCGCGTGTTAACGTATTCGTGAAATAGAAGAAGTTGCCGAAGGCACCTTTCCACATCTCGGTGTATGTTTCAACGACGGACCCGCCAATCAGCGTAATGGCAATCGCCCCACCGAGTAAACCAATAATAACGGCTAGCAGCGGTTGAATCCAAGCGCTTAGATTGAGTCGACTTTTAAGCATCTGAATTTCCTCCTGCCATCCATAAGCTAATTTGCTCTTCTGTTGCTTCTTCTGCGGATAATTCGCCGACAATTCGTCCTTCATACATGACAACGATCCGATCGGACAGCTTGAGAATCTCTGTTAATTCGGAGGAGACTAAAAGAATAGCTCCCTGTTCATCTCTTTTGCGGAGGAGTTCTTCATGAATCAATTCCATGGCCCCAATATCGACACCGCGAGTAGGCTCGGCTGCAATGAGGAAAGGTTGTTTCTGCGCAATCTCTCTGGCTACAATAAGCTTCTGCAAATTACCGCCGGAGAGGAACTTCACTTTGGTATCTTGAGAGCCAGCTTTAATCTGAAATTGCTGGATGAAGCCGCTCACCATGTGACGGAGCCCCGAGCCTTGCAAAAAGCCTGAGCGACTTTTGGTTTTATGATGGCCCATCGTGCCATTTTCTAACACAGTGCCTTCTTTGGCAGCACCCCATTGATAGCGATCCTCAGGTACATGGGAAAGCCCAATTTCTCTGATTTCGCGAACGGAGCGCCCTCGAACAGGTTTACCTAATAATTGAATTTCTCCCTGATCAATCGGTTGGAGGCCGGAAATCGCTTGAATCAATTCCGATTGGCCGTTTCCTGAAATACCAGCAATACCAACGATTTCCCCGGCTTTTACTTGCAAATTAACTCGATCGAGCACAGGCTTTCCTTTTTCGCCAAGAATGGAAATGTCTTGAACCTGGAGAACAGTTTGACCTGTCGTCAACGCTCGTTTCTTCAGCTGCTTCAAATCTCGTCCAACCATTAACTTGGATAGTTCCTCAATGTTCGTAGCACTAGCGTCAACGGTTCCCGTCACCTTCCCGTCCCGAAGCACGGTAACCCGATCGGCAACCTCCATCACTTCATGCAGCTTGTGCGTGATGATGATGAAGCTCTTGCCCTGATTGGCCAGGCTTCTCATAATGACGAGCAGCTCCTTGGCCTCCAGCGGCGTAAGTACCCCAGTGGGCTCGTCCAGAATGATAATGTCGGCCCCTTGGTACAACACCTTCAAGATCTCAACGCGCTGCTGCAGACCTAGCGGGCAGTCTGCTACCTTCTTGCGCGCATCAATCGGTAAGCGATATTTCGCACAAAGCTCTTCAACCTGTGAGATCGCTTTTTTACGGTCAAAGGCAAGACCAGCTTTGGGTTCGTTGCCAATCACGATATTTTCAGCCACGGTAAACGAAGGGAATAGCATGAAATGCTGATGCACCATACCGATTCCATGACGAATAGCGTCCGTGGGATTGGTAAAAACAACTTCTTTGCCATTCAGAAGAATGCTGCCAGCCGTAGGCTGCTCCATGCCGTACAAGATGCGCATTAGGGTTGTTTTGCCAGCGCCATTTTCCCCGACTAATGCATGAATTTCACCTTGACGCAGCGAGAAATCAACGCCCAAATTAGCTGTTAAATTGCCATATGTTTTTGTTATTTGACGCATTTGAAGCAGCATAACGGTTTTTCGCTCCTCTACCTAGACATGAGGAAACTGTTTACGTCGCCGTAAACAGTCTCCAGGTCAAACCTATGTGATTATTATACTGACGATTATTTTACTGGATTTTCTACTTTCACTTTACCAGAAACGATATCATCACGTATAGCTTTTACCTTCGTAATAACATCTTGTCCAACAAAAGGACTTAGTGCAGACTTCGTTTCTCTTGTAACAAATGTAAGACCAACGCCATCTTCTTTCAAACCGTAGTCAACAGCACCGAATTTGAACGTGCCATTTACGAAATCTTTCACGGTTTGATAAGCAACAGCATCTGTTCCTTTCAATTGGGAAAGCACGATATGTTGTGGATCTGTTACTGTACGGTCAATATCTTGGCCGGAAGTAAAGAAGCCTTTTTCTTTCGCTGCTTCAAATACACCAAGATCGCCTACAGCCGATGCGCCTGCAATGAAGTCTGCGCCTTGCGAGAATTGTGTTAACGCCAATTCTTTGGCTTTAGCTGGATCTGTGAAGCTTCCTACATAGTTAACGATGAATTTCGCATTTGGATTTGTTGATTTCAAACCTTCTTGGAATCCAACGGTATATTTCTTGATAAGTGGGATATCTACGGCTGCAACCATACCTACTACATTTTTCTTCGTAGATAGGCCAGCTGCTGCTCCAAGAAGGTAAGCTGCTTCATGCTCACGGAAGACAACACTGCGAACATTCGGAAGATCAACAACTGTGTCAATAATCGCGAAGGATTTCTTCGGATTCTCAGTTGCTACTTTTTTAAGTGCATCTTCAGCTGTGAAGGAACTTGTAATAATCAGATCATAGTTATCAGCGACTGCAGCGCGCAAGTTTTGCTCAATAGCGCTCGCATCTGCGGATTCTACGGTTTTGACGGTAACACCAAATTCTTTACTAGCTTTCTTTACACCCTCATCCATTTGTGTGAAGAAGGGGTTTACACCGATTTTTTCAGGCGTAATAAGAATAATCTTTTTATCTGATTTGGCTGCTGGCGCACCCGATGCTGCAGGTGATGCTGTGTCTGTCTTTGCTGCCCCACAGCCTGTTAGTAAGACAGTTGCGGCAAGAACTGAAAATATCGCTTTTTTCATGTTGTTTCTCTCCTCTATATCTATTATGTATATTGAATGAACCGATGACTTCTTTATATCCTACTAAAAAAGTCGGATATAGTCAAAGGGGTTATTTTCCAATTCGACAAAATTAAACATTTTTCTACAAAGTTAAATTACAACGGTTATTATACTAAATTGCACGATCACAATCCATAAGAATTACTTGGCAACTGTGAACAAAGGGAAAACCTTCAAAACCGCGAGGTTGCGGTCATGAAGGTTTTTTGTGAATTCATGAATGTGGTTGTTTTTCGGCTGTGCGATTACGCATTCGAAGCGTCATCCACGCACTCCAGCCATATATCGCGGCACTCACATAAAATAAGACATCAATCGTTAGCCAATCAATGATATACCCGCCGATAAGTACAGCAAATCCGGAGGATACCGATGTCCAGAAATGGTAATTGCTAAGCGTACCGCCACGTTGTCCATGCGCTGTTCCATCCGCGAGCAGCCCCCGCTCGCTCATTTTCTGCATGGCGTTGCACACCCCCATGAAAGCTTGAATGAGTAAGACGAAGCCGTACGAAGGAATCCAAGGGAAGACGAGCATCGCTGCCATCATGCCGAGCGAACTTCCTGCCATTAGCTTCACTGAGGCATGGTCTACGAGCTTTCCCAACCAGAGAGCCGAAGCCGCAGAGCTGATGGTAAATACGGCAAAAGCGAGGCCATATGCGGAATACGTACTGCCGAGATTTTTCAAAAACAACAAATAATACGGATAAATCATCCCTGCCGCCAATGTCGCTAAGCTTTGGGATCTGATGAGCAGTCGAACATTCATCCTAATGCCCCCTATAATCGTCATAGAATTGGTTCATAAAAACATGTTGTGGGTCCCATGTGTCTTTGGCCTGGAAGAAGGCTTCCGCCTTTGGATAAATCGTCTGGAACTGATCGACCGAAGGGAAGGGAGCGTAGGGCAAATAATACGAGCCGCCCAAGGGAATTAATTGATCGATGATCCGCTGAATGCCTTTAGTCATACGAGCTTGCGCCGCTTCACTTAGCGGGGTATTGAACAGACAAACAAGAGCAAACATGTCACTTTTTGCATACGAAAGCGTCGCTTCTTCATCCTGATTAACGTAGCGAACCGTAATATTTAATAGGTTTAACTGTTCCTCTTGCAGGATGGGTTTCATCTGGTTAACAAACGCTGCAAAATGTTCCACGGGTATGAAATATTCCTGGAGGAGATCATTTTTGGTAGCCGAGCTATAGTCCATAAAGTCAGATTCAGATCGCATCGCATTGTTACGCGTTAGAATCGTACTCCGGTCAGTGAGGAAATACCGCTGCAAGTCCCAAAATGCATTCTTCGTCCAATCGAAAGATCGATTGAGTCCAAACAGAAGCTTCAATGGCAAAACATAGCTGTCTTTCAGTTTTAACTTATTGTAATCGATGAGGGGGAGATCAGGCCGTGACATGTAATTCGTAGCATACATTTCCGATAAGAAGGTGTCCGGTGCGACAGAAATACGTGCGAGATGCATGTGGATGTCTGTATTCTTTTTAACATGGTTAAGGAAATAATCCCAATAAGTGTCAGTCGTCATTGTGTCACTTGTCATCTCGTACACTTCGTCATCTGTTAGCGACAATGTCACATCCAAGATGACTCCGAACAAACCATATCCGCCTAGTGCCAGCGGGAATAGGTCCGCATTTTCCGAGCGTGAAACATTTCGTATATCGCCGTCAGCCCCCAATAGTCGGAAGGATTCGACCGAACGGATGAGTGAGCCATTTCGAATGTCACGTCCATGTGCATTGACCGAAATCGAGCCTCCGATGGTGAAAATATTTTGTGATTGCATGGTTTTCACGGCAAGTCCGTACGGATTGATATACTTTTGCACATCCGCCCATGTAGCTCCAGCTTGAACGGTAATCGTCTTGGCCTTCTCGTCGAAGGCAAGAATCTTATTAAATGGGGTCATATCCAGCACAATACTGTCCTTGTAGTACGTATGTCCGCCTTGGCTGTGCCGCTTGCCAGCAATTGAAATCTGGAGCCCTTTTGCGCGAGCATCCGTAACAATCTCTTGAAGCTGCTTGATTTCCTTGCTTGGGATGACCCGTTCGATCTTCACTGGCCGAAGCTTACTGTAATCCGATCGCAAGAAAGGATCCTCTCCAGCAACGGAAGTTCTTACATACTGCCACAGGCATAACGCGATTAAGAGTAGTAGAATACCAATCTTCTTCATGTGCGTATCTCCCAACTTGTTGGATTTAACAACGTTTGCGGGGCTTGACGCCATCGAGATAAATAACCTAAATTATTCCTATAGTGTAAGTTCACACCTTTTCATATGTCAATTGAAATGAAGTGATTTTTAGTATTAAATCTATTCCTTGGTGTTTTATATGGAGCATTTATTATTTATATGATTATGAACTTTACTTCTATTGATTAAAGTAAATTCCCACGAAATACCCAACGCTCTCGCTAAGTTGATATCGACCGATATATTTGTGTAAGATGGAGGGAAAGATCCGTCTGCAAGAATTGGGAATGGAATTAGGCGTATGAAGGAGGCGAGCCATGGCGCGTTCAAAACCGCTTTGGTTGCTAATTAGTTGGTTCGTTGTTGCCATTCTCGGGTTATTGATACTGAAATGGACAGGTGTATGGAAGCATGTGGATCTGAACTGGGTCACGAGATGGCTGCGTGATTTGGGCCCACTAGGCGGAATACTGTATATCCTTGCGTATACACTCAGACCGTTAGTCTTGTTTCCGGCAACACCATTGACCCTTTACGGGGGGTATGTATTTGGTGCATTTTGGGGGACGATTTACGATATTATCGGGGCAGGTGCAGGCGCACTACTGTCTTTCTACATTACACGCAAGTGGGGCCGCGGCAGCTTCCAGCGCATTTTACGAAGTCCTAAGCTGTTATCTTTCGATCAAAAGGCAGAGGAAAAGGGCTTCATGGTCGTGCTCTATATGCGGCTCATGCCTTTCTTTCCTTTCGATGGGATCAGTTACGGCGCAGGATTATCGAAAATTCGCTTCTGGGACTATACATGGGCAACATTCATCGGGATCATACCTGGAGCTATTGTGTATAACGTATTTGGCGCGTCCTTAAATGATATTTGGTCGTGGAAGTTCCTTGGAGCAGTTGGGATGTATGTAGTTTTTGCTGTGGTTCCGCTGTTGATAAAGAAAAGGAAGGAACGCAGGTTGCGCCAAACAGCATAAGATTTTTATTGAACAATTCATCGTGGGAGGTAAGGGGAAAATGAAGGGGAACGTAGTGGATAGGTATAGAATATGGCGCATAGGTGGAGCGGGTGTTCTGCTCCTTATCTTTCTTGTGCTGTCGCAGAGCATTTCGTCGAAATGGCTCGAAGCTTTCGATCATCATGTAGGCGGTTACATACAGGGTCAGAGAGGTGATCTATGGACGCCTATTGCCAAGGTATTCACCTTCATGGGGAGCGGATCGACGGAATTTATTCTCTTTTTTCTGGTTGCGGGGCTGTTGATTTTCAAATTCAAACATAAGTGGGAGACACTTGTCATGTTCTTAGGTGTGCTTGGCGCTTGGGGGCTTAATACAGCACTGAAAAAGCTATTTGAGCGCGAACGCCCGTCCGCAGAGGGTTGGCTTGTCGAGGTAGACGGGTTCAGCTTCCCAAGCGGTCACGCGATGGTATCTATTCTATTCTATGGGCTGCTTGCTTATTTAATATGGTTAAATGTACGACAATCGTGGCGAGCGGCTTGGGTGATACCTGTGTTAACTGTTGTCATTGTCTTCAGCATTGGACTCAGCCGTATTTACCTTGGTGTTCATTATCCAAGTGATGTGCTGGCGGGCTACACGGCTGGCGGTGCTGGTCTTATGGGTTGTATGCATCTGGTTCGGTATATTGGGAGTAGAAAAACGAGGACAATTGACAGCAAGCTAAGTTATCAAGGAAAAGGAAGTCATAACGTTTCCTAGTAAACTACCAATTTTGGTGTGTGAATAGGGGGAGATCGCTTTGAAAAGGAAAGATGACCTTCTTAGAGAATATCCATAGTGAATTGGAATGAATGCCAAGGTGACGTTGTACTAGATGCTGCATGTGGCTTGGGTCATCCATTTAAGTACTACCTAGCAGACAAATGTAAACAAGTGTACGCTTGCGACATGGATGAACGCATTTTAGATACTAACGAAATCATCAAAGAGCTGGAATATTACATTGGGAAAGAGAATATAGATCAAATTAACCTTTCCACTTTAAGTATGCCAAATATCGCTATTTCTGACATTTCAAATTTGCCATATGAAGACGCCATGTTCGATGTCGCATTCTGTATTTCTGTCATGGAACATATCGAGGATATTGAGGTGCAGTTTCGTGCCCTGAAAGAGTTTAAGCGCGTTTTGAAAGACCAAGGAAAATTGATTATTACCGTTGATTATCCTGATGTAAATATTGAAACTTTTTTAAGTTTGATTGCGGATGCGGGGTTACAGTTGGCTGGAGATCATAACTTTACCAAGCCTGATAATGCCATTACTTCTGATTATTATGGTAGCGACTTATGGTGCATTCGATTTGTTCTTGAAAAAAATAACCGTATTATATGACTACCACGTTAAAACTCGCCCAACAGGACAACGCCACTTCGGTTTGTCCTTTTTTCTTTTGTGAGCTGGGCGTTGTATAATTATCATCATCACCCTGCAGAAGACTCAGAAAGAAGGGATGACTATGCTGAAGTTAAGTATTCTTGATCAGTCACCAGTATCATCCGGATTTACCCATAGTGAGGCATTACAACAAACCATTACACTCGCGCAGCTCGCTGACCGTCTCGGTTACACCCGATTCTGGGTGTCGGAGCACCATAACTCAGCTGGGCTTGCCGGTTCCTCGCCAGAGGTTTTATTATCCACGCTGGCTGCTCGCACAAGCCGAATTCGGCTTGGCTCCGGCGGCGTGCTGCTGCCTCATTACAGCGCCTACAAGGTCGCTGAGAATTTCCGCATGCTCGAGGCGCTCTATCCGGGGCGCATCGACCTTGGGATCGGGCGTGCGCCAGGCGGCACGCCGCATACAGCCAAAGCGCTGCGTGGCGTCAGCGCTGATCTGTTCGAGGGACTGGAGCGGTTCCCTGCGCAAGTCAAGGATCTGCTGCGGTTCCTCACCGACTCGGTGGAATCCGGGCATGTGTTCGAGGGCATCCGCGCCACCCCATTGGTGGCCTCGATGCCTCAGGTGTGGCTGCTCGGCTCCACTGGGCAGAGCGGGGTGTATGCGTCGCAGGCAGGCGCAGCCTTCTGCTTTGCGCACTTCATCAACGGAGCGGGGGGGCAGCATGCGGTGCGCAGCTACCGCAGCTCGTTCCAGCCGTCCGCATTGAATGTCGTGCCGCAGGCGACAGTGTGTATTTATGTGCTGTGCGCCGAAACGTCAGCGGAGGCGGAGGAGCTCGCGACCTCGATCGATTTGCGCATTCTGCAAATGGAAAAAGGCGAGTTCACCGGAGTGAAATCGCCGAAGGAAGCTGCGGAATATGACTATTCCGATTGGGATCAAACTCGCGTGAGAGACAATCGCTCGCGGATGATCGTGGGCAATCCGAACGAAGTCAGGGAACAAATCCTGCGACTCGCCGAAAGCTATGGTGTTGACGAAGTGATGATCGTCGCAGGCGGCCATCAGGTGGAAACGAGACAGCGGACTGTGGAGTTGTTGGCGGAAGCTTTTGAATTGTGCCACAAGCACAGTTACGTGATCTAGTAGAGCGATCGCTTAGCGCGTGCGCTTCGGTCGTTTATCGATTTCTTGCGTGACAATAAACGCAAGCTCTTCATTGCCAAAGAGGGAAAGCACGCCAAGCAATGTGTCGTCCGGCACCTCGCCGGCTTCCTCTTTCGGCACCGTTAATTCTAGTGCTTTCTCCAGCCCTTCATTATTCGGCTGGTCTGGGTAGGCGCTATGATAAAGTGCTGCTGGGTCTAGACCATGGTTAATACACCACTGTGCAAAAACCAGTATCATCATATGCTCTTCACGTTTGTAATTTTCGATCATTTGCTCTTCTAATTGCTTATTGTTCATAGGGTAACAGATCTCTCCTTATACAACCTCTTTGCAACACGCTTACTATCTAGGCCAACTTCTATCGACCTACAAGTGGATGGGTTCATTATAGCGAAAGATTAGGTGTATTCACAATGATTATTAAGAATGAGAAAATTAAAGCTTCTGAAGTTCAGCTTACTGGACTGCAAGGCGAGGATCTGGGCGTAATGTCTACGAAAGAAGCGCTTACTCTGGCGAAAAAGTTAAAAGTTGACCTCGTCTGCACCTCGCTTATGAGCAGCCCCCCACCTTGCAAGCTGATCGGTGCAGGCGCAGCCAAACAAGAGGCCTTGCAGGAAAAACAGCAGGCACGGAAGCAAGAGCAGGGCCCGAAGGTCAAAGAACTTCGCTTGACGGCGAACATCGAAGATCACGATCTTGAGACGAAGCGCCAGCAGGCAGAGCGTATACTGAAAGGCGGAGACGCTGTAATGCTGGTCGTTAAGATCTCCGGCAAGGAAGGCACGAAAGCGAAGGAACTGCTGGAGGGGCTAGTGAAGGAGCTCGCCTCCCACGGCAAAAAGCATACAGGCATCCAGCTGAGCGGCAAGCAAGCTGCGGTTCAGTTGGATCCTTTGTAAGCGGCTGTTGGAGTAGAATCGAAGGACCATCAGGATGAAGTATCCTTGATGGTCCTTTTTGCGATTCATACCCAGTGAGCTTTGCGATACTCGGAGGGTGTTAGATTCATTTTGGCAGAGAATACGCGGCTTAAATAAAATCCGTTGCTGTATCCGCATTGCAGGGCGATGTCCTCGATGGTGTCCTCTGTATGCGTAAGCAAACGGCAGGCCTTCTGTAGCTTGAGATGGCTGACGTAGTCGGATGGATTTAGCCCAAAAGAGAGTTTAAACCTGCGGGAAAACTGAACAGGGCTTAAACCAATCGTGTGAGCAAGTTCTTGCACATGGGCAAGTTGATGGTAGTTTTCCTCGATGATGGCAACTGCTTGCATCATTAAGGGGTCGTGGGAAGCCGTAGGATAGGTATGCATCGTCTGCCTTTGCTCCGTTATATATAGTCGAAGGATGTCATGAAGGAGATGATTTCTCCAACGTTCAGCTTCATGTTGAGGTGTTAACAAAGAAGAACGAAGCAGGGTGAGGGAAGAAAAAAAACGTTTCGTATCTCGGAATGTTAATTTTACTTCGGGCGGAGCATGTTGGGCAGGTAAGGTTCGTCCGTCTGCATCGACCCACTGAAATACGAAGAAATGGAATGTAATCGGATACGCTGTTACCCGACCAAAGGGGACCTGAGGTGGGCATAAGACGACATCGCCGGTTCCTGCCTCTCCTCGTATTCCTCCTATTTGATAAGTGAAGCTTCCCTGCTCAACTGCAAAGGCTGACCACTCTTCGTGCAGATCAACAGGAAGCTCAAATTGCTTCTTTTGTGAAAAGAAGTGATAACGTATAATCCGAGGCTCGTAATTCCAGGCGTCTAAATTCACTTCCATTAGTTTTCTCCTTGAAAGAAAGTATATAAAAAACGATAGCACAGTGCATGTGAAATGAAAAGAGAATCCACTATGATGATCATAGCAATTACTTTGGGAGGCTGCGAGCCAATGAAGAAAATAGTTGAGTCCTATGATGTCGTCGTATGTGGAGGCGGGTTGGCTGGCGTATGTGCGGCAGTAGCTGCCGCAAGGAATGGAGCACTCACTTGTATCGTGCAGGATAGGCCTGTATTTGGAGGGAACAGCTCCTCTGAAATTCGTGTTTTTCCACAAGGTGCTGCGAACTTCCACGCTTATGCCAGAGAGACAGGCATCATTTCCGAGCTGCTTATCGAAGAACGTGCCCTGAATCATGAACCCAATCAGGAGAATGGGCGAACGAATAGTGTCTGGGATATGCTCTTATATGATAAGATTTGCAGCACACCTAATTTGTCATTCCACTTGAACACTTCGACCAAAGCTGTTCATATGGGAGAGGATAGAAAGATTCAATTCCTTACAGCGGTGACAGCCAATGCCGAAGTGGAAATTGAGTTACATGCAGGTCTTTTTATTGACTGTACCGGGGATGGGCTGTTGGCCGAGCTGACGGGCTGTGAATGGCGAATGGGGACAGAAGGCCGTGAACAATACGGTGAGCCGCATGCTCCTATGCAGTCCAGTACCGATGTGATGGGTAGCTCGATCCATTTTCGCGCAAAGGATGTGGGTAGACCCATTTCGTATCAAGCACCTAGCTGGGCGTATCCTTATGATGATCCTGATGTATTCTACAAGGGCGGTCGTGTTCCCCATGATCCAGAAGGTGGATACTGGTGGATTGAGCTTAGTGTGCCTTGGCATACGATTACAGAAAATGAAACGATTCGGCATGAGCTGACGAGGCATGTTTTGGGAATTTGGGATTTTATTAAGAATAAGGATCCTAATCTGATAGAAAAAGCACAAAATTATGCACTCGATTGGATAGGGCAAGTACCCGGTAAAAGGGAAAGTCGCCGTATTATGGGGCAATATGTGCTCACAGAGCTGGATATTGTGAATCAAACTGTGTTTGAAGATGAGATTGCTTACGGTGGTTGGTATATTGATTTGCATAAAGCCGGGGGACTTCTTGCTGAATATAGTGAACAGGCGGCGGCTGAGGGACACGAGTCCGATTATATGAAAAAAAGTTATATTGCCCCTTATGGGATACCTCTGAGATGCTTAATCGCTAAGGATGCGTCTAATTTGATGATGGCAGGTCGCAATATTAGTGTCACTCATGTGGCCCTAGGCAGCACTAGAGTTATGGGGACAACAGCGTTGCTTGGACAGGCTGCGGGAACTGCGGCTGCATTTGCGCTAAAAAGTGGTGAAAGCATAGGCACGCTATCTTCGACTACGTTGACTAAATTGAAGCAGCAGCTTTTAAAGCAGGATTGCTTTCTACTTCATACGGCGAATGAGGATCCTGCTGATTTAACTAGGCAAGCAAAACTAACGGCTAGTAGTGAACTCAAACTGCAGCGTGTGGAGCCATCTAGTATAGATGTCAGGGATGGGGACTATAGAAGAGAACGTTTAACCGAAATGCGAGGACAGTGGATTGGGCTCACTACGCAAAAGGTGGACGCTCTTTATATGTGCTTAAGTAATCTAACAGAAAGTGATCAATGGGTGGATGCGGCGGTTGTTCCTGTTCGTCATATATGGGACTATTCGGTAAATGTGTCTGCAAAGCTTGCAAGCACGAGACTGTTAGTTCCCCCGGGAGAGCGCCAGTGGATTCGTTGGGACTTAGATTTACATTTCCCCGACGAGGTAGCGCCAAGTCGATATATTCGACTGGAGCTTGGACCAAGCGAGCATATTTGCTGGCATGAGGCGGCCGACATTGTACCTGGCCTGCCCGCTGCTTATGACATGGGCACCGGACTCATGCGCCGGTATGGGAATGGAGAGACGCTTTCGTTTGCGATCGAACCGGAGCAATTGATTTACCCAGTGCAGCATATCGCGAGCGGTGTCACGCGTCCCTACCAGCATACGAATCATTGGCGCTCTTCGAACGACATACGTGAGCAGCCTCAATGGCTAGAACTAACGTGGAATACGGAGCAAACCATCTCGCAGGTACAGCTTACCTTCTCCGGCAATCTTCTGCGGGATTACCGCTTCACCTCTCCGCTATATCAAGATCCGCAATGCGTTCGTGATTATGAGATTAGCGTTTGGCTGGATAGTGCATGGGTGGTTGTAGAGAAAGTAGTGAACAACTATCAGAGACAGCGAAATCATGTGTTTACCCAATCAATCCAGTCGAATAAGCTGCGTCTAACGGTTTATGCAACGAATGGAGATCCTGCTGTATCCGTCTATGAAGTAAGAGTATATAGGTGATAGTCGTAGAGAATGGCCAAGAACCTCCAAACCACGAAGATAGTGGTATTGGAGGTTTTTTATGTTCAATGAGGAAAGGGAGGGACTTAACGAAAGGAAATACTTTTATGGATATTCTCCATTTAATTCGCAGCCTGTTCATCTCGGAACTGATTAGGTGTCATGCCTGTTGCTTTCTTGAAGGCTGTAAAGAAATGACTTCTGGACTGAAAACCGGATTGGGTTGAAATTTCAGCGATGGACCAGTTCGTCTTTATTAACAATTCCCTCACCTTTTCAATTCTTAATTTTAGAATAAAATCGGAAATTGAAATATCATTACGTTCTTTAAATAGAAGACGAAGATAGTTAGCGGAAAAGGAGACATGACCCGCGATATCCTCAACGGTTAGCATGGGATCGTGAAGATGAGTGGTGATGTATTCCACGATCTCCGGGAAAATATCTTCTTTCAGCGGGCGTCGCCCCGTCATTTGTTCCATCAGCTTGAACAACAAATTTTCGATCCAGCTTTGAAGCTCCTTCAGGCTGCTAAACTGATTCAATTGTTCGCCAATCCCTACCATTCCTTCTGGATTTGGCAGCTGTTTGAAAGTTCTCTGCAATGTGTACAAGAGCTGGATTAGATGGAGTTTGCTTTCACTGGCAGGTAAGGTCAGCAATTGATTAAATAACTGCTGGAGAAAGGCTTGAACCGCTTCTTTATCTCGTACACGTATCGATTGAATAAGCGCCGACATTTGTTCGACATCTAAACCACCGTAAGGCGCTTCGCCTAACTCTTTCATATCAGTAGGAACATAGACTTGGCTTTTACCGGTAATAAAGGATAGCTCTGATAACTCATAAGTCATTCGATAGGCTTTATGAATATGATCAATAGGTGCAACGGGGTCACCTAATCCGACAGAGACGGAGATTTTCACCCAACGTATCACTTGATTTATGCCTTCCGTTAATATAGTTAGGAGATCAGCGTCGGTCAATTGTTCGGCCTCTTGTGCGGAGAATATGAAGACAATGTGATCACTTCCCATATCGGAAGTTTCAGCATGTAAGTTGTGACTTCCGGCTACTTCTTCGATGATGTTCTGCAGCGCATACTTGATAAGCTTACGGGACTGAAAATTGTATTTCTCACAGAAATTACTATAGTTTTCAATTCGAAAAACGGCAAATCGGATAGGCTCATCTAGCTTTACTCTCATCCTCAATCGCAGTTCCTCGCGCAATGAAGGTCCGACAAAGTCACTGAAGAGCCATTGTCGGAGGAGCTCCTCCTTCACAATTGGACTACTGATTTTGATATTGCGATCTTGTTCTTCTACACGGTTAAACAAGGTATCGATGCCCGTATGAATGAGATGAAAGTCTTTCTTGAAGGAGGACCAAGACATTACCTCATCGGTATGTTTGTCGCCGCCTGTGAAGGTACGTATTTTATGTAATATCTCAGTAAAAGGCTTGTAGTTTTGTTTGGATAGTACATAAAGAGTGACTAACAGTACAGTGATCAAGAAGAAGAATGAACCTAATACTTTCAAATTTAATACAAATAGTTTGTTCTTCCAGATACCCTGTGGCGAGATGAGGAATAGACGCCAGCCCTCAGGGGCGAGCTGCGAAGATTGCACCCCCCACTTCTCTCCATCGTAAGTCCAGGAATCCGTATTTCCCTCTTGTCTACTCAACAATTGGTTGAATTGTTCAACGAAAGGGAGGTCCGTCTCACCCATAATTGCTGTACCGTCATCAGTATCCAAAACTAATAGCTTGCTTTCAAACTCATTGTTACCCAGCAGAAGGTCTTCGGCTAGCTGAGTTCGGTTTAACACAATAAGAAGACGTCCGTGTGTCGTTTGATTAATCCCATCACTTGGCAGGGTGAACACAAGCTCTATCTGGCCATTCACGGTTTGTTTGAAAAAATGACTGGGTCCACTTTGGTTTCCTATGTAATGGTGAAGCAGCATTTGATCGGAAAACGCTGAGAACGAAATGGCTCCGCCTCGTGCGGTAAGTACCTCTTTGGTATGTTCGTTCATTAAATAAACATCAGCGAACAATCGCTCCGATGCCAAAAACTCATTTAATCGTGTATCGACCAAATGACTTAAATAGGGATCTTTTTCATTCTGATTGAGCCAGTAACCGATGTTACGATCCTGATATAGTTGGAGGCCGGATACTTTGAGCTTCTGCAGCGTCAATTCCAAACTACTCTTAAAATGATTCAGTTTAACGGACGTGACGTTGTTCACTTCATTAACCGCATAACTGGAAATTTGACTAGTTAAAAAATAGGAATACAGCAAGGACATACCTATAAAAATGATCGCCATGAAGAGAAAGATGCGCATGTATAATTCTCGGATATGAATCAGCTTCAGCATACGTAGTTACTCCCTCATTTGATATGCTTCATTTTCTCAAGAGTTGCCTCAAAAAGCAATAATAGAAGGGCCAATCTTGAATATAAAAACCATAGTGAAAACCCGTACTACCCGCTTTTGTTACTTTCAGAACCATCGTGACATTGAGAACTATACAGGTGGATTAAGATGGTTTAAGGTAGGGCCTATCAACCGATTCGAAGCTGGCATGTCCACTTATACAATCGAATCTAGAGGAAGGTGACAATCGTTGCAGAGTAAAATCGTTCAATCCGTGATGCAGCATAAAATTCATTATTTCATGCTGTTTCCAGGGCTCTTATATTTTGTGATCTACAAATATGTGCCCATGTATGGTGCTTTGATTGCATTCAAAGACTTCAGTATCTCAGGCGGAATTTGGAATAGTCCTTGGGCTGATCCCTGGTACAAACATTTTAAGTATTTTTATGATTCGCCTTATTTCACACAAATCATGACGAATACGATGCTAATTAGTCTGTATAAATTACTTTGGCTCATGCCTCCTTGTATACTATTAGCCATCCTGCTGTCAGAGATTCGGTGGAAGCCCTTCAGAAGCTTCATTCAGTCTATCCTTTATATGCCGCATTTTATCTCATGGGTGATCATTTTCGGTATTTCCTTGGCCTTATTCTCGGAAGCTGACGGCCTGATTAATATGATGCTGAAGGATTGGGGGATTAAAACGGTTCCTTTCCTTACCTCCAATGAATGGATTCGCTCCTTAATCGTAGGAACGGATATATGGCAGAATCTAGGTTGGGGAGCGATAGTCTATTTAGCCGCTATTGCAGGCATTGATCCTACCCTATATGAAGCGGCGAGAGTAGACGGAGCCAGCAGGTTAAGGATGATTTGGCACATCACGTTGCCAGGTATCCAGAATGTAATTATTTTGATGTTCATCTTGCGTCTTGGGACGATCTTGGATGCGGGTTTTGAACAAATTTATGTCATGTACAATATTCAGGTTTACCAAAAGGTAGATATTATCGATACGTGGGTTTTCCGCACGGGGCTTGAGCAATTTAATTTCAGTCTAGGTGCAGCCGTTGGGCTCTACAAATCCATTATCGCACTCATTCTGGTTGTTGGGGCTAACTCACTCGCGAAACGTTGGGGGGGGAGTATATGGTAATGAATTGGAAAGAACGCAGCTTTGAACTTTCTATTTATATCTTCCTTCTGCTCTTGGCGAGCTGTTTTATATTCCCTCTACTGTATGTTCTATCCGTATCGTTGACTCCTTACAGCGAATTAATGAAAAACGGAGGCTTCCGAATCATCCCTAAGGATTTCACGCTGGCTGCTTATGTGATGTTCCTGAAGGATTCGACAATTCCAAGAGCCTTTGGAATCTCCTTCTTCATCACCATTGTAGGAACGTTTCTGAATGTTGCGCTTACCGTCCTTATGGCGTATCCATTAAGTAAAAAAACATTACCAGGACGGTCTTTTATCTTATTTCTCGTCATCTTCACGATGATGTTTAGCGGCGGTATTATTCCAACGTATTTGATCGTTAAAGCAACAGGTCTTTTAAATTCAGTATGGTCCATGATCCTGCCTACAGCGGTAGGGACATTCTCCTTGTTGATTACGAAAACATTTTTCGAGCAAATACCTGAATCTTTAATTGAGGCAGCACGAATTGATGGAGCTTCCGAAAGCAAGGTGTTGGTCAGTATCATTTTGCCAATGTCCATACCCGTCGTCGCTACCATTAGTACCTTCTATGGTGTCATGCATTGGAACGAATTTTTCAATTCGATCATGTATGTGACAGATACCAAGCTATATCCGCTGCAAGTGGTGTTGCGAGGCATTTTATCAGCATCTATGTCCTCTGAAGTGAATAGAGAAAATGCAGTGCCCACAGCAACGCTTCAAATGGCAGGAGTTATTCTCACGGCATTGCCGATTGTAATGGTTTACCCTTTCATCCAAAAGTATTTCACAAAAGGAATGCTGGTAGGAGCTGTGAAAGGATGACCGTTTACATATATAATAAAAAAAATGAGGGTGATGTCTAAATGAAAAAGCTATTGATGATGTGTGCTACCTCCGGATTAACCTTGAGTATGGTGCTTAGCGGTTGTGGAACAACCCAGCCAGAGTCGGGTGCTCAGAGCAGTCCAGTACCAACTACAGCGACTGTATCGCCAGAGAAGGCAAGTGGTCCAGCTAAATTAAGCATTGTGGTGGCTGGAGCAGGGCTAAGTGATGTTGATAAACAAATTCAATCGGAAATCGGAAAAAAGCTTGGCGTGGAGTTTGACTTTAATGTCATTCCAGCGGGTAGTAATAATGAATACGCGAATCAAATTAACATTCGAGTTGCCTCCAAAAACGCGCCTGACATTTTCACAGTAACGAATGATCAGATGCAGGAGTTCACTAAGCAAGGAGCTATTTTGGATTTGACGAAGTATTTGGATAAAATGCCGAATGTGAAGAAGTCCTACACCGAGGCAGACTTGACGAAAGGGAAAGTGGACGGCAAGCTGATGACTCTTCCGAAACGAGCCTCTGTTCCATATCGAGCCTTAATGGTTCGTAAAGATTGGCTGGATAAATTGAACCTGTCTGTTCCGAAGACAGTAGAGGAATTGGCTGCCGTTATTAAAGCTTTTCATGACAAAGATCCAGACGGTAACGGCAAACAAGATACGTATGGTTTAACGGGTACTGGTCTTGACGCATTCGCACCTATTTTTGGTGCTTTCGGCAGCAGTTATGGCTATTATAATGCGCCATTTACAGTTGGGAATTTGACCGTAAAGGACAATAAAGCCATCTATTCCACGACGCAGCCGGAAACCAAACAAGCACTGAAATTTATTAGTGATCTCTATGCTTCAGGGGCTGTTGATCCGGATTTGCTGACAAACAAAGGGACTACGGCACATGTTAAGGCTCAAAAAGGTCAAGTGGGTATCATCTATTCGAATTGGTCGGATATGTTTAAGGACGAGCACATTAAACTGATTACAGAGACGAATCCGAATGCAAAATTCATCTCCATCGAAGCACCTGTTGGACCTGGTGGTCAGTATATGGGAGCATTTGACGATAGCACAGCGGATTGGCGCATAGCCTTACCTAAAACGTTGGAGAAATCACCAGAGAAATTGGAAAAAGCACTTGCCTATCTTGATTTCATTACTGGTGATGCCGAAGGTCAGAACATGGTCATGTTCGGCTTTGAAGGCAAACATTATACCAAAGCAGGCAGCACGATCACGCCTCTTCCTGCGATGTCTACCGAGCTAGGTACTACGTTTCAACTACAACTAACAGGAAGAGCAGAGCTTCCATATTTGTATACCAAATTTCCAAAGCAAAAGGAATATATTGATTTTGCTGTGAAACAACCGTATATCAAAGTGTTTAATAGCTTCCCCAAAATTCCGGAAGGCTTGAATAAGTCCGATAAAGATCGCTATGAGAATGAAGAAATCATTAAATTCATTTTTGGAAAACGTCCGCTAGATCAATTCGATGATTTCGCTAAAACGCTTAACACCACGTACCAATTGCAAAAGTATCTGGATGAAGCTACGAAAGCTTTTAAAGAAAATGGGTTAATTAAGTAAAGTGAATCCGACGAAGGGCAAGTAGTCAGCTTCGGTTGTGACCTTGCCCTCGTCTTTCCCACTTATTGTAAGCGCTTAATAAAAGGATAAAGGGTGTGAGGTTAATGAGGATAGTTAATAAAATATTGGTTTGGATGTTGTCCATTGCGGTGCTATGTGTAAGCCCCATCGGGATGAATTCGATGGCTGGAGGGAGTAAAGCGGAAGCAGCCGTCAGCGGTTTCGTAACACGAGATGGAAATAAGTTGATGCTTGGCGGTACTACGTTTCGGTATGCGGGAGCTAATATTTTTTGGTTGGGGCTCGACCCAAAGGTTGGCTCGGTGGATTATCCCACGCATTTCCGTGTGGATGATGCATTAGACACTGCCAAAGAAATGGGGGCTAATGTCGTTCGGTCCCATAGTTTGGGTGTTTCAGTAGGCTGCAGCAAATGCTTGATGCCAACATTAGGAACATACAGTGAGGCGGCTTTTCAAGCTATCGATTATGCGATTAAAAAAGCAGGAGATAACGGTATACGATTGATCATTCCCTTAACAGATAACTATGATTATTATCATGGTGGACGTTATACGTTTACAAATTGGAGAGGGGTCGCAGACAACCAGTTTTATACGAATGCCACGGTTATTAATGACGTTAAGCAGTACATCAATCATATCCTGACGAGAGTCAACAGTTATACAGGTGTTGCTTATAAGGATGATCCTACGATTATGGCATGGGAAACGGGGAATGAAATTTACCCTCCAGTCAGCTGGACACAGAAGATTGCTGATTATATCAAAAGTGTGGATACCAACCATCTTGTTATGGATGGCAATTATGGCGTGAATACAAGTGCTCTTTCACTGACCAACGTTGACATGTACAGTGCTCATTTTAATAACACTAATTTTCCAATGACAGCTGCATCCATCAATAGCCTAGCCAGTACGGCAGCAGGAGCGAACAAGGTCTTCATAGCTGGCGAATTCGAGTGGAATAATAGAAAGGGAGGGGAACCGCTTGCCGGCTGGCTGGCGAACAACCTATCGAATCCAGATATCTCCGGATATACGTACTGGTCGTTGTTTGGTCATCTTGATACGCAAGGATACGTTCAGCATGATGACGGGTACACCTTGCATTATCCGGGGGATACGCCGGATTATGCAGCCCGTGCGCAGAGCCTACGCACCTATGCATATAGCATGCGTGGCCTCACAGCTCCTGCGCATATGACGCCAGGCGCACCGCTAATTACATCCGCAACCCGCAATAGCACAGGAGTCAACACAACGATTGCATGGAGAGGGACGGCAGGTGCAGACAAATACACGGTGGAGCGCTCTACTGCGGGGTCTTCCGGGCCTTGGACGGTGGCATGCAATCAATGCGCCACGGATAATCAAACCCCTTGGGTAGATACTGCGGCACCCACTTCCGGGAATGTATGGTATAGGGTGAAGGCGCATAATTTATCTGGTGTGGCCGGAGTCTATTCCTCTGTTGCACAATTAACTGAAAGTACAGAAATTATTGTAGATAATACAAGCAGTGGATTTAGCACAACTGGTTCTTGGACACCTAGCACGACCCTGCCTGGTTTTTATGGCAGCGACTATTTGCATGACGGAGATACAGGAACATCAACCGATACAGCCACATGGGCCTCCCCAATCACTACTACAGGCACCTACGATGTGTATATGAGATGGGTATCGGCGGCAGACCGTCCCGACGCTGCCCCGGTGGAGGTTAATTATGACGGAGGAATTGCAAATTTGACAGTGAATCAACAAATTAATAGCAATACGTGGGTGAAGATCGGACAATGGAGCTTTGCCAGCGGTAGCGGGGATTATGTGAAACTAACAGCATCGGATACGGGTTATACGGTTGCGGATGCGGTTAGGTTCGTGCAAGTATCGCTGACACCGACCAATCTTGCGCCATCTGCAACCTTGACTGTCGATTCGACGAATGGCACCTACACCAAAGAGAAAGCGGTAGATGGAATCAACAATGACAACACAAGCAGATGGCTCTCCGGCGGTTCAGCGGAGCCGCACTGGTTTCAATTGGATTGGTCAACGAATAAGACCATCAACAATGTGAAAGTATGGAGCGGTTATATGTTGTCGCCAAACTCGCAAATATACGCTTTTAAGATGCAAAGTTGGGATGGAGCTTCGTGGGTAGATATCCCAGGAGCGAGTGTAACTAACAATACACAGGACGGATATAATGGCCAGTATAACAATCTTAATTTCACGCCAGTGACAACGAATAAAATCAGGATGTATATCACAGATGGAACGCCTCAGGCTGGCAACTCGGATGCTCGATTGCTAGAGATTGAGGTGTGGGGGAACTAATACACTTTGTCAAGAATTCAGCTGAGTGGCAAGAAAGCTGCTGTTCAGCTGGATCTTTTGTAAGTTAACAAGGACAGCCCTAGGGGCTGTCCTTGTTTTTTATTGTGGTAACTCAAGCTACTCAGGTGACCTGAGTAAGTTAGTCCAATTACCCAACCTTCGCTAACCGAAAAGTTTTAACTGGAAAAAGTACTGTTAATCCTAGCTGATAATCGTAATAGCCTGAGATCCCATGAGCTCCCAGGCCTCTTTGAAAGCAGCCAATGGATAGGCTTCCTGTTCACCTGTCATCGGGTCGTTCATATAGGCATAATCATCGTCCCATCCAGTTAGCAACAGGGCATGCTCAGGCTGATACCAAGGAACTAGCTCACCTGTCTCGTCTTCCCATTCCAAATCCAAATAGGGAGTATCCATATGCTCGGTTGCCCATATCATGGCAGGGCTGCCGGCTGCGATGACGCCAAGTAAATCTTCAAAGGAGGTTCCAGTCAGATCGCGGACGTGACCAGGCAACCACTGATTCATCATCTTAGCGATGGGGGTATGATAAATTCCATAGCCGACCGCAAACGGATCGCCAACGAAAACATCTTTGGGATTCGCGCCAACGAAAGCTCCGAACTCATTCTCGTAGGGCATGTCCCCCGTGGGTAAGGATTGAGCCACTTCTTCTTTTGTAATCGGCAGTCCAGCCCAATTCAGCAGCATCGTCGCAGCGACGGCTTCACACCCATTTGGCAGATCGGGCAGCTGGGACAGAGCGGGAATCACTTTAATTTGAAAGTGATGCTCGGTAGGCGTAGGGGCTTCAGCTTCTGAAGACGTCGAAATCGATGTGATTGTCGCTTCCGCTAGTGCTGCTTCAGAAGACGCGTAGTTTGACAAGGGAGTAGTCGAGATTACTGCGTTTGTAGGTGCGGGAGTAGAAGTAGTAGATAGCGGACTTGCACTGACAATTAAGGATGTTGGCGCTGTCGATGCAGTTTGTCCACTAGGGGAGCTTGTTTTTATGAGAAGGATACATGTAAAGCTGACCAATGCCAGCATAATAAGCGTGATAGCTCTCTTCATGTCGCACGTCCGTTCCTGTCGATGTTTTTATTACATCATGGGTTGCCAGAGAATGCAACACATGGAATCCGAAATAGGCCCATAGATACATACCTCACTCATGTGCTCGCATAGACTAGATAAACAAGCATGTCTAAGAACAACAAGGTTATAATTGAAAAAATATCAGGATGACTGTGGAGGCAAGGAATGAGACGTTTCTATCTTTGGGGTGCAGCTGCTTTTGTATGTTATACAGCTATGGTGATAGCCTATTTCATCAAAGGGGATTTATTTCAAATTCCAGCGACGTTAGTGGGAACTGCAGCGGATCCGAATACGTTCATGACTCATGCAGAGATTGCGAAAGCGGAGACACTGTCTCGGATTCATTCCTTAACCTTTTTCTTAAGCGCTCCCTTGCAAATGGGGGTGACAGTCGCTTTATTCGGCATCGCCGTCAGCTTCCGCCAACTCGCTGAGAAAGTATTCCGAGCTACTTTCCTGCAAATGCTTGTATTTGTGGTGTTGTTTACCCTCGTTATGGACGTGCTATTTCTTCCGATTGATGTGTTTTTGTTCAAAATCGATCAAGCCTACGGCATCTCCAAGGAGACGCCTATCATCTTTTTGAAGGATTATGTAAAAACGTTTCTCATAGATATCGTGGGTACGATCGTGATGGTAGGAATTTTCAGATGGATTAGTAACTGGAGTCCTAAGCGTTGGTGGGTGTGGCTGTGGTTGATTTCAATTCCATTGATCTTATTCGTAACGTTTATTCAGCCTGTGGTGTTAGACCCGTTGTACAATGATTTCCAGCCACTTCAAAATCAGGAGCTTAAAGCGCAAATTCTCGATCTTGCAGCCCAATCACACATTCCGACGGAACAAGTCTACGAGGTCAACATGTCAGAGAGGACACATGCGATTAACGCTTACGTGAATGGCATCGGCGGGAATGCCCGGATTGTGCTGTGGGATACCATTCTGAACAAGCTGCAGCCGGATGAAATCTTGACTGTGATGGCGCATGAGATGGGGCATTACGTAGAACGGCATATTTATTGGGGGATTGCTTATGGCGTTGCCCTCAGCTTTGCTGGTTTCTGGCTCGCATTTCACGCGTACCGCTTGATCCTTAAGCGTTGGGGGTCTTTGTGGGGAATGCGGGGGGAGAGGGACTTAGCCGCATTACCGATTCTGCTGCTGCTCCTATCACTGATGAGCTTCGTCTCAGCACCAGCGCAAAACGCTTTCTCCAGAGTGATCGAACATCGTGCAGATGTCTATGCAATGCAAATGACAGGGGATGGCGATGCGGCGATTCGCGCTTTTCAACATATCGCGCAGGAAAATCTAAGCCCAGTCACTCAGCCTAAGCTGGTCCAATGGTTCCGCGGCTCTCATCCGACGATTGAGGAGAGGATTTTGTATTTCGAGCAGTTTACGAAGTAGTAGTAGGTCGAGAAATTCTAATTCAAAAAGCACGAATGCTCGCTTACTTGCGCAGGAGCCATTCGTGCTTTCTTTTATTTTAAGAGGTTAATCATTTCTGCGCGTCATTTGCTGCCAAACCGAGCCTTCAGCGGCATGGCCGCCTTCGATACGCTCAAGGGCAATCTTAACCTGCATCCGGACTTCGAACTCGGGGTCGTCAGCTGCTTGCTTCAGGTCAGCCAACACGGAGTTGTCTCCGACTTCGTAAAGGAAACGCGCCGCGCGCCAGCGGACGAGCTTGTTGCGGTCCTTGAGCGCCTTGGCCATCGCTGGCATGGCGGCGGGGTCACCGAGGTCGGACAGTGTATCACCTGCCGTCCGACGAACAGAAGGTGTATCGTCCTCGAGGGCACGATACAGGTAGGGCAGTACCTCGGGTTCCTTGATGTCCCCGAGGTAAACCGTGGCCAGTCGCCGAAGCGACGTATTCTCGTCCTGCAAGGCATGGACGAGAAGCGGCAGCGTCTCCAGCGACGGCTGGATCTTCTGAAGCGCGGCGTAGCGCAGCTTCCAATCGCTGTGTCGCAGCTGCTCCGCGGCTGCGACAAGGTCCCCTGTGGGAGCCTCCTCCACAGGGGCATCCGTGGTCTCCTGCATCGCGCGGGAGACCAGCTCTTCGACGCGGGCATCGTCGTAAGAAGCGTCCAGTTCCTGGACGACTTCGCCCGCGATGTCCGTGAGCTCGCCATAGCGGATGCCGAGCTCCTCGAGCTTCCGCTCTTTGATCAGGTTCGGCGAAGCCGTACCTGCGCGGACTGCGGCTTGCGTGAAGCGCTCCGGCATGGCGACGCGCGCTTCTTCTGCGCCTGCGCGCACCCTCACCTGGAGCGGAATGCCGCGAAACATCTGCACGAGCACCTGTGCTTCGCCGAAGGATGCTTCAGCCGCAGGCTGCTCGGTTGGCAGGCTGCTGCCTGCCGATGGCTGGGCTTCGCCATAGATCTCGCGCGCCTGAGCCAGGATGAACTGCCAGTCACCCTTCGAGCTGCGGTCTACCGCGATGAAGTCCGCTGCATGAAAGATGCTGATAACACCAGATACAGCAAGCAATTTTTGCACTTCTGGCGGAGCGCCTGTCAGATTTTTTTTCGTATACGTTTCACGTACACCGGCTGGTAAAGACTCATCCATGTTGAGCTTCATCGAATTGGGGCTGGGTGTGGGCTCGATGGAAATGATTTTCATCGTGTACAACTCCTTAGTTGGATCAGCTCTTCATAATTAACTAAGCTAATCATATGAAAAGGCCCGGACGGGGGACCGTCCAGGCCTATTATCGGCATCTAGTGCCCTTCGTTCTTAGTCTAAATCGACAAGGTTACGATTTAAGTATTGATCTAATGTCTTCGTAAGATCGAAAACCGTATGAGCCAAGTCTACATTTTCAAAAACATGATCGCATTGGTCTCGATAGGCTAATTCATTTTCATAGTCGGACAAATATTTTGAGGCGACTTCTTCGGAATCTCCGCTTTCTTTCATCCGTTCTTCAAGTGTGTCCCTCTGGGCATAAATGAAGATTTGGACGACACGGTCGCCATATAGCTTTTTGAGCGTTTCGGCGCCAAAGCGGTTCAAGATCAAGTAGATGCTGCCACTTTGCTGGAACATGAGCTCAATATCTGCGCTTTTGATTCCATATAGATGGTCATTAACGGTACTAACTTCAATGAATTCGCCGCCAGCTTGTGCCCCAACAAATTGAGCGGGTGAGATGAAGTGATAATCTTGACCATCTTCCTCTGTTGCTTTCGGAGGTCGTGTGGTGTACGAAATCACTTGTTTCATCCCCAGCGTGGAGCCAGACATTTCCGCAACGGTTTTACGGCCTGCCCCGTGTGGGCCAGTGAATACAAAAATCATTTCCTTATCCTTTAATGCGTACATGGAACATACCTCCTTTGATTGGATGGGGGGTAAATCCTACGTGCGAGCACGGGTTGAAACGATTTTTGACCTATTAGATCTTAATTAACCATAGCTATAGTTTACAACGTTAGGCTTCATCGGTAAAGTCTTGCATGAAATCGCTTCATTTCTTTTATCGTTTTCCGCCACCGCCGCGAGTGCCTCTAGGTGCACCTCCACGTGCGCCGCCTTGCCCGCCGCGCGGACCGCTCGGTCTGTCGCCGCGAGGCGCGCCGCCGTCGCCACGAGGTGTTGCGCCACGCGCACCTCGCTCATCACTCCGCCCGCGAGCCGCACCGCTCGTGCGAGCGCCGAAGCCCTCACCGCGAGGAGCGCCGCTTGTGCGAGCGCCAAAGCCTTCACCGCGAGGAGCGCCGCCCGTGCGAGCGCCGAAGCCTTCACCACGAGGAGCGCCGCTTGTGCGAGCGCCAAAGCCTTCGCCGCGAGGTGCTGCACCGCGTGCTGCTCCATCGCCACGGCCCTTGCCGCCGCGAAGTGTGCGAGACGCGTTTGCCGCGTCATCACGACCTGCGCCAGCGTACTTGTTGTATGGCGAGTAAGACTTATCGCCATGAGGGGCTGAACGTTTGCGTTCTGCTCCTTCACCGCCGCCGTTGTAAGAACCTGTTACACGTGCTTTCGCAGCGCCCATGTTCGTTCCGCGAGCTGGAGCTGAATTTGGTGTCGCAGACTCATGGACTACGGTCGCACGACCCCATGTATTCGGATTACGCTCCGAATTCACTTTAGCTGGTCTTTCGCCTGAACGCGCTGCGCCAGTCGCACCACCGCGTGAACCGAATTTGTCACTTTTGGCGCCAAAGCCTGTTTTACGCTCACTGCCGTATTGCATATTCGAACGATCCCCGCGCAATTCACGTGCGCCAGGTCTTCCAGCACGTCCGCCGCTGCGTTGTTCAGGCGCGCCGCCACGGTCATTGCGTCTGCCGCCGCGTGCAGCGCCAGTTCCGCCTTTACGAGCAGACCCTCTGCCTTCTTGTTCCACGTACTCTTCCGTGTTTGAACGAACGCGTCTTTGTGGCCCGTCAGCACCGCGAAGTGACATTTTGATTCCTTTTTCGATGAGTTCAATCGTTGGCATATCTCTTTGCGTAGCAAAGGTTACAGCAACACCGGACTCACCAGCACGGCCCGTTCTGCCAATTCGGTGGATGTAGCTTTCGGCATCCTGTGGTACATCATAGTTGAAGATGTGCGTGACCCCTTCAACATCCAGCCCGCGAGCTGCGATATCTGTAGCGACCAAGAGCTCGATGCGTCCTTCTCTAAAACGCTTCATCACTTGCTCACGCTTAGCTTGGGACAAGTCACCGTGCAGCTCATCGGACATTAAACCGATCTCTTGCAAAGTCTCATTGAGCGCAATCGCTTTGGCTTTGGTCCGACAGAAAATCATCGCAAGATAAGGCCTGTATTGTTTGATTGCTGCAATTAGAGCATCCTGTTTATCTCGATCCGTCGTAGGAACAAGCACTTGCTGAATTTCAGTCAGAGTAACTTGTTTACTTTGAATTTTAATTTCTTTTGCTTCCTTCATATAAGCCTTAGACAGATTGATGACCTGTTCAGGCATTGTGGCAGAGAAGAGCAGCGTTTGGCGGTAAGGTGACGTCTGAGCGATGATATCCTTGACCTCATGCAAGAAGCCCATGTGCAGCATTTGATCTGCTTCATCTAATACGAGTATTTTCAATTTATAGAAGTTAATAGAACCGCGGCGAAGATGATCAAGCAATCTTCCCGGTGTTCCTACTACTATATGTATGTTGCCTTGAAGCTTTCTAAGCTGTTTTTCTACATCTTGCCCGCCGTATGCAGCTAGGACCTTCGCACCTGTGATCGGGACAAGGGTTTTCAACTCATTGCTGATTTGAATCGCTAACTCACGAGTAGGGGTAAGAATAAGCGCTTGAACATCCGAGCTTTCTACATCAATGGTTTCTAATATAGGAAGTACAAAGGCAAGGGTTTTACCTGTACCTGTCTGAGCTTGTGCGATAACGTCCGAACCTTTTAACAATACTGGAATCGCTTCTCGTTGAATGGGGGTCGGTTCTACGACACCTTGATTTTGCAAAACTTGAACTAATTGTTCTCTAATACCTAATGAGGCAAATCCATTTGACATGGGTAATTGGCCAGCTCCCTTTTTCCTTCTTAGTAAAGACGATTCCCTCATTGTACAGGAATGAAAGACAAATGAAAACAGGAGCCGACCCACATGCAGAAATAAACTACTTTATTAATAGAAGTTATACATGCTGGTTGTGCTCCAAAAGGCATGGCAAGACCCCCTATGTAGAAGAACAGCTTCTCATAGGAGGCTAGCCCCATCTTACTAGTCGTGAGGAATTACCTGGGCAGTCCCAAATACACGCGTGACCGTCTGATTGAAGTCTGTTAATAATGGCATGAGGGAATGACCCTTCCAGCTTTCCTGTGCGTAGCTATTCATTTTATTAAGGAAATCTCGATTTGCTGAAATGTAAACATCCATTAGATCTGGTTTAAGCACCCGAAGCTTCTCAGCAATGGCTTGTTTAAACGGATGAGAAAGTAAATCATGATGAATAGCCGTTTCGTAACTATTATAACCTTTATTTAAATCATTAGCCGGTAACGAGTCATCGTAGGGATTATCATCGTTGTAGAAGCCTTTAGTCGTTCCTTGATTATTCGTCTCTTTGGTCAAGCCCTTCGTACCAATCGCACTGCTATCCATCATTAATGCGACATACGCATTCTGATTCGTAATCATGACAAAGGCTGTGTTGACCCCATCCAAGGTGTGCAATTGATCCGAGAGATATTGACTGTATTCCAGTTTGGTATTGTTGTGCGTCACTGGACCAGAGAGCTGCTGTACTTGATAGGCTCTATCAAACTGATCAGCTTTTTCGACATGAGCGCCAAAATTCGAGCTAGTAGAGTCATCACGATCGCCTCTATATTCCTTGCCGCTAGAGCCGCATGCAGATAATGTGAGCAAGAGGAATATCATTCCATAAATCGGAAAACCTAACTTCCTGAACATTGTTAACAGACCTCCCAATGCGTTTTAATGTCTATAGGATGAGATGTTTCTGTCTAATTATTCGTGTTCACAAATAAAGGCTTTTATGCATAAAGAGGTGGGTGTATGGAAATAACCATGAAGGGAAATATATCGCTACAGACCGCTGTTTAAGAACAATTTGTGAACTCTGCTACAGCGATTGACAAAAAGTTTTCACGAATTTATAGTTATTAAAGTGAATTGACATGGGCATGGCCTTCGTGGTAAAAATATTGTTTTAAAAGTGGGGTTGATACAATGAGTCAATTGAAAAAGTTCTGGCGTCTGCTACCCCTTTTAGCGGTGATGACGTTCATGCTAACTGGGTGCGGAGACCCAACCTTATCTGCTTTAGTGCCTAAGGGTCCTGTAGCGACGGAGCAGCTTTATTTAATGAAATTAAGTCTCTTTATCATGATTTTTGTCGTAATTGTCGTATTTGCGATTTATGTGTACGTTTTAGTTCGCTTTCGCAAGCGTAAAGGCGACGAAAGCATACCGAAACAAGTCGAAGGAAGTCATGTTTTGGAGATTATCTGGACAGTAATTCCAATTCTCTTGCTGTTAGTACTTGCGGTGCCAACAGTATCCTACACGTTCAAACACTCCGAGAATTACAACAAGAACAAAGACGCTATCCATGTGAAAGTCACTGCGCATCAGTTCTGGTGGCAGTTTGAATATCCAGACCTTGGTATCGCGACAGCTCAACAGCTAGTGATTCCTAAGGATAAAATCATTGCATTTGATGTTGTTTCTGCTGACGTAGCGCACGCATTCTGGGTACCATCTCTAGGTGGTAAAGTCGATACGAACCCAGGTATTCGTAACACGCTTTACTTGCAAGCTGATGAAATCGCAACGTTCCAAGGTAGATGTACAGAGCTTTGCGGAGCATCGCATGCTTTGATGAACTTCACCGTTGCAGCGAAGTCTGACGCAGACTTTAATGCTTGGGTTGCGAAAATGAAAGCACCTTCTACTGTGCCGGCAACTGCACAAAAAGGTGAAGAGCTATTTAAAGAAAATTGCATGTCTTGTCATGCTGTGAATGCAAGCGGCCCAGGGGTTGCACCTAACCTTAAAGGTTTCGCGGATCGCGACACACTTGCGGGCATCTTAGAGAAGACACCTGAGAACATGAGCGCATGGATACATAATCCGCAAGAGCTTAAACCAGGCAACAAAATGCCAGCTTTCGGTAAAGAAGCTAACGGTAAATTAGATGACGCTCAAATTAAAGAAATTGTTACGTACTTACAAACATTGAAATAAACTCTTGATGTAAAGGAGGTTCATACGTTGGCTCACTCTCATCCAGTAAAAAAACATACCGGTCTTATGGATTGGCTTACTACCGTCGATCATAAGAAAATCGGTATCCTGTATTTACTAGCGGGCGGCTTCTTCTTCCTTATCGGAGGACTTGAAGCGATCTTGATTCGGATTCAACTCGCTTATCCTGATCAACAAATTTTCGTAGGCGATGCATTTAACCAATTAACAACGATGCACGGAACAACGATGATTTTCTTTGCGGCCATGCCGGTAATCTTCGCTTTCATGAATGCCATCGTTCCTCTACAAATTGGTGCAAGGGACGTTGCGTTCCCTTTCGTTAACTCACTTGGCTTCTGGTTATTCTTCGCCGGTGGTGTGCTCATGAACACAAGTTGGTTCTTGGGCGGCGCTCCTGACGCAGGTTGGACGGGATACGCACCTTTATCCTCGATCACTGACGCAAGTTGGGGACAAACGCTAGAGAACAACATTCAAGGTACTGACTTCTACGTACTTGGTTTGCAAATTGCAGGTATCGGGACACTTATCGGGGGGATTAACTTCCTCGTAACGATTATCAACATGCGTGCTCCTGGTCTTACATACATGCGTTTGCCAATGTTTACATGGTCTGCTTTTGTAACTTCAGGTCTGATCGTTCTTGCGTTCCCTGCGATTACGGTTGCTTTGGTTGAGCTAATGTTTGACCGCGTCTTCGGTGGTGCATTCTTCGATGCAGCCAGAGGCGGTAACAACGTGCTATGGGAGCATTTATTCTGGATTTTCGGGCATCCCGAAGTTTACATTTTGATTCTTCCAGCATTCGGTATTATTTCTGAGATCGTTTCTACTTTTTCGAAAAAACGCTTGTTCGGATACAGCTCCATGGTATTTGCAACAGTGCTAATTGGTTTCTTAGGCTTCATGGTTTGGGTTCACCATATGTTTACAGCAGGACTTGGTCCAGTAGCGAACTCAATCTTTGCGATTGCTACGATGGCGATTGCGGTTCCTACAGGTGTGAAAATCTTTAACTGGTTGTTCACGCTTTGGGGTGGTCAAATCCGTTTCACAACAGCAAATATCTTCGCAACAGCGTTCATTCCAACATTCGTTATGGGTGGAACGACAGGGGTTATGCTTGCGATTCCCGCGGCTGACTTCCAGTATCACGACACTTATTTTGTAGTAGCGCATTTCCACTATGTTATCGTTGGTGGTCTAGTTCTTGGTTTGTTCGCCGGTCTTTACTACTGGTGGCCGAAAATGTTCGGTCGTATGCTAAGTGAAGGCTTAGGTAAATTGCATTTCTGGTTGTTCTTCATCGGCTTCCACCTGACATTCTTCCCGCAGCATTTCTTGGGGCTAATGGGGATGCCACGACGCGTCTTTACGTATCAACCAGGCTATGATCTTGAAGTTGGTAACTTAGTTTCAACAGTGGGTGCGTTCTTCATGGGTATCGGTACGTTGGTATTCATTATCAACATTATCGCTACAGCAAGAAAACCAATCACAGCTCCTGCAGATCCGTGGGATGGACGCTCCTTGGAGTGGACAATTCCGTCTCCTGCACCTGAATATAACTTCAAACAAACTCCGCTTGTTCGTGGTTTGGATGCTTTCTGGAAAGAAAAAATGGCTGGTAACAAGCAAATGACGCCAGCTGAACCAATTGGTTCGATCCACATGCCTTCAGCATCGATCTTGCCGCTTGTTATGTCTGTTGGATTGTTCATTGCTGGTTTTGGCTTTATGTACAAAAATTACTACGTAGCTGCTGCAGGTATCGTAGTTACATTCATTGCCATGTTCTTGCGTTCCGTATATGACGACCACGGTTGGCATATTGAACCGGAAGAGCTGGAAGACGATAAAGGGGGTAAGGCATAGGCATGAGTACTCATCATACGGGCGCACTGCCTGCTAATCCGGAAACGGCTACCCTCGAAGGGAAAAATAAAGTCCTTGGCTTTTGGCTTTTCCTAGGCGCTGAGGTTGTATTGTTCGGTTGTTTATTCGCAACTTACATTGCCCTTCGGAACTCTGTTCCGGATGGCCCAACAGCTGATGAGCTTTTCAAGCTCAAAACGGTTGGTTGGTCAACTTTCATTCTCTTAACAAGTAGTTTAACGAGCGTATTCGCAATTATTGCGATGCACCGTCAAAAAGTAGGTCAATTGCTAGCTTGGCTAGCAGTTACGGTTTTGTTCGGTCTTTCCTTCTTAGGAATGGAGATCTACGAGTTTTACGAATATGTTCATGAAGGCCACAAGTTCACAACAAGTGCTTTCTCCACCTCGTTCTATACGTTGGTTGGCTTCCACGGTGCTCACGTAGCATTCGGTGTTTGCTGGATTACGCTGTTGATTTTCCAAGGACTTAAGAAAGGTCTTACAGTCGTTACGGCTCCTAAGTTTTACGTCGCTTCTCTGTACTGGCACTTTATCGACTTAGTCTGGGTATTTATCTTCACAGTTGTTTATCTGATGGGGAAGGTGGGTCACTAAATGAGCAGCAATTCTCATGATACACACGCACCTAGCAAACGAGTTAAGCATGAATCACCTTTGAATCACTATCTGACTTACATTATTTCGATTCTACTCACGATGTTGGCATTCGCTGTCGTACTTTACGGAGACTTGGATCGTTCGTTTATCTTGATTTTCATCGTATCTCTCGGGATCGTGCAGGCTATTGTTCAGTTGCTTTTCTGGATGCATGCCAAAGAGAGAGGACATTTGTTCCCTCTAATTTTCATCTTCGCAGGAGCGTTCGTAGCTCTTACCGGCGTGATCACAGCCGTATATTGGGTTTGGTGGTAAAAAAGCAAGAAGAGGCAACTTTGTCTAGACAAAGTGCCTCCTCTTTTTTTAAGCAGAGTTATTCGGAATTAGTCAGCTTGAAAGGAGATAGATGCAGGTATGAGTCAGATTGGTAGTTTTTTCGATTTGTGGAATCCTGTTTTACTATTAATCGTCGTCGTGATCGGATATAGCTATGGTCGATTTGTTGTGAAGGGAAATGGGAGCGCTGCGAAATCAGAGCCAATTACGATCTCACAGCAGCTTCTCTTCTACTCAGGGCTTGTCTTATTCTATATTGGGCAAGGAAGTCCAATTAGTTATATTGGGCATCACTACTTGTTCAGTATGCACATGCTCCAGCAAACGATTCTTTATTTAATCGTACCGATCTTCATTTGGTTAGGAACACCGGCATGGTTAGTCAGAGTATGTATGAAAAATATCGTGTTTCGTGGCTTGTTTTCCTTTTTCACTCGGCCTCTAATCGCATTATTCATGTTCAATATGCTCTTCTCCATCTACCATATGCCTTTTATTATGGATTACTTGATGAAGAATGATGTACCGCTTTTTGCTTATCATACTTTGCTTTTAGTGACGGCCTTTATCATGTGGTTCCCAGTATTTTGCCCGCTGCCTGAGCTGAATCGCTTGAACGATTTGAAGAAAATGGCGTATATTTTCGGGAATGGCGTCTTACTGACACCCGCTTGTGCGCTCATCATTTTTGCGGATTCGATTATCTACGATATGTATGACAATGTAACCGTTCCTTTTGCTCATTTGTCACCGCTCGATGATCAACAACTCGGTGGTGTCATTATGAAAATATTGCAAGAGATTATCTATGGCGCCACATTAGCTTATATTTTCTTCCGCTGGTATCGCCGCGAGCGCAAGGATGAGGATGAATTGGATCCACTTCCATCACAAGAAAGCATGAATAATCAAGGCGGGAACTGGAATCGCGCTTAGAGAAAGGATTAGAAAGATGCATATATTACCCACGATTTCTACGATGTTTATCGTTATTAGTGCCATTTTTGTCGGGTTCGGCTGGTATCATATAGTAAAAGGGAACCGAGATACGCATGAAAAGCTGATGGTTCTAGGCGCGATTTTCGCTTTAGCCTTTTTCATTATCTACATGTCCCGTACCTTATTTGAAGGGAATACAGCATTTGGCGGGCCAGAGAGCTTGAAGCTGCCTTATCATTTGTTCTTATTCTTCCATATCACACTAGCTACAATTGGTGGCATACTTGGTCTCATCACGTTGTGGTTTGCTTACAAAAAGAAATTCCTAAAACACAAGAAAATTGGTAAGGTTGCTGCGATTGTGTGGCTGCTAACAGCGCCTACAGGCGTTATGGTCTACGTATTGTTGTACGTCTTGTACCCAGGTGGAACAACGAAGCCAGTGATTGATGCCATTTTCGGTTTATAAACAATATGAATAGCACGGAATGATGTGAAAAAGCATCGTTCCGTGCTATTTTTTTGTCTTTTTAAGGGGTGATTTCGTGATTTTGCACATCGGATTGTGGAAATCAACAATTTGTCATGACGAAATGACCATGCCATTCTTCATATTGCTCATAGGTGAATCCGATGGATTCCGCTACGCTTAAGGAAGAGATGCATCTCACCATAACATGTAGTGGAGGGTCAACGAATGAAGAAAATTTTAGCTTCAACCATGATTGTCATGATGATGGGCACAGCCATTGCCTGTTCCTCGAAGACGGAAACAACGACAACAACGGGTGAGTCACAATCACCAGCTACAACGACCGCGACGACGTATCCGATGACAACTGATAAAACACTTACCTATTGGGGTGAG
Organism: Paenibacillus sp. J31R30; assembly: GCF_059692115.1. NCBI lineage: Bacteria > Bacillati > Bacillota > Bacilli > Caryophanales > Paenibacillaceae > Paenibacillus > Paenibacillus sp. J31R30. The sequence goes on along the minus strand of NZ_JCAUAV010000004.1, from coordinate 111,307 downwards.
TTGAACGGAAACTTAACAGGTGTAAAAACGACACATGCCGATGTTCCCTTTTTCCAAGAGTGGCAGAAGAAAACAGGTGTACCGCTTAAATTCTTAGCGCCGCCTACAGGACAAGCCAAAGAAGCGCTAAACGTGATGCTCGCATCTGGGGATTTGCCTGATATGATCGAATACAACTTCTTAAGTGATTTCCCAGGTGGACCTGAGAAAGCCATTAAAGATGGTTACATTTTAAAGTTGAATGATCTGATTGATAAATACGCGCCGAACTTGAAGAAATACCTCAAAGAGCATCCAGAAGTCGACAAAATGGTAAAAACGGATAACGGCAGCTACTATGCCTTCCCTTTCATTCGTGGAGATGAGTATTTACAGGTGTTCCAAGGACCGATGATTCGTAAAGATTGGCTAGATGAGTTAGGACTCCCTGTTCCTGAAACAATCGATGATTGGACAACGACATTAAAGGCATTTAAAGAGAAGAAAGGCGCAGCGGCGCCACTATCTTTTATCAGTAAACCAAGATTTTTCAATGAATCCTATAACGGTGCATTCTTAGGCGCATTTGGGGTTAACCGTGGTTTCTATTTGGAGAATGGCAAAATCAAATTCGGTCCATCAGAAAGCGGCTTCAAAGAGTACTTGAGGACGTTCAACCAATGGTATAAAGACGGTTTGCTAGATAAGAACATTGCAACGGTGGATACAAAAGCTTTGGATGGCAGCTTCGCATCGGGTGCGACAGGGGCAAGTATTGGGAATGCCGGCGGCGGAATAGGTAAATGGCAGCCACTCGTTCAGGCCAAAGACCCTAAGGCACAGCTGGTAGCTGCGCCATATCCGGTACTTAAAAAAGGCGATACGCCGAAATTTGGTCAAAAGGATAATCCTTATTCCTCCGGAGGCATTGTCGCGGTAACGGCGAAGTCCAAGAATCCAGAATTAGCTGTAAGAATGCTGGATTATGGCTACAGTGAAGCTGGCCACATGTTCTTCAACTTTGGGACTGAGGGCGTTAGCTACTCGATGGTAGATGGCTATCCGAAATATACCGACTTGCTGATGAAAAATCCAGATAAGTTAGCCCCTGCACAAGCGATGTCCATGCACATTCGGGGGAGCTACAACGGTCCATTTATCCAAGATAAGCGTTATGCAGAGCAATTCTTTGTACTGCCAACGCAACGCGATGCCATCAATGTGTGGAAGAAAACCGATACAGCGAAATACAGCTTACCGCCGCTTACACCAACACCGGAAGAAAGCTCCGAATATGCGAAAATCATGGGCGACATGAACACGTTGGTGGATGAAATGACGTTGAAAATCATTTTGGGCAATGAGCCGGTAGATGGCTTTGAGAAGTATGTGGAAAAAATGAAATCCCTGAATTTAAGCCGCGCCATCGAAATTCAGCAAGCAGCACTTGATCGCTATAACAAGCGATAGGTTTCACAAGCATGGAGAGGTTAGGGGGATCTAGGATCTCCCTTCTCTACAAAATATACGGGGTGAGAGGGTGAGGATGGAGATGGCGAATACACAGCCGCTGGAAAGTGTAACGCTCACGAAGCAACGAACGGGGACCAATCGATATATCCGTGATTTTATTGCCAATAAATACTTATACCTGATGATGGTACCTGTGCTCGCTTATTATTTGATTTTCCATTATGCACCGATGTATGGTGCCTTAATTGCCTTCAAAGACTATTCACCCATGAAGGGAATTCTAGGGAGCGACTGGGTAGGTTTCAAGCATTTTCATGATTTTTTCAGCTCATTTTACTTTTGGCGCATATTGAAAAATACGCTGGTAATCAGCTTGTATTCCTTGGTTTTTGAGTTCCCTGCACCGATTATTCTGGCACTTTTGATTAATGAGGTACGGAGTAAGACCTTCAAACGAGTCGCCCAAACGATTACGTATATGCCATACTTTATATCGCTCGTCGTCATTTGCGGGATTATTACGGACTTTACGAATGCGGATGGGGTCATTAACAATATCGCGATGGCTTTCGGGTATGACGGTCAAGCGATGCTGCAGAAAGCGGAGTTGTTCCGACCGATCTACATTTTATCCGAGATATGGCAGCGTATTGGCTGGGAATCTATCATTTATATTGCTGCCTTAATGAGTATCGATACCGAGCAATATGAAGCCGCCCGTATGGATGGCGCAAGCCGCTGGAAACAGATGTTGTACATCACATTGCCAGGTATACTGCCAACCATTGCGATTATGTTTATTTTGCGTATGGGGAACCTGTTGAACGTGGGCTTTGAGAAAATCATTCTGCTCTACAACCCTGTCAGCTACGAAACGGCGGACGTGATTTCCTCCTTCGTCTATCGCAAAGGCTTGCTAGAGTTCGGATGGAGCTATAGCTCCGCTGTGGGCTTATTTAATTCCATTATCAATCTAATACTACTTATAACAGCCAATTATATTAGTCGCAGAGTTAACGAAAGCAGCTTATGGTGAGGTGATGTTGATGAGAAAAGGACCAAGTTTCGTAGAAAGACTGTTCGATATTGCTATCCATTTGATTTTAGCAGTGCTCGTAGTAGTTACGTTGTATCCGCTGCTGTATGTCCTATTTGCTTCGTTCAGTCATGCGAATGAATTAGTTGCCCACAAAGGGATTTTATATAAACCACTTGGTTTTAGTTGGGAAGCCTATAAAGGGGTTATGAAGAACCCTGGGATCCTGATTGGTTACCGTAACACGATGTTTATCGTTGTTGCTGGTGTTATTGTTAACCTCCTGATGACCGCGTTAGGCGCATATGTACTCTCTCGGAAAAATGTGATCTGGAATAAGGCATTCATGATCATTATCGTCATCACCATGTTCTTCCATGGGGGCTTAATTCCGCTCTATTTGATCGTCAAAAATGTAGGCTTGCTCGACACCCTATGGGCGACGATTATTCCATTCTCCATCAGCACATTTAATTTGATTATTATGCGAACAGCATTTATGGCGATACCAGACAGCCTAGAGGAATCGGCCAAAATCGATGGCGCCAATCACTTTACGATTTTGTTCCGAATCATCATCCCGCTTTCCATGCCCGTCATTGCCGTTATGATTCTGTATTATGCGGTTGATAAATGGAATGGCTGGTTTTACGCATCGATCTTTATCAAGAATCGAGACCTCTTCCCGTTACAGCTTGTGCTCAGGGAAATCTTAATCTCGAACTCAACAGACGGCATGTCCGTGGGAGCTGATGCGGGTGATCGCTTTCAGATTGGGGAAACGATTAAATATGCAACAATTGTGGTAGCAACATTGCCAATTCTATGTGTCTACCCATTCGTACAACGCTTCTTTGTCAAAGGGGTAATGGTAGGCTCCTTGAAGGGCTAGACCCTAGAAAAGGGGTCTAATAGCGCTTTTGTCAATTGGATTTGTTATTTTGGACATTCCTCCCCTTGCGAACAGAGGTATAATAGAGTGAAGGAGACGACCCCTTCAGAAGAATTTTCAACGTGCGCAGTGGGAGGAGATCCATGTGAAGTTTCGATTTTTTTGGCCGAGAAGGAAGAGCATTATATTTACTTGGCTGCTGTCATACAGTGCCGTATTGTTCGTGCCGATGCTGATGAGCATTCTCATATATACACAGTCTAGTGACGCGTTAAAAAGTGAAATTCACCGTGCCAATGATTCCTTATTGAAACAAGTTAGGTACACGATTGACACGCAGTTCGATTTGATGAAACGATTGAATATGGAAATTACTTGGAATGCTAAGCTTCAAAGCCTAATGTATAGCAATATCCGAACGAATGATGATCAGTTTCTTGCTTTTCAACTCGTGAAAGAATTTCGGATGTATCAAACCTCATATGCGACGATCGATGAGTTCTATGTGACCTGGGATCAGGAGGCTTCGATTCTCCGTCCAGGGAATATTCGAGATCTGCAAACCGCGTATGATACGATCCACAATACAGGTACCCTCCGGTATGAACAATGGCTGGATACGATTCACCGAGCTACGAATAATCAGTTTCTTATCCTTCCTCGCGTAGATGCGGGCCCTTCGTCCTCTTCCATCGCGTATGTCACACACCTGCCTAAGGATTTGAATGGCAAGCAGACAGGTACGGTGGTTGTCATGGCCGATATGGAGCGGTTCGAGAAGGCAATCGAAAGTATTTCAGGATTCAGCGGCGGACAAATCGTTATCCTTAACCATGACAATCAAGTTCTCCTCTCCAATGTCCCTGTGACGGTGAATAAGAATCTCATTCTGGAGCAATTGCAGGATGGGGATAATGTGACGTATAAGCCTTCGCAGGATGGAGAATCAGAGCTTTTCTATATTCAATCGGCAGTGTCTGATCTGAAATATGTATTGATCATTCCAAGCCGTATTTATTGGGAAAAAGCGGTGTATGTCCGCAAATTTACTTACATTAGCATACTGATAAGTTTAGTTGGTGCAGCCGTGCTAACTTGGTTCTTCCTGCGCCGTAATTACTCACCGATCCAACGATTGGTGCAATCGATTTCTGATAAAAATGCCTTCGAAGAACGGGTAGATGGGAATGAACTGCATTTCATTCAGAAAATGATCTCGCACACTCGGAATGAAAAGGATCAAATCGCGATGCAGCTGCAATCTCACCATCATGTGCTCCGTTCAAATATGTTAAATCGACTGCTGAAGGGAAGAATCGATTCGCTCGTATCGTACGAGGAAGCGTTCAAAACCTTTCATATGGATTTGATTTCGAATCATTTCGCGGTTATTCTGTTTGCGGTTGAGAATTCCGATAGTATATCTACGAATTTACCAGGTATGGATATCAATGAACGCAGGAAATTAATGCAGTTCATTATCACGAATGTCGTCGAAGAGCTCGTTGGTCATCGCCAGCATGCCGGTTATGTGGCTGAGATTGATGATATGATGGTGTGTTTGGTGAACTTTGCGGAAACGGATGCAGATGAGCGTAAGGTCGATTTGGACTGGATTGCCGCAGAGGCACAGCGGTTCCTCACGCGGTTCCATATGGATCTAACGATATCCATCAGCGGTGTTCATCCTTCTTTGGTTGGCGTTGCAGAGGCCTATAGTGAAGCATTGGACGCGATGGAATATAAGATGGTTCGGGGTAAAAGGGAGATCATCACGTACGATGAGATCCGTATCAACACGGCTGATAAGCTGCAGTTGGGCTATTTCTATCCGCTCCAAATGGAGCAGCAAATTATTAATCTCATCAAAACGGGAAATATCGAGCAAGCCTCGGCTAGTATGAATGAGATCATGGGGCGTAATTTCGATAAGCCGCTGGTTTCGCTTACTTTGGCGAGATGTCTTATCTTTAATCTCGTTGGCACGATGGTGAAGGCGATTAATGAGCTTGGAGACGGAACAACGCAGCCATGGCTAGGGGACAACCCGTTATGGATGGATAAAATTATCGCGTGTGACACGATTCTGGAAATGCAGCAAGAGCTGCAGCAGCTGCTTAAAGAGGTATGTGCGTTTGCCGCTTCCAAAATAGAAGCTAATCAGACGAAGGAACGCACGGAGACTTTGCGTGAGCTGATCGCCAAAGTTATGCGATATATCGAAGAACAATATCAAGATGCCAATTTGAATGTGAATACGATTGGTGAAAACTTCGCCTTAAGAGGCAGCTATGTATCCAAATTATTCAAGGATCAGACGGGTGAGGGCTTGCTCGACTACATTACGAAATATCGCATTCAACAAGCGAAGAAGATGATTAGTTATAAGCAAGATTCGATTTCGGAGATCGCGAGGCTTGTTGGCTATAATGAAGTGGCTACCTTCATTCGTGTTTTCAAGAAATACGAAGGAATAACGCCTGGGAAATATAAGGAAATGAACTGATGAGGATGAGGAGGAACGGAATGAGCAGACGAGCTAGCCGCAAGGCGCTATTACTTCTAGGTATGATCACCCTCGGACTGACGGCATGCTCATCTGGGAGTCCAGAGGCTTCGACCACGCCGTCAGGGCAGCCTACAGCAGTAGTTACAGATAAGGAGCAGTCGACGCAGGCAGCTACGAAGCTGACCTACTGGTCAGAGCTGAATGGGAATGCCGCGAGTGTGAAAGCCAAATTCAAGGATATCCCCTTTTTCCAAGAATGGCAGAAACGGACGGGAGTTCAACTCACCTTCATTCAGCCGTCAGCCAATCAAGCCAAGGAAGCGATGAATGTCTTATTAGCCTCTGGCGACTTGCCTGATCTGATGGAGTACGAATGGGATGGCTTCCCTGGCGGACCGGAGAAGGCGATCAAAGATGGTTATATTTTGAGACTGAATAACGTCATTGATAAGTATGCGCCCAATCTGAAGAAGTACTTGAAGGAACATCCCGAGATTGATAAGCAAATCCGGACAGAAGATGGCAGCTATTACGTATTCCCATTTATTCGAGGCGACGACCTGCTTCGCACGTATCAAGGGCCAATTATCCGGAAGGACTGGCTGGATGAGCTCGGAATGGAGATGCCTACAACTATAGATGAATGGCATACGGTTCTTAAGGCGTTCAAAGAGAAAAAGGGAATTGCAGCTCCGCTGACCTTTCTGGGTGTGCCGAATCCCTTGTTCGGGATTGAGGGGGGCGCCTTTGTAGGAGCATACGGGATTCGAAAAGGCTTTTACCAGGATCATGGTGAGGTGAAATACGGTCCGATGGAAAAGGGCTATCAAGAGTTCTTAGCCACTTTCCGGGGGTGGTATGAGGAAGGACTCATTGATAAAAATATCGCTTCCGTAGATACCAAAACGATGGATTCCAATATGGTTACGGGTCGAAGTGCAGCAACGATTTGGAACGCAGGGGCGGGTATTGGAAAGTGGCAGCCTCTGGTCGAAGAGAAGAACAAATCGGCTTTATTTGCAGCAGCTCCTTACCCCGTGCTCCATAAAGGGGATAAGCCCAAATTCGGGCAGAAAAGTTATGCGTATGTCGGTACCGGAGGCGTTGCGATATCAAGTAATAGCAAACATGCGGCAGAGGCTGCCAAGCTGCTTGATTACGGCTACAGCGAGGAAGGGCATATGCTCTTTAATTTCGGGATAGAGGGAACAAGCTACACCATGAAGGATGGCTACCCGACCTATACGGATTGGATCCTGCGAAATCCAGAAAGGCTGGCACCGTCACAAGCGTTGTCGATGTATACGAGAGCTAGCTATTTCGGGCCATTCGTTCAGGATGTTCGGTATGTGGAGCAATATTACACGTTGCCTGAGCAGAGGAAAGCGATTGACATCTGGGCGAATACAGAGGTTGAGGCCTACACACTGCCGCAAATTCCAAAGACAGAGCTGGAGAGCGCGGAATTTTCATCCATTATGCTGGATGTGATGACCCTTGTCGATGAGATGTCGCTGAAAATCATTCTAGGCGTCGAGCCTGTTGAGGCGTTCGATAGCTATGTAAGTAAAATGAAGGCATCCAAAATAGATCGAGCGATTGAGATCCAGAAGCTAGCGTTGAATCGTTATGAGAAGCGTTGATGGCTTCTCTTTTTTGTTTAAGTTCATTCTTTTTCCAATATCATGTAAAATAGTGAGCGTAAGCAACCTCGTAATGAAAGGTAGGCTCATGGATGACATACCCTTTAGTTGTTGAACAGGTATCGAAGCAGTACGGAGATAAAACAGCTGTGAATCGGATTGGGCTGCGTGTGAAGCAGGGAGAAATATATGGGCTATTAGGCGCGAATGGGGCCGGCAAAACGACAACAATGCGGATGGTACTCGGCCTTATTTATCCGGATGAAGGCAACATCATGTGGAACGGGCAGGGATATCGGGAAGAGCTGCGCAGCTTGATGGGGTATTTGCCTGAGGAGCGCGGTTTGTATCCCAAAGTAAAAATCAATGAGCAGATCTTATACTTAGCTGAGCTTAGGGGAATGAAGCGACGCGATGCAGATCGCAGCTTGAAGATGTGGTTGGAACGGTTTGAGGTTCCTGATTACTACAGCCGGAAGGTTGAGGAGCTGTCCAAGGGGAACCAACAGAAGATTCAATTCATTGCGGCGGTCATACATAATCCGGAGATTCTCATTCTGGATGAAGCCTTTAGCGGGCTAGATCCAGTCAATGTGGAGCTGCTGAAGAAAACGGTAAAAAGCCTCCGTGAAGAGGGAAGGACGATTTTATTTTCCAGCCATCGGATGGAGCATGTGGAGGAGCTTTGTGAGAATATCTGTATGCTGCACCGCTCCAATACAATTCTTCAAGGCAGCTTAAAGGACATTAAAGCGAGCTTCCCGAAGGAGAGAGTCGTGCTGGAGACTGCGACGAGCGTAGATGGGTTAGAGAAGCTTCAGGGCGTAACATCGGTGAACCAAGGGCTAAATGGGTACGAGCTTCGCATTGCGCAGCCAGAAGCCGCACAGCGTGTTCTACAATACGCGATGGAACGATCCACCGTGCAGCGTTTTCAGATTATGGAGCCGACCTTGAATGAAATTTTTATCCAGAAGGTGGGAAGCCAACATGAATAGTATATGGACTGTCATTAAATTTACATTCCTGTCTCGCTTTCGCACGAAATCGTTTCAAGTCATGAGTCTAATCTTACTCATCCTGATGTCGCTTTTGATTCATCTTCCAGCCATTATCCAACAATTCTCTTCCGATGAGGCGACGAAAATAGGCATATTTGGCACGCAGCAAGCGGCTGTGGCGTCCAAATTAGAAGCTTTTTATAAAAATCAACCGAATGCAGAGATACAAATTGTACCCCTTTCCGATCAGGGCAGTGCAGAAGCAAATGAGGCGTATGGGAAGCAGCAAATTGCGGATAAGAAAATCAAGGGATACTTAGAGTTCACGGATGGGAAGCAAGGCGGATTCCCGAAGGTAATCTATAAATCCACAGGAACGTTGGAATCACCGAAAAACAAGCTGCAAACGGCGTTTCAGCTAATCAAGACAGAAATGGTGCTACAAGGTGCTGGTGTGCCAGATGCGTTGAAGACCGATATTCAAACGCCTGTCTCACTGGAATCGGTGCAAATATCCACATCGGATCAAGCTGCTGTGGGCAAAACAGAGTCCCAAATGAGATTGTCCTATATACTGGTTTATGTCCTTCTTTTCATGCTATATATGGGCGCAATTGGATTCGGGAATCTCGTTGCAACGGAAATCACAGCCGAGAAAAGCACGCGCGTCATGGAATTGCTTATTACAAGCGTGTCACCGCTGAAACAGATGTTTGGTAAAATCATTGGCATTTGCTTGCTGGCGCTATCACAAATTGCCGCATTAATCGTCGTTGCAGCACTTAATATTCAGTTTAGTGATTCATCGGCCATCAAGGATCTGAATATCAGTTGGAGCGATTTAGAAATATCACTTATCGTCTATTTCTTAATTTTTTACTTACTCGGGTTCTTCATCTATGCGACGATTTTCGCAGCAGTAGGCTCGCTCGTCAGTCGCACGGAGGATGTAGGTCCAGCCATTATGCCAGTTACCTACATCATCGTTGCGGCTTTCATGATTGCGATCTTCGGGCTTAACCATCCGAATGCACCTTTTGTGGTGACGATGTCATTCGTGCCATTTTTCTCGCCTATGATTATGTTCTTACGTATCGGAATGAGCTCCCCGCCGTTCTGGCAGGTTGCGCTTTCGATTGCGATTCAATTGCTTTCCATCGGCGCAATGGCTTGGCTTGCGGCGAAAATCTACCGCACCGGCGTTTTGATGTACGGCAAGCGACCGAGTTTGAAGGAGCTGCGCAAGGCGATGCGGGCGTATCGGTAGGAAGTGCTGACCAATGAAGATAGATGAATCAATCCGTTGATTTATCTATCTTTTTTATTTTCTTTACACGATCTTCATTTGGTTATGATACAAATACATTCATAAAAACCTTTCTGTAGGTAAGAATATAATAAGTTATCCCAATATTTGTGTTATCCAAAGGCATAGTAGGAGCAATTATATGCAAAAAACAATTTTAATCGTCGAAGACGAAGATATCTTGCGTGAGATCATCAAAGACTATCTTCTGAATGAAGGTTTTCACGTATTAGAAGCAACAGATGGGAAAGAGGCTTTATCCATATTTCAAGAGCATGAGGTTCATTTAATTATGCTTGATATCATGTTGCCGGAGCTCGATGGATGGTCTGTTTGCAGACGAATACGGAAATCTTCTAATGTTCCTATCATTATGTTAACTGCAAGAGTGGATGAAGATGACACCTTGTTAGGATTTGAGCTTGGAGCAGATGATTATGTGACCAAACCATACAGTCCAGCGGTTTTATTAGCCAGGGCCAAACGACTGATTGATAGCAGGAATAGGGAAGAACGACAATCGGATCTCCCTGTTTCGCACGCCAATAATGATGCTTTATCTGCAAATGGGATTCGGATTCATCTACCTTCACGAACGTTAACGGTAGAAGGGGAGGAAGTCTATCTGACGTATACAGAATTCCAAATCTTAGCCTATCTCATGCAAAATAAAGGTCTTGTGATTTCGAGAGAGCAGCTCATTTTGAAAATTTGGGGTTATGAATACGACGGTGATGATCGCACTGTGAACACCCATATCCGCAACCTAAGAAGTAAGCTAGGGGATAAATCCAAACTGATTACGACGATTGTGAGGACAGGCTATAAGTTCGAGGGTAACGCATGAGAACGAGCATTGTATTTAAATTATTTGCGCTGACCACCCTGTTATGCCTATTCATATTAACTACGATTTATCTAGGGCAAACGATATTTTTTAAGCAATACTACGCAAATCGAAAAGTGAATGACATTCAAGCTAATATCCAATCCTTCAAAGATGATTATTCGAAAAGCGGCGGGAATCAGCTCACCATTCAGAAGCTGGAGCAGGATTTTTATCGGCAAAATAATACTTGGATTACGACTTTAGATAGCCTGGGGAACTTAAAAAATGTGAATGATTTCTATGTGGAAGTCAAGATGGATGTATCTAAAGCCAACGCAGAGTTCTCTGGTAAAACAATGACCATTCCGCTCTATCATATGATGAGCATCAACGAGATTTTAACGAGCACGCCAAGTCAAGCCAAATCCATTCTGACTTCGAAGGCACGTGTTTCTGTCTCAGCGTATAAAAAGGATCCGGTGTTAATTCCCTATCGTGTACAGTTGGTGGGAAATAGCAATATATTCTGGGAGAATGAGAATATTTCCAAAAAGATATACGATCTTCAAATTGAAATTAAGAATTCAAAGAAAGAGGCAGTTAAAACCGTATTCTCGGATCTGTTACTTAACGGTACGATTACTAAAGTTCAATTCCCGAATGGAAATGAATCTTCCAGTTTTATGTATACTAATAGCTTGTATATGGACAGGTTAAAGGATTTTCAAACCACTTTACTATTTGATGAAACCAAAAACAGCTATGCTTCCTTGCAAGTCCTCGATTTTGCACAAAATGATGTGAAGTATAAACTGTTCATTGACCCGATCCAAGAACAAGATGGCACAATCAGTTATCTTTTCTCGATGGCCTCGCTGCAACCCGTTGACGAAGCCGTGCAGATGCTCAAAGATTATTATGTGTACATGATTGCTCTCGTGATGCTGCTCATTGTGCTAGCTGCTTTGTATTATTCTAGGAAGATAGCCAAGCCATTGTTACAGATTAATCAGACGACGAAACGGATTGCCAACTTAGATTTTTCGGAAACGATCCCAATACGATCCAAAGATGAAATAGGTGACTTGTCTTTAAGTATCAATTCTCTTTCTCGAACGCTGCACTCCTATATCGAGCAGTTGCAAATGGACATTGAGAAAGAAAAGAAATTGGAGAGTATACGAAGAGAATTTATTTCAGGGGTATCTCACGAGCTAAAAACGCCACTTAGTGTCATGAAAAGCTGCATTTCGATTATGAAGGATGGCGTTGCTGCACATAAGAAAGATCATTATTTCGAAGCCATGGACAAAGAAGTTAATAAGATGAATCTTTTGATCGTGGATATGTTGGAGCTGGCCAAGTTTGAATCAGGCACTTACACAATGAAGATGGATCCATTTAGCATCGATAAGCTCATAGAGGAGATTTGTGACAAACTATCTGGGGAATTCAGCAGCAAACAACTGCATGTACATACCGAGCTTGCAAGCATTGAAGTCATGGCCAATCAACATCGGATCGAGCAAGTTCTTACCAATTTTCTAACTAATGCGATTCGCTATACGCCGGAACAAGAACACATTTTCATTTCAATGATTGAAGAGCAAGATCAGGTTAAGGTGTGTATTGAAAATAAGGGGGCTCACATTCCCGCAGATCAGCTGGATAAAGTATGGGACCGTTTCTATCGTGGAGATACAGCACGCCACCGTGCACAAGGCGGAACCGGATTAGGTCTTGCCATTTCGAAAAATATTTTGGAATTGCATGGTGCGCCCTACGGCGCTACGAACACAGAAGACGGGGTTTTGTTTTTCTTCTATGTTAAAAAAAGCGACCTTAGCCAGTACGGCTAGAGATCGCTTTTTTGGTTTATAGAGAAAGCTTCAACAGCATTGACGCATGCGGGGCAAGTGTGAAAGAAAGCTCATGCGGCGTGCCGAGTTCTTCGCGATTCCATAGGTCACGCACACTTCCGATTGTAGGGGTACCCAGTTGGGAAGATGTTACTTGAACGGTTTGAACTTCTTCACTCGTATTGAACAGAGCGACGTAACGAATGCCCTCTTGGCCATTCGAAGTCCAGACAATACGCTCTTCCTCGCGATACAGTTGACGGGCATCTCGCCCGTTACGAAGGACATCCAGCACTTCCTCATTCGTGAGTAGCGACAGCGTCCACTCATCATTGTCTCTTAGCTCTCCCCCAAACATCAGCGGTGAGCGAAAGATCGCCCAGAGCGTCATCATCGTTTTCTGCTCGTCCTTTGTGAATCGCGTCCAGCGGTCGCTTGCCCCTCCGTCGACGGAACGAATGCCGATGTGACCGAGCGGCAGCATATCGCAATCCGGCCAATTTCCTTCGCCAACATGCGGCGCCCATTTCTCACACCGTTCAAACATGCCATAGAGTAGTCGCCAGATGTCCCAGAAATCATCGGTCATGCGCCAGAGGTTGGCGTGCGCTTTCAACTCCTCCGCGTACTCAAGCGGGGCGGGACCTGGCGAAAGGCTCAGGACCATCGGACGTCCACACTTATCTATTGCCCTCCGAATGAGTTGAATTTCGTCTAGTTGAATCCCATAGAGCAGTGAATCAGCGATATCGTCAACTTTGATATAGTCTACGCCCCATGAGGCGTAAAGCTCGAATAAGGAATCATAATAGGCCTGTGCGCCTTCCTTTGCCGGATCGACGCCGTACATATCCGTGTTCCATTTGCAGATCGCGCCATTCCACGTCTTTGCAATGGACCGTGCACTCGCATTCGTCCCAAGTAGAGGTGTATCAGCATGAACCGCTTGACGAGGAATACCTCTCATCATGTGAATGCCAAACTTCAAACCCAGGCTGTGAACGTAATCAGCCAATGGCTTGAACCCTTGTCCAGCTGTGGCGGATGGAAAACGGTTTGCGGCCGGTATGAGACGGGAAAATGCATCCATCTCGAGCGGAACATAAGGACGGTAAGCAGAAGAAACAGCTCCTGGCTCGTACCACTGTATATCTACGACAACGTATTCCCAGCCGTAAGTTTTTAGATATTCGGCCATATATGCCGCGTTCCCACGCACTTCTTCTTCATTGACGGCTGCTCCATAACAGTCCCAGCTATTCCAGCCGAGCGGCGGTGTGGCAGCCCATTGGTGATGATTGGTCATCGGATGAACCCGTCCCTTCTCGTTTCAAGTAATAGCCATATAATAAGTTGAAATTGCTATGGAAGCTAGCGCAATGTTTTGCTGTCGTATGTAAAATATTGCGGTGTGTGTCTAATTGAAACACGATCTAATCGAACACGATCTGATCGATCGAAAGAAGTTCTTTTCCTTCACGAAACCTGCTTGGAGAGTAGCCGGTCCAACTGCGGAAAACTTTGCTAAAATAGCTGCCATTTCTGTAACCAACCTCCTTCGCAATCTCTTCAACCGTCAAAGAGCTGCTCCGAAGCAGTTTCACGGCAAGCTCGATTCGGAGTTTAGAGGTATAGGCCATCGGTGAGAAGTTCGTCGCTTGATGGAAAGTTCGTGCCATATGGTACTTAGAGCTCCCAGCTGCTTCCGCAATATGGTCGAGTCCTTCAAGTACCCGATAGTTAACCTCAATATATTCAGCTGCCCGTCTGACGATCTCTGGCCAATTATTTCGTTCCTGTCGCAGCGCACTGTTACTTCGAAGAAGCTCCATCATGAAGCTGTACACAAGGGTTGATGCGTAATAGCTGTCTTTTATTGCTCCGCTTCGGGCTTCTAAGTATATCGTTTCTAGCCGACGAATGGCCATGCTGCGCGATTCGAACTGCGGCATCGGTCCAAGCTCCTGAAGGATTCCCTTCCACAGTTGCTGCAGATAGCTCTGCCTAAATAAAGCGAAATAGAACGTCCAATGAGAGCTGTCCTCAGGTAAGTAGTAACGATGCCTGCCGGGTATTTCAACCATAAAGGCAGTTCCCTCTGGCACATCATGATGTTGGCCGTCTAGCTCGATCTTCCCTCTTCCGGAAATCGTATATTGGAACAAATACAGGGGCCCGTCAATTCGCTTCATGCCGTCCCAATCATAATTTTGCTCTCGAATATCCTGAAATCCAACGGCAAATAACTGGTAAAGCGGAAGATCAGGGTTTTCTTGGAAACGGTACCCGTATACGCCGTAGTTATCCTTTACTGCCATAATTGATAGTTACCCCTTGTATGAATATATGAATTTGAATGCGCCTTATCAAATAGTACCATGATCATACTGCTTATTAGTATCCTGCACTTCTGAGACTAGTCGAGTGAGGAGAGGGAGATTGCTTTTCGAATGCACACTTGACTTGGAGTTAACTCCAGAGAGTAAACTAAACATGTTGGAATTATGAGTTACTGGAAAGCGAGGAATCATCGGATGGATTATGTGAAGCTTGGAAATACAGGTTTGGACGTATCGCGGATAAGTCTTGGGTGTATGAGCTTTGGTGTAGCAGAGCGGTGGACGCATCCATGGGTGCTGAATGAAGAGAGCAGTCGTCCTATTATTAAAAAAGCGCTCGAACTTGGCATCAACTTTTTTGATACTGCGAATATCTATTCAGATGGAACAAGCGAGGAGATTGTTGGACGAGCGCTGAAGGATTATGCGAATCGTGATGAGCTTGTCATTGCCACCAAAGTTCATTTCCGTATGCATCAAGGTCCCAATGGGGCTGGTCTTTCCCGAAAGGCCATCATGAGTGAGATCGATAAGAGTCTTACGAGATTGGGAACAGATTATGTCGACCTATATCAAATCCATCGCTGGGATTATCATACACCGATCGAAGAAACGATGGAAGCCTTGCATGATGTAGTGAAAGCTGGGAAGGCAAGATACATTGGTGCTTCTGCGATGTACGCATGGCAGTTCCTAAAGGCGTTACATGTAGCTGAGAAAAATGGGTGGTCACGATTTGTGTCGATGCAGAATCATCTAAACCTCATTTATCGTGAGGAGGAGAGGGAGATGATGCCGCTTTGTAAGGATCAAAAAATCGGCGTCATCCCATACAGTCCTCTGGCATCTGGACGATTAACGCGTGATTGGTCGGAAACAACGCACCGTTCCGAAACCGACCAAGCTCAGAGAATGAAATACGATGCGTTTGCAAATCAGGATCGATTAATTGTAGATCGACTTGCAGCAATAGCAGAACAACGCGGCGTACCACGGGCGCAAGTCGCACTTGCCTGGCTGCTGCAGAAAGAGCCCGTAACAGCCCCGATTATCGGTGTTACGAAAATGTCGCATCTTGACGATGCAGTAGCTTCGCTCTCGCTTACTTTAACACCTGAAGAAGTTACATCGTTGGAAGAACAGTATGTTCCACATCGGGTAGTGGGTGCCATCTAAATGTTGATCGCAGAAGTAAGTGAGAAGTTTGAATTGTCACAGGACACGCTGCGCTACTATGAACGAATCGGACTTATCCCACGGGTGAACCGCAATAAAAGCGGAATTAGGGACTATACGGAAGAAGACCTGAGATGGGTTGAATTTATCAAATGTATGCGAGGCGTAGGACTTCCCGTTGAAACGTTAATTGAATACGTTCGGCTGTTTCAACAGGGGGATGAAACGTTGGAGGCAAGGAAAGAACTCTTAGTCGAGCAGCATAAACAACTCATAACTAGAATGACAGATATGCAGAAAGTCCTCGAACGATTAGAAGGTAAAATTGAAAGATATGACCAGAGCATCGCTGCGCTTGTCGTGGATACAGCAGTGAGAAATGCGAAAGTGCATCCTTTTTTATCGAATTAACCTCTCGATTTGAAATGCTTGCGCGTTGCGCCCTCGTTAAAGGCGCAACAACCAAAGAAGCATGCAAGACGACTTCAAATCGTCCTTGCATGCTTCTTTGTTCGTGCTGCTAGCCGCGGCCAGGCAGCAATTGCTTAATCCAACCGCCGAAGCTCTTCGGATTCCGCGTCTGAATGAGCACAACGCCTTCGCCGCGGAAGCGGCAGACGACGCCTTCACCACTCGTAAGGCTGGAAATCCAGCCTTTGGCGGCTTTTTCAATCGTATACTGTGTATAATCCGGCCAAGCAACAAGATGCCCGTTATCAATCACAACTTCTTGGCCTGGTGCCAAGTTAATCGCATGAATCGCGCCGTAGGAGGAGAGGAAAACAGTGCCTCGTCCGCTAATCTCGACGATGAAGAAGCCTTCTCCTGACATGAAGCCGCTCATCAGATTTTGCATCTTCGTGTTAACTTGGATGCCAGACGTACCAGCTAGGAAACCGTCTTTTTGAACATAGAGTTTGTATGAACCATCAAGCTCAACCGCTTCAATATCACCAATCACGGCCGGAGCCAGCAGTACCTCGCCAGGTCCGCGCGTGGGAGTCAACTCTTGGAAGAAGAAGCTCTCACCGCTCAGCATCCGTCCAAGGCCTCTCATAATTCCGCCGTCAGCCGTTCCCTTAAGCTCGATATTTGGGGACATGGAGACCATTGCACCGGATTCGGCTTTAATGTTCTCACCAGCTTCTAGTTGCACACGCAGCATCGGAAATGCACCTTTATATAAGATTTCGTGTTTCATCGTAATCCTCCAGTATTTTCATTTTTGATAGGTATATCCCCCGTATTCTACGCCTCATTGGGCCGTATGGTTGCGTCCAAACTGCGATTCATATACACGAATCCAGCACAGATTAGCAAGATACTCATCGTGACATAGAACACGGATGTGAATCCATATGCAGCCGCTAAATGACTGCCGAGTAAAGGGCCAATCAGATTGCCAAGGAACAGAGAGGATGTATTGAACCCATAGGCGGTCCCTTGAATTTCAGGTGCTGCAAGCTTCATCACCAGGGCATTCAGCGAAGGGATCATGCCGCCGATGAACAGTCCGAGCAGGAACCTGCCGACTAAGAGCATCGTTATATTGGTGGCAAAAGCTTGCGGAATGAACGCAACAGCCGCCATCGTTAGGGCGATGACCAGCGTCAAGCGCTGACCAATTCTGTCACCGAGTCTACCCAATGTCGGTGCGCCGAACAAATTGGCGATGCCTGTGATCGCCACGATGAGTCCGGCAAAAAAGGCCAAATGCGCCCCCGTGTATAAGGTTTGGGCATACACGGTTACAATCGGCTCGATACTCATCATGCCGATCTGTGTGATCAGCGATGCGGCAAAGACAGGCAGTAAGGGGCGAAACAACCGCCACTGTGTTCGTTGTTTCACCTTTTTCGCGGTAGTAGGCTTCCGCTCCTCTTTGATGAACACCATCACGATAATACTGGCACATAGCATGAGCCCTCCTGTGAAGAAGAATACATGGTGGTACCCGAGGAAGCTTGCCAGTACACCGCCAATTAAGGGACCGATCAGTGTGCCTGCGATAGCTCCGGTCTGCAGCGTGCCGAGTGACTTACCTGAATGTTCTCGCGGTGTCAGCGAGGCTTGCAAAGAAACCGCCATCGAGATGAAGCCGGAGAAGAATCCGTTCAGTAATCTCAGCGATAGCAGCTGCCAAGGCGATGTAACAATGCCCATAAGTGCTGTGACGATGGCCATTCCGAATCCGGCGCGCAGCAGCATGATTTTGCGTCCGCGTCGATCGGCAATGGCTCCCCATAATGGCTGGGTCAAAAAGGAAGTGATGAATTGGGCAGCTACAATCCAGCCTGTCCAACGGACAACATCGTCTAGGTCGTGAACCCCTAACTCTCCGATGTAGAGAGGTAAGAACGGAAGAACCAGATTCATGCCACACGTAATGGAGAAGTTCGCGCCCCAAAGTATCCATAATGACTTTTTCCAATGCAAGGGGGTTGCCATGATGAGGACTCCTTATCCTTTTTTTCTCAGTATAGCATAAATGGAGCTCTCCCCAAGCATCTAGGTCCCTTGCGAAAACTGCTGCCGATAGCTGCGGGGAGACATCCCTTCCAGCTTCGTGAAGCTTGCTGCAAAATAAGCAGCCTGCTCAAAGCCAACCTCCTGGGCAATGTGTGCAATGGGCCGCTCCGTCTGCAAGAGTAAGAGCTTGGCCTGTGCCACTCTTAATTTCAGGAGGTAGGTTACGGGCGAGCAACCGTACTCCTTTTGCATACAGCGAGCTATGTAGACAGGATGGAAATTGAGCTCGTCCCCGAGCTGCTTAGCAGATACGGATTCGCGAAAATGCTGTCTTAAGTAGGAAGCCGCTTTCTCTGCGCAGGCTCTGGAGGCCGAGGCATGGTCCGTCTCGCCAGATGCAGACAGTTGGTGCAGGATTTCTTGGAATAGCTGCTGCTGGGCAAAACGCACACTGCTCACATGCGAACGAGCTTGAAGCTGCAGAAGCTGGTCGAAGATTTCGTACATTTTCTCGGGGTGCTGCAGCGTCGTAAATTGTGGTATACGCATCGTAAAGGGTTCCACAGCAAAAGTCTCAACCACGGTTGAAATCGGAGGCGGGTCTTCTAGGGAAATATTTCCCGCGGCAGGTTTAACTAACTCCCATGCGCCGCCAACATGGAAATGCAGCCAGTAGGTGTGGGTTAACTCAGCGCACACCTTTGTCGCGAAATGGTAGCGGTCAGGCCGCAAAATGACGGCTTGTCCTACCCCTACTTCGAATCGCGCATCCTCCTCACCGATATAGAAGCAGCCTGTCGTTGTGATGAGCAGATCAAAGACTTGGATGTTGCTGCGACTGGGGTGTTGTCCTCCCATAGGGATGGAGTTCAATCCGCTCGCGATATAGTGGGGCAGAGGAGGGATTGTGATCTCAAGAAATGCCATGAAAGCCACCATCTTTCATCCAATATGAAAAGTTGGAATTGTATAAGTTTCAGTTGCGATGTTGATACATGAAATCAACTATAACAGCTATAATTTGAACTGACTACTAAGTTTCGATTTCATAACAAATAGAGAAGCATACTGGATGGTGGCGAACATGACGGCTGAGAAAAACAAGTATTCCTTATGGTTTCTAGCATGGCCCATTTTTGTAGAATTACTGCTGCAGCTGCTCCTGGGGGCAGTCGATACGCTAATGGTAAGCCGTGTCTCGGATGATGCGGTAGCGGTTGTAGGCTTGGCGAATCAGATCTTTCAAGCGGTCATGATTTTATTTATGACAGTGGCAAGCGGCGCAGGTATTTTAATTGCTCAGAAGATCGGCGCGAAACAACAGGATTCCGCACGAACGGTTGGGATCATGGCCGTCACGATAAGTGGACTCATTGGCGCCATCTTGAGTGTGATCTTGTATGTGGAGGCTGTTCCACTGGCGAGGATGTTTCATTTAGAAGAACGATTGCTTCCGCTGGCTCATACGTATATTTCGATCGTCGGCAGCGGCATGGTGCTGACCGCATTAACGGCAACACTCAGCACAGCGATTCGGAACACTGGCAACACGAAGGGACCGATGATTACTGCGATTGGGATGAATATTGTTCACGTGATTTTGAATTACGCATGGATTAATGGCGCGCTCGGATTTCCACAGTTAGGCTTAACGGGTGTTGCGATCTCAACGTTAGTTAGCCGGCTGCTTGCGACTTGTTTGCTTCTATATATGTTTGTATCCGCCTTTGAGCGAAGGATCAGATGGCGTGATCTTGGTGTTTTCAACCGGAAATTATTTCGTGAAATTATCAAAATCGGCTGGCCGCTCGGCGTCAATATGTCGTCTTGGGTGCTGTCGCAGCTCGCGATATATACCTTTTTGGCTACGATGGGGGCTTCGGCTTTGGCAGCTAGAACCTACATGAATACGTTGGAATCCATCTGCTTCATGCTGGGTTACTCGATTGCCATATCCGCACAAATCCAGATTGCGCATCTATTTGGGTCGGGGCAAACGCATGCAGCCTATAAAGCGGGCTATCGCGGCACATGGATTGGACTCGGCTTAGTCGGGTGCAATAGCATCATTCTTTTGATCATAGGCAAAAGCTTTCTCGGCTTCTTCAGCTCCGACCAAGCGATTATTGAGCTAGCCCTCTCCTGCTTATTGCTGACAGCTGTGCTGCAGCCAGGCAGAATGATCAATATGGGCTTCGGCAATGCATTGAATGCGATTGGGGATACCCGCTTTAATATGGTGATCTCCCTGTTCTCGATGTGGGGCGTTGCTGCAGGTCTTTCCTATGTGCTTGGCTTGCATTATGGGTGGGGGCTAGCGGGTATTTATGTTGCTATGATGTGCGATGAATATTTGCGCGGTATTCTCGTGGCTATTCGCTGGCGGCAAAAGAAGTACCTGCGATTAGCAGAGGAACGGACGAAATATGTTGATGCTATAGGATCTAAAGAAGGAAAAGCTCGAAACGCCCATAGTGCTTAGAATAATCTACAATGGTGTAAGAAGAAGATGAGACCATTATAGTGAGTAAGCGTAGAAAGGGTGGGCGAATATGCAGAAGAACCCTGAGAAAGAAACAGAAGTGAAAAACTATGCAACGAGGCTTCAAAGCTTGGTAGATGAGTTCAAATGCAATATCCATGAACAATTGAATGAGGATTATCAGAGATCCACTTCATGGTCTGATCGTCTTGCGGATTGTGTTGCAAGTTATGTAGGCAGTTGGAGATTCATTAATATGTTTGTGGTCGTTTTGATCATATGGATCCTCCTGAATACCTTGTCTTTTACGACACTCCTTCATTTTGACGAGCCGCCGTTCATTTTATTAAATCTCTTACTTTCATGTCTAGCTGGCTTTCAGGCGCCTATAATCATGATGAGTCAGAACAGACAATCTGCTAGGGATAAAGAAGAGGCCATCATCGATTTTGCGATTAATTACAAAGCAGAGAAGGAAATTGATGATATGCAGGGCCACTTACATAGGTTGGAGGCCGATTTTGCCGAGTTCAGGCATGAAGTCAGATCTGAACTAGCTGAAATTAAAGGGTTGCTGAAGCAGAAGTGAGGAGAGGGGAATGAAGGTGATTAGTCACCTTTCTTCCCCTTTTGTACGCACAGCTATTCGTCTTCTACCTTCGATAAGTCCGAAACCGAATATCCTGGTTATAGTTGCCGAAGCCTTCCCCATACAGCGTCAATCCACCGACATGCTCAGCATGCTCGGGGACTTCTAACCGTAAGGTCCACTCGTTACGGGAAACAGGGAGGTCCTGAATCGTGACCGTGGAAATCTGCTGTCCATCGAGAAAGGTCCCCTCTTCGGTGATGCGAAGGATCTTCAACCAACCGTACTGGTTCGTGTAGTCTGACCACCATGACGGGGTAAGCTGGCCGCGGCCATCGCCTGAGTCGCCAGGACTTGTCCAATAGCCAAGCAGGGTATCATTCACATAAAAGTGAATATCGGACGGCCAATTGGCTGCGATACCTGGGGCTTCTGAGCCAATTTCGAGCGAAATTTCAATCTCCTCCAAGGTTTGACCAGTCAGCATATAGTTGGGAACACGATACTCGACAAAGCCCTTGGCAAACCACAGGATTTTGGCATGCATGCGCTCGGGCTCAAAGAAAAAGCGCGGATCGTCGAACTGGCCGATCAATCGCTCATCTGTGGCTAAACCGCAGGTAGGATGGACTTCAAAGCGCGTGTAGTGGCCTACGGGAATAGAAACCTCGTTGAACAATCGCTGCTGTTCAGTCGACTGAGGAAGCTGGATATGGATAAGCGAGTGGGCTAGTGTGCAAATTTTGTGCGTGCCGCCTTGCTTGCGAACGAGCTTCGTATGAATGAGTCCGCCTGTCTCCAGCTTTTTGACATGCATGGTCACGATGGCACTGCTCAGCGAAAGCCGCCCAGCCAAATCCTTCACATTCATCTCTTCTTCAGCTAACAATTCCAATATATTAAGCCGCACATCGCTGGCCAGCGCTTCATACAAAGGCAGCCATTTGCGGTCTGTTGTCGTGTGAATCATGCTTATCAACTCCAATGTAGTAGTGGTCCAATTTAGTCCGATTAATATAAATGTGAATGCATCAAAAACGGGTGAAAGGTCTTGATTCTCAGCCTTTTTTATTGTTAAATATGAACTATATACATAACATTTATATTAACCGATTTATATTTTCATTAATTATACAATGAGGTGAGCTTAATGTCCATGAAGGCTAGCATGATTATTGACAAGGATTTCAAAGTCGGAGAAGTGGATCCACGTCTGTATGGTTCTTTTATTGAGCATTTGGGACGCGCAGTCTATGGCGGAATCTATGAGCCTGGACATCCGCAGGCCGATGAGCAAGGTTTTCGTGGAGATGTACTGGAGTTAGTCAAAAGTCTGCAAGTGCCGATTGTACGTTATCCCGGAGGGAATTTTGTTTCCGGCTACAACTGGGAGGATGGCATTGGACCTGTAAACCAGCGCAAAAAGCGCCTTGATCTCGCTTGGCGAACGATTGAACCGAATCTGATTGGTCTCAATGAATTTATGGACTGGTGCCGCAAGGCGAATACAGATGCTATGATGGCAGTGAATCTAGGAACTCGCGGCCCCGCTGAGGCAAGGGACATTATTGAATACACGAACATCGCAGGAGGTTCCTACTGGAGCGATTTGCGAATCTCTCATGGGTACCGTGAGCCCCACAATATCAAAACCTGGTGCTTAGGCAACGAAATGGACGGCCCTTGGCAAATAGGCAGTAAAACCGCCGTTGAATATGGCCGCGTCGCCTGCGAAACAGCAAAAGTGATGAAATGGGTCGACCCTTCGATCGAGCTTGTCGCCTGCGGCAGCTCTAACTTGAAAATGCCTACATTTCCCGATTGGGAAGCGACAGTTCTCGAACATACGTATGATCATGTTGATTATATTTCACTTCACCAATATTACGGCAACAAGGAGCAGGATTCCGCGAATTTCTTGGCTCAATCGTTAGGCATGGATCGATTCATCCATACGGTGATTGCAACCGCTGACTTCGTACAAGCGAAAAAGCGCGGTAAGAAGAAAATCAATCTCTCCTTCGATGAATGGAATGTGTGGTACCACTCGCACGATGCGGATCGTAAGCTCGAGCCTTGGTCTACCGCACCGCCTCAACTAGAGGACATCTACAACCACGAAGATGCGCTTCTCGTAGGCTGTATGCTAATTTCTATGCTCAAACGTGCGGATCGTGTTAAAATGGCATGCTTAGCGCAACTGGTTAACGTTATCGCTCCGATTATGACCGCTAATGGCGGCGCAGCTTGGAAGCAAACGATTTACTACCCTTATTTGCATGCAAGTTTGTTTGGCCGCGGAACAGCTCTCGTCCCGTTGATTAAGTCACCGAAGTATGATGCGAAGGATTACACGGATGTCCCTTATCTAGAGGCTGTTGCCGTACATAACGATGAAACATCGGAACTGACCATTTTTGCAGTGAACCGCCATCTAGCCGAAGCACTCCCGCTGGAGATGGATCTTCGCAGCTTTGGCGGCTTCCAAATCAAGGAGCACATCGTATTAGAGCATGAGGATCTCAAAGCATCCAATACCTTAGAAGCGCCAGATCGGGTTAAACCACATTCTGCAGGGAATGCGACGATTTCTTCAAATGGACAAATTGAGGCCGTTCTAGGGAAGGCATCTTGGAATGTGATCCGCCTACAATTAACATAAAAAAATAATCATAGATGCTATAAAAAGCCGCTATTCGCACCATAATAGTCATATGAGAACCCTCGACGAGATTGAAAGTTGAGACTCTCTATGTGACGGTGCCCGCGGCTTTTCTTTCTTTTCCAATCCATACTTTGGTATGATGAGAGAAATGAGATTGAAGGAGTTTCGTCGCTATGAAGATGAGAGTAAGTTGGATAGGTGGTCTGATGCTGGTCGCAGTGATCGGCTTAACAGCTTGTGGAAATAAGCCATCGGAAACACCGAGTGCGAGCGTCTCTACGAAAGTAGATGTTCCAAAGCTATATCAAAATTATTGTATCTCCTGTCATGGTAATCAATTACAAGGCGGGCAAGGTCCGAATATTCAAAAAGTGGGAGAACGCCTCGATGAGGCTGAAATTGTAAAGCGGATACAAAAGGGTGGTGGCGGGATGCCGCCGTTTCAGGTCACGATGAAAGAAGAAGAATTGAAAGCACTTGCAGCTTGGTTGGCTGGATTGAAGTGATTGGAATAAAATGGGAGGCTTAAGGTTCCTTTAAGGTAAGCTACATAATTCCTTCACAATTGACATTTACAATAGGGGCATTAGGAGAGTGATGTAAAATGCACTTGAATTTGAAGCCCCGGAAGCGTCTTTCGAGTAAGAAGAGCTCAAGCCGTCTGGGAGCATCGATTTCACTAGTTTTATTTATGATCGGTTTACCGATCTTGTCTGTCGTTGGTATGGAGTTTCTTGAACGTGGCAATTTACCTGAAACCATGCAGTGGATGACAGGTAATCAACCTTTATTTATGCTCAATGTATGGCTAACTTTCTGTCTGCTGGCTTTCATTTATGCCCTCGTAGGATCTTTGGCAATCTCTGGCTCCATCGCGACCTTAATTCTCGGTCTGATGGCAATTATCTCGTATATGAAAGTGAAAATGATCGGGGAGCCGTTCTTCCCGTGGGATATATTGCTGAATAAAGAGAGTATGGATATTGCCTCGTTAGTCACTGGTAAAGCCGCGCTAATCCGAATTATTGCAGTTGCCGCTGCGATTCTCATCGTGCTGGCACTCAGATGGGTGATTCCACGTGTTACGATACCCGTTATGGCTCGAATCGGTTTAGGGCTTTTTTCGCTCTACGCCTTGTATGCATTTGGGATCAAAACACCGTTAGCAGGGAAAGTATTAGACCGCGCGGGTGTAGATGAAATTGTATGGGATCAACAGCAAAACTATGCGAATAATGGTCTCACGCTAGCGTTTACCCTGAACGTGAAGAACTCGATCGTTCAGAAGCCTGACACCTACAGCGAGCAAGCGCTGGCATCGGCTGCAGCGACGATACAAGAGGCTGCTGTGCAGAAGGATACTGCAGGCGTTAGAAAAGCTAAAGCGACCCTTGCTGAAGGGAAAAAGCCGAATGTGATTTTCGTCATGAGCGAAGCCTTCTGGGATCCTACTCTGCTGACGAATGTCACATTCAGTGAAGATCCGCTGCCAACGATTCATCGTTTGCAGAAGGAGTCTAGCACGGGTTATTTGCTATCTCCGCAATATGGCGGCGGTACAAGTAACGTAGAATTTGAAGTACTGACGGGGAATTCAATGAGCTTCCTGCCTGGCGGATCCATTCCGTATCAACAGTATATTTCGAAGCCAATTCCGAGCTTGGCCAGTTATTTTGCCGATCAAGGGTACAAAAGCATGGGGATTCACTCTTACGAAGGCTGGTTTTGGGACCGGAATACGGTATATAAGGAACTAGGTTTTGAATCCTTCAAGAGCAGTGAGCACTTCGAGAATCCAGAAACAAAGGGTTACTTTATCTCTGATGCTGAGGTTGCTAGAAACGTGATGAGTGAAGTGGATAAAACGGAAAATCCGATGTTTATCTATACCGTAACCATGCAAAATCACGGTCCGTATGATGAACCTCGCTATGGAGAAAATAAGTTCAAAGCAACAGGCGGCGATCTTTCTGCGCAAGCGAAAAGCATTCTAGAAACCTACACGCAAGGTGCACATGACGCGGATCAAAGCTTGCAAATGATGATCGATCATTTCAAGGATTCAGATGAACCGACGATGATCGTCTTTTATGGTGACCATCTGCCGATGCTTGGCATGGATTATCAGGTGTATAAGGAAGCTGGCTTCATTTCAACAAGCGATGCGAATAAGTGGTCGTTGGAAGAAATCAAGAAGATGCACAGCATTCCGCTTGTGACATGGTCCAACTTCGATATGCCGAAGCAGGACGTACCACTGTTGAGTGATTCGTTCTTAGGGGCTCATGTCCTTGATATGCTGCATATGGAAAAACCAGCGAACTTCGCGTTGGATGCGGAGCTTGCGCAGCAAGTGCCAGGTCTGCTTAGTAATTTGATCGTTGATCAAGATGGGCAGCTGCATGCAACGACACCGGAATCGGCAGCACCTTTAATCGATGATTATAGGAACGTGCAGTACGACTTAATGTTCGGTAAACAGTACTTAGCTGATTACTTGGATCATGATTATTTAACCAAAGGTACGCAAGCAGACTACAACGCCGAGTTTGGCGGTACGGACGCAGCGGCTGCAAAGTCCGAAGCTCAAGGCAGCGAGGACACGAAGCCGGCAAAAACACAGTAGCTTGATTTTGAAAAAAAGGCCATCTCTCAAGTAGATACTTGGGAGGCGGCCTTTTGTGTTTTTCAGAGGGATCCGCTTACGAGCAATCCCTTGAACCATACGGCTTGACGGGACGCTCTTCGCGCTACGGCTTCGGCCGAGCAGCTCGCAGACAGGAGCACAAAGCTTGCGGTGTCACCGACCTTTGGCCATACTTGTTCGCCTTTTTGGTCGAGCGGTGTTATCCCGCCTGTAATGAATCCAAGTGATTGAGAGAGCGAATACTCATCGTTACAACTATATAGTTCAGCGAACCGTCCAGCTCTCTCTAGCTGGTCACCATTACCAAAAGGAGACCAGTGGTCAGTCAGGCTGTCTGTTGCTAATTTTACATGAACACCTTTGTTATGCAGCATCGGGAGAGGCATCGCAGCTTTTCCGATGGGCACCGTCGAGGCAATGGACATACCCAGCGAAGACATCCTTGCAGCTACTTCTTCGGATTCCTGAATAGGAGCACTAGCAAACCAAAACGCATGGCTAACGGTCACTCTTCCTTGCAAGCCAGCTTCTTCCGTCAAATCAGCCAGCCTTAACAAAGTTTGCTTTCCTGCTTCATTGCCATCATGCAAATGTAGATCGATGCCGGCATTGTTCATAACCGCTAGTTCTACCATGGTCTGCAGTGACTTTTCAATGTTGCCGTCTACCGTGAATGGATCTACCCCGCCGACAAGGGTCGCTCCTTCTGCCAAGGATTGCTTTACGAGCCCAACTGTATCCGATCGAAGCAGCCCATGCTGCGGGAATGCAACAATTTCTGAGGAGATTTTGCCAGAGAAAGTTTCCAAGGCTAGCTTGGTTGCCTCTAACCGGTGGAGTCCACTGACGGGTTCAATGTTACAATGGCTGCGGACATGCGTGGCCCCAAACCCTTGAATAAGCGTCAAAATGCTCTCGGCTTGTTGTCTTGCCACAGGCAGCAGTTTAGGCAATAAAACTTTTTCTTCTTCAATCCGCTCGAAAATGCTGGAGACTTTTTTCACCGCTTTCCAAGGCCCGCCATAATACGTTTTATCTAAGTGGATATGTGCCTCCTCGAAAGAGGGCAGCAGCAGGAACTCCTTGCAATCGAACTTGGGTAGATGTCCCTGAGGCTCCAATTCTGATCCAATAATGTCAGCTATGGCGCCGCCTTCAATCCTAATATGACAAATCTTCGTATGTGTACCAACCACTTGACCGTCTTCCATGACATAACCCTGCTCTAATCTCACATTTGTTAACCAATAGGAAGTATGTAACATGATATCCGTCCTTTACGCAGAAATAATAGGGGCTAGGTAAAGCCTCGATGTCTTTGATACATTGTACAACAACCCCAACCCCAACCCCAACCCCAACCCCAACCCCAACCCCAACCACAACTTGCGGAACGTGGTTCCCTTATTCGCGCTAAGACTAGCTAAATCAGCCAGAAACGGAACGAGAAGGCGCTATTTTCCTGGAAAAAGCTATTCTAGAACTGATTTAGGCGGAATAGCGGAACCATGTTCCGCAACTTTCGGGAATTCGACGTTTTCGCAAATATAGAGGAACGCCGTTCCGTATCTCAAGGGACTATCTATTTTCAGCAAAATACCTACTTGGTACATTCTCCATCTATTTCATATTTCAGGGCCAAACGCCGCGAATTAGCTGTATTTATTACAGGTAATTAAGTCCCCAAAGCAGTCCAGAAATAACTGTTGCCAGGGGCAGGGTTATTTTGGTAATATGAGATTCCGTCTCTACGCGGCGACTGCACGACAACGAAACGAAAAGGCTAACCGATCTTGAACGACAAAACAGGAGGTGTTTTATGCTTTTCGCGGTTCTAGCGCGCAAGGCGTACGCAAGAAACTTGCAATACCGTGGCTCACATTTGCTGCATAACGCAGTAAGCGCGGTGTTTGGCTTCATCTATGCCAGCATCTGGATGGGACTTGGCAACGACACATCACTCGGCGAATACGGTGCCCATGGAATCGTGAGTTATATTGCTTTTAATCAAGCGATACTATGGATTACACAATTTACGACGAAAGGGCTTGGACTCGAGCAAGCGGTTCGAACGGGTCAAATAGCGGTCGATCTGATGCGGCCGGTGCATCTGTTTTATCAGGCGATGAGTCGTGAATGGGGCCAGGTGTGGTATCAATTTTTATATAAAAGCATTCCGATTTATGTCCTCTACATGTTCATCTTCTCCTTACAGCTTCCAAAGCACGCTTCCACATACGGTTGGACAGCACTCGCGTTAATAATGGCCTCCTATATATCCATCTGTATGAATTATTTAATCGGCGTTGCCGCTCTATGGACAACAGAATCGCAGTGGTTTTACTGGGTCAATTATTCATTCGCCATGCTGCTTTCCGGCTTCTTTATCCCCGTGGAATGGCTGCCAAGCTGGCTCCAGACCATTAGTTCGTACACACCCTATCCTTATCTACTCTACTATCCAACACGCATCTACTTGGGACTTGAACACGGAACTGCCACGCTCGGCGCTCTCCTATGGAGCATCGGGTTTACTTGTGTCTGCCTCGTTGTTACCCAATGGGTTCGAAGGAAGCTGGAGGTGCAGGGCGGATGATCTCCATTCGATTGTTTATGCTGCTTATTAAAGCTAGTTTGCGAAGCCGCATGCAGTATAAGTTTAATTTTGTTTTTTCGACCCTTATGGCGTCATTTATTCAAATCTCCGAATTCCTAATGGTCGCGTTGGTGATGATGAAATTCGGCAATATCAAGGGCTGGACATTATATGAGGTGGGTTACTTGTACGGGGTCATCATGATTTCCAAAGCGATCTATCGAACACTCGCCTCTGATGTACATCATCTCGAGAAGTATCTCGTCTCGGGTGATTTGGATGGGATTCTAATTCGACCAGTTCCTGTGCTGATTGCCCTGATGACCCAAAATTCGCGGATTCAATTTGCCGAGATCGGACAAGGATTGATCTTATTAATCATCTCGATGAAAGCGCTTTTAGCTAGCGGGCAAATCGGGTGGATCGCCATCCCATTGACCGGTTTCATCATCCTCACAGGCGCTGTCATTTTATTCGCGATTGGGCTTGCGACGGCGGCAGCAGGATTTTGGCTCACACGCATCGAGTTTCTGCAAAACATGACCGAGGATGCCTCCCATACCGCCGCACGTTATCCACTGCATATTTATCCCAAATGGCTGCAAGGTGCGCTATTAGTACTCGTTCCGGTTGGTTTCGTCAATTATATTCCTGCTCTCTATGTGCTTAGACATCAAGGAGGAGTCGGGCTTCTGCTAGGCACGTTGGCAGTCTCCACAGCCGTCCTGTGGCTAGCCATGCGATTCTGGAAGCTAGGACTTTCGCGATATCAAAGCACAGGCAGTTAATTCGATGTACAAAAAGGGAGGGCAAGCAAGCCATGATAACGGTTAGACATCTTCGCAAAACCTTTCAATCCCCCGTCATCCAAGAAGGGAAGTTCTCGGGGATTCGGACCCTTTTTTCTAGGGCATACAAAGAAAAAGAAGCTGTGCGCGATGTAAGCTTCGAGATTGAAACCGGCGAGTTCGTCGGGTATATTGGACCTAATGGGGCGGGCAAGTCGACAACGATCAAAATGCTCACAGGCATCCTGCACCCCACCTCTGGTGAGGTTCTGATCCATGGATGCAGCCCGCAGAAACAACGGAAGCAGGTAGTTAGGCAGCTTGGTGTTGTTTTTGGACAGCGAAGTCAGCTGTGGTGGGATCTTCCTGTGAAGGACTCCTACGAAATCCTCATTGCGATGTATCGCGTGGAGGAAGCTGCGGCGCGCCGTAGACTGGGCGAATTGACCGAGTTGCTGGATTTAAAAGAAATTCTGGATACTCCGGTTCGTAAGCTTTCCCTTGGTCAGCGAATGCGTGCGGATTTGGCGGCTTCGATGCTGCATGATCCGGATATTTTATTCCTGGATGAGCCTACGATTGGCTTGGATGTCGTTGCCAAACGAAATATTCGCGGGTTCCTGCAAACCCTGAATCGGGATTTCGGGAAGACGATCTTGCTTACGACACATGATATGGACGATATTGAACAGCTATGTCCAAGGGTCATCGTCATTAATCATGGGCAAATTGGTTATGATGGTTCCATAGACAAGCTAAGAGAACGCATTGGATTACCGACGATGATGAAGGTAACCTATCGCGGTGAAATTCAAGTGCCGGAGAGCTGGGACTTGCCCTTCCGCGTGGTCGAACAAGAAGCCAATCTCCTGACGATTGCCTGCAATCGACAAGAGCTCAAAGCGATGGATGTGCTGCGCATTGTGAGCGGCTGGGGCGATATGGACGATGTCCATATGGAAGAACCGGAATTTGAAGAAGTGATTCAAAACGTGTACCTTTAACATATACAGAAATCACTTGGGAGTGGAATGAAGCCATGGCGATAGGGAATGAGGAACGAGAGAAGGAAGCGCAGCGCGTCTCTGTGGTGCGAGCGAAGATTAAAGAGCGTATTATCGAGCTGCGCCAAACGGTGGATGACCGCAGATCGGAAGCGACGGCCATTGGTCGCAGCTTCTGGGACGATATCTCCGTCAACGCGGACAATGACGATGATTTGATTGAAACGGCAGCGAGTATGGCTCAGCAGGAGCATGTGCTGCAAGGGCAAGAACGCAGCTACCGACTGGCGCAGGATGCACTGCGTAAGCTGGAGCGTGTTGTTGATGCGCCATATTTTAGCCGTATTGATTTTCAAGAGAAGGGTGAGCAGGAGCGGGAGAAAATCTATATTGGTTTAACTTCCTTTATCGATAGTAAAACCGATGAGATCCTCATCTACGATTGGCGTGCGCCGATAGCTAGCTTGTTCTATGACTATCCGCCAGGCCCGGCGACCTATCGGACACCAGAGATGGATGTCAGCGGTGAGCTCTGGCTCAAGCGTCAATACATCATCAAGGCTGGCGAGCTGCAGGATGTGTTCGATACAGGTATCTCGATCGGTGATGAGATGCTGCAGAAGATGCTCAGCCGCAGTGCGGATGAGAAGATGAGTTCCATCGTCACGACGATACAGCGTGAGCAGAATCAGATCATCCGCGATGATCACCACAAGGTGCTGGTCGTCCAAGGCGCCGCAGGCAGCGGCAAGACGTCCGTCGCGCTGCAGCGCATCGCGTATCTCCTCTACAAGTATCGGACGACGCTTAGCGCCGATAACATGATTCTCTTTTCGCCGAATTCACTGTTCAGCGATTATGTATCACGCGTCCTGCCGGAGTTGGGGGAAGCGACTATGCAGCAAACGACCTTTCAGGATTATCTGACGCATAAATTAACAGATACAGGGCTGAAGCTGGAGGATCCGTATGATCAGCTGGAGTTTATTTTGACGGGTACGGATCAGGATCCTGGATATGCAGCAAGATTGCAGAGCATTACCTACAAGACCTCTGAGGCTTTCCTAGCTGTGATTGAAGCTTACGGGGATAAGCTGAAGCAGGACGGGATCCGATTCGTTGATTTAGCTGTGGGCAAGAAGGTGCTGATCACGGGGGCTGAACTGAGTGAGCGTTTCTATGGCAAGCCCTCCATTCTTGCTATCGGAGAGCGAATGGAGCAGTTGTCGGAGTGGATATTGGAAAGGCTGGACGTGTTTCAAGCGGATGTGCAGAAGCGGTTCTATCGTAAGCTTGTGCGGGAGCCGAAGTATATGGGCACAGAGCCTGAGATGAAGAAAATGAGCCGTGTCAAAGCGCACAAAGCCATCACGCCGCTCAGGGAAAAAGCGCAAAAATTGGCCTATGTGGATGTACTCGGCATGTACATAGACCTATTTACGGATACGAGCTTACAGCAAGAGCTTGTGAAGCTTGCTGGTCAGCCTCTGCCAGAAGACTGGGCGACAATAAGTGAAATAACAATGGAGGCGCTCACGCAAGGTCATCTGCGCTATGAGGATGCAACTCCGCTTGTGTATCTCAAGGGGCTTGTCGAGGGCCAGCTGCGCGTGGGCACGATTCGCTATTGTCTTGTCGATGAAGCGCAGGATTATTCACCGTTCCATTATGCGTATTTGAAAAAGCTGTTTCCACGCGCCCGCTTCACGCTGTTGGGCGATTGGAATCAAGGGATCTTCACGCACGCGAACGCGAACGTGAGCGAGCTCGTAGGTGCAAGTGCCGGCGCCAGCGCTGCACAGCAAGAGCAAGGCTACAGCTCGATCAGCGAGCTGATGGGGGAAGACGAGACGGAGACGATACGTCTCGTCAAGAGTTACCGCTCGACACGCGAAATCACGGAGTTCGCGTGTCAGGTACTGCCGGGCGGCGAACCGGTGGAACCGTTCAGCCGCAGCGGCGATGAGCCGCGCCTGCTGCGCGCGGCTAGCGAGCAAGAGCTGATCCGCCTCGTCGCAGAGGCGGCGGCCATGAGGCGCGATGGCGGCGCAAGCTCCGTCGCGATTATTTGCAAGACCGAGCGCGAGACGGAGTCTGCTCACGGGCGCTTGAAGCCGCTGCTGCCGGAGCTCGCGCGGATCAGCAAAGATACGCTGCACTACGAAGCAGGCGTGATGATCCTGCCGGCGTACCTCGCCAAAGGGCTCGAGTTCGACGCGGTCATTCTCTACGACGCCGGAGCAGCTGTCTACGCGGAGGCGAAGGAACGCAAGCTGTTTTACACGGCTTGCACCCGGGCACTCCATCACCTTGATGTCTGTTATCTAGGTGAATTAACCCCTTTTCTTCCACATAACTAGACATACGTCCATACCCATTCGCCCTGCCTAACATAGTATACATGGAGCAAACAAGATCAGGTTTAGCAGGCGGAAGGGGGAACTAACCATGTCTAACGTTGGATACTCCAGCACAGCAGTTGTTCTGGTATTGTACATTTTGTTGGTTATCATATTGGCAACATTCT
Source organism: Paenibacillus sp. J31R30 (assembly GCF_059692115.1). Lineage (NCBI taxonomy): Bacteria > Bacillati > Bacillota > Bacilli > Caryophanales > Paenibacillaceae > Paenibacillus > Paenibacillus sp. J31R30. The sequence continues at coordinate 77,498 of NZ_JCAUAV010000004.1, read as the reverse complement.
AATATAGCTATTGGCTGTATGAGCCGTCTTCCGATCTTAGGAAGGCGGCTTTGTTGCGTGTTTACGCATAATTTTCCAGATGCGGGAGAACTTAACGGTAACTGTATTGTATGGCCACCTCATACCAAAGAGGGAGAACCTTATGCTTGTAAAGAAACAGATTACTGCACTTCAATTATATACGATCGTGATTATTTCAATCGCGATTACGAATCACGTCTTGCTTATCCCTGTGTTGTTACACTTCGGGAAGAGGGATTCTTGGGTAGGGGCCTCGTTGGCTATCGTGCCAATGCTCTTTTGGACCTGTCTTATTTATTTCCTGGTGCGACGATCGAAGCAGGGCGACTTAATCGACTGGATCAGAATGAGAGTGGGGAAATGGGGTGCGTATCTTGTTCAAGTTGCCATTATTCTAATCTGTTTTACACATGCCATCGTTACCATCAGAGATGTAACCATGTGGACACACATCACTTATTTGCCAAGAACTCCACCATTATTAATTGTATTGATGTTTATGATATTCTGTTTTTTTGCAGCAAAAGAAGGAATTAAAGCGATTGCGATTACTGCGGGCATCTTATTACCAACTGTTGTTGTTCTTGGTTACTTTGTTATGGGTGCTAATTTTCAATATAAGGATTACACGCTGCTCACACCGCTTTTTACACATGGCTATGGTCCCACAATCACTAGTATGTTATTGACCTGCAGCGCTTCTTTTGAAATATTGAGTGTTCTCATCATGCAGCACCATGTCCGGACACCTATTCGTTTGCGAGCCTTACTCATTCTAACTACTTGTGTAATTGGGCTTACCATTGGTCCTCTAACCGGGGCTATTGCCATATTTGGTCCCTTCGAAGCAGCGGATTTAAGGTACCCTGCCTTTGAACAATGGCGAATGGTCACACTTGGGAAATATATTTCCCATTTGGACTTCTTATCCATTTTCCAATGGATTTCAGGCTCTTGCATGCGTACCTCGATATTGATGTTCATTAGTGTGGATATGATGAGAGTTCGGAAGAAATCGACTAGAACCAAGATCATGGCTTGTGTTAGCTTAGGTCTGCTAGGACTATGCATGTTTCCCATATCGGACAACCAAATGGTGCTATGGCTGCAAAACTATTACTATTCGTATATGTTTGTTGTCGGCTTATTACTGCTGTTGTTCCTGCTTGTAGTTGCGACGCTGCCAATAAGGCGAAAGGAGAAAGATGCCTAGTGAATGAGCAAGATTTCCGTGAATGGTTTGCTCTTTCGGACGACGTAATTTTGAAAACATACCCTGTCAAGCAGGGGGGAATGGTTCAGCATGTTACGATGTTGTATTGCGAGGGAATGGTACGTACTGAAGCGATCGATGGGCTCGTACTGCCTAAGCTGCAGGCTTTTATAGATAGTGACTATTATCAAAATCAAAACGCTCTTGATCTGAGTACGATGCTGCAATTGGTCAAGTTCACCGGTAATCGCGTCATAGATGATATGAAATTAGCTGTGTATGCGGGACGATTGATTTTATTTTTTGAAAATACCCAAGCTTTATATTCACTGGATATTGCCGCACCTCCGAACCGTTCACCAGAGGAATCTAGTACGGAAACTTCGATTAAAGGTCCACGTGATGGATTTACGGAAGATGTGATCATGAATATTGCTTTAGTTCGTAAACGATTGGCCACACCGAGCTTATGCTGTGAAAAGATACAATTGGGACGAAAAAGCAACACGACAGTTGCCTTACTGTATCTCGGCGATGTCATCAATGAGTCGATCATTCAAGAAGCAAGAGACCGACTGCAATCGATTGATGTCGATGCAGTTCTAAGCAGCGCGCAGCTCGAGGATGCCTTATCTGGGCGAACCTATTCGATCTTCCCTCTTCTGAATTATACAGGCAGACCTGATTTTGTAGCTGATAGCTTACTTCGCGGTCGATTTGCGATTATCGTGGATGGATCGCCGATGGTTCTCGTTGCACCAGTTACCTTAACCTATATTCTAAATTCACCCGAAGATGTTCATAATCCCTTCTATTATGTTGCATTCGAGAGATTGCTAAGAATGGTTGGTTTGCTCATTTCTATATTGCTGCCCGGCTTATGGATTTCGGTTTCCAGCTTTAATTTGGACCAAATTCCATATCAACTCGTAGCCACAATTTCCTCTTCACGATTAGGCTTACCTTTATCAGGTCCTATGGATTTTATTATCATGCTGATGTTATTTGAATTGTTCCGGGAAGCGGGCGCTCGTTTGCCCAAAGTGGTTGGACAAACGGTCACCGTTGTTGGTGGATTAATTGTTGGGGACGCGGCAATACGCTCCGGGATTACAAGTCCCACTACCTTGGTGGTTACTGCGTTATCCACGATTTCAATGTATACACTTGTCAATCAATCTCTTGCAGGTACTATTACGGTTTTACGAATTGTCATTCTGTTGATCTCCACCATGTTCGGTATATACGGATTCATGATTTCCCTCATGGGACTAGTTCTTTTTATGTCGACGCTTGAGTCATTTGGCGTGCCTTATCTCACACCGCTTTCACCGCCACTCTTTGGGGAAGTGATCACGTCCTTATTTACTAAGGCTTGGAAAAAGCTTAAGCTAAGGCCCCGGGAACTTAAGACGCAGGATGATACTAGGCAAGGTAGTGAACCGTCATGATGAAAACAGCTTTGGTCAAATTGGCAGTGAGCACAGTATTGTTAATTAGCCTAACGGGCTGTTGGGATTTGAAAACGATTCAAGATACGAACTACATGACTGCGATAGGTTTTGATTTTAAAGATGGGAAATACATTGTATATGGCCAAATGTTGGATTTCGCCAGCGTGGCGAAACAAGAGGGTGGTCAGTCGTCGCAACCGCCTTTGATTTGGGTAGGTAAAGAAGAAGCAGCAACCGTTAGTGAAGCGTTCAGTAAGCTTTATCGTACGTCTCAGCAGCGCGTTTTTTGGGGACATGTCGGCGCCTATTTGTTTTCTAAAGATGCATTAGATCAGGGCATTAGCAAATTTACAGACGGAGCCATACGTTACAGTGAAACAAGATTTACGCAATGGGTGTATAGCACGGACGAGTCTATTGAATCCATTTTCTCCGTTATCCCGTTCTTCAATGTCTCGCCGATGAGCTCAATATTAATGCAACCGGTAGATAACTATCGTCAACGCTCTTACATTAACCCATATCGCTTGTTTGGACTGGTTTCCCGCATACGGGAGCCTGGATATACTGTGATGCTCCCCTCGTTGGACATCGAAAAAGAGGTATGGAAGAAAAATCAAAAACCAGATTCAAAACTAAGAGTGAATGGCGCTTATTCACTGAACAAACAACATGATTTGGAATGGTTTTCCGAAAATCAATTAAATGGTGCAAGATGGTTGAATAAACATACGAGTCGTACCCCAATGGTTGTATATAGGGAAGGTAAGGCAGCTCAAAACGTGACCATTAGACCGAAGGCTCATATCAAGGTACGAGTGAATGGAGAGCAATCCATTTTCGATATTGAGATTAAAGCACCATCTGCCGTTACTGAAATATTTGATGAAATTGATGAGATTGAGTTGGGAAAAATAATATCCAAACAAATAACGGAGGAAGTTGAGCAGACTTTTAAGCTTGGAAAAAGCCGAGGAATTGATATATTCGCTTTGGAGCATGTGTTGTATAGAGATGATTTCAAAGCATGGGCCAAACTAACCAATTATGGTGAGAAGCCGCTAACTGACTATGAACTCGGCAACATCTCGGTGAAGGTGTTAGTCCTCCACTCTGGGATGCTCAAAATGAATGAGAAAACGAAACAATATTAGCAAGATAAATTGGCTGCCTACTGATGCTAAGAAGATCAGGGGGCGGCTTTTTTGATTTGAGTTATCAGCAACCTCTAGACCGCACGCTGCCACGCGCCACGCACTCCAGTTGATTTGGTTGTGGTGTTAGCTTTGCAACCTAACCCCTGTCTAACGGACATAGAAGGCTCTAATTGTTTGTATTCTAGGTTTTTGAAACGCTAACGAACACAGACGTCACTATTCGTCGAAATTCAGTCATCAATAGGCGTTTAAAGTGAAAATAACGGCTTTGGTGTCCGTTAATCTCCGAAAAGAGCTATTCAGGCAGAAATAACGTCCATGATGTCCGTTAGGGATGTAAACTCCTGATCTGTAACCGATAACCTCAAATTTTTGGATTGGTGCGTGACCAACAGCCCAACCATAGCTACTTCCTACCACACTATCCCTCGTCCAACCCGCCAACCAGCTAAGTCTCCACCCGAACCCGAACCCCTCCCACCCACAGTTTAGAAAAATTTAAGAATTGTTTTAGGCCATGTTAATAGGCGCTTTAGGGGCAATTAACTCTTGAGGGCTAAGATAGTCAATATGGAAGCGCAAGTAGCGCAGCCAAATTAGAGAAAGCGTATGAATTACGCGGAGGCAGGACGAGATGAATAAGAAGTTAGCGATGTTGGGATTAGGTGTAGCGGTAGGCAGCATGATGCTAGTGACCTCTGTATATGCAGGTGTGGGCGAAGCTCCCGGATACGAAGCTTTCAAATCAGCCGTGAAACAAACAGCGACAATCAAGAATGTAACGCGCCAAGTCAATGTATCTTTACAGGACAATGGAGCTTCCTTGCTCCAAGTGAAATCGACGATTAAAACCGGCGGAGCCGATCACGCTGGAAGCGCACAAGTGAATGTAGTAAGTGGCACTAATGAACAGCAAACGATCCAATTCTACAGCCAAGACGGCAAGCAAATTATCAAAACAGCCGATTCAGACGTATACAAAGTCATTGAAGGTGACGCAAAGCCAGATAAGTTCAAAGGACATAACAAAGGCAATCATACCCCAGACCCACAAACCATCAGCGAAGTGGAAAATGTCGTGGATACCCTAGTCGGCAACCTGAAAAATTATGTCACGATGGACGAAGCAGCTGGGAACGGCAAAGAGATTCATTTTAAGCTCTCTGGCAGCCAAATCTCTCCGGTTGTGAACACCGTGGGTTCACTCGTCATTAAACATGGTGCAATGGCCAAAGATGAGCCAGTGCCAGCCAAGGCCAACACGCTGGGGATTGACCTCGCGACACTAAGAAACAGCCTGCCACAGCTATCTTCCGACATCTCGATGGATGAAGTGGAAGTGAATGCCAGCGTGGATAGCGATGATCACATTACGAGCCAGTCTGCACAAATTCATTTGTCCGGTAAAGATGCACAAGGTGCCGAGCATGATGTTGTGCTGCGCATTGACATGACACTCTCAAGCTTGAACTCAACACTACCTGATACTGTGGATTTGAGCGGCAAGCAAGTGGAGAACGTGAAATTTGATGAAATGTCGGGCCACAAAAACTGGGGCGACAAGCACTAAGAACTAAGAACTAAGAATCACCAAAGAGGAGCCGTCAACCTCGGTTGACCTCCTCATTTCCTTTTGAAGGGCGGAAACAGTGTGAAGCACGTCGTTGAACTGAACAATGTGACGAAAATATTTAATAACCTGCGCGGCATCCATCATGTGAATATGACCGTGCAGCGCGGTGATATTTACGGCTTTTTTGGGCCGAATGGAGCGGGGAAAACAACCGTCATGAAGATCATGACTGGCCTATCTCAGGCGCAGCAGGGTGAGGTAAAGCTGTTCGGCTACAGCGTGAAAACGCAGTATGAGCTAGCGATGGCGAAGGTTGGCGTTTTGATCGAAACCGCAGAAGCGTATACCTACATGAGCGGCAGAAGGAATTTGGAGCAAGCAGCGCGATTGTACCCAGAAGTGAGCAAGCAGCGTATAGACGAAGTACTGGAAATCGTAGACTTAACCCCTTTTCAGCATGAAAAGGTAGCGGGTTACTCGCTGGGCATGAAGCAAAGGCTTGGACTAGCGGCCGCGATGCTGGCTAAGCCGGAACTTCTCATTCTCGATGAGCCGACGAACGGTCTCGATATCGAGGGCATGGTTCACATTCGGGAAATTATCCTGCGGTTAGCGAGAGAGGAACGGATCACGTTCTTAATCTCCTCTCACCTCATCCACGAGATGGAGCTGATGTGCAATCGCATTGGCATCATACATCAAGGCAAGCTCGTCCGTGAGGGACTCGTTTCCGATTTGATCAAAGGCAGCGCATCTCTGGAAGCGGCTTACCTGCGTGAAATACAAGAAGTCAGGGGGCTTGCCGCGCATGCCTAGCATTTTAACAGCTAACGTCTGGAATGAGACGCTGAAACTTGCCTACAAAAAGAAAACCATCTTCTTCCTAGCCGTAACCTTGCTGCTCCCGATCTTTGCAGGCATCTTGCTTTCGAGGTTTCAGGATGGTATCGGCATTGGCGCGATCGCCGCAAAGGATTTCCCTATCGTCATGCTTGGTTTGTTCACGAGTATCTTCCTGCCTTTGTTCGTGTTCATGGGGGCTGCGGATGTGTTCTCTGGTGAGATGGGGGACCGTACAATGAAAAACATCCTGACTCGGCCACTCTCCCGCTTCAAAGTGTTCGCATCCAAACAACTAGCGCTCGCCATCTACATTGCACTCTATTTGGCCGTAGCCCTCATCGCATCGGTGCTCTCGGCTTTCCTATTTCAACACTTCGGAGGCTTAGGAACACTCGCCAATTGGCTTCTGGCTTACGGCGCTGCCTTCGTACCTCTTCTCGTACTAAGTATCGCAGCGGTATGCTTAGCGCAGTTTTTCTCCAGCAGCAGCTCTGCGTTAACAGTGAGCATTCTCTTGTATCTAGCTTTTAAGGTAGCAGCCTTCTTCTTGCCACAGATTGCGACTTACTCACCTACAGCTTATATGGATTGGCATATGCTTTGGGTTGGCGGTTCGATGGTGACGAGCAAGATTATGTCGATCTTTATGTTTTTGACAGCGTGCAGTATACTATTTTTTACAGCAGGTTACTATTTGTTCGATAAAAAGGAGCTCTGAACCCGATGTCGATTCGCGTACGGCTAGTCCTATCCTATATTGCCATGCTGCTTGTACCGCTTGTGCTTTTTGGGCTAGCCGTCATTCTGATCAGCATCGCCACTTTCGGGAGCTTGAAATCTGGCTTCGAAGTGGACTTCTCGCACGGCAATCCGATCAAGAGAGTTGTCGACCAGGAGTTGGAGAATGTCGCCTATATGAAGGCGAAGACGGATACCGATCCGGATGCCTTTCTGGATGAGGTGTTCGTGAAGGATTTGGAGCAGCGTTTTCACAAAATCAATATGGGGCTGATTATCCGTAAGGATCAAGCCATCACCTATATCTCTCCTTATATTAAGCAGGGTGAGGCGGGGGACACCGCGAAGCTGCCGGCATTCGGCACATCCTCAGGGAAGTTCCAGCGCAATCAAGGTTCCCTGTGGATAACTAGACAGCAGGATTTCTTATTTTCCGATAAAAGTAAAGGTACCGTGTTTGTATTCTTGGACGGAGGTCCTTTTCAGAAATATTTGCACCAGTTCTCCAAATCTGTTTTCTTAACGTTCTTGTTCATCCTCATCGCTACCAATGGCGTGCTGACTTACTTTGTTTCGCGTAGCATTATTCGGCCACTACGAGCACTCAAACGTGCAACAGAGGAGATTAAAGAAGGGAATCTGGATTTTGAGATTGTTCCACACGGGAATGATGAACTTGGCGAACTGAGTGTCGCTTTTGAAGAAATGCGCCGCAAGCTCAAGAAATCCGTGGAGCTTCAGCTCCAATATGAGGAGAATCGTAAGGAGCTCATTTCGAATATTTCCCATGATTTAAAAACGCCAGTCACCGCGATCAAAGGCTATGTCGAAGGCATCATGGATGGCGTTTCGAATTCGCCGGATAAGCTAGACAAGTATATTCGCACCATTTATAACAAAGCGGCGGATATGGATCGGCTGATTGATGAGCTGTTTCTATTTTCCAAGCTGGATCTGGGGAAGGTTCCCTTTCAATTTGAAACCGTCGATCTAGGAAATTACGTGCAGGATTGTGCGCAGGAATTACAATTTGATATGGAGAAAAAAGGGGTTCAGTTTACACTTTCGGATCTGCCACAGGCACCGATACTGGTAACAGCAGATCGTGATAAGCTTAGACGCGTGCTTCTGAACATTATAGAGAATGCAGTCAAATACAGTGAAGAGGGCAACTGCCAGATCACGTTAAGTGTGATGACGCAAGGCGATTTCGCAGTTATTCAAATCAAGGATAACGGTCAGGGCATCTCAGAGGAGGCGCTTCCGCATATCTTCGACCGTTTCTATCGCGCAGATCCATCACGCAATACGGCAACAGGAGGCAGCGGGCTAGGGCTCGCGATTGCGAAGCAAATCATTGAGGAGCATAGCGGGCGCATTGGCGCAACGAGCGTGCTCGGGCTTGGCACTACTGTGTTTATGGCCTTACCACTTTATCAGGGGAAGGGAAGTGAAGCATGAGTCGGATTTTGATCGTAGAAGATGAACAAAGCATTGCCGAGCTAGAGCGGGATTATTTAGAGATTAATGGGTACGAAGTGGATATAGAGACGAGCGGCGAGCGTGGACTAGAGCGAGCACTGACGATTGAGTATGATCTCGTGATACTCGACCTTATGCTCCCGATTATGGATGGCTTTGAAATATGCCGGCGTATTCGCAGTGTGAAGGACATTCCAATCGTCATGGTTTCGGCGAAAAAAGAAGACATAGACAAGATACGCGGTCTAGGTCTTGGCGCTGACGATTACATGATCAAGCCGTTTAGCCCCAGTGAGCTGGTAGCTAGGGTGAAAGCACATCTGGCCCGATATGAACGGTTAATGGGGCGTCGCGAGTCGAAGAACGATGAGGTTCGCATTCGCGGCTTGATGATTGATAAAACAGCGAGGCGCGTGTTCGTGAATGACAAAGAGGTCATGTTCACGACCAAAGAATTCGATCTGCTGACCCATCTCGCGATGAATCCGAACCGGGTATACAGCAAGGAACAGCTGTTTGACCTTTTGTGGGGCATGGATGCTATGGGTGAAATTGCGACTGTGACCGTACATATCCGCAAACTGCGAGAGAAAGTGGAGCAGGACCCATCCAATCCACAATATATTGAAACCATATGGGGAGCGGGCTATCGTTTCCGAATCTAATAAGAAGCTTGGGGGAGTTGCCTAACTCATCTCAGGCTTTTTGGTTGTTCGCTTCCGTTTGATCAAAATGGTTATTTACTTCGTCACTTTGTTAAGATATTGTAAAGGTTACTTAACTAGAGGAGTCATCGACGATGGAATTTACTGTGGATCTGCATATTTTAATGAAATTAGGGATTTCGGCTATCTTTGGATTAATTATTGGTTTGGAACGTGAAATTAGGAATAAACCGCTTGGACTTAAGACCTCGCTTGTCATTTGCCTAAGCAGCTGCTTGTTGACCATCGTGTCCATCGAATCTGCGAATAAGTATGCTGTTGCTGGTTTACATGTGATGGATCCGATGAGGTTGGCGGCGCAAGTTGTGAGCGGAATCGGTTTCCTCGGAGCAGGTGTCATTCTGCGCAAGCACAATGATGTCATTATCGGGTTGACGACGGCTGCGATGATCTGGGGGGCTGCGGGGCTTGGGATTGCGGTTGGCGCGGGTTTCTACGTTGAAGCTTTTTTCGGACTTCTGCTGATTCTCGTTAGCGTAATTGTTTTGCCTTATTTTATTAAAAAAATGGGCCCTAGACCGCTCATCATGAAAGATCTGCGCGTGCGTCTGATCGTATCTCATGATGGGAATTTAACGGCGATCATCAAAGAGATTATTGCCAAAGGGTACAAAATGAAAAGCGTCCACATCAAAGAGTTGAATCAAGAACTGCAGGAGCTGAATTTCATCGTATACGTTGATCGCAAATACGCTTCTGAAGTGTTTGATGAGATGAAGAGTATAGCGTATATCGAGATCGCCGAAGTAGAAACGTTGTGAAGAGAGACCGGATCGTGGCCCTAGGGCTGCTTTCCGGTCTTTTGTTTACATAGTACGCCGGCCGTGGCACGCTAGCGCACAAAAAATGTGCTAAGGCAATCGTTCCCGCTGGCCGTGGCACGCTAGCGCACAAAAAATGTGCGCAAGGTAAGAGTTCCCGCTGGCCGTGGCACGCTAGCGCACAAAAAATGTGCGCAAGGCAAGGGTTTCAGTCGGCGGTGGCACGCTAGCGCACAAAAAATGTGCGCAAGGCAAGGGTTCCCGCCGGCCGTGGCACGCTAGCGCACAAAAAATGTGCGCAAGGCAAGGGTTCCCGTCGGCCGTCGCACGCTAGCGCACAAAAAATGTGCGCAAGGCAATCGTTCCCGCTGGCCGTCGCACGCTAGCGCACAAAAAATGTGCGCAAGGCAAGGGTTCCCGCCGGCCGTGGCACGCTAGCGCACAAAAAATGTGCGCAAGGCAAGGGTTTCAGTCGGCGGTGGCACGCTAGCGCACAAGAAATGTGCGCAAGGCAAGGGTTCCGTCGGCAGACGCACGTTAGCGCACAAAAAATGTGCGCAAGGCAAAGGTTTCAGTCGGCGGTGGCACGCTAGCGCACAAAAAATGTGCGCAAGGCAAAGGTTCCCGTCGGCGGTGGCACGCTAGCGCACAAAAAATGTGCGCAAGGCAAGGGTTCCCGCCGGTCGTGGCACGTTAGCGCACAAAAAATGTGCGCAAGGTAAGAGTACCCGCCGGCCGTGGCACGCTAGCGCACAAGAAATGTGCGCAAGGCAAGGGTTTCAGTCGGCGGTGGCACGCTAGCGCACAAAAAATGTGCGCAAGGCAAAGGTTCCCGCCGGCCGTGGCACGCTAGCGCACAAAAAATGTGCGCAAGGCAAGGGTTTCAGTCGGCCGTGGCACGCTAGCGCACAAAAAATGTGCGCAAGGCAAGGGTTCCCGCCGGCTGACGCACGCTAGCGGCTATTTTATTTAGGCTGAAACGCCAAGAGCTGCTGCGAATTTGATACCTAGCTCATGGCATTGTTGTTTCTCATCCTTGGACGGATTAAGCTCAACCTTGAAGCCATCAAATACTTTTTCCCCGCCGATTTCGGCTAATTTCTCTTCGAGTGTATCCACTGCCTTGCCAAAATACGTGTAGGAGGAGTCAGCAGAACCGAATACGCCGAACTTGCGTCCTTCTAGATTCAGATCATCCATTTCCTCGTAGAAATCTTCGTACTCATCAGGTAAATCGCCATCTCCCCACGTGTAAGCCCCGAGTAGAATACCATCATAGTTCTCGAGCTCATTGGCGTTAGCATCCATGACGTTTTTGAGAACAGGCTCGACCCCCGCCTCTTGAATACCGGCTGCAATCGCCTCGGCGAGTTCTTCTGTATTTCCTGACATGCTTGCGTATACGATAATAATTTTGGACATGGTGGACCTCCTAAAAGATATGTGATGTAGCGGAACATGCGGTAGATGGTGCATCCTGCATCCCATCCATTAACTCCCATCATATTAGTTGATAATGATTATCATTGTCAACAATAAATTTAAAATGTTCGTACTGTAACCCGATACGACTAGGCCAGAGAACGTGCTACAATAGGGATAGGAAGGGGGCTGCGCCATGGAGAATGTTCTACAGCATTTGAAAAATCTGGGCTTCACGGATCTGGAAGCCAAGTGTCTGCACGTGCTTGCCATAAGCGGCACGCAAACTGGCTACGAAATCGCCAAGGGGCTTGGCGTATCACGCTCGAACGTGTACGCAGCTTTGCAAAAGCTTGCGGAAAAGGGCGCAGTGCTCACGAGTCACGGTGAGCCCACCGTGTATCAAAGCGTGCCGATCGAGGAGATAGGCGAGCGAATGGAAGCGGAGCTGCAAGCCTCGATCCGCTATGTGAAAGAGCATCTGCCGAAGCAAGAAGCGCATCGGACGGAGTACTTCAGCTTGGAAGGCGACGCCAAGGTTATTGAGCGTGTTCGCTCGGAGCTAAAAAAAGCGAAGGAAGAAGTGTTCTGTGATCTGTCCCCTGAGGAAGCCAAGCTGCTGAAGGAGGACATTCGCACGGTGACAACGCAAGGCGTGCGTGTCATCGTCATGCCGACGCGCGAAGCGGGGGCTGGTTTTTATCCTTTTGCGCGTAAACGAAGCGAGGGCTTGAAGGGTCAAGAGGGTCGGAAGTTTGCGATGCTCATTGATCGTAGTTTGGCGATCGTTGGCACACGTGGCGGTAATGATCCAACACTTGCGATGTTAACGGAACATCCTGCGATGGTGGAACTGCTGTATAACCATTTCTGCAGTAGTGTCGTGCTGCATGAGCTTGGGCAGGATATGGGCGCGAAGCTCGAGGATAAATATGGTAGAAATTTCAAGAAAATCATACAGAAACATATAGATGGCAAAGTGCCTGAGTCGAAGAAAGTGGATGAGGGAAAAATAATTTCGCTTAAGCTCCATGCTGAGAATGAGATCGCGGGAGAGCTGGGAAGTCACGACGAGGGTGTATCTGGTGAGGAGAAGCTCGGCGAAGAGAAGCTTGAGTCAGGGAAGTTGCGCGAATCGAGTGGCGAAAGTAAGTTAAGCGAAGGAAAGTCTGGAGAAGGAACATTTGACCAAGGGAAGTCAGGACAAGGAAAGAGGAAGAAAAAGAAATGATCCAGCATGAGCATGTAGAAGATCAAGAGCGGATACTACTCGCGGCGGAAGCGCTCGTGAAGGAAAAGCTGGAGCGCGATAGCAGCGGCCACGATTGGTGGCATATTTATCGCGTGGTGCAGACGACGAAGCGCATTGCCGCCCAAGAGGGCGCTGACCGCTTCGTCTGCGAGCTTGCGGCGCTGCTTCACGACGTCGTCGACGAGAAGCTGAACGCCGACCCAGCTGCGGCACAGCGCGAGCTGGAGGCTTGGCTTGCCGCCAGCGGCACGCCGGCGGCGCAGGTGGAGCACGTGCTGGAAATTATCAGCACGATGTCTTTCAAGGGCGGCGCGCGGCCGCCGATGCGCACGCTGGAAGGCCAGGTCGTGCAGGATGCCGACCGGTTGGATGCGATTGGCGCGGTGGGCATCTCGCGCGTGTTTGCCTATTCGGGCTGGAAAGGCCGCCCGATTCATGATCCTTCCGTCATCGCGCGCGAGCACATGACGGAGAAGGAATATCGCGGGGGCAATGACACCGCGATTAATCACTTTTACGAGAAGCTCCTCAAGCTGAAGGAGCTTATGAATACGGCCTACGCGAGGGAGCTCGCGGAGGAGCGGCATCGCTTCATGGAGCTGTATCTGCAGCAGTTTTATGCCGAGTGGGAAGGCGAGCGATAAGATTGGTTGTTGGGAAGAGAGCCTGGGGGCTCTCTTTTTTTGTGGTTCTCACGCTGTTAGTCCTCAGACCTGTGGAATAACTGGATTACCTCCAGTTATTTTTGCAATGGAGGGGGAGTAATTAGGCTAGTTTGAAACAAAGAAGAGGAACTGAGGCGAAATAATGCAACTGTTGAATTAGGCGCGAGTGAGAAGTAGCTAGCAATTTGTGATGTTGTATTCCTTACAACATTATGAGGGCGAGCAGCCCAAAATCCGACCAAAACAGCTCATAATGTTGCACAAAGTGCAACATAGAGGCTAACATTTGTGTTTTCCCCCCAATAATGTTGTACATCGTACAACATCCCTGCGAGCATAGTGGCAGTCTCCGCTCTCCCCGCCAACACCCCTGCCACGTTTCTTTCCAATTTGTGATAAAATAGAAAGAATGATTCATCAACCTCACGCGGAAAGAGATGTTTACGACAATGACAAAGAAAAAAGAAGCAAAGTATATAGCAACGGTTTCACTTGGCGTTATGGGTGCGGGCTTCCTAGCTACGCTGCCAACGGCAGTTTCCTCGACAGTATGGGGGACGTTCCTGCAAGGAGGCTTCGAAGCGGGCGTTGTCGGCGGCTTGGCCGACTGGTTCGCAGTCAGCGCGTTGTTCCGTCATCCGCTTGGCATTCCAATCCCGCACACAGCGCTGCTGCCGAACAACCGGGAGAAGATCACGAAGGCGCTCGTTTCCACTGTGCAGAATGAGCTGCTCTCCAAAGAAACCATTCGGGCGCGGCTGGAACAAATTAAGTTCTTGGAGCGTGGTCTTGAGATTGCAGACAAGCAGTTGGACAATACGTCCCTGCACAAAGGCCTCACAGCGCTTGCCAAGCAAGCGTTAAACGCCATTGACCTTGAGAAATTAACGCCTCTCCTCGCGGAGGAAATTCATAAAGCGCTCCAAGACGTTGACACGAGTCGTCTCGTGCGCACCATCGTGGATAGTATCACGGAAGGCGGCTACGACGGCAAAACCCTGGATTTTGTCCTCGATAAAGCAGCAGCTTGGGTAATCAAAGCAGATACGCGCGATCAATTAGGGGCAATGGCCATCAAGGCGTTCGAAGGCTTGCAGTCCAATGGCTTCATGGCGTTTGCCGTGAATGCGTTTATCGGGATGGTGAACGAGGAGAAAATCGGCGGGATCATTCAGAATTTCGTGCTGTCTTATATCGATCAAATGCGCATGAACAAGCATCCGAAGAGAGAAGCCGTTCTCACTTTTATCCGGAGCGAGCTTCATAAGCTAGAACGCAATCCACAGCTTCTAGCGGAGCTAGAGTCACTGAAAACCAAGCTTCCTGAACTATTTGACCTCGATGAGAAGCTAACACTGATGCTCACCAAATTAAAAGAGAAGGCAGAAGCCTTCATCGATGAGCCAGACTTTGTCCCTCAGCATGTGGTGCCGATTATTCGCAAAATGCTGTTTGCCATCCGCGAGAATCCCGACATGCTGCATCGTGGAGAGGACTGGATTCAAGAGCAGATCGCCTCTTATGTGGAACAAAATCACAGTAAAATCGGTCAACTCGTGAAAGAAAACCTAGACAAACTCGACAACGAGAAGTTAACGGTTTTGATGGAAGAGAAGATCGGCAGCGATTTGCAATGGATTCGAGTAAACGGAGCGATTTGTGGATTTATCATCGGTCTGGGCTTAGCAGGCTTGAAAATGCTATTCTAGCAGTAAACGCGCTCGTCCTTCTAGGACGGGCGGGTTTGTTTATCCTGAGAAGCGACAACGTGGGGGATGAGAGACAGCATGATCGAGATTAAGGGAGTTAGCAAGACGTTCGTGCAGCGCATCGGGGGCAGCTATCAAGCGTTGGATGACATCACATTAACGATAAACAAAGGGGAGTTCGTCTCCCTGCTTGGCCCTTCAGGCTGCGGAAAATCGACGGTTCTGAACCTTGTAGCGGGCTTTGATACACAATTTGAAGGCACCATTCAGGTCAATGGGAAAAAGGTAACAGGCGCTGGGGCAGATCGCGTCGTGGTTTTTCAAGAGCATGGCTTGTTTCCATGGCTGACGGTTCTAGACAATGTCGCCTTCGGCCTGAAGCAGAAGGGGATCGCGAAGAAAGAGCGCCACGAAATGGCGATGGAACAGATCAAGGCCGTGCATTTAAGCCGCTTTGCGGATCGTTATCCGCACGAGCTTTCAGGCGGAATGAAGCAGCGCGCCGCGATTGCCAGAGCCTTAGCGATGGATCCGGAAATTTTGTTGATGGACGAGCCTTTCGCGGCACTAGACGAGCAAACTCGCCTTATTTTGCATAAAGAACTGGAAGAAATATGGATGCGTACGCGCAAAACGATTCTCTTTATTACCCACAATATTCGCGAAGCGGTCATTCTGTCGGATCGGGTTCTGGTGATGTCCACACGTCCCGGCACGATCAAGAAAGAATTCGCTGTGAAGGCCGCGAGGCCACGCGATAGTGCAGATTCCGTGCTCCATCATATGGAGGCGTTGATTATGGACGCGCTGGCGGATGAGCTGGAGAAGGTTGTAAGAGAGGAGACTGGCGATGAGTACAGCATTAAGAAGAACGATTTTTCTGGTACTGCTTCTGATAGCTTGGGAGGCGGGATATAGGATTTTTGGCTGGGGCTGGAAATTCCCTTCCGTTACACAGACGCTGCAAGCCTTCTACGACGGTATCGTACACGGCGAACTGCTGCAAGCAGCGAGTGCAAGTATGCTGCGATTACTGTTTTCCTTTGCACTGTCGCTAGCGATAGGGACAACGTTAGGCTTTCTTTTTGCGCGATATCGCTTACTCGATGATACACTGGGTTTCTTGGTTGTTTCTTTACAAACAATTCCGAGTATTGCTTGGCTGCCTTTTGCCATTATTTGGTTCGGTCTTAACGAATCTTCTGTTATTTTCATAACGACGCTCGGTGCCACATGGACGATGGCGTTGGCTAGCCGTACGGGGATCAAAAATATCCCGCCGATTTATTTGCGTGCCGCCCAGACGATGGGAACGGGAAATGGCTTCAATCTGTTCATCCAAGTGATGATTCCGGCTGCTTTTCCTCATTTGATCAACGGGGTGCGTACCGCATGGGCGTTCGCTTGGCGCGCACTTGTTGCAGGGGAGCTGATCGCGAAGGGCGCTGGGTTAGGTCAGCTTCTGCAAGACGGACGGAATCTCGGCGACACCTCGCTGATGCTATGTATCGTCATTATCATTGCTGTGCTAGGCACGGTTTCGGACCATTTCTGTTTCAAAAAACTAGAAGATAAAGTGCTAGAGCGCTACGGCCTCGCTGGCTCCAAGTCGTAGGGGAGTGAGCGAATGAGAAATCGCTTTAATGTACTTCTGCTGCTTCTGTTCGCTGTTACACTTCTGAGCGCATGCGAGGAGAAATTGACAGCATCAGGTAAGCCGCAGGTTGTTCGGGTCGGTGTGTTCAAAAATGTGACCCATGCCGCAGCCTACATCGCGCTGGAGAAAGGCTATTTTGCCCGTGAATGGGGCGCTGAAGTGAAGATCGAGGTGACCCCCTTCGACAATGGTTCCGATCTATCCATCGCGATGGCGACGGGGGATATCGATGTTGGTTTCGTAGGTCCGGGACCTGCGACGACCTTTTTCCTGAAAAGCGGTAATTTCCGCGTTGTATCTGGCTCTAATAACGGCGGTGCCGTGTTGGTTGCAAGAAATGGAGCAGGCATCCAGACGGTCACTGATTTAATAGATAAAACCATCGCGATTCCCGCCAAGGGGAACACGAATGAAATTTCGCTGCGCTTACTGCTTCAGCAATCAGGTATTTCACTAGGGCGAGGCGCAGATAACGCGCATCTCATCGTTCGTTCACCAGCGGATACTCTGATCTCATTCCGTCAGAAGGAAATCGACGCAGCCCTTGTCCCAGAGCCATGGGGAACTCAGATCGAGAAGGCAGGTCTCGGTAAAGTTGTTGCCGATTGGCAGGCGATCCCGCCAAACCATGGCGACTATCCTACCGTGATCATGGTGGCCAGCGATACCTTTATCGCCAAGCATCGCGACATCGTGAAAGGTGCTATTAAAGCGAACATGGACGGCATTGCATTCATTCAGAACAGTCCTGACCAAGCTTATGATCTGATCAACAATCAGTTGAAGCAATACAGTGGTAAAGGGATGGACAAGAGCTTGATCAAAGCCTCGCTCAGTCGTCTGAAGCTAACCACTGAGGTTGACGTTAAGGTGATGGAAGAGATGGCAAGGGTGTCTATCGGTGCTAGGTATATCAAAGGTATTAAACCAGAGGAGCTGGATCTTAGCCCCTTCGTGGATCTATCCATGCTGACCGAACTGAAAGCTGGTAAATGAGGAAGAGCTCGTCGCATCCGCCTGCAAGGGGATGAAGACGAGCTCTTTGTATTTACACACAGCAGCTAGTTCCCGCCTGAAGCAGCCTGTTGCTCACTTTTTTGCTGCTTATGCGCCTTGGCATCGATGACTTTGCCGCCACTGCTTTTATCCCCTTGTGCCAAAGAGGCATTCATTGCACTGCTTCCCTGGAAGATGCCGCCTTCCTCGATAATGAAGGACCGAACATCAATATTCCCAATTAACACGCCAGAGCTTGTCACGATCAGCTTGCCCTTGGTATAGATATTGCCTTTCACTTTGCCGGCAACGATTACATCGCGCGCGTGGATATTGGATTGTACGACAGCGTTCTCACCAATCGTGATGTCACCGGCGCATTCAATATCACCGTTCATTTGGCCCTCAATCCGAAGACTGGCTTCGGACATAATTTTACCTTCACAGATCGTACTGCCACCAATCAGGGTATCCGTTGTTTTCGCGTCGATCCGTTTCAATTTGGAGCTTCCAATCATTTGCGTTCATCCTTTCGATCTGAAATGAGATAAGGTTTAGGGTCAATCTGGATTCCATTTCTATGAACTTCATAATGAAGATGGGAGCCCGTGCTGCGTCCAGTCGAACCAACGAGACCGATCTGCTGACCTTTTGTTACAGATTCTCCGCGTTTTACGAGCATTTTATTCAAATGCATATACATGGTTTCAATGCCTCGCGTATGATCAACGATGATATAGTTGCCGTACTCGCTATCATAGCCTACAGCGCTTACTTTACCTGCTGCTGTCACATAGACAGGGTCATTGTATTCCCCATCGATATCATATCCGGCATGCATGGAAGGCTTCGCAGTGAAGGGATCAATACGGATACCGAATCCTGAGGTGATGCTGCGCGAGGCAACAGGCCAAATCGTTGGTGTAATACTGCGTAAACGTTCAGCTTCTTTAATTTTGGCTTCTGACTGGCTCAAATTCTCGAGAAGTGCATTAATATCCCCAACTAATGAAAAAAGCCCTTGCTTGGTATTGCTCACGAGGGATGATACGTCATCTGAAGTTACCGTAAGGTCGCTTCCGCCGACATCAAGGTTTGATCCATTCACAGGTGTAGTGCTTGATAATTTTTTGCTTGTCCCGTTTATGCCTTCTGGCTGACTCATGAGCTCTATGACATGATCCAGTTTCTTGATTTCTTCTAGCTTTACTTTAAACTCTTCGGCCTGCTGAGCCAGATCAATCAAATCAATTTGCAGCTGCTCAAGCTCGCTTGTTTTATGTGTAATTTGATCAACCAACTGACGTTCTTGTCCATCGAAAGCCTGCTGCATACTGTTTTGTGTCTGATGAGAATAGGTATTCATGTAGTAAATCGTAACAAAAAAACCAATCAGCACAAGCAGGATCACACTTGGCACAATATAGAGACTACTGTGCGGAAGCTTGAATCTTACGGTATGGCGGTTGGCACCCGGAATGATCATGAAGGTGAGTTCTTTTTTGCCCCAAATGAATTTCAACAGATCCTCCTCCCTTTCCCTTTCCGTAACAATGTCCCCCTTCTTGTTTACGATTGTATTCCATAGTGGGATGAGTCATGCCTATTTTCTCTCAAAATGGGGAAGATGGTAGAATGTAAGTTCAACTTTTCCCTCCTGAATAACGTCAATGAAGTATCAACTACACATGAGAGTGAAGGGAGTAATGGTGATGTTCAAAAGAACTCTGCTGCTGTTAGCAATAACTACCCTTGCCCTAACGGGGTGTAAATCTTCCGGTCAGACAAGCGGAAACGTGACGGTTTCTGAATCACCGATACCGAGTGCGGCGGCCTCGACGACGCCAGCCACTACAACGACGCCTGGAGCGGAGCCCTCATCGGCACCTACGAAAGGCAGCGAAGGATCAACGCCTCCTCCAATGAAAGGCGTTACGGCAATCAGGCTTGCTGATGCGGAGAAAGGCTGGATTGGCGGTAAAGGGTGGATCGCTCGTACCGATGATGGTGGTGGGAAGTGGAAGGTGCAGTATACGGGGGCTGGTGAAATCGGGCAGCTATTTGCCCTGAATGATCAGGAAGCTTGGGCAACTGAAGAAGCTACAGGTAAGCTCTTAAGTACCCATGATGGGGGGGCGCATTGGTCGGCGGTTGGTACTGTTCCGAATCAAGCTTTTCTCCACTTCGTATCGAACCAGGAAGCCTATAGTGGCAATGCCCAGACCGTGGATGGCGGTGTCAAATGGGTGAAGCTTCCAGTACCCGATGGTATCAAAGGGGATGCCTATTTTCATGATCGTAAGAATGGCTGGGCTGTCCGACAGGTGCAGGATAAGATTGAAGTGCTGCGAACGCAGGATGGCGGGCAAAATTGGAAGCCTGTGATGTCACGTCCAACTGTAGCGACATTGACAGGGACCGTCATTAGCTCAGCTGGCGTGGATGACGCGTGGATCGAGCTGATTGGGGAATCGGGGATGACACAAACCTCGTATTCGCTGATCCACACGAAAGACGGCGGGAAGAACTGGCAGACCGTGCTGGTGAACAGCACGGCTGGCGGCGGCCCGGCCCCTGGCTTCCCTAGCGGGGAGAACAAGGGGCCGAAGAACACGGGCTCGAAGCCCGGCCCACTCTACGTCGTGAACAGCGACGTAGCTTTCATGGGCGGCAGCTGCCCGGCGTGCGACAAGCCAAACTCCGTCGGCTGGACGAAGGATGGCGGCAAGACCTGGGTGAACGGCTCGGAGTCGTTCACAGGGTATGGCGAGCTGCTGCTCGGGATGGCAGACGCGAATAGCGGCTGGCTCATCACGAATGATAATGCGCAGCCGAGTGTTATGTACACCACCCGCAACGGTGGTGTGAACTGGAACAAGGTGCATACGTTCGATGCACCTTGATGTAATGGGCCACCGCGGCTGTTTTCGCGCGGTGGCCTTTTTTATGTCAGCCGCACACGAGGGCTGACCACTCGAGTTGCGGAACGAGGATCCGCTATTCTCTTCAAAACGGTCAATTTGCACTCATAACGGAACGTTTGGCCGGTTTCAGACAAATAGGGGAACCACGTTCCGCTTCTACACGATTTGGCCCAATTCAGGGCAAATATCGGAACTACGTTCCGTTTCTCAGCCGAATAGGCCATAGCTTCACTTACTTCGTAGGCGTATCACTTCCGTTTCCATTCCCGTTCGTGCCATTCGTATTTTTTCCGTTAAAGAACGTCGAAGTAAGATCACGCAGCTTCTCCATAAACTTTCCGTATCCATAACCCGTCAGAAAGGCGAGAGAAATACGTGCCGGCATAGAGTCGTCAACCTCGAGAATCATAATCCCGCTCTGGAATAAAATAATCGTAATAATCGCGGAGCCGAAGCAAAGCACGGGCCGCATAAGGTACCAGTAGATCCACTGCGTGGTGAGTTCTTGGTAATGCTCATGAAACATACGCAAGCCGTAGAGTGAACCGCCTAGCGCGCCTGCGAAGCCAAAGATCGCATACTCATGAAAGAGGAGAAAATCAACGCCCATCACTTTTTTCTCGAAGGTAGTGCTGCCGAGCACCGCCATCATCCATAGACTGCCGACAAACCAGATCACTAAATAGCCAAATATAGCCTGCTTGCCGTATCGGTGAATGGGATTCATAACAAAACACCGCCCTCACAATGGTTACTACCATTGTATGAGCGGTGTATTTGATGATGCCTGAATATAGGAACGCTTATCCGACTGCTCGAGATACTCGATGATGGCTGTCGCACAGCTTCTGCCTTCCACATTATAGCCTTCACGGATGTCCGTTCTCCGCTTAGCCAGTTCAGGATATTGCTCTAGCAGCAGCTTGAACCAGTGGTGAATCATCTCGATGGATGTAATGCGTTGTCCGTAGCCATTTTCCTGGAAATAGGAGCAGTTCTTCTCTTCTTGCCCCGGAATTGGACTGTAGAACAGCATAGGGATACCCTTGGCCATCGCCTCGGTACAAGTCATCCCGCCTGGTTTCGTTATCAGCAGATCAGCGATATCCATCAGCTTGCTAATCTCGGTTGTGTAACCAATGAGATGAACATTCGGCTGACGGAAGGCAGCTTCTTCCAGCAGCTGATGACGTGCTTTTTCATTGGTCCCGAGGCAGATGAGGAGCTGAATATCCTTGCTCCAACTCGCTAAGTAGGTCAGTAACTCTTCTTTTTCTTCTTTCTTAAAAACGCCCCAACCGCCGCCCATAACCATGACGGTCGGCATGGCTTTGAGTCCGAATTCCTGGCGTATATGTTCCTTGCTATGCGCTTTGCGGAAGTTAGGGTGAACCGGAATTCCTGTGACTTCAATATGCTTGTCCGGCACGCCGCAGTCGATAAGGCGCTCTTTCACAAGTGGCGTAGATACCAGATATTTGTCGACAGCCGAGTCCATCCAAGTGCCGTGAACGTCATAATCCGTGATCACAGTGAAGAGAGGAACATCAAGTCCCGCGCGCTTGAGCCTGGAGACAATGATGCTTGGAAATGGATGCGTACAGACGATCATATCCGGCTTTAACTGCTTAATGACCGCTTTCGTCTGCGAGTAAAAAATGCGATGCAGCACGAGACTCGCTACGCGGCTCGGCCTTTTGTCATAGTGGTTTCGATAAAGCATACCATACAGTCTAGGTTGTGAAGTCACCGTGCGGCGGTATGCCGAGAAGACCCAAGGTGCTAAGGTAGGATGTAAAAAAGCGCCAAGCTCAATCACGCGTGTAATCATGTCTGATGAAGATTGCCGAAGCTCGCCAGACAGTGCGTGAGCAGCTTGTGTATGACCTTTCCCGAAGCCCTCAGATAATAGCAAAATCCGTTTTTTACGCAAGGAACTCACCTTTCTTTGTAAATACCTTATCAATTGTTTACACAAAAGATTTCGAACATATAAGAAGAATAATGTCTGTTATTTCTAAATTTGAGTGGTTTTCTTTTTGGACGCATAGCATTTGCGGCATACAGGAACGTAGCTTTCGTTCCCGCCGATCTGGATCTGCTCGCCATGGAAAATAGGAACGCCGTCTTTGCAGCGCATATTCATGATGGCTTTTTTATCGCAATACCAACAAACGGTTTTGATTTCCTCAATCGTATCCGCCACAGCCAAAAGTGAGTTGCTGCCTTCGAATAATTGCCCCATGAAATCAGCCCGAAGCCCATAAGCGATAACCGGAATGTCCAGTTCATCGACGACTTCAATTAACTGAGCGACCTGCGCTTTGTTCAAGAACTGAGCTTCATCGACCAGAATACAATTCGGACGCTCGGTCTGCGCGAGGGCGACCATATCCAAATGCTCGTCGACCACGATGGCCCCTTTTTGCATACCAATACGGGAAGCTACCTTACCAACGCCGAAGCGATCGTCCATAACGGAAGTGAGGAGAAGCACCTTTTTACCCTGCTCCTCATAATTATGAGCAACACGTAAGACTTCAATCGATTTACCGCTGTTCATCGTGCCATAACGAAAGTACAATTTAGCCAAGCTGGGACAGTCCCTTCTGCGGATGTAAGATAAGTAAGCTCAAATACATGTGATTTAATTGTGAGAAAACCTCTATCGATGCAACTCGAAGAAGAGCGACCGCGTTCAGAGGAAGGTTTTATCGCCAATAAGAAAGCTATTTTCTGGAACCGAAAATTTATACTTTCTTATGTGGTAAAATAGTATGTCGCGGTCATGCTATCGAGCTCAGCCAGCTTAACGGCGGCTTGAAAGCTAACCTCGGAGGCAAGTTTTTCGCCAATTAATGGTTGTTTTCTGTAGACCTTGCCGATCTTGACTTCGATGCTGCCCGGAACGGGTTCCTGTGTAATTTGAATCCGATGAGGTTCATACATGAGCACATGAATGGTTTCTCTTGCGGTTTCATTGTTACTTTGCAGCAGCTCCTGGATTAATTCGTGATCCATCAGCGCCGGGATACGATCCCGCATGCCCGGGTTGGACTCGCAGTGATGAGCTGTTGCTTTCGCGAGCAGCGCATCCATCGCAAGAAACTGCGGGTGCAGGAAGAGTCGGTGATCTTCTACGATCGCATCGACAAGTGCCGTGGCGGAAGCCTCATTCCCTTCTATGTAGGGGCCGCGTAAGCGAAGTCCTTTGACAAGTTCCGAGGGAGGCAACAGTGTCTTCACCCCAGCATAATACGTGTCGCGAAGGAAGCTATCCAGATGATCGAGTCCTAGAATGGGTGTTTTGTTCGTTAGCGGTGTTTCTTGCTTCAATAGGTCAATAATGGACGGTGGTGAAATACCATGTTTGATCAAAATATCAGCAATGACACCTTGCCCAATCAACTGCTCGGTATGACGGTGATGATTATACCCAAGTGTTCGCTCAACCGCATGGGAGAAGGGCAGGTGCCCGATATCATGGAGCAGCGCCGCAATGCGCAGAAGGGGTTCTTCTGGACAAAAGTGAGCCATGAGTGACCAAACGCCAACCGTATGTTCGAATCGTGAATGTGTAAGTGGTGAAAACAGAGCAGATGCTCCGAAATGATGTAAAAACTTCAGGCGGCGTACCGGCTTTGAGCGGAAAAGCTCAATTTCAACCGGATGGGCTTCTAGCTGCCATTGATAAAGAGGCTCCCTAATCATGCCGTCCCCAAAAGTATGCTGTATACTCAAACAGAGCTCCTCCTAAGATGTGGAATCTGGATGTATGTTCTTGCAGCGGTATTAGCTATCATAGCATGAAACATAGAAAGTTTGCTATCACATGCCAAGCTTGTCGTACTTATATAGGAAACGAAATATATACCCGTGCCTTTACAATATGATTTCGCTGGCGATTCTATTAAAATGTAAACCTTTTCAATATAAATATTTTTAAATTGAACTATAGGAAACCAAGTGTTAATATAATATAAAAAATATTGAGAATATTTCCTCTACTTATTGCGGTTGTAGTCGAAATATGTAGCATTGAATTTTTACTTTTTAGCACTTTAAAGCAGGCGTCTAACAAAGTCCAGTGAAAAACGAGGGAAGAAAGGTTGCACAACATGACTATTAATGGATTACCTCCCAAACAGGGATTGTACGATCCGAGGAATGAGCATGATGCTTGCGGTATAGGCTTTGTGGCCAATATCAAGGGTGTCAAATCTCATGCCATCGTCAAGCAAGCGCTTCGAGTACTTTGCAATTTGGATCATCGCGGCGGGCAAGGTTGTGAACAAAATACGGGAGATGGCGCAGGCATTTTGATGCAGATTCCAGACACGTATTTCCAATCCGCCTGTGTACAAGAGAACATTAAACTTCCAGCGGCAGGCAGCTATGGCGTTGGTATGGTGTATTTGCCTCAGGAATTAGAGGCGCGCCAAGCTTGTGAAAGCACAATTGAGCGAATTGTCAAACAAGAAGGACAGCAATTCCTTGGCTGGAGAACCGTTCCAACAAATAACAGCTCTTTAGGAGATTCGGCGAAATCAGCGGAGCCTTATGTTCGTCAGGTGTTTATCGGCCAAAGCGCGGATACAGCAACGAATCTAGATTTTGAGCGCAAGTTATATATTATTCGTAAACTATCTGAAAACGCTATCAAAACTTCGCATGCCTCATCGCAATTTTACTATTCTAGCTTGTCTAGCAGAACGATTGTTTACAAAGGGATGTTAACACCTGAGCAGGTTGATGCGTATTACGTGGAATTACAAGACGAGAAGGTAGACTCTGCCTTAGCGCTCGTTCACTCCCGTTTCAGTACGAACACCTTCCCAAGCTGGGAACGTGCGCATCCGTACCGCTATTTGATTCATAATGGTGAAATTAATACGCTTCGCGGCAACGTGAACTGGATGCATGCGCGTCAAGCGATGTGTGATTCCGAATTATTTGGTGAAGATTTCAAACGCATTCTTCCTGTTATTGATACCGATGGCTCCGATTCCCAAATGTTTGATAATACACTAGAGTTCCTGATGCTCTCAGGTCGCTCCTTGCCGCATGCGGCCATGATGATGGTGCCAGAGCCTTGGTCCAAGCATGAAAGCATGGATGATGACAAGAAAGCGTTCTACGAGTATCACAGCACCTTGATGGAGCCGTGGGATGGACCTGCTGCGATTGCCTTCACGGATGGCAGTCAAATCGGAGCGATTCTAGATCGGAATGGTTTACGTCCTTCGCGTTACTATGTGACAACGGACGATTTGATCGTGCTTGCTTCTGAAGTAGGCGTATTGGATATCGAGCCTGAGCGCATTTTGTACAAAGACCGTCTGAGACCGGGACGCATGCTGCTTGTGGATACGGTAGAAGGTCGCATCGTGACCGACGAAGAGATCAAGAGCGGCATCGCCAGCGAGCAGCCGTATCGGGATTGGTTGAATGAGCATCTCGTATCCCTTGAGGATCTGGAAGATGCGCCAATTGTACTTGGCTCTGACCATGACACGATTCTTCAGCGTCAGCAAGCTTTCGGCTATACGTTCGAACAACTGCGTAAGACCCTTGAGCCGATGGGCAAAACAGGTGTGGATCCGATCGGTTCCATGGGTACGGATGCTCCGCTTGCGGTGCTTTCAGACCGTCCGCAGCTGCTTTATAACTATTTCAAACAATTATTCGCACAAGTAACGAACCCGCCAATTGATGCGAACTTTGAGGAAATTATTACAGCGCAGGGTACAACGATTGGACCTGAGCGCAATCTGATTAAGCCAGAGCCAGAGAGCTGCCGTCAAATTCGCTTGAAGTCGCCGTTCCTCTCCAACGAAGAGTTGGCGAAGCTGCGTCATATTCAGCGTGATGGCTTCAAAACGGTCACGTTGCCGACGCTGTTCCAAGCAACGGCTGGCACAGCGGGCCTAGAGAGTGCGATGCAAGCTTTGTACAAAGCGGCAGATCAAGCGATTGTGGACGGAGCTACGCTTCTCATTCTGTCTGACCGTGGCGTAGATAGTGTTAGTGCACCGATCCCAGCATTATTAGCGACATCAGGCTTGCATCACCATTTGATCCGTCAAGGTACACGGACGAAGGTTAGCTTGCTCGTAGAGTCTGGTGAACCGCGTGAAGTGCATCATTTTGCCCTGTTGCTCGGCTACGGCGCAGGCGCGATCAACCCTTATCTGGCGTTAGAAGCGTTGGATGACATGATTCAGCGTAAGCAGCTAGTTGGTGTGGATCATGAGAAGGCGGTCTATAACTACATCAAGGCGGTAACGAAGGGTGTAGTCAAAGTGTTAGCGAAAATGGGGATTTCCACCATTCAGAGCTATCGCGGGGCGCAAATTTTCGAAGCGATCGGCTTGAGCCAAGAGCTGGTAGACAGCTACTTCACTTGGACGTATACGCCAGTTGGCGGTATCGGCATTGAAGTGGTCGCGAAGGAAGCCCTTATGCGCCACAGCCGTGCGTTCTCCGAGCAAGAAGGGCGCGACCGTGTACTCGATACAGGCGGAGACTTGCAATGGCGCCGTGACGGGGAAGATCACATTTATACCCCGGAAACTGTGCATGCCCTGCAATCTGCTGTTCGCAGCAACAATTACGGCATGTATAAGAACTTTAGCAAGCTCGTCAAACGTGAAGACGAGAAATATATGGCTTTGCGCGGACTGCTGAGCTTCAAGGCAGGACGCACACCGATTCCGATCGAAGAGGTTGAGCCGATCGAATCGATCTTCAAGCGCTTCAAGACGGGAGCCATGTCCTACGGCTCCATCTCGAAAGAAGCGCACGAAACCATCGCGATTGCGATGAACCGCATCGGCGGCAAGAGCAATACCGGCGAAGGCGGGGAGCATCCGGAACGCTTCACACCGGATGCGAACGGCGATCTTCGCCGCAGTGCCATTAAGCAGGTGGCGTCCGGCCGCTTCGGCGTCACGAGCCATTATCTCGTCAACGCTGACGAGATTCAGATCAAGATGGCGCAGGGCGCGAAGCCAGGCGAAGGCGGTCAGCTTCCGGGAACCAAGGTGTACCCTTGGGTAGCCGAGGTTCGCGGTGTTACGCCAGGCGTAGGCTTGATTTCGCCGCCGCCGCATCACGATATTTATTCGATCGAGGATCTCGCGGAGCTGATCCACGATCTCAAGAATGCCAACCCGCGGGCACGGATCAGCGTTAAGCTGGTATCCGAAGTCGGTGTTGGGACGATCGCTGCCGGCGTAGCCAAAGGGAAAGCGGACGTTGTCCTCATCTCTGGCTACGACGGAGGTACAGGCGCGTCACCGCAGACGAGTATTCGTCACGCGGGACTGCCGTGGGAGCTCGGTCTGGCGGAGACGCATCAGACACTCGTGCTGAACAACCTGCGCAGCCGTATCGTCGTCGAGACAGACGGCAAGCTGATGACAGGGCGCGACGTTGTCGTAGCTGCCCTGCTCGGTGCCGAGGAGTTCGGCTTCGCAACGACACCATTGATTACGATCGGCTGCGTGATGATGCGCGTCTGCCACTTGGACACTTGTCCGGTTGGGGTCGCTACGCAAAATCCGGAGCTTCGTAAGAAATTTGCTGGAGATCCACAGCATGTTGTTAATTTCATGACGTTCATTGCTAACGATGTACGTGAGATGATGGCAGAGCTTGGCTTCCGCACGATCGAAGAAATGGTTGGACGTACCGATATTTTGGAGTCCAAGCAAGCGGTCGAGCACTGGAAAGCCAAAGGCGTCGATCTTTCGCCGCTCTTGCATCAACCAGATATGGGCGAAGAAGTCGGTCGCTTCTGCCAAATGGCGCAGGATCACGGCTTAGATCGCTCCTTGGACATGACGAAGCTGCTTGATATTTGTGAGCCAGCGATTGAGCGCAAAGAACACGTTCACGCGATTCTGCCAATTACGAATGTTAACCGTGTAGTCGGAACGATCGTGGGCAGTGAAGTGACACGCCGTCATGGCGTGGAAGGACTGCCGCATGATACGATTCGTCTTCATTTTGAAGGCTCAGCAGGACAAAGCTTTGGGGCATTCGTTCCGAAGGGGATCACACTTTCCCTCGAGGGAGATGCCAATGACTACGTAGGGAAAGGATTGTCCGGCGGTAAACTGGCCATTTTCCCATCGAGCAAATCCACTTTTGTACCGGAAGAGAACGTCATTATCGGAAATACGGCTTTCTACGGCGCAACAGACGGGGATGCTTACATCCGTGGTATCGCGGGCGAGCGCTTCTGCGTTAGAAACAGTGGTGTGCGCGCCGTTGTTGAGGGTGTTGGCGATCATGGCTGTGAGTACATGACAGGTGGTCGTGTCGTTGTTTTGGGTGCAACAGGACGTAACTTCGCAGCAGGGATGTCAGGCGGTATTGCCTATGTCTTGGATGTGAACGGTGACTTCCAAAGCAAAGTGAATAAAGAGATGGTTTACCTGGAGCAGCTGGAAGAAACGTATGAGATGAATGAGTTGAAAACGATGATCCAGCATCATGCCACATTTACGGATAGCAGCGTTGCCCACCAAGTTATTCAGCACTGGGATGAGTACGTTTGGAAGTTCGTGAAGGTTATACCGAAGGACTACAAACGGATGTTTGATGCTATCGAGAAGGTGAAACGCTCCGGACTTAGCCAACAAGAAGCGGTCATGGTTGCTTTCGAGGCGAATATGAGAGATGTTTCCCGTGTCGGTGGAAACTAACGAAACTCAGGAGGGATTAAACGTAAATGGGTAAACCAACCGGTTTTATAGAACACGCTCGTGAAGTGGCATCCGAAGCTTCTCCTCTGGTCCGAATCGGCCATTGGAAAGAGTTTGCGACACCGCTAACGCAAGATAAATTACAGACACAAGGCTCCCGTTGTATGGATTGCGGGATTCCTTTCTGCCACACAGGGGCATTAATCAGCGGCATGGCCGCTGGTTGCCCGGTCAACAACCTCATTCCGGAATGGAATGATCTCGTGTATCGCGGTCAATGGCGCGAAGCCTTGGATCGTCTCCACAAGACGAATAATTTCCCGGAATTTACGGGTCGTGTATGTCCAGCGCCTTGTGAAGGCTCTTGTACAGTAGGCTTGAAGGACACGCCGGTTACGATTAAAGCAATTGAGAAAGCGATCATCGATAAAGGCTTCGATGAAGGCTGGATCAAGCCTGAACCGCCGGAAACGCGCACAGGGAAGAAGGTTGCGGTTGTTGGTTCAGGTCCGTCCGGACTTGCGGCAGCAGCGCAGCTGAACAAAGCTGGACACTGGGTTACTGTTTTTGAACGGGCAGACCGTATTGGCGGGTTGCTGATGTACGGTATCCCGAACATGAAGCTGGACAAAAAGTATGTCCAACGACGAGTAGATCTGCTTGAAGCTGAAGGCGTGGCGTTCATTACTGGTGCGCATGTCGGCGTGAACTATCCGATTGAGAAGCTGCAAGAGGAATTCGATGCGATCGTCCTATGCGGTGGAGCTACGAAGGGCCGCGATCTTCCGATCGAGGGTCGTGAGCTTGGCGGCGTGCATCTGGCGATGGAATTCCTGAGCAAAAACACGAAGAGCCTGCTTGATTCTGAGCATGCCGATCGTGAATTCATTTCCGCAGAAGGCAAAGACGTTATCGTTATCGGCGGTGGTGACACGGGAACTGACTGCGTAGGTACTTCCATTCGTCATAAATGTAAGAGCGTGACGCAGTTTGAGATCATGCCGAAGTCACCGGAAACACGTCCAGTTAACAACCCATGGCCGGAATGGCCAAAGGTGTTGAAAGTGGACTACGGTCAACAAGAGGCAGCTGCGCTTCAGGGCGAAGATCCGCGTACGTACTTGATCAACACGAAGAAATTCGTTGGGGACGAGAACGGTAACCTGAAGGAGCTGCACACAGTTCTGATCGAGTGGCAGAAGAACGAGAAGGGTGCGTTCGTACCCGTCGAAGTACCAGGCAGCGAGAAGGTATATCCAGCACAGCTGGTTCTGATCGCGATGGGCTTCACGGGACCAGAAAGCACCGTATTAGATCAGCTTGGCGTTGCCAAAGATGAGCGCTCCAATGCGAAGGCCGACTACGGGAAGTTTGCCACGAACGTAGACGGGGTTTTCGCTGCCGGAGACATGCGTCGCGGGCAAAGCCTTGTGGTATGGGCGATTAACGAAGGCCGTGCGGTAGCGCGTGAAGTGGATCGTTTCTTGATGGGATCGTCAAATTTACCATAAGTTAGCTAGTCCAACTGCTTGCAGGTAGACCTTCTACTTGCAGGCAGTTTTTTTGTCACAATGGATGAACAGTGGTCGCTTAGCATGTGATTGAGGAATGAGCTGCTATTTCGGATAGACGGGGGATGAATTCTTATCGAGATAAACGTGAACATTTCCCGAAACTCATGTACAATAAGAAAAAGCGCTGTCCAAGCATGGATGGCAAGATGTACGGGATGGAGGAAAGCTCATGAGGAAGGAAGAATTCTTAACACCAGCGGAAATGCAGGCGCTGCTAGCGGGGAATGATGAGATCTCGGAGGAGCTGAAACACGATGAGCAGCCTGGGGAGCAGGATCTGATTTCTTTGCAAAAGGCTGTGCTGCTTCTTTCTAAGCAGGTAGAAGAACTCCAATTGCAACTTCATGAACAGTTTGAACTCCAGAATAGACAACAGGAACAATTTCTCCGACTCTGCAGGCACCAGCTTGAGAATAAGCTGCATGAGCAGTTAGTCAACACGATCGTTGTCCATCAGCATGTGGCAAGTCCAGAGGATAAGATAGAGCTGCAGAATGCTGTAATAGCTCCAGAGGAAGCCAGTCCCCAAAGGGACATTTTGAATGAAACAACTGAGGTTGAGACCCAGCTGCCGCTCTCCAGAGTAAAGAGTTATAGCAAAATTCGCAAAAGAAAAAAGGGCTTTCTCGAGAAGCTCTTCGAATAGCGTACACAAAGACCGCTTCTTCAGAGATGAAGAGCGGTCTTTGTGTTTAAGAAAACACGGAATCTGGTTAAGAAAGGGAAATAGGGTACGCTATTTGTGTTCATTCGGGCTGAATGCATTCTATTGCGGAACTAGGGGGCTCTATGTAGAGATAAACACTTATGAAAACACATAATTTACCTAAATAGTGCCCTGTAGTTCCCTTTCGGGCAGGAAATCGGCCGTATTTGCCTAAATAGCGCCCCCAAGTTCCCCTTAGGTCGAATTATCGAAACGCAACCTACAGCATCCCTTCCTCATGCGCTTTCTTCGATGCCTGAACCCGGTCCCGAACGTCCATCTTCGAATAGATGTTGGAGATATAGTTCTTCACAGTGCCTTCGGACAAAAAAAGCTTCTCGGCGATTTCACGGTTGTTGAGTCCGTCGGCGATGCTGTGGAGCACCTGCAGTTCACGCTCGCTGAGCCCGTAGGTGTCTGCACGAACACTCACTTCCTTATCTTCTGTCGAAGAAGCACTTCCACTCTTATCTGCCCCGTCACGCGCTTGCTGAACGAGCATCTTAGCGATGTCATGCGGAATTAAGGTGCCGCCTTGATGGACCCATTTAATCCCAGTAGCGAGGTCTTTCGGATGAATTGCTTTTAGCAGGTAGCCTTCTGCTCCAGCACTAAGCGCGTCTACAACGTAGCCAATTTCCTGGAAGGTCGTCAAAATAACGACGCGGATGTTCGGCCAGGCGATTTTGATTTGGCGAGTGGCTTCAACGCCATCCATGATCGGCATATGAATGTCCATGAGAACGACATCAGGCTGCACCTCTTCGCATAGCTTGACAGCGACATGTCCGTTCTCGGCTAAACCAACGACGTCAATGTCAGGGTCCATACCAAGCACGATGTGCAAGCTTTCACGTATTAAATCCTGATCATCCACCAGGAGCAGTTTGAGCGGAGCTTGGTTTACAGTCATAAGAAATCCTCCTCACAGCGATTAAAAGGTTGGAAAACGTTTTACGGGAATGAAACAATGGACCACGGTCCCTTGCTCAGGTAGGGAACGTACTTGCAAAGTACCTTGCAGCGCGGTTATCCGTTCCTGCATCGCAGTAATACCGAAGCCTACTTTCAGCTGCTCCGTGCCAATGCCATTATCTTCAATGCGAAGGGAGATTTGATCCTCGGCATAGGTTAGCACAATGTCGATAGAAGTGGCTTTCCCATGGCGCTTGGCATTCGTCAATGATTCCTGCAGACAGCGTATTAACGAAAGCTTGGTCTGTTTAGGAATCTCGAATTCATCACTAACCGTCGTGAAGTGAATCTGAGTTCCGGTGTGCAAAGCAAACTCATTCGAAAGACGGGATAGCTGCTGGGACAGCAGCATATCTCCCTCCTGGGGAACCATCTGATGGATGCTGCGTCGTACTTCTTCTAGGCCACCTCTAGTCACATTACGCAGGACGTCGAGTTTTTGCTTAGCCTTTTCTGGCGAAACTTCAATGAGATACGATACGGCATCCATGCCCATAATGACGGATGTAAAGGTATGTCCAACCGTATCATGCAGTTCACGGGCCATCCGATTACGCTCTTCAACTAACGTAAGCTGCTCAATCTGATTAGCGTACTGCTCAAGGACGTTATTTTGCTCATGAATCAAATGGTACTGACGTTGGTTCTCCCCTAGCAGCTTCTCAGTCTTCTCATTGGAGGTGACAGCACGTTGTAAGCTTAGCCCAATTGCGAAGAAGAGGACGGCATTCAGGATAAAACTAAATAATTGCCCAACGCCCATGTCACTGTGCAGCAAAAAAAAGTAAGTCGTAGGCATTCCTAGCATGAAGATGGGGGCGGTCCACCAGGCATTTTTTCGGTCGGTAAGGAATCCAATGACCATAATTGGGCAATTAATGGTAAGTAGGGCGTCTTGCTCCATCCAGGCCAAATAAATTTGCAGGGGGATACCGGTCAACAGAACGGCAATGGGATACCCTGTCGGATTAATATAGCGGGGGCGCCAGAATAAGAAAGGGACCCCATAGGACAGTAAAATGGCCAATATGGTTAACAGGATGTGGGAGAAGGTCTGTTCATAGATGTGAAGGCAGCTATACAGCAAACCAAGCAGTGCTGCACCAGTCAATACGATGAACAGTGACCACTCTACACCATGCCAAGGTCTTCTTTGGATCATAGATGAGGTGCTCCTTTTACGCACGGGTCTTTTCATTCCATTGTACATAAAATTAGGAAAAAGCCATAGTGAGCACAGTCATATGACTCAATTACACTAGGCATGACAGCATCAATAGGGTAGGATTGGATTATATTGGATGAGGAGAAAGGGAGAGGATGTCGCATGTCAGCATCGCAAGAGGCGCTTAAGCCCATCGTGCAGGTAGATCATATTTCCAAACGCATCGGCTCCAAGACCATTATTGATAAGTTAAGCTTCGATGTGCCGCGCGGCGAAGTGTTCGGATTTCTCGGGCCGAATGGCGCGGGTAAAACAACAACCATCCGCATGATGGTTGGATTAATGTCGATCACGGAAGGGGATATACGCGTTGGCGGGTATTCCATTCGGACACATTTTGAACAGGCGATTCGTCATATTGGGGCGATTGTAGAAAATCCAGAAATGTATAAATTTCTAAGCGGTTATAAGAATTTGGTGCATTATGCCAGAATGATTCCAGGGATTGAAGAGGATCGGATTGCGGAGGTGATCGACCTTGTTGGGATGACGAATCGCATTCATGACAAGGTGAAAACTTACTCCCTGGGGATGCGGCAACGGTTAGGTATCGCGCAGGCGCTACTACATAAGCCTTCGGTCCTGATTCTGGACGAGCCCACGAATGGGTTGGATCCTGCCGGCATACGGGAACTTCGCGATCATTTGCGTAAACTTACCCGTGATGAGGGGATTTCAGTTATCGTTTCTTCTCACTTGTTAGCAGAGATGGAGCTTATGTGTGACCGTGTTGCCATTATTCAGAATGGAAAATTAGTCGACGTCAGACTGATAAAAGAATATGTGCATGAAGATGGGAAGCAGCGGATTTTCTTCGAGGTAGAGTCGCTTGAACAAGCGCTCCAGTTAGCTTCCGCACAAGGCCAAGCCGTGGAAGTGATTGAGGAGTTCCTCGTCATGGAACTAGACAAACAAGAAACCGCAGCATGGAATAGGCGATTTGTCGAGTCAGGGATTGCCGTATACGGAATCCGCAAAACAGCGAAGTCGCTGGAAGATCAATTTTTGGAAATGACGGGAAGTGATCCTATTGCTTAATCTCATCAAGAATGAACATATGAAAATTTACAATCGGCTTCGAACATGGATATTAGTGATCTTGTTAATTGTTATTGTCGTGCTCACTGGCGTGTTATCTCATTCCGATAATAACCAAAATGATAGCTGGAAAACAAGGGCCACAGAGACTATCGAGCACAATAAGACAGAGCTGGCGAATCCTGATATTCCAGAAAATTTTAAGAAGCAGATGCGGGAAGATAGTGCTCTTCAGCAATACATGCTGGATCACAATTATCCCCCTATTGATCACACGCTGTGGGGTGGCATGCTCACCGCTTCTGGATTGATCATCCTGGTTACACTCTTCACGGTCATTATTGCCGGAGATATGGTAGCTGGGGAGTTTACCTGGGGAACCATCAAGCTGCTGCTCATACGTCCTGCTAGTCGGTCGAAGATCTTATTGTCGAAGTACCTGACAACGCTGCTTTTTGCAGCTACGCTATTGGTCATCTTGTTCATCACTGCCTTGATTGTGAACGGCTTCTTGTATGGTTTTGAACGATTGAGTCTTCCACATCTGACCGTGAATGCCGCAGGTCAGGTGCAGGAGAAGAGTATGCTGTTCTATGTATTTGCGACCTATGGACTTAAATTAATTGAGCTTGTTATGATCGTTACGCTTGCTTTTATGATATCGACAGTGTTTCGCAGCGCTTCACTTGCGATCGGCCTCAGCATTTTCATCATGTTCGCAGGGCAAGTGATTACGTTATTGTTCATGCGATATACGTGGGGCAAATATTTCTTATTCGCGAATACCGACCTCACGCCGTATCTGGAGGATAGGCCATTAGCGGAAGGCATGACGATGGGCTTCTCCATCACGGTGCTCGTTTGCTATTTCTTATTGTTCAATGTACTTTCCTGGGAAATATTCCGTAGACGCGATGTCGCGGCGTGACAACAAAAGAACGATCCTGCCGGTTCAGCTTTCACCGGAGGATCGTTCTTCTTATTTCTGTATATACGATTGGATCGTTTCGGGCACTTCCAGAAGCGACGGCAGCTGGTAAAACGCACCCTTCGGCGTGACATCAATCGTTCCATTGTTAAATACCCAATCATCAACAACGGGAATGTGAATCGCATGGATACCTGCATGCAGTGCTGGCAGGACATCTGTTGTGATCGAGTTTCCGATCATCCACGTATGTTGGCGGTCAAAGCGCTGTTCGTGCATCAACGTATTCATGAACTCACGCGTCTTGTGTACTGTAACGAAGATACGATCCTGGAAGAATTCATCGAGGCCTACATCCTTGATTTTCTTCATTTGGATGGAAACGTCTCCGCCCGTATATAGAAACAAGTTGTGGCCAGCTTGTTGCAGGTTGTGAAGGGTCTCGTTCATCAACGGATAAGGCTCTACTGTGTAACTATAGACCGTGTGTCCGAGCTGCATGAGCCAGTCCGTTTCTTTGGCACTAACAGGACGGTTGTAGTGCTGTGCGAACCATTGATACGTCTCAACGAACGATTGTGGAAACCGTTCCGGCATAAAGCCGTGGATTTGAATGCCAGCAAGGTCGATATCCAACTGCTTTTTCTTAATATCCTGCTTAGTCAGCCCATGTCCGGAGTACCAAGTTAGCATCAGATCAACGAACTGATCAATCACAAAGTCAAAATACTTATTGCAATGCACCAACGTGTCATCTAGATCAAATAGGATGGATTGTTCTCTCATAGTTCCCATGTCTCCTATATCAGTTAGAAATGAATTTCCAACTAGTATATCATGCGCCTAGCGTAAGTCCTAGCGGTATGGAGTTACATGGCAACTGTATTGCCTTTGTACATGCTCTCAGGTGCAGCAACAGGCCTATTTCCTGTCTCAGGCTCGTTAGTAGGTGCGGGCACAGCAACGGTTGATTTGGTATCCATTTTGCTGCTGCCTTGAAATACGCCGCCTTCCTCAATGATGAATGAGGCTGCGCTAATATTGCCATGCAGGGACCCCGTAGAGGTAATGGTCAATTTGCCTTTGGTCGTAATATTCCCATGCACGCTTCCAGCCAGAACGACATCTCGCGCTGCGATATTGGATTTCACGACACCGTGCTCGCCAATAATTACATCGCCAGCGCAATCGATATCTCCCGTAATTCCGCCCTCAATGCGAATGCTTGCCTCGGATTTAATACGGCCTTCGAAGTTGGTTCCCTCACCAATTAACGTATCGGTTGTATTAGGATTCATGAGGCTTTTCGTCTTTTTGAACATGTTAGTTGTCATCCTTTCGAATCGATTTAAGATAAGGCTTGGGGTCGACGCTTTCGCCGTTTTTGAGAACTTCATAATGGAGATGTGCACCTGTGCTGCGGCCAGTGGATCCGACTAAACCAATCGTACCGCCTTTTTCAACGGAATCGCCTTTGTTAACTAGAATTTTATTCAAATGCATATACCAGGTGCGCAAGCCCTTGGAATGCTCGATCACAATGTTGTTGCCGTGGTAAATGTCTTTCCCGGTACTGACGACTTTACCAGCTGCAGTTGCAAATACGGGATCATTCTCATGAGCGCCGAAATCAATGCCAGAATGATAACTCGGTATTTTGGTGAAAGGATCGGATCGGTAGCCAAAAGGAGAAGTAACCACCTTCGTGCTAGTTGGCCACAGCGTCGGTGTGATGCGAAGCTGCTCCTGTTTATCGGCAACCTTCTGCTTCGTGGCTGTCAAATTCGTTTGCAACGTTTGCACTTCACCATTAAGTGCCGTGAAAGACGCAAGTGTGTCTTGACCTAGCTTGAGAATAATTTCCTGCGTGACGGGGTTCGGGCTGCCTCCCACGCCGGTTGAAGCTGACGATTCATCAGCTATGGGTTGCTTTGCATCTTTCTTAGCCTTGCCTGCGGATGCTGAGCTTGCAACGGCGGTGTTACTTGGTTCGGGATCAATCCCAGCAATAGATTTGAGGTCACTTTCGAGCTTCTTTACTTCTTCGACCTTCGATTTCATCTGTTCGGCTTGCTGGGACAGTTGAATGACTTCATTTTGCAATTGTTCGATGGCCTCATCCTTGGAAGTTAGGGCTGCGCTCCATTGTTGATTTGCACCGCTCAGCTTGGATTGCAAATCATTGGCCTGTTTCAAGGTGTGTGTATGCAGAATATAAATCGATATGGAAATCAGCATTAGCAAGGAAAAGCATGCTGCTGCGATATAGGCTACTAAATGGGGGATGCGAAACCTGACGACTGATTGATTAGCGTCTGGTATGATAACCAGTGTCAATTTTTTGGGTTTCCACTTGAGCTTCATAAGGGCTAGATTATCTCCTGTCGTGGTTGAATTTGGTAAAGGTTGGTCTGTACAACATTCGTCATATTGCGCCAAAAACCTGCCTTCCTGCCTACTAGTCCTAGTAAAATGAGTCTAAAGTAGGAAGGAATCCTGTCGTATATGATCGAATGTACTAATACAATTACAGAAAGCTGTAGATTTGGAGTGGAGGCACACATGATAAAGCTTGCAGGTATTGACATAGGGAACGATAGTATTAAACTGGTGCTAGATGGGTCTAGAGAACCACTAGTTATACCGAATATCATAGCGCCTGGCTACGAAAGACACATTTTGCAGGAAGAAGATTCACCATGGAAAGCATTGGATGTTGTCATTTACAGTCCAAGCCTTTCACAAAGGAATCAGCGTTATTTCGTCGGTCAGCTCGCCCTAGAGCACGAAGATAACTTAGAACTAGAAGATACAGATAATAAAGCGCTATCGGATCAATCCCTCATTGTTGCACTGACTGCACTTGCTTATCAGG
Organism: Paenibacillus sp. J31R30; assembly: GCF_059692115.1. Classification (NCBI taxonomy): domain Bacteria; kingdom Bacillati; phylum Bacillota; class Bacilli; order Caryophanales; family Paenibacillaceae; genus Paenibacillus; species Paenibacillus sp. J31R30. The sequence goes on along the minus strand of NZ_JCAUAV010000004.1, from coordinate 38,874 downwards.
GCCTCACGAACCAAGCAGCGAACCCTGGCTATGGTAACGTGGACGAAGTTGAATATACCTTGGGCACGGGTTTACCTGTTCGTTCTTTCCCCAAATACAGTCAGACCTTTGAGCATCGTCTTTTGGGTGAGCACGAAGTAACGTTCCTTTCCACACCGCAATTCCATAATCGTAAAATCAAAGTTTCGATCCGCAAAGTAGCTGTCTCCATTGAAGGTGCTGCTGCCATGTTCCACATGGCGACGCACGACAGCCTGCAGGTGAAAGACGAAGAAATATACAACGGCTGTATCGGCGTTTGCGAAATCGGCGCATTGACGACTGATTTCCCGGTCATCAAACGCATGGCGATTGATAATCATTTCAGCCATGGCGAGCAAATCGGTATCGCCACCTATTTGGATGCCATCATACGTGACGTGGAAGATGCGTATGGTCATTTGTTCCCAAGCCGTGCGAAGCTTGCGCAGCGCGTGAAGAATCGGCAATTTACGATTCAGCTTCCAGGAGAAGGCCAGGTGGATATTCGGCCGATCGTGGATCTGCATTTCCGTCGTGCCGCTGTACGCATGGTCGAAATGATCAAGAAACGCTGGCGCAAATGCCCGGATATCCAATGCTTTTACGTGATTGGCGGCGGTGCAACAGCACTTAAGCCTTACATTCAAGACGCTGCAGGTGCGATGAAATTGCGCTTCACGAATGATAGCGAATACTTGAACGTACACGGCTATTTGAAAGTAGCAAAAAGCCGTTTAAACCAATCTGTTCCTGTTTAGTCTTACAAAGCACCCGCTTAGGCGGGTGCTTTTTCTTTGTGAATAGGCATTCCTCCAAATTAAAATTCACGATAGCATCACGTTTGAGTTAACTGCTCTCGGCTTGCTTCAACTTGGTGAGTTCCATGTAGGTGGTCAAGGTCGTTAAGAGTAGACAACAGCCGAAGCCTGTCGCACAAATCGCACCAACCAGTGTAGATTTCTCGCCGAATGTAAGACCAATTAGAACGAACGCTACGCAAATGACCAAAACCAAATTTCCTCCCCAGAGCCACTTGGTATAGGTCAGACGTTGGCTAAGTTTGCCTGCACTTTGTTCAGGATCTTTCTTGGCATGCGTGCCCTCTGGTGAAGGAGGAAAGGCATTCGGAGATCTCCTTTTTATTCTGACTCCCATGATCAAGAGGAGTACCATGATGAAGGGCTGGTAAGCCATAACAATAACGGGCGTGCTGAAGTTGGAAAAAGAGAACATCTCAGTCGTACTTTTGAAAGACAGGCACGTACTCAGAGCCAACAGCAGCGCGATAGGCTTGTTGATCATCGGATAATTCCGCTTATTGAAAATGGAGCTGATACCGAGCAGAAGTGCCAAATAAATGGCAATGATTTTACATGCGATTGTCGGAAACCAGATCATCAGCATGACGAGATCAAGACGATCAAGAAAGTCAGTGACATGAATCGTTTGGACTAAGTTATAGCTGGGATATGATAAATTCGCAGGGATCTTAGGGCCGAGTACGGCAATTATGGCAAAAAGAACGATTGTAAGTAGGAAAAAACCAAGCAGGGAACCGTGTCGAATGGCCGATCGGATATGGTTGGCATTGTACAACATATGAAGGAACGCACCTAGAATGAAGATGTCGCCAGCATTCCCGAGTGTCAAAAAAGAGCTAGCCGTCCAGTTCTGGAGCGGCATTGTCAGAATCGGCGTCGTCAGTCGCAAATAAAATTCATTCGATAAGAGCAGCGGCATAATGGTAAGGGTTGCGACGAAAAGGGGGTAGAATAGGTCATTTACACGTGCAATGACTTCTACACTCGTTTTGCCAAAATACATGAGCAACAAGCAATTGAGTAAAATTAATATTTCTAATGGTGTTGTGTTGAGCAATAGGGTTGAACTAAATCTAGATACAGAGGAAATATCCCGGACAATAATCTGCCAGAAATGGAACAAAATGAGTAAATTCACACAAGTGCCTAGCCATCGACCTAATAAAACTTTAGACATTTCGAAAATGTTTTTTTGCGGGTAGAGCTTAGCCATATAGCCAAAGAAACTAGCAATCAGGAATACATAGAGAATAGAAAGTAAATAGCAGAACCAAGCATCCATTTGATTGATCCGTATCAATTCATTTTGTAAGGTAAGAATGCCTCCGCTAGTCACGATGGAAGAAGCCAGCCATGAGAGTTGACGCTGGTTAATGACTTGTTTGCTATTCATGAGGAAAACCTCCTTTCTACTTAGATGCCAAGAACTTTTATGATCCAGGGAGAAACCACTTGCACGAAAAAATAGGTGGGCATGGGTATACTCACATGTAGATATTTCGTAATAAGCAGGATAGTGATGATCCCGATGGCGAGACCATATGTTATTTTGTTCCCTATTCCCGCCTGTTGCAGCATTTTGCGATCGAGAATGAAGGATCCGATTAGAATGAAGAGAAAAGAGATGACGAAGATCCCATCCATCTTTTTTAGATCCCTCCATTCGTCACGTTTTGGTTAATCATGCCAGTATCTGGTATGGTGGCCTTCACGACAATGTTGAAATCGGCTTCTTTAAAATAATGTTCCCAATCCTTCCCAAACTGTTCATTCCATTTCTGAGGATGTGTTCGCCAAACGATGAGACCGAGCTGAGCAGAATCCGTCCCTTCCTTTTGCATCTGTTTTATCGTTGCGAGAACGGAGGATTTGATTTGCTCTGCGAACTTGGTTTCCACGTTATGAAGGTTTTCGGATTTGAATAAATTCTTATTAGATAGGTCTTCTCGGACTGCTCCACGAGCTTCCACGACCACGTCGAACATCACTTTGTCGTCCATGAGCTTCGGTGTAATGGCTGTTTTTCCGCCAATAACAGCAACGGAGATTTTAGAATTCTCCTCCATGGGGAAGGTGTACTGCTGTGCTTTCACTTGATTTCTTAGCCACATTAGGCCCTGTGCTTCATTTTTCTTATAGACGCCAACCATGCGATCACCTTTGAATTGTACATAACCAAGCAATTGGATTTCTTGTGAAGGCTCCTTAAAGGCCTGCGTTTCTTTAGGCTCAAAATAGTTCATAATCGGGTCACTATTGAAACTTAGCGAAATGCCAATATCCTTGATCGAGGTTGGCATCGCATAACGTGATTTTGCCAGTTCTCGAATCACTTCTGCTGGGAAACGTTCGAATTTCGGCTCTGTATTTAGCAGATCATAGCCCTTCCCTTTCGTAACGACGAGGAACGTTGTCATCCGATTTTCTGTAGAACGTGGCAGCACATCGAACAAGGAATGAATGCCTTGCTTAGCGAGCTTCTCACCAATGACGATCGTTCTGCGATGCGAGAGGAAGAGACGCCGTGCCATACGTGACTGGAGCTTACTGAACGCATCGCGATAGGTGATTCCTACCTCGGAGTCAATGTAATAGCTTTTACCACCTGACGTCCCCCCGCCTCCGCCGCTCGCTCCACCCATAGAACCGGGCAGAGGAAGCATATGCGCGATTCGATATCTGCCATCATCCTCTAAATCAGCCGAAGAAGTGACGACAAACGCCAGGTCATTGGTCTCTGTACGATCCCAGCAACCCGTAAGAAGAGTCGTGGCTGCTAGCATGGTAACCACCAGCCTTATACGCTGTTTAGGATGTTTCATTCGATTGTTGCTCCTCCTCACTGGCTTTGTGTACGTGATCTATGTTGCTGCCGTCTAAGCCTCCCGCTTTCTTGATTTGCTTCGACAGGGCACCATCCTGACTTGTGTTATCTTGAATGGCCATGAAATCGGGACGCTTCAGTAATTGCCACCACGGCGCACGGATAAGGACATCCTTCATATCTGTTGTGGATAAGGGGCCAACGGGAGATAAATAGGGAACTCCGAAGGAACGGAGATTCGCCATGTGTCCGATTAGAATCATTAATGAGAAGAAAATGCCATAGAAACCAAATATGGCCGCGGCAATGAGAATGGGAAAGCGCAGCATCCGAATCGCAATAGCACCGTTGAATCTTGGAATGGTGAAGGAAGCTATCCCTGTAATCGAGACGACAATAACCATCGGTGCAGATACGATTCCGGCTTGTACGGCTGCTTGACCAACGACGAGCGCGCCTAAGATGGAAACGGCGGAGCCGACTGCCTTCGGAAGGCGGATCCCCGCTTCTCGTAGGGCTTCGAAGGTGATTTCCATAATGAAGCATTCGACAACAGACGGGAACGGAATGGCCTCCCGAGAGGCAGCTACACTTAGCATCAATGCGGTTGGTAGTAGTGCTTGATGGTACGTCGTTATTGCAACATAGAGTGCCGGTGTCGTTAGTGATAAGAACATGAAGACATAACGAAGCAAGCGTAACAATGTGCTAATCTGGAATCGTTCATAATAATCTTCGCTCGTTTGCATAATTTGAATGAATACGAAGGGAACGATGAGAGCGAAAGGCGTTCCGTCGGTAAGAATGGCTACACGCCCTTGAAGTAAAGCGGATGCAACCACGTCTGGACGCTCCGTGTATTGCATTTGTGGGAACGGCGAGTAGGCGTCGTCCTGAATCAATTCTTCAATCATGCCGGATTCCAGAATGGCATCAATTTTGATTTGCTCTAGTCGCTTGACGACTTCTTCAATCAAAGAAGGCATTGCCAAATCTTCCATAAAACAAACGACAAGATTGGTATTACTTTCTTTGCCGACACTCATGGATTTCATTTTGAGTCGAGGTGTCTTAAGCTTGCGGCGAATCATGGAGGTGTTCGTGCGAATACTCTCTACGAAACCCTCCTTAGGACCACGCACGACCGTTTCTGTCTCTGGTTCACCAACGGAACGTTTCTCTGTACCACGGATACCTAGCAGAATGGCTTTGCTGTTCCCCTCAACCAGCAGTGCCGCATCACCACCTAAGACGGAAGTGAGCAAATCTCCGTAATTATCGGAAATCTGCGTCTGGGACACAGGCAGAATGACATTTGCGATGCGTTCAATGGAGGTTTCTCCGCCTCCGATCAGCATGAGTGATTTCATCGTATCGTTGAGCAGTTGAGTATTAGTTAAACCATCTACGAAAAGAAGCAACGCTGGAATATGAGGATCGATCTCGAATTCCCTCACGACGACATCGGAGCAATCCCTGAACAGGTCTTTAATAAATGAATGATTTTCTTCTAACAAAAGTGAGAGCTTTGTCTTCTTAAGATCCTCGATAAATTGGATATCGAGGGCTTGATCCAAATCAGAAGGAGGCTGGCCTTCGCTAGAGGGTGTCGCTGCACGGCTTTGCAGGATGCTTTTCATTAAATATTTAGGTGTTTTGGCCAAGCGAGAGGCACCTCCTGCCGCGATCAAGCTGAAGAAATAAGAATGCGTAGATTATATTCTGCGAAATAGAAGGATTTTATTACGAAAGATGGAAAATTTTATTTGCACAGGTGCCATTGGAAAGAAAAGGTATAGCTCCGGTGGGCATGGCACAAGCTATCTCAGCATGGAGATGCAGGGATAGGAGATGGTGTTTTTGTTATGGCTAGTTCTGTTGCTGCTGTTATTTATTTTTCAGGCAGCTACGATTCTCATTTGCGAATATAAAAGGCCGGCAAAGTCTGTAGCATGGCTAAGTGTCCTATTTATTTTTCCAATCATTGGATTCATTATGTATTATTTCATGGCGAGGGAATATGTAAGACGGAAGAAAGTTCATGGACAGAGCAGCACTGGCAGCGAGAGCGAACAGTTTCAGAGTAGGCATCACAGAGCTAGCCCGGGGGATGCGGCAAGTAGTAGTGAAAACAGCTTCTTGCCCAGTGAACAGCGGCTTCGTGACTGGCTGCGGCATGTGCCGGATGCACCGATTACAGCAAGGAATCGGGTCCAGGTACTGACGAATGCAGATGTGACTTATGAGGCTATGCTAAAGGAAATTGGGAAAGCCAGAAACCATATCCACTTCGAATTCTATACGATACGCGATGATGCGGTCGGCATGGAATTTCAAGAGGCTTTGCTTCAGAAAGCGAAGGAAGGTGTAGCCGTTAGGGTCATTTACGATGGTGTGGGAAGTCACTCCCTATCTAAGGCGTACATTGACCGATTGAAGCGCGGGGGCATTGCGGTGTACCCCTTCTTAAAGCCGCTGATCGCATTCTTCGATAAACGGTTGAATTATCGGAACCATCGTAAAATTGTGGTTGTCGACGGCTTGGTTGGATTTGTAGGTGGTATTAATATCGGCAATGAATATCTGGGCGGAGATCCAAAGCTGGGCTTTTGGCGAGATACCCACGTCGTGCTAGTCGGTGATGCGGTGTACGATTTACAAAGGTCGTTTCTGACGGACTGGTTTTTCGTTAGCGGGGAAAGCTTGAAGGGGCACAGCTATTATCCCATTCATGAGGAACAGCATTCTTCGTATGTTCAAGTCATTTCAAGCGGTCCTGACGCCAGATGGGATGCGATTCAGGAAATGTATTTTGCGGGATTGATCGCGGCTAAGAACCGAATTTGGATCACTACGCCGTATTTCATTCCCGATCCCAGCATCATCATGGCGCTCAAATCGGCGGCGATCTGTGGCGTAGATGTGAGTGTTATTCTCCCCTACAAGGCAGATTCACGCATCGTACAATACGCTTCAAGATCTTATCTGCAGGAGTTAATGCAAGCAGGGGTTCGATTCTACTTGTATCGAAAGGGATTTATACACGCTAAAGTGATCATCGTGGATGACATCATGGTGACGGTTGGAACTGCTAACGTGGATATGCGCAGTTTTTTCAGCAATTTCGAGTTGAATGCTGTGATGTTTGATCAAGAGGTGATTGCACGCTTAGAGCGTGATTTCGAAATGGACCTGAAGGAATGCACTGAAGTTCGGTTAAACGAGTTTGAAATGAGGTCGCGGAGTGAAAAAGCGAAGGAGTTAATAGCACGGTTGTTGTCGCCGTTATTTTGAAACTAGAAGAGTAGTTCTATATAGAACTACTCTTTTAGTTTGCTTAAAATAGCATCTAAGTTTTGAGGGGGAACTCGGTCAATCAGATCTCCATAGGTTCGCAGTCGATTCATAATGGTCAATTGATTAAATTCACGAGGACTCGGTTGAAGCTCGACTTCTTTCCAGAACAAGGGCGTTGAGACCGTTGCGTCCTTTTTGGCGCGCGGCGTATAGGGAGCCGAGAGTGTTTTACCATACCAATGCTGCAGGTAATCGATATATATGTTATCACCCCGGTTTTTCTTGAAGCGCTCTATTGTAAACAGCTTAGGATGCATCTTCACCGCATACGCAGCGATAAAATGCCCAATCTTTCTGAGCTCTTCAAATGTATAGCCCGGCTGGATGGGGATGTAGATTTGTACCCCGGTGGCACCAGAGGTTTTGGGTACTGACTGAATGCGGAGCGAATCCAGCACCTCACCAATGATTAGAGCAGCCTCCATGATGCGAGGTTCTTCCTCCAAGGTAGGGTCGATATCAATCAGCCATTCTGCGGGCAGCGTCTCTCCAATGTAATGAAAGGAAGGATGAAACTCCAAGCAAGTCAGATTTCCGAGCCACATTAGCGTAGACAAGGAATCCAGATTCACATAGTTAATGCCATCGAGTGGGGCAAGCTTAACGAAGCTGGGTACAGGATCGGGAGCATTTTTCTGATAAAAGGATTTGTCATCATACCCATGTGGAAATCGAATTGTCGTTAAATGACGATTACGGCAATAACGTAGGAGGTACGGCGAGAGCTCACTTAATTTCGTGAGATAATCCGCTTTTGTAATACCTAATTCAGGCCACAGCGGCTTATTCGGATTCGTGATCGTCAACTCGTTGCCTTCTACGAGTAGTGAAGCTTTCTCTGCTTTGATGGCCATAGGCATGAGTACTCCTTCTGAGCTATTGTCGTATCTCCAATTATTGCCTAGGCAGACGCTTCTCAAACTGGGATAAAAAGCTTTTACTAAATTCAAACCGCTAGCAGCTTGCACACGTTTCCTTACATAGAAACAAGAAGGAGGCATTGTAGCATGGGCAATTATAAAAAAATAGGATTATCATCATTGGTGTTGTTAGGCATTGTAACAGGAGTGACGGCCTTATCTGCAAGTGCGGCGGAACCTCTGAAGGTCCAAAGCGAAACAGATATTGCTGGTGATCTAGGCATTCTGCAAGGGGAAGGCAACGGATTGACTGCGCAGTACTTGAACAAATCAACGACTAGGCTGCAAGCTGCGATAATGTCTCTCCGATTGCATGGACTCGAGGCTGAAGCGCTGGCTTATAAAGGGACAACAAGCTTCAAAGATGTAAGCGGTCTATCAACAACGAATCAGGCTATTCTCGGCTACTTGAACCTGCATCCCGAGCTTGGCTGGCAAGGAACAGACGACCATAGCTTTAATCCGCTTGGAAGTGTGACTTCGCAGCAGTTTTATAAAGTGCTTTTGGAATCCTTAGGCTATAAGCAAGGAACGGATTTCGAATTTGCGAATGTGTTCGACTTCGCTGGTAAGCACGGTCTAACCAAACTAGCGACCGTTAAAGACTTCAAAAACTTACATATGGCAACTGCAACGATTGAGGCATTAAAGGAACCGATGAAAGGAACGACCGGAACGTTAGCAGCAGATTTGGTCGGCAAAGGGAAGCTGGACAAAACGAAGTTAGATGTGCTTGCTAAGCCTTCGTTAAAGCTAGTGCAAAGCAATACATTAGGCAGTTATCTCACAGACGATAAAGGAATGACCCTGTACTATTTCACGAAGGATGTCGCAGATGTGAACTCCTGTGTGGGCCCTTGCTTAGTGAACTGGCCGATCTATAACTCGAATAACTTTACCGTGCCTGCCGAGTTTAATAGCGCTGATTTCGGCGTTTTCACACGCAAGGATGGTAAAGATCAGCTCACTTACAAAGGCTGGCCGCTTTATTATTTCATCAAGGATGTCAAACCAGGAGATACCACAGGAGATAATGTTAGCAAGGTATGGTTTGTCATCAAGCCTTCGAACGGCGGCGTGGCCGTTGGTACGAAAGCAGAGCTGGGCAACTATTTGACAGATGGTAATGGCATGGCGTTGTACTACTTCGATAAGGATACAAAAGGCGTTAGCAACTGCACAGGCAAATGCTTGGAGAAATGGCCAGTATTCTATGCCCCATCGATTTCGGCGCCAACTGGACTTCATTCAGAGGATTTTGGCACACTGGTTCGTTCAGATGGCAGTATGCAATCCACGTACAAAGGCTTTCCACTGTATTACTGGGTGGATGACAAGAAAATGGGTGACACTTTAGGTCAAGATGTGGGCCATGTCTGGTACGTGATTGATCCAGCGAAATTCGCGGGAACCAAAGCTGCGAACACATCCGTGAAAACAAGTAAATCCGACGCATTGGGCACCTACATGGTGGATGCCAATGGTATGGCACTCTATATGTTTACTAAGGATAAAACGGATCCCAATTCCTGCGTGGGTACTTGCTTAGTGAACTGGCCGATCTTCTACGATGCGAATCTGACTGTTTCCTCAGATCTTGGAGCCAGCGACTTTGGTGTGTTGACGAGGAAAGATGGTACGCTGCAAAGCACTTATAAAGGCTGGCCGCTGTATTACTGGATTAAAGATCTTCACCCAGGCGAAACGACGGGCCAAAATGTAGGGAAGGTATGGTTTGTTATCGATCCTGCTGGGTTCACTGCCAGATAACAATTGAATGAGAGCGCTCCAACATGCTGAGAAGGTACAGATGTGTTGGAGTGCTTTTTTCTTACAAACTATTGCCAAGACTTCCAGCTGAAGCTATGGTAGTAAGATAATAATAAAAGTCATTTCGACTCGGGGTGTACCTGAACTATGCGAAATCGAACAGATGGAGAACTCATGAGGCTGGTCATGAGCAAGCATCATCCAGCTTTAGAGGAGTTATACGATAGATATGCAAAACTTGTGTACTCCTTTGCATTGAAGTCCACCAAGGAAGAACTAGCTGCAAGAGAGATTGTCCAGCTTGTATTTACACGGTTGTGGACCACGGAGAAGGGTTATGATGCGAGCAAAGGGGCATTCGTCAACTGGCTCATCACCGTAACTAGGAATATCACGATCGACTGTCTTCGCAAGAAGCGGCGAAGTGATCAAGATATCCATTTTGAGCCGAATGAATGGGAACGATCGTTCGTTTCGAAGGATCAAGATCCAGAGACGGTTATGTCTCGCAAATGGATCGGGGAACAAATTCAGGAGGCCTATGTCCATTTATCGGAAAGTCAGATTGAATTGATCAATTTGATGTATTGGCAGGGCTATTCGTTGAGTGAAATTGCTACGCAGACCAATGAACCCATTGGTACGATCAAGAGTCGACTGCACCAAGGCTTGAAGTTGCTTCGCAAGCATTTGACATCATTGAGGGAGGGATGACGTAATGGAAGAACGGGAAACTGTAGATTGCAATGATCTGGTCAATTATTTGACAGGCGATTGCACAGAATGGGAACGCGCTGCTTTCGAACGGCATCTGCGAACTTGTGTCACCTGCCGGGAAGAGTTAAGCGATTTGCAGGAAGTCTGGGAGTCGTTACCTTTTGACATGGAGGAAGTCGAAGTACCCGCTGATTTGAAGGCACAGGTGATGCAGTCTTTACAACCGAAAGAGATCGTACCTGTTGTGCCTGAGAAAAAGCGATCTTTCAAATGGCTATATGGCAGTGCCGCTGCGATTGCTCTAGGTTTCGTTGTAGGTATCTGGTGGAATAATCAGCAGCAAGCCGCAAGCCCCATTGCGAGTGTGAACTTGCAACAGCCTGCAGAAATCGTGAGTACCTATCAGTTGAAGTCCTTTGATACAACCATGCCTGCTGCTTCTGGCACCGCGTATGTGCTGCAGAATGGCGATAGCCACAACGTGGTTATTAATCTACAAGGGCTTAAGGAAACGCAGGGGGACTGGACCTATCAGGTTTGGTACAACAAAAGCGGGAAGCGATACAATTGTGGAACACTGCGCGTGGATGAGAAAGGCACGGGCGTACTGACATATGCCATACCTGTGAAAGTAAAGGATGCGCATATTGACTCATTTGGGGTGACCTTAGAGCCAGATCCGAATGGAAGCACGCCGCGTGGAAAGAAGATTTTAGGTACTTAAGAATACTTCGTTTCAAGTGACTACATGTAACCAAAGATACAAGCCGATTAACGTGATGAGCAGTGTGGGAATCGTGAGGATAACGCCTGCTTTCATATAACCGCCCCAAGTGATTTTCACACCTTTTTTGGCAAGCACATGAAGCCAGATCAGGGTGGCTAGCGAGCCGATTGGCGTCATTTTGGGACCCAAATCGGTACCAATGACATTGGCATAAATAAGGGCCTCTCTTAGAGTGCCCTCTGTTTGTGTTCCCTGAATGGCTAATGCATCAATCAGCACAGTCGGCAAATTGTTCATGATCGAGGACAGAATAGCCGCAAGGAATCCCATGCCAATCGTAGCTGCGAAAAGACCTTCGTTAGAAATAATATCGATGAGATCCCCGAGAGCATCCGTTAGACCCACATTTTTTAGCCCATAGACAACCACATACATCCCAATCGAGAAAATAACAACCGCCCAAGGAGCTTCTTTCATAATCTTCTTTGTATCGATTACAGCGCTGGAACGGGCAATAAGAACGAAAGCCAGTGCGGCAGTTCCAACTAGCATGGATACAGGGATTTTGATAAAACCACTGCACAAATACGTAACTAACAAAATGCCAAGAATCCACCAAGAGAGTCGGAATAGCCCCAGATCCTTAATTGCTTCGGAAGGACTTTTCAGTTCGGTCACATCATAACGCTCAGGAATTTGTTTGCGGTAAAAAAGGTAGAGAACAAGCAAGCTCGCTCCTAATGAAAATAAACTCGTCACGAACATTCGGCTGGCATAGGTAACAAAATCAATACCGAAGAAATCAGCAGAAAGTATATTCACTAAATTGCTGATGATAAAAGGAAGTGAAGTTGTATCTGCGATAAATCCGCTAGCCATAATGAACGGCAGGATGGCATGATCCGGCAATTTCATGGCTCTCACCATGGCCAGAACGATGGGTGTTAGGATCAAGGCCGCACCATCATTGGCAAAAAAGGCTGAAACCGCCGCGCCGAGCAGGATCACGTAGATGAACATGCGCTTTCCGTTGCCTTTGGCTAGACGTGCCATATGAAGAGCAGACCATTCGAAGAAGCCAATGCTATCTAGAATAATCGAGATGACAATAATGCCGACAAAAGCGAGAGTTGCATTCCATACGATGCCTGTTACTGTGGCGACATCTTGTAGAGATACGACTTGAAAGCTGAGGGCGAGTAAGGCTCCTGCTGATGCAGACCAACCAATGCTCAAACCTTTCGGCTGCCAAATAACGAAGGTAATCGTAAGTAAAAAGATGAGAATAGCGAAATAAATCATGTGATCCTCCTAGCAGAAAGCAAATGATTGACGATGTTAATATCTCAAATTTATGGCTTTCTGTATAGCAAAATATTATGGGTGGATGATCGACTAGTCGAAAGTTTGCAGCTATTTCGGAATGGCAAGACTAGATAGATCAACAATAGAGGGAGGATCCGAGATGATGGAGCTAAAGCCGGTATTTCCTTTTGAGCCGATCGCAACGGAAACAATTCCAGTCGCTGCCGGTTGGATTGCACAAATTAAGTGGGATGGTGTTCGCATGCTAACCTATTATGATGGTCGGGAAGTGCGGCTGTGGAATCGGCGCTGCCACGAGCGAACAGAGCAATATCCGGAACTGTTGGATATTCAATCCTACTGCAAGGCCTCATCTATCATTTTGGATGGGGAAATTATAGCTTTTGATGAGAAAAAGCCCACATTTCATGAAATCATGAAGCGGGAATCACTGCGTAAAAAACTAAGCATTGACCGAGCGGTCACTCAGACGCCCGTTACCTATATGATATTCGACATTTTAATGTGCAACGGAAAGTGGCTGCTGGATGAACCATTGTCTGTAAGACAGAAGGTTCTGCAGGATGTCATTACTCCGCTGCCGCACGTGCAACTCACCCCGAATATGCCTGATGGTCATCAGCTTTATGAGGTCATGAAATCACATGGGATGGAAGGGATTGTCTGTAAAGATCTGCAAAGTACCTACGCGTTAGGCGGGAAAGACAAGCGTTGGGTGAAGAAGAAAATATTCCATGATATCCATGCGGTCATTGGGGGAGTGACGTTACGTGCAGGCGTCGTTAATGCGATTCTATTAGGGCTATTCGATCGGGAGGGCAGATTTATCTACATCGGACATGCGGGGACTGGCAAGCTAACTCGCGAGGAGTGGCGTCAATTGACCCAACTCGTCGAGCCGATGGTGAGGAAGGAGAAGCCTTTTGCCAATGAGCCGGAACGAAGCAAAGAGGCGATCTGGATCGAGCCGAAGCTAACGGTGAAAATCCAATACATGGAGTGGACCTCGAATGGCACGATGAGGCACCCGAGTATTCAAGCGTTCACGCAGGTTGAATTGTCTGTGTGTACGTTTGATCAGATGGGATGAGTTCATTTAACTGAGCGCTTATACATCATTGTGAATGCTAAAATACACCTGCTATGGAAACAACTGAATAGCCCTATGATTTTGGGAGCATAACAATACGTAAATGACTGTGAGTGTTAAAGGAGAGTTTTGAATGTACCAACCTTTTCCTGAAGATCCAAGTATAAATAAGGAAGCGTTACATACTCAGGTTTCAACGGAGCTCTCCTCGAATATCCATCATTTGCAAACCATGTTCACAGATTGTGATGACGTCATTTTTGCTGATTTCCATTTGGCTAGCGGAATAAAAGCATCGATCCTGTATTTACGGGGAATGGTGAATCTAGAACTGCTGGATGGAAATGTCCTAGAACCGCTTAAAAAAGCCAGTTCAGAACGAATGGAATCAATGGATACGGTAAAAAGCAATATCACGGTGTCGGACCTGAAAGAGCTGCGCCTCATTGGGGATATACTGAATGATGTGCTGGGAGGCAGGCCCGTTCTATTGATGGACACAATCGAGGGCGCATTATCGATTGGGATATCGCAATTCGAAGGTAGAAGTGTAGAAGAGCCTTTGGCCGAATCCATCGTTCGGGGTCCTCGTGAGGGGTTTGTAGAATCCTTAATCGTAAATACAACATTAATTCGCAAAAGATTAAAGACACCGGCATTGAAGTTCGTTTCTTTCTCCATAGGCCATTATTCGAAGACGAATATCACGATGGCTTATATCCAGGGTATCGCTAAACCAGAAATCATAAGTAATGTTTCAGAGCGAATCACTCAGATCAACATAGATGGGGTGCTTGATAGCGGATACATCGAAGAAATGATCGAGAGCAATATCTATTCACCTTTTCCTCAAGTGCAAACAACGGAACGTCCAGATGTGGCTGTATCGAGCCTTTTAGAAGGTCGTATCGTTATTATTACGGATAATACGCCAATTGCTCTGATTGCTCCTGCTACATTTTGGTCATTGATGCAGTCCCCAGAAGATTACTATCAGCGTTTCCTTATTGGAAGTCTGATTCGCTGGCTCCGTTACACGTTTTTCTTAATCGCCATGCTGGCTCCAGCAATTTATGTTGCTGTGTTAACGTTTCATCATGAGATGGTCCCTACAACGCTGCTGCTTCGTGTTGCCAAATCACGCGAGGAAATCCCTTTTCCGGCCTTGGTCGAAGCTTTGATTATGGAAATTACGTTTGAAGCGTTACGGGAAGCGGGTGTCCGTCTACCTAGACAGGTCGGTTCTGCCGTCAGTATTGTGGGAGCACTCGTGATTGGTCAAGCAGCCATTCAAGCGGGATTGGTATCTGCTCCGATGGTCATGGTTGTAGCCATTACTGGTATCTCCTCATTTATGATGCCGCAATACTCAGCGGGTATCTCCTTACGCATACTTCGTTTTCCGATTATGATTCTATCCGGCATATTAGGATTGTTTGGTCTAATTCTTGCCTTGCTGTTAATCATCAGTCATCTGTGTATTCTCCGTTCATTTGGTGTGCCTTACTTGGCGCCATTTGCCCCCATCTATCCGCAAGGCATTAAAGATGTCTTGTTTCGTGCTCCCATAAGCAAATTGATATATCGTCCTGCCTTTTATGCTGCCAAAAATAATTTGAAAAGACAGGGCAAAAAGCCGAGTGACCGGAATGAGAATTAAGCGATGGGGGGCAGAGCCATGAGGTATTGTGTATTCATCCCCGCCCTGTTACTTTGTTTCCTGCTCTTAACTGGCTGTTGGGATCGAACTGAAGTGAATGATATGGCCTTTATTATAGCGGCAGGAGTCGACCAAAGCTCAAAGGATGACATTGAAGTGACCGTCCAAGTATTCATACCGAATCCTGCTGCTGCTTCTGGAGAAGGAGGGGGTGGGCAAGGTAATGTTTATACGGCTTCCATAAAAGGACATTCCATGCCGGATGCGTTATCGGAATTGCAAAAGAAGTTTCCCCGCTATTTCTCTTGGGGGCATGCCAAGGGGTATTTTTTTGGAGAAGCTTTGGCCCGAAGCGGGATGTTTGATGATTTCGAGTTCTTGTTTAGGGATATCCAACCGCGGGAACAGGCCAATTTCTTTGTGTGTAGAGGAACGGCAAGGGAGCTGTTAGAGGCGCAAAATGATCCCAATTCCTATGAGACCTTAATTAAACTTTCGCAAAAACCATTGATTCGAGCTGCTACCATGCATGATATTGAGGAAGCGTTAAGCGGAGAATCAGGGGCTTTTTTACTGCCGGTTGCGAGTAGAAGCAAATTGATATCGAATGAAACCCAGAAAACGATTATTACTGTGGAAGGCATGTCGGTCATTCAAAAGGGGAAGCTAACAGGCTTTCTAACGCATGAATCGCAGATGGGGATTCGTTTGTTAAATCCAGAAAATCTTGGCCGGAACATCACGATCACAGAAGAAGTAGATGGTGGGGAAATTGTCGTCAAAATTATAAGAACGAAACTCGATCTCCATCCTTCGATTGAGAATGGTATTTGGAAAATGAAGGTTCAGTTGAAATTAGAGGCGGATATTGTACAAAATTCAACACAAATAAGCCTCGCCAACGGGTCGGATAATATGAAAAAGTTAGAGGAACCTTTTAATGACAAAATAAAGCAAATTTTGACCCATACCTTACAACAATTACAAAAAGAACAAAAGGCAGATGTACTCAGCTTTGCCCGGGCTTTTCATAAAAAATATCCGCGTGAGTGGAAGCAAGCCAAAGGGGAGTGGAATGCGATTTTTCCAACAATGGACGTTCAGTTTGATGTAAAATGCGCGATCAAACGACCGGGTGTATCCAATTACTCTATCATAACTGCTCAATAAAGGTTGAAAGGAGCGTAATCAATGAGTGATATGGCGTTATCGAATAGACAAATTTTCTGGATGATGGTTAGCATGCAAATTATTATGACCATACTTCTCACGATTTCTCCTGCTGCTCAACTCGCGAAACAGGATGCTTGGATTTCCATCCTACTCGCAACATTGGTAGGGATGCTCATTGCTTATATTTCTGGAAAGCTTAGTACGATTTTCCCTGGCCTGACAGTAGTTGAATTTAATCGAATTTTGCTGGGTAAATGGGTAGGTGGATTAATTTCAACCCTCTTTATCTTATTCTGGGTTGTAACTCTCACCGTGATATTGAAACAATTCAGTTTGTTTATTACGGGTACAATTATGCCCAAGACTCCCCTCTGTGTCATTGAGCTACCGATGCTACTCGTTGTACTTTATCCTACTTTGCATGGGGTGGGGGTGATTGCGCGTATTTGTGAAATTACAGGACCTATTATTTTACTTTGTGTGCTAGGCCCCATGTTTCTGAGTATTAATCAAATGAATTGGGACCGATTGAATCCAGTTTTCTTGGATAATAGCGTGGTGTCAATACTGCACGGGGCGCTTCCGACAGCGTCTTTCTTAGGTGATTGTATCATGCTCATGATGCTGATCGCTTTTGTTAGCAAGAGGAAGCATACGGTCCGTCATGCCGTAAGCGGCGTTATGCTTTCAGGTATACTTACAATACTATCTATGATTGTCAGTATCTTGATGTTCGGTCCAAACGTTACTGCTGGTTACCCTTACCCGATGTTAATGATTGTCCGCTCGATCTCCATTGGCGGCATTATTGAGAATTTGGATGCCATCGTAGTTACAATCTGGATCATGAGTATTTTCACCAAATTGGGTCTTTATTTATTTGTTGCTAGTTATGGAACGACACAGCTATTGGGATTGCGAAATTGGAAAACAGTAACATGGATTATCGCTGTTCTCGTTATGCTCGTTTCCTTTATCCCCGTTAACTATGAGGAGATATCGGTCATTTTTCTACATAAAATGGCCGTACCTATCATATTTCCCGTTGTTATGTTCGGTGGTCCTTTGGTGCTGCTTCTGATAGCGTTGTTGAAACGTAAAAAGCTGAAACTCTTGCCACGGGGATAATCCTCTGGCCCATAGGGCCACCCACTCCAACGCACAAAAAAAGTGCCCCATCTTGGATACCAAGACAGGGCACTTCTTTTTTATTTTAAATAGGTCACGTAACCGGCTCTTTTGCCTTTCTCGCTCGTGGCTTCGCCGCGGGCTTCTTCTCCGCCGTTTTCTCCTCGGTCACCGAAGCATCCGCGCCAAGCGTTACTTTGCCATCGGACGGCTTTGTCGCATTTAAGCTGGCCTGCAGCGCAGACATAAGGTCGATGACGCTTGTTTTTTGCAACTGAGGTGCGGATTGGATTTCTTCGCCAGCGACTTTACGATCAATCGCATCAAGCAAGCGGGCACGATACTCATCTTTATATTTTTCAGGTTCAAAAGGGGTGGAGAGTTGATTGATCAGCATCTTCGCCATCTCTATCTCCCGCTCATTCACCGTAACCTTCTCGGGAAGGTTAGGCACTTGCGAGATCGGACGGATTTCATCCGGATAGAAGATTGTTTCCATTGCTAGGCAATTCTCAATAACACGAATAGCGGCTAATGAGCTTTTGGAGCGGATCGACACCTTGGCGATACCGATTTTGCCTGTTTGGCGCATGGAATCGAGCAGCAGCATGTAAGCGCCGGCACCCGTATCACCAGGGCCGAGGTAGTAAGTCTTTTGAAAATAAACGGGGTCAATATCTGTTAAGTTTACGAAGTCCAAAATCTTAATTTCCTTGTTCGCTTCGCCGGAGATTTCTTCTAGTTCATCCTTTTCAAAAAGAATAAAACGCCCGGGCTCAAACTCGTATCCCTTCGAAATTTCCTCCCACTCTACTTCCTTCTCGCAGGTCTGGCATTTCCGAACATAGGAAAGCGGGGTAATACAAGTTTTGTGAATATAGCGCATAGAGATATCTTTATCCTCTGTGGCTGAAAACATTTTAACAGGAACATGAACAAGTCCGAAGCTGATTGCGCCTTTCCACACAGTATGCATAGATAGCACTCCTCCCCAACATACGTAATTGTACTAGTATTCTCTTGATACACTGCCTTTATACGGCAGAAATTTAGGAGAATGGTTAGCAGGGAGTTTGGAAAGCTTATTAATGCAACATGATAGCCCAAATAGCGAACCTAAGGAGGGATAACGGATGGCATCAGAGTCGAATTTGTCGCAAAATACGAACAATGAAGATAGGGACGATTGTTTCATGGACATTGATCGTATGATTAATGAGGGGCTTGGAGGCGGTAACGTCACCATGCAGGGTGGGTTAATTGAACACTCAACCACGGATACGATGGCAGCTCCGGAATCCGTACTGGATGAACCATGAATGTTCACCGCGCTCAGGAAATTTTAGCTGCAGATGAGAAAATTGATGTGGATCTGAATGGGCTGGCTGTCTGGATCGACAGTGTAGACTCTGCAAAAGGTCTCGTCAAAATACATGCGGAAGGAAATCCCGCAGATGCTCGGGTCGTACCAGCTAAGGAGCTTGAAGAGGTACACTAAAGGTCCGCATGGGCACATAAAGCCTTCTCCGATTGTTGAATCGGGGAGGGCTTTTTCAGTTTGTGTTAGCTTAGAAAGAGGTTTTCTCAGTGACAGGTTGCTGTCACCTGCTGGCGAGGACTATAATAGAAGCAGCACGCGCACGCGGAAGAAAGGGATGGGATCATTGACTCAATCCACATTTAAGTTCCATTCTCAGCATGAAGCAGATACAGATAAACTGGGAACCCTATTATCAACGTATCTACAGCCAGGCACGGTATTCACTTTAGACGGTGATTTGGGTGCGGGAAAAACGAGATTCTCCCAAGGCTTCGCAAGGGCAATGGGGATTTCGGAGCATGTTAACTCGCCTACATTTACCATTATCAAAGAATATGAGGGAGCTGGCCTCCCTTTCTACCATATGGATATGTACCGCATTTCACAAGAGGAAGCAGATGAGCTCGGTTTAGAGGATTATTTCTACGGGAAAGGCGTTACGTTAATTGAATGGTCAAGTTTAATTGAGGATTTGCTGCCACCCGACAGATTGAGTATTACGATCACCCAAGAGGCTGATCAGACCCGCGTATTTCACCTGACTCCGCACGGTTCACCGTATGAGAGCTGGTGTGTACAGATGAAGGAGAACGGACATTTACATGACGGAACGGATGAATAATACAGGTCGATGCTTAGCGATCGATACCTCAACATCAGCAATGACAGTGGCAATTTTGGAAAATGGACACTTGCTCGGGGAGATTAGCTCCCACGCGGAACGGAATCATTCGATCGGATTGATTCCTCACATACAGGACTTACTAGCTCGCTTAGGAATGAAGCCGAGAGATCTTCGCTCGGTCGTTGCTGGGCAAGGACCAGGCTCGTATACGGGCGTACGGATTGCTGTTTCTGTAGCCAAAACATTTGCATGGTCGATAGGGTTAGACCTGATAGGTGTATCCAGTTTAGAAGCTATGGCAATTGGTGGTTCTGTACAGAACGACTATAAAGGAACAGGGTTGACTTGGGTCGTTCCTCTGATGGATGGAAGGCGTAAGCAGGCTTTTACGGCTGTGTATGCTTTTGAAGGGGCAGCAGCTGTTACGGCATCAAGAGAGCCGGATGCTACTTGGCAGGAAGTGTTGCCTGACGGGATTCGGGTTATCGGAGCGTGGACGGAGCAGCTCTTAACTTTAGCTAGAACGGCGGCACCGGAACATATCCTGTTTGTCGGTGAGACAGTTGGCTTTTCGGCTGAGCTCGAACAGTTTGGCAATGATTTTGCAGGCAGTGTGAGTGTGGTTCCCTATGGGATTGAAGCGGAGTATATTGGCCTGCTTGCTTATCCAAGATTAGCAAGCGGCGAGAGAGCAGACGTTCATTCGTTTGTTCCGAACTACACGAGGCTTCCAGAAGCGGAAGCGAATCTGCTGGCTGGCCTGCAGACGAAGAAAGGGGAGCATTAATCATGGAACAGAGACAGCCGCATGCCATAGAGAATTCGTTGGTATTCCGCTCGATGACCATGGAAGACATTCCTTTTATTTGTGAGATCGAGCAGGAAGCGTTCACGACACCTTGGACACGAGGTGCTTTTGAGAATGAGCTGACGAATAACCAGTTTGCGCATTATATGATTATGGATATTGAAGGTGAAGTAGCTGGTTATGGGGGCATGTGGCTCATCATGGAGGAAGCACATGTTACGAACATTGCCGTCAAACATACTTATCGAGGCCGCAAGTTAGGCGAAAGACTGTTGCGCGAGTTGATGAAAACATCGGCATTCCTCGGTGCCATTCGAATCACGCTCGAAGTAAGAGCCTCGAATTATGTGGCTCAAAATTTGTACGAAAAGCTTGGCTTCCGCTCTGTTGGTGTGCGTAGAGGCTATTATACAGATAATCGCGAGGATGCCGTCGTCATGTGGGCAGACCTGCCCAAACGTAGAAAGGATGGTCTCAGTGACTGAGGCTTTCAGATAGGTGAATGATGTGAGTAATGAACAGATTATACAACAGGATAGACAAGAGCAAATAGGGCAGGAACAAGATAGAGTCTCAACCAAATCAGTTTATATTCTGGCTATTGAAACGAGCTGCGATGAAACTTCTGTGGCCATCGTTGAAAATGGGAAAATCATTCGCTCGAATGTGATTTCCAGCCAGATTGAAACGCACCAACGCTATGGCGGCGTTGTGCCTGAGGTAGCTTCCCGTAAGCATGTGGAGTCGATCACATGGATGCTGGAGGAAGCTGTAACGGAAGCTGGCGTATCGCTCCATGAGCTATCCGCCATTGCCGTAACCGAAGGCCCCGGATTAATCGGGGCCCTGCTTGTCGGCGTCGTCGCGGGCAAAGCGCTCGCTTGCGCCCTAGAGCTCCCGCTGATTGGTGTTCACCATATCGCGGGACATATTTATGCGAACCAGCTCGTGCATGAGCTGGAGTATCCTTCGATTTCGCTCGTCGTGTCCGGCGGACACACCGAGCTCATTCTGCTCGAAGGCCCCGGCCAGTTCCGCATCATCGGACGCACGCGCGATGATGCGGCCGGCGAGGCCTACGATAAAATTGCCCGGGCAATGGGATTGCCTTACCCGGGCGGGCCGCACGTGGATCGGCTTGCACAGGAAGCCGATTCCGAGATCAAAATGCCTCGCTCCTGGCTCGAGGCAGATTCCTACGACTTCAGCTTCAGCGGATTGAAATCCGCGGTGCTGAACGTCGTCAACCAAAGCAAAATGCGCGGTGAAACCGTTCAGGTCGCGCAGATTGCCAAGGGCTTCCAAGCATCCGTCATCGACGTGCTTGTGGAGAAAGCGAGCCGCGCCGTGAAGGAATACGGCGCGAAACAGCTCTTGCTCGCGGGTGGTGTCGCCGCGAACAAAGGGCTGCGCAGCAGGCTCGCCGAGCGCTGCGAGCAGCTGAATGTGCCGCTGCTAGTGCCGCCGCACCGGCTGTGCACGGACAATGCGGCGATGATAGGCGCCGCCGCTTTTCTCAAGTGGGACAAGCAGGAGTTCGACTCCATGGAGCTAAAAGCCGAGCCACAGCTGAAGCTGGAAGAGTGGTAAATTTGTCTCGCCCCCTCCCCGTGTGAGTAGTTAGAAAAAATCGAACTAAATTGAAATGAGTCGCCTCCGATGATGGATGAATTCGATTTCACCGAACTATTTAGCCGATTTTTGGGGTAACAGTTGATTTAGGGCATTTTAGGTGGGGGAAATCGAATTAATGACGATAATCTCTTCCGACAGTCGCAAATAAGCAGGGGAAATCGGACTAAATCAGTTTCTGCTCCAATACCGCACAAGTCCCGGAGTGTTCTACTGTTTTCGGGTAGGGAAATAAAATAAATTTTCAGACAGTTGTATTGACTTTGAAAAAAGTGCATATTATAATCACAATCAATACTTTCAAACGCAACGAACGGGAATAGTAAGGCATGATCAGTTTCGCTCAGAGAGCTGTGCGCTTGGTGAAAGCACAGACGAAACGTCACCTGAACTCGCCCGGGAGCGGTAAGACTGATAAGGATGCCAAGGATCCAGCACCCAAGTAGGTCTTGACGGTTGACCCCCGTGATCAGGTACATGAGTGGTTTCGAGCGTAACAGCTCGGATCAATTAGAGTGGTACCGCGGAAGGTTCAAGCCTGTCGTCTCTTTTATAGAGATGGCAGGCTTTTTTGGTTGTTCTGAAACTGGCTTACATGTACGAAACACATATAAAAAACGCGATGAACAAGAGTAGTAAGGGCTCACTTCTCCGATCCAGAAAGCTGCGGGTTGATGCGACGCAGACCGAGAACGCCCTGAACTCGCTTGGAAGCGGTCATCCTGATCGGCTGGTGAACAGCTGTTAGGGATGAACGGATGACCTCCGTGATCGGGTGATGTAGCGAGCAGCTTGCTGGCTACATCTGAGGTGGGCTCCTTAACGGAGTCAACAAGAGTGGTACCGCGCTGGGTGAAGACCCGTCGTCTCTTATGTGGAGATGACGGGTCTTTTTGTCGTCTGTGGAAAGTGAGCTGCAGCCACTGTACACAGGGGGGAATGCCTGTCGCATCCGACTAATCACATGCTGTAATGCTGAAAATCACGCTTACAGCACAAGAAAACACGCTCAATCCGACTTTTCACACGCTGTAGCGTTGAAAATCACACTTACAGCACAAGAAACCCGCCACATCCGACCAATCACACGCTGTAACGCTGAAAATCACGCTTACAGCTCAAGAAAACACGCTGCATCCCACCAATCACATACTGTAGTGATGAAAAACACGACTACAGTAGACGCCAACGGGCAAAACGCCCTGAAATCGAACGAACACAGCCCGATACGGGCATACCTTGAGGAGGAAATACCATGGAAAACAACACAAATACCAACAGACGCATTCGCATTTTTGATACGACACTTCGTGACGGCGAGCAGGCACCGGGAGCGTCCCTCTACCCAGAAGAGAAAATCCGCATCGCGAGACAGCTTGCTCTGCTGGGAATCGACACGATTGAGCCGGGCTTCCCGATCTCGAGTCCTGGCGATTTCCAGGCGGTTCAGCAAATTTCACGCGAACTGCAAGGCGTTGAGATCTGCGGCTTCGCCCGCGCGGTCAAAGCCGACATCGATGCAGCGGTTAAAGCTACGCAGGACGCGGCATCGCGACGTATTCACATGTTCCTCTCGTCATCGGACATTCATCTGGATTTCCAGCTGCGCAAATCGCGCCAGCAGGTTGTGGAGATGGCTCGCGCCATGGTCGGCTATGCGAAGCAATTCGTCGATCGGATCGAGTTTTCGCCGATGGATGCGACGCGTACAGGCGATGAGTTCCTTTTTGAAGTGCTGGAAGCTGTCATTGCGGAAGGTGCGACGATTCTCAACATCCCCGATACAGTGGGTTATGCACTTCCTGAGGAGTACGGTGCGATGTTCCGCCGAGTACGCAAAAGTGTTAGAGGCGGCGATACGGTAGAGTACAGCGCACACTGTCATAATGATCTAGGGCTTGCCGTTGCCAACAGCCTTGCAGCCATTGCCGCAGGAGTCACGCACGTAGAGGTAACGGTGAACGGCGTCGGCGAGCGTGCTGGCAACTGTTCACTTGAAGAGCTGGTCATGGCGATTGAGACACGGAAGCATTCGATGGGCGTAGAGACGGGTATCGTGACGAGTGAGATTTTTAACACATCCAAAATGGTCAGCCGCATCATGGGCTTCCCGATTGCCTATAACAAGCCGATTGTCGGCCGTAATGCCTTCCAGCATGAAGCGGGCATCCATCAGGATGGACTGCTGAAAAACCGCAATACCTACGAGATTATGGATCCTGAAAAGCTGGGTATCCCACGCTCCATGATTATCCTTGGCAAGCACTCAGGGCGTCACGCACTGAAGCATCGTGTTGGTCAGTTTGGCATCGAGCTTACAGGTGAGGAACTGGATTCCCTGTATACACGTTTCAAAGAAAAAGCCGACGAGCAGAAAATGGTCACAGACGACCAACTGATGGAGCTTGTAGGCAGCACAGTTGATGGGCAAATGGAGCCTTTCACCCTGTCGCACATGCAGGTCATTTCGAGCAGCGATCGCAATCGTGTTGCCTCCGTATCCGTTCGCAATAATCAAACGGGCACAGAGAGCGTATACTCCGGCACAGGGGAAGGCCCGATTGAGGCTATCGTTCACTGTCTCCAGCAAGCGATCCCTATGGATGTAGAATTCTCTGATCTTGAGCTGCATTCGTTGTCCACAGGTGAAAAAGCGACTGGCGAAGCTGAGGTCACAATTTCTGTTGGCGGCCAAACCTACAAGAATACTGGGATCGACCAGGATGTCCTTGTCGCGGTAGCCAAAGCGTTCATCTCGGCATGTAATCAAGCCATTCGCATGCAAAATAGTGTAACGACCGAAGCGCCTTCGACGGTAATAACAGCTTCGTAATCAACAGATTTCATTCCGTGGCCCTAAATTGTAAGAAAACTTAGATATATACACAGCATGTGAGCAAGGTTATGCACAGCCCCTGTGTACAATGTGTATAACTCTAAGAAAACCCGATAGATCAACCTTTTTTTAAGGGGATGTAAAGGGATAACTTTTTCACAAAAAAATGTGGGTAATGTGGATAACCTTGTGGAGAAATAAGAGAAAGGTTAATGGGGGGCGGAAAATGCCTCCCTTTTTCTGTGGATAACGTTGTGCATAACTAAAATGCGTGAAATAGAAACCCTTCGAAATTATCGGAACAATTCGTCATTATTTTGCTGTGCATAAGATCGGTCTGGCATGGAGAAAGGTAGGCGCTAAAAGGTGCGGTCAATGAAAAGCGCTATGAAATCTGCCGCTTCTGTGGGTAACTTTGAACATTTTGTGAACTTGTCCACAGGGCGACCGCTCAAAAACCGTCGAACAACAAAAAAAGTCCACATCTACCGATGTGAACTCCTTTTCAAACCCTATTTTAAGCCAATAAAACTTCCCATTCCTCATAACAAGCCGCAAGTGAGCTCTTCCGCTTATCAACTTCGGCCGTTTTCTCCTGAACAAGCATATAGTCGTTATACACAGCCGGATCAGCAAGCTCAGCCTCAAGCGCTGTCACTTCCTCCTCAAGACGAGCGATATCCAGCTCTAGCTGTTCCAGCTTCCGCTGACGACTGCGTTCTTCACGCTTAGCCAACTTGTCCGCCTCGTAACTGCCACCACTATTGGATTCAGATTTTGCAGCAGTAACTGATGACGATGACCCTGAAGATGAACTTCCAGCTGTTTTTTTCTCCGCCTCTTTGGCCAAACGCTTCGCGTCCATTTCAGCAAGCTCTGCTTTTTTCTCCACATAGTCGTCGTAGTTGCCGAGGTAGCTGGTTAAGCCATCCTTCTGTAGATCGAGCATGCTTTCCGCCATTTTATTGAGGAAATACCGGTCATGAGAGATGAATAGCAGCGTGCCTTCGTAATCCATCAAAGCCGATTCCAGCACTTCTTTACTATATAAATCGAGATGATTGGTAGGCTCATCAAGAATCAATACGTTTGCCTTTTGAAGCATGAGCTTGGCAAGGGAGACACGGGCTTTTTCCCCGCCGCTCAAGGCAGCAACTTTCTTAAACACATCCTCGCCGCTGAAAAGAAAGCTCCCGAGCACGGTGCGAATACGCGCCTCCTCGAGATGAGGATAGGTGTTCCACACTTCTTCCAATACGCTGTTGGATGGATTTAAGCCTTTCTGCTCTTGATCGTAATAACCGATCGTGACGCCAGCACCCCATTTGAACGTACCAGCGTCTTGCTTGTGCTGACCGATCAAGGTTTTGAGCAGGGTGGATTTCCCGACCCCGTTAGGCCCGATTAGCGCAGCGGTTTCGGAACGACGAAGCTGGAACGAGACGCCATCGAGGAGACGTTTTCGGCCATCGTACGAAAGCGATAATCGGTCAACCTGCAGAACTTCTTTCCCTGAAGTTTGCTCGATTTCGAATGAGAACGAGGCACGTTTCAAATCGCCCATTGGCTTATCCAAACGGTCCATTTTCTCTAATTGCTTGCGACGCGACTGCGCTCTCTTCGTTGTTGAAGCACGCACAATGTTACGCTGTACGAAATCCTCCAGCTTCGAGATTTCCTCCTGCTGTTTTTCAAACTGTTTTAATTCAATTTCATAATTCGCTTCTTTAATTTCGATAAAACGGGAATAATTGCCCGTATACCGTTTGGAGGCGTGACGTTCAATTTCATAAATGGACGTTACCAGCGCATCAAGGAAATAGCGGTCATGTGAAACGACGAGAATTGCGCCTGGGTAGCCGCGTAAATAGCCTTCGAGCCACGTCAATGTAGCGATGTCCAAATGGTTGGTAGGCTCATCGAGCATGAGCAGATCGGGTTCTTCCAGCAGCATTTTAGCTAGTGCTAATCTCGTTTTCTGCCCTCCGCTGAGGGTGTTGACTAACGTATCTGGAGAGAATTGTCCGAAGCCCATCCCGTGCAAAATACCGCGAATCTTAGCCTCAATTTCATAGCCGCCATGCTCACGAAACCATTCGGAGCGCAGCGCATACCGATTCATCGTGGACTCATACTTCTTCTCATCAGAGATGAGATCGGGGTCAGCCATCTGGGCTTCCAGCTCACGCAGCTCGCGTTCTGTTTCCAATAGGGAACTGAACACGCTGAGAAGCTCATTCCATATGGATTTGTCTGTGTTAAGTCCGCTGTTTTGCTTCAAATAACCGATTTTGGTTTCCTTCGCTTTGAATAGATCGCCGCTATCATAGGACATTTCACCTGCGATGATTTGGAGAAGGGTAGACTTCCCTGCGCCATTGACACCGACAAGCCCGATGCGTTCCCGATTTTCAATCTGAAGCGTTATATTAGAGAGTACTGAGCGTACTCCGTAGCTTTTGGATATGTTAGAAACTTGTAATAGCATGTTGCTGCTACCTCCTGCGATTTGGATACATATTAATGTAAGAACCTTTTTAAGATCACCTTAGGACGGCAATTCGATCCCATCAATACAATAGTATACACGAAGTGAGCGAGCAACGTATGCTTAATTTAGACATGGTGTGACTAGGCATAGGTGGGAATTAGCGTGTTTAATGACCTGAAATAAAGCCTATTCGACAGCGTCTCCCGTACGAGTATAGTTTTTTACTTTATTTATGTTAAAATGGGGGAAACCACTCCTCGCTAGGAAGGGCTGTAGCTTATGATGAACATCCGAGAGCGGAAAATAGAATTACGCAAGGAAATGGAAATACGACGTGCTTCAATTGTTGCGGAGACACGTGACGAGAAGCAACAGCTGATAAACCAGAGAATGGT
The DNA here is from genome assembly GCF_059692115.1 of Paenibacillus sp. J31R30. Lineage (NCBI taxonomy): Bacteria > Bacillati > Bacillota > Bacilli > Caryophanales > Paenibacillaceae > Paenibacillus > Paenibacillus sp. J31R30. Next base: position 11,013 of record NZ_JCAUAV010000004.1, on the reverse strand, counting down.
GAAGCTATGTTCAGATAAGCTGTTTGATCAGGGGCAAGTACCATCCAATCCTCAGCCAACGCTGATGAGCTATATGCCTTTCCGTTCAGAGCCGGACGTTGCGCCATTAATGGAATGGTGCTGGCAGCAGGGAATTCGTGTGCTGATACCGAAGGTAGTGGCAGATACGAAAACGATGAACTTGCATATCATAAGCCGTTATGAAGATCTCGAAAGTGGTGCCTATGGGATCAGAGAGCCGCGCAGTGATGTTCTGATTGAACATGATTTGGGTACGATTTCGATGATTGTCGTGCCAGGGTTAGCTTTTGATCTGGATTTTGGACGACTGGGTTATGGCGGCGGTTTCTATGATCGCTTCATGCAGCTATTTGCTGCGCGTGGTCTGAAAAGACCTTTTGCCGTTGCGGCAGCTTTTGACAACCAACTGATTCCTGCTGTGCCTTCATCGTGGCATGACTTCCGAGTGGATGGCATCGTAACCGAAAGTAAGATGGTGTTCAAAACAGAAAGCTAATATAGAGGTGATTGCAGTGCCCGATTCTTCACCATTGACGCATTTTAATGAACAGGGAAGAGCGCGAATGGTCGACATATCGGATAAAGATGAGACGAAGCGCACAGCCACTGCTCGCTCTACCTTATTAATGAAGACAGAAACGCTAGAATTAATCCTGCAGGGTAAAATGAAAAAAGGCGATGTCCTCGCCGTGGCTCAAGTGGCTGGCATCATGGCCGCCAAGAAAACGTCTGACTGGATACCGATGTGCCATCCCATTGCTTTAACTGGGGTAGATATTCAGTTCTCGAACAATGGCATCAATGAACTTTACATAGAAGCAACTGTACGAACAACGGGTCCTACTGGGGTAGAAATGGAAGCCTTAACGGCTGTTTCCGCCGCGGCATTGACCGTGTACGACATGTGCAAGGCAGTAGAGAAGGACATGATCATTAACTCGACGCTGCTTGTTATGAAAACAGGCGGTAAAAACGGGGATTTTCACAGGCAAGACAATAAAGCGTGATGCGTCACGCCGGTTAGTGGGTTGATCTCATTCAGTGAACACGGGGGGAGAGGTGACGAAGGATGCACTGGAAAGTTGCGATTTTGACAGCCAGTGACCGCGGTTACCGAGGAGAACGAGAAGACACTAGCGCTCAGGTAATCCGCGAGCTGATTGAAGAGGAAATTCAAGGCGAGATCATCGAGTACCGGGTGGTTCCGGACGAGATGGACGAAATTATGGCTTCCTTAATAGAAATGACTGATTATTATCAAGCTGATTTAATTCTAACAACAGGCGGAACCGGCCTGGCTCCGCGTGATGTCACACCAGAAGCAACGCTCAATGTGATTGATCGTGTTGCTCCAGGATTTGCTGAAGCGATGCGCATGATCTCGATGCAAAAAACGAAGAAAGCGATGCTTTCCAGAGCTGTCTCTGGTATTCGTGGACGCACACTGATCATTAATCTGCCTGGTAGTCCGAAGGGTGTTCAAGAGAATTTGATGGCGATTATTGATCAACTTCCTCATGCGCTGGGAATTCTGACAGGCAAAGAAGGCGATCACGGGTGAAATACAAAGACACTTCCATGCTGCGTGAGGTGAAGGTGGAGGATGCGATCGGGATGATTCTACCGCATGATCTCACGCAGATCCTGCCAGGCGAGTTCAAGGGCCGTCTGTTCCGCAAAGGGCATCAAGTGACGGAGGCGGATATTCCTGCCTTGCTGAGCATTGGCAAGGAGCATATCTATGTAATGGAGCTGCAGCCAGGCTATCTCCATGAGGATGAGGCTGCGTTGCGCATGGCGCGGGCGATCGCCGGGACAGATGCGCGTGCAAGTGCGAAGGCGAGTGCGGATCTTAAGTTGACTGATCCGCATGAGGGTAAAGTGAACGTGAAATCGGAGATTCACGGCTTGGTGAAGATCGATAAGGCGTTCGTGGACAGTGTGAACGCCATCGATGAGGTTGTGTTGTCGACGATTCGCAGCAACACGGTCGTGCAGGCAGGCGCTTCCCTGGTCGGCACGCGGGTGATCCCGCTGATTGTCGACGAAGCGAAGGTTGAGGCTGTTGAGCGGTTAGCTGCCGCTCGACGTGAAGAGGGCTTCACCTTGTTAGAGGTGAAGCCATTTCAAAAGCTGCGTGTCGGCGTGATCACGACGGGCAGCGAGGTCTTCAAGGGCCGAATCGAAGATAAATTCGGCCCAGTTGTGAAAGAGAAGGTCGCGCAGCTCTGCTCCGAGGTTGTCGAGCAACGCTTCGTGTCGGATGACAGCGAAGCGATTGTGGGTGAGATCCACGCGCTGCAGGCGTTGGGCGTGGATCTGGTGTTGGTCACGGGCGGCATGTCCGTGGACCCGGATGATCGCACGCCAGGTGCGATCAAGGCGGCCGGCGCCCGAGTGGTCAGCTACGGCACGCCGATGCTGCCGGGCTCGATGCTGATGATCGCCTATCTAGGCGATCTGCCGATCATGGGCTTGCCGGGGTGTGTAATGCACGACCCGTATACGTCCTTTGATGTGCTGCTGCCGCGCATCTGCGCAGGCGAGGTAATCGTGCGTAGTGACATCACGGAGATGGGCTACGGGGGATTTTATCAGTGTTAAGATGACAAATGACCTGGATCAAGCCTGCCAAAGGATGTATCCAGTCATTTTCCTGTTTTGAGAAATATATTTGATTGCATCATAACGCAACACATAATGGAGATGAAGTCCATGTTTCAGAATATAGGATTTACCGAGCTTTTATTGATTGCTGTCGTCGCTTTAGTTATATTCGGACCGCAGAAGCTGCCGGAAATTGGCCGAATGCTTGGTAAGACATTAAGGGATTTCAAGCAAGCCACCAACGAGCTGATGAATGATGAGCCGAAAGCACCGCTCCCATCCAAAACGCCAGTTGTACCAGACCCGATTACACCTGTTGCTGTAGCCAGCGTGGTTGCACCAGCTGACGGTTCTATGGCTTCTCTTACAGAGTCACAACAAGCCTCGATCTTGCTGAGCAAGGAAGCCGTGGCTGAGCCAATCAGCTTACCAGAAGTGAAGCCTGCGGTGGCATTCGTAACCAACAAGTCATCGGAGGTTGTTCAAATTGCCGGTTCGCCGGTAGAAGCTGCAGAGGCGTTGTCCGTGCCAGCTGTGCACTCAGAAGCAGCAAGCGATGTGTTGTCCTCCGCTCCTGCACAAGCCTCGGCCCCTACCCCGGCGCCAGCGCAGCAGTCAGGCAGCACAAGCAATCCCCGGAGATTGCCGGATTAGTTTTAGATTTTGATTTTGTAGCATAGCAAGTGGTTCGACCGTTTGAGTTGTATCCACAAGATTAGGTAGGTGAAATCAGTTGAAAAACGAAGAAATGTCACTCGTTGAGCACCTTGGTGAGTTGCGCAAACGTATTATGTGGATATTAGTTGTTTTGGTCGTTGGCATGGTGGCTGGACTCATTGTGGCGAAGCCCGTCATTCGATATCTCAAAAATATCCCGCCAGCAGATGGCATCGGTTGGAACGTGTTCTCCCCGTGGGATGCCCTGCGATTGTATATGAATTTCGGCTTAGCCGTTGGTCTTCTTATTACTTTACCCGTTATTCTGTATCATATATGGGCGTTCGTTAAACCTGGCCTGCGGGAAACGGAGCAAAGAGCTTCGATCATTTATATTCCGTATGCCTTTGTATTGTTTTTAGTAGGGCTCTCCTTCGGATATTGGGTTGTCTTTCCGATGGCTTTTTACTTTACATCAGCGATTAGCAAAAGCCTCGAAATTACGGAGATGTACGGTGCAGCGCAATACTTCACATTCATGTTCAACATCATACTTCCACTGGCCATAGTGTTCGAGATGCCGATTGTCGTGATGTTCCTGACGAAGATTAAGCTGCTGAATCCGAAGCGTCTGCATAAGTTTAGAAGATATGCGTATATGCTGCTAGTCATTCTAGCAACCGTCATTACCCCGCCGGATGCGATTTCAGCAATTCTGGTTGCGGTTCCGCTCATTATCTTATATGAATTCAGCGTCCTTATGTCCGGTATTATTTATCGCAAACAGCTTGCGAACGATGCGGCATGGGAACTGGAGTATGGTCCTAAATGAGGAAATGCGTAAAAATAGTCTGACTTCCGGATTCCGGGCGGGCTATTTTTTTTTCATTTTCTTAGGGAATATTTGGTTATCAATTGGGTAGAATGAGGGGGGTGTCCTAAAGAATGAAAAATGTGTAAAAGGACTTGCAAATTACTCCCAGAATGAGTATCATAAGAGGTGTTGTTAGCACTAAACACATTCGAGTGCTAATAAAGAAATATAACTAAGACCAATTTTCTAAAGGAGGCTATTTTTCCATGATCAGACCGTTAGGTGATCGAGTTATCATTGAAGCCGTTGCGAAAGAGGAGACTACAGCAAGTGGCATCGTGCTGCCAGATACAGCTAAAGAGAAACCACAAGAAGGTAAAGTTGTAGCCGTTGGCGCTGGCGCGTTGAAAGATGGCGTACGCGTTGCGCTTGAAGTAAGCGAAGGCGACCGCATCATTTTCTCCAAATACGCTGGAACTGAAGTGAAATACGAAGGCCGCGAACTGTTGATCTTGCGCGAAAGCGACATCCTCGCTGTATTAGCCTAAGTTAGAGCAGCATATAGATCGGCTAGACGTTTTAACAATTTATATCTAGGTTTTTAATTAGAGGAGGTTTCCTATCGTGGCAAAAGAAATTAAGTTCAGTGAAGACGCACGCCGCGCGATGCTTCGCGGGGTAGATGCTTTGGCGAATGCCGTTAAAGTAACACTTGGTCCAAAAGGCCGTAACGTTGTTCTTGAGAAAAAATTCGGCAGCCCGTTGATCACAAATGACGGTGTTACGATCGCGAAAGAAATCGAGCTTGAAGATGCTTTCGAAAACATGGGAGCACAACTTGTTAAAGAAGTTGCTACCAAAACTAATGATGTTGCCGGTGACGGTACAACAACTGCAACGGTTCTAGCACAAGCTATGATCCGTGAAGGTCTGAAAAACGTTACTGCAGGCGCTAACCCAATGGTTATCCGCAAAGGTATCGAGAAAGCTGTTAAAGCGGCTGTAGAAGAGCTTCAAAAGATCGCGAAGCCAATCGAAGGCAAACAATCCATCGCACAAGTAGCGGCAATCTCTGCTGCTGACGAAGAAGTAGGCGAGTTGATCGCTGAAGCTATGGAAAAAGTAGGTAAAGACGGTGTTATCACAGTTGAAGAATCCAAAGGCTTCTTGACGGAGCTTGAGGTTGTAGAAGGTATGCAATTCGACCGTGGATACACTTCCCCATACATGATCACTGATACGGATAAAATGGAAGCAGTTCTAGACAACCCGTACATCTTGATCACGGACAAAAAAATCTCGAACATCCAAGAAATTTTGCCTGTTCTTGAAAAAGTGGTTCAATCCGGTAAACAACTTCTAATCATTGCTGAAGATGTTGAAGGCGAAGCGCAAGCTACGCTTGTAGTTAACAGACTTCGTGGCACATTCACTTGCGTAGCTGTTAAAGCTCCTGGTTTCGGTGACCGTCGTAAAGCGATGTTGGGTGATATCGCTGCTCTAACAGGTGGCCAAGTGATTACAGAAGAGCTTGGATTGGATCTGAAATCCACAACTCCTGATCAATTGGGTAGCGCTCGTCAAATCCGTGTTACCAAAGAAAACACAATCATCGTTGATGGTGCTGGTAACCCGAAAGATATCGCAGCTCGCGTTACACAAATTCGTTCCCAACTGGAAGAAACAACTTCCGATTTCGATAAAGAAAAACTTCAAGAGCGTTTGGCTAAACTTTCTGGCGGCGTAGCTGTTATCAAAGTTGGCGCAGCGACTGAAACTGAATTGAAAGAGCGCAAACTTCGCATCGAAGATGCTTTGAACGCGACTCGTGCAGCAGTTGAAGAAGGTATCGTATCTGGTGGTGGTACTGCCCTAGTTAACGTATACAACGCAGTAGCGAAAGTTGTCGCTTCTGGTGACGAGCAAACGGGTGTTAACATCATCCTTCGTTCCCTTGAAGAGCCAGTTCGCACAATCGCAGCTAACGCTGGTCAAGAAGGCTCCGTTATCGTTGAGCGCTTGAAAAACGAAAAAGTAGGCATCGGCTACAACGCAGCAACTGGACAATGGGTAAACATGTTCGAAGCTGGTATCGTTGACCCTGCGAAAGTAACACGTTCCGCACTTCAAAACGCAGCATCTGTTGCAGCTATGTTCTTGACAACAGAAGCGGTTATCGCTGATAAGCCAGAAAAAGACAAACCAGGCATGCCTGATATGGGCGGCATGGGCGGTATGGGCGGCATGATGTAAGAAGTGCCCAATTCCCTTGATTTATAAGGGGTTTGAGGTATGGTAATGTCGCGAGGATAACATCGGTAGAAATATTAGAGGCTTCTCATGAGTTCACTGAACTTATGGGTGGCCTCTTTTTTCTTTGGTTTCTTTTTGACATCTTTGTTTTTAGCGGGAGCAATGGGTACTCTTTTTGGGTATGAGACGAAAGGCCTAATTAAAATTTGGTTCTTTATTAAATTTGTTATCATATTCAAGCAGTTTTTGATGTAGAATAGATATGACCATATAGTAAGGTTTATATTACATAATTTTTAAAAAATAATGAAAGGCTTCGAGGACAATTTTTGAGAGGAGAAAATATGATTAAAGAGTGCGCTATTTGTTCAGATGGAATTGAGTACCAGGCAAATCAAGGCGAATGTCCGAGGTGCGGGAATTTTCTTAGGAAGAAGCAACAGAGTAATTTTAATCAATCTGTTCATCATGACGATTTTGCGGATATTTATGAAGATGTGATTGATCATCATAGCAATAAGAGTTCTAGTCATAGACCTAGTGTGACAGTCGATCAAACGAACAATAGAAGTACAGAAAAAGTTTCAGCAATTAATCGAATTAAATCAAAACAAAAAGCCTCATCGCGTATATCAATAAAAGGGCAAGTAGATAATTTTCAAGAGGAAGAAGTACATAGTAGTTTGCCAGAAAAATGGTTTAGATCATTATTTTCTGGTATTCCTTTTAATAGAGATAAATATATGAATTCATTTCAAGTTTATGATGATATACATGAGGGTCACGAGGTCATCTTATATGGGAAAATTTTGCGCGGGAAAATAGGTAATCACCATATCGTTCAAGTTTATGGGAAACACGATCGTAATGGTACAATTTTAGCTCATCATATTGAGAATATGAATAGTAAAACTGCTGTCTCAGTAAGAGGTGGCATTGGTGCGGGGACCGTTCGATTCATAACTGCAATATTTCTATTTGTAATTGTAGGAATTATTTACTCCATATTAACAATTGATTGGATTAGTTTGTTAGACTACATTGTCTCAGCTACTATGAATCTTATTTTTAGTATAATAGGAGCCATTTTACCCCTGTTAATAATCCTTGGACTTATTTGGTTCGGTTTTAAAAAGATATTTAGATGATCAGGCAAAAGCAATTATTGTTCGGGTGCTTTTTATCTTGTTAAGGAGGATCTATATTGCAGCTACATACAATAGATATGACAGCAGTGCAAGACAAAGATCATTTGTTAAGAAAATCATACTTGGATAAATTGAATGTAAATAACGTTGTACAAATGGAAGCAAGGGATCGTCTAAGTTTTATAAAAATACGGGGGATCTCAAACTTTTGGGAAAGGGAAGAAAGCATTGATTTTGATTCTATAATGACCGATGTTCTCAGTGGCTTATCTGCTCAGCAAGCAACATTTACTTTCTTGGTGCTTGGAACTCGTAGAGAGATTAGCATCTATTTGGGGATTAATGAGTTGAATGAAAGCGTCTTATCCTCGTCCCTACTTGCTTCGTATTCATTCATAAAGATGGAGAATATGAACATGGAACAGGTAACTAAACAAATATCGTCGATTGGGCAATTAGGCGGAATAGTTACAGGGTCTCCTACAAATAAAACTTTTGGAGAAGGTAAAAGTCTTCAGATCGAAAGATTGTGCAAAGGGATGTATGGCAGTCAATGGGCTTATATGGTCATAGCCAAATCCATGAGTCCATTTCAAATTAACTTGACGCATGAACGCCTTCTTAACGAAATCGATGAGAACAATAAATTTATTAAAAGATCTGAAACCGGCGGGAAGCTTGGGAAAGAATCTTGGGAATCTACGAATTTAACTTTGCAGCGGTATGTGGATCATCTTAATTTTTTAGAAACAAAATTGGATGCAGCCCGGACAATGGGGATGTGGAGAATAGCAGGGTACTATCTTTCTAATGATGTTACAACAGCAGCAAAGTTGCGGAGCTTAATTACTTCTATTTATAACGGAGATCAATCAAAGCCGGAGAAAATAAGAACGACTCCTATTGATAATATTCTTGCCTGTGCGTCAGGTTTTCAACTTCCTTCAAACGAGCTGCCAGACTTACAGGCGCAACAACATCCAATAGGTGTCTGGAATTTACCCTCACAGGGAGGACTTAAAACTATACACTGTTTTAAATATTTATATCAAACTATATTGCCTACGAATGAACTAGCAACCTTTTGTCAGATTCCCAGAAAAGAAATGCCGGGTTTTTATATTGATCAGTATGTAGAGTTTGATACAGCTGATCGCAGAAGAATCGAAAATGAGAATGACGGTTTTTTAGTAGGTAAAGTTCTTAACGGCAGTGAAGAAATTGGCCCTTATGTGCAATTATCGGAGGATGATATTCCTTACCTAATGGAGGTGAGTGACTTAAACCGTCATGGCCTCATAGTTGGGATAACAGGTGGAGGGAAATCCAATACGTCGAAAAATCTTCTAAGCAACCTGTGGAATAAGCACAACATACCGTTTATGGTAATCGAATCGGCTAAACGCGAATATTGGGAACTATATAACATGAAAGGACTTAAGGATGTCCTTATATTTACGCTGGGAGCAGAAGATGAGGGTTCCATTCCTTATAGAATTAACCCATTTGAAAAAATGGAAGGTGTTCCGCTTCAAACCCATATCGATTATGTGTTATCTACTTTTAAAGCAAGTTTTGAGCTGTACCCGCCTATGCCGCATGTGCTCGAAACTAGCATCTACAGAATATACGAAGATAGAGGCTGGGACGTTTTAAATAACAGCAATAAATTTGGAGTCAATTCTTTTCCAACTTTGGATGATTTATATTACAAGGTGGATATAGTAGTAGATCAATTAGGCTATGATAGTCGATTAAAGGCAGATATAACGGCAGCTCTAAAAGCAAGAATCCATTCATTGCGTGTTGGCGGAAAGGGCGCAATGTTAAATACAGACAAGTCTATCCCCATTGAAAACTTATTGAACCGGCCTGTTGTAATGGAACTTGAAGATATAGGCGATGATGATGTAAAAGCATTTATGATGGGAATTATCCTTGTACAACTATATGAATTTAGGAGGACAAAGCTTTCTAGAAACAAAAAGTTTGAACATCTTATTCTAATTGAAGAGGCACATCGCCTTCTAGCGAATGTTTCTGGTGGTGAAGGGGCTAATCCGAGAGCGAAATCTGTAGAATTCTTTACTAATCTACTTGCCGAGATACGTAGCTATGGACAAGGATTCCTGATTGCAGATCAAGTCCCAACGAAACTAGCCCCGGATACTTTGAAAAACACCAATTTAAAGATTGTACATCGTATTGTCATGAAAGAAGATCGTGAACTTATCGGTCAATCGATGAATATGAACAAAGAGCAAATTGATTATATAAGTACTCTTAAACGGGGACTGGCAGCGGTTTATGCGGAAGGAGATACTCGACCTAAACTGGTTCAAATGCCGTTAGTGAAAGAAGATTATAATTATTCCCGATCTGAAGTGGTCGCATCAGTAAAGGAGAAAGTACAAACAGAGTTTGGAAATTATGATAAAAAGTATTCTTTTGGTCCTGCATGTGCTTTTTGTATGGATAAGTGTAACCAGAGGGATAACATGTTGAAAATGGATCAATTCATTATGAAACAGAGATGGAAGGATCAGATGTTGCTAGATATTCATGAAGAACAATATGCTCCGTCATGGATTGATAGTTTATTCAACATGTTAAATAATAATGGGTTGTCATTAATAGATAACATACACGCCAAGATTTGCTCTTTAAATCTCTTCTTGGAGAAGGCTAATATGGAGGAAAGTTACAAGCGTGAAGTGGTTATTGATTTTATAAAAAAAAGTCATGGTATTAAGGGGAATGTCCCATGAGTGATCGGATTGAAGTCAATGAATATGAAAAACAAAAGAAAGAAGCCGAACAGGTAAAACCGGAAAGTAATAAATTTAAGCAATTTGAAAATGTGCAAGACGGGAATACGAAAAAATCAGAAACTCATAACTTCGACAAATATCTGTTTAGGGACACAGAGGTTAATAAGGTTAATCATTTAGAACGTGATGAAGCGAAGAAGGAGAAAAATGAAACCTATAATTTTGATAAATACCAAAAAAGGACGGAACTGAACGATCAAGAGCAACATTTATCGGATAACAAACAAGAAGTTAAGCAATTTGACTTTGAAAACTATAAAAAAGTCGAGGATTCAAAAGCTGATAAGATAGAGAATGTTAAAACTCTCGAAAAGCCGCCGAAAACTGAGGAAAACGCAGGTGAGCGGCAGCAAGAGCGGAAGAAGGAGCAAGAAGAGGTAGCAAGCAAAGAGACACTTGAAAAGCCGCGGGAAGTTGAGCAAAACACTGGTGAGAGGCAGCAAGAGCAAAAGAAGGAGCAAGAAGAAGTAGCAAGTAAAGAGAAACTTGGAAAACCGCCAGAAGCTGAGGAAAACGCAGGTGAGCGGCAGCAAGAGCGGAAGAAGGAGCAAGAAGAAGTAGCAAGCAAAGGGACACTTGAAAAGCCGCGGGAAGTTGAGCAAAACACTGGTGAGAGGCAGCAAGAGCAAAAGAAGGAGCAAGAAGAAGTAGCAAGTAAAGAGAAACTTGGAAAACCGCCAGA